>NZ_NKIL01000008.1:0-321914 GCF_002256165.1 Ralstonia sp. PBBBR1 | reverse complement strand
CACCTGCTCAACCACTGCCAACTTAAAAGCCAGCGTGTAGTCCCTCTGCGTTCGCTTCTTCTGCCCTTCCATCTTGACCCTCACTCCCTGGCGGGGAAAAAGTGTCAACCTTATTCAGGACGGGTCAATCACGAGACAAAAGGCCGCGCATGCGGCCTTTTTAATGGCCGTTAGCAGGGCGCACCCCGCGCCGGTCCTACACTGAGCGCATGCGGATTCTCCTGGAGCAATCATGGCGGCATCAGCCAGGTTTGGTTTTGCAGCGGTGATTTCGGTACTCGGCTATCTCGCGCTCGCAGCGTGGGGCTGGGGCGGCGTTGGCCCGCTGCTTGCGCATCCGGCACGCGTGGCGCTGGTGGTGGTGACGGCTGCGCTGACGATTGCTGCAATGTTCGCAGGCGGCAATCTCAGCGCCGGTGAGCGAGAGGACCGGTCCAACCGGTGGGTGTTGCCCGTGTTTGGCTTGATCGGCCTCGTCAGCGCCTGGCTGCCGGCGTATACGGACCGGCACGACCTCTTTTGCATCGACGGCGATTTGGTGAGGTGGCTGGGTGTGGTGCTCTATGCCGCGGGCGGCGCCCTGCGGTTGTGGCCCGTGCATGTGCTGGGCAACCGCTTCAGCGGACTGGTGGCGATTCAGCCGGGCCATACGCTGATGACCAGCGGCATCTACCGCTACGTGCGCAACCCCAGTTACGTGGGATTACTGGTCAGTACGCTGGGATGGGGCCTGGGATTCCGGGCGGTGGCCGGCGTGGTGCTCACCGCATTGCTGATTCCGCCGCTGGTGGCACGCATGCACGCTGAGGAAGCCCTGCTGCAATCGCAATTTGGCGCCGAATACGACGCATACCGTGCCCGGACCTGGCGCCTGATTCCTGGCTTGTACTAGCGCCTCGTTCAAAGCGGCAGCGCAAGACACTGGACATCCGGCGCCGTATAAGGCGTCGGATACGGCGACCTGGGCCCCACCTCCAGCCGCATCGGGGCAAGCGCAAGCACCTCGGCTTCGTTGCGCTCGCGCGTAGTCAGCGCCGGCCCCGGCGGAGCGGGCCGGACCAGCGGCTCGTTGATGGCGCAGCGCACATGCTTGCCGTCATGCAGGCGCACCTCCATCGTGTAAGACGGGCCCGAGACGACGGGAGTGCACGCCGCTGCACCCCAGGCGAATGCCACCAGCAGCAGCCAACGACGTGTTCCCATCCGGCACCTCCCATCACGCACAGACCACCGTGGATTTGACTTGCCGTGCGATCGGGAGTGCCCCGTATCCGGCTCCTCAGGCCGCCAGCATCCCCTGCCGCTCAATGAACCTGATGACCTCATCCAACCCACCCTGCGCGCGCAGATTGCACATCACGAACGGCCGATCGCCGCGCATCTTGCGCGTGTCGCTCTCCATCACCTCCAGCGACGCCCCGACATACGGCGCCAGGTCGGTCTTGTTGATGATGAGCAGGTCCGACTTGGTGATGCCCGGGCCGCCCTTGCGCGGGATCTTCTCGCCGCCGGCCACGTCGATCACATAGATGGTCAGGTCCGACAGCTCGGGGCTGAACGTCGCCGCGAGGTTGTCGCCGCCCGACTCAATGAAGACGACATCCGCATCCGGAAACTTGGCGAGCATGCGATCCACCGCTTCAAGGTTGATCGACGCATCTTCGCGGATGGCCGTGTGCGGGCAGCCGCCGGTTTCGACGCCCATGATGCGTTCGGCAGGCAGCGCGCCGGAGATGGTCAGCAGGCGCTGATCTTCCTTCGTGTAGATGTCGTTGGTGATCGCCACGAGGTCGTAGCGCTCGCGCATCGCCTTGCAGAGCATTTCGAGCAGCGTGGTCTTGCCGGAGCCCACCGGGCCGCCCACGCCAACGCGCAGGGCAGGAAGTTTCTTGGTTCGCATGATGATCAGGTTCAGGAACGAAAGAGTCGTGAGTATTGCGTTTCATGCCGGGCGGACAGCACGCCCAGCCCCGGCGAAAACGTAGACAGTTCAGGCGGATGACAGGCCGCACGGCGCGTCGCCTCCTCCACCGCACGCGCCACCGCTGCGTGCAGGCCAAAGAGAATCCGTTGCCCCGCAGCCTGCCCGAGCGGCACGGCCTTGACTGCCGCCGCCATCTGGTTTTCCACCCAGGCAAAGCAGTACGCCGTCACGCCATCGCGCGGGTCGACATTCAGCGCGGCAGCAGCGGCGGCAAACGCTGTCGGAAACGTCACCGAAGCGCATGCGGCCAAGGCACTGCGCAGTGCGTCATCGCCCCACTCCATCTGCTGGATGAGGCGATTGAGCGACCAGCCCATCTGAGACGTTTCGAGCCGCAGCTCGCGCGTCTCGCGGGTGGCGAGGAACCACGCATCGCGCTCGGCAACGGCATCGAAGCGGCCTGCCTGCCAGTCGGCAAACTGCAGCAGCCATAGCGGTGCCTCGCATGCGGCGAGCACGTCGAGCCCCTCGGCAATCCACGCGGCAGCCGACGCTTCGTCCGCCACGCGCCGCACATCCACCGCCGCCTCCAGCCCCTGCGAATAGCTGAACGCGCCCACCGGCAGCGCCGGGGACGCGAGATGCAGCAAGGCGGTGAGCTGCGCCGCGTTAGTCATGGTGATGGTGGTGATGGCCGCAACCGGGCCCATGGACATGGCCGTCGTCGTGGTCGTGACCATGTGCGTGATCGTGGCCATGCGAGTGACCATGATCGTGCCCGTGATGCTCGTGGTACAGCGCCTGCGCGGCCGCGTAGTCCTCTTCGAACGTCGCATCGTGGCCGTGACGATGGCCGCCACCATAGGCGCCCGCCTCGGGCTCGAACGGCGCCTCCACATGCGCGACGGTCACGCCCAGGCGGACCAGCATGTCTTCGAGCACCGGATCGGCTTCGAGCTGCAGCGCATCGGCGCTCACCTGCACGGGCGTGTGCCGATTGCCGAGGTGATACGCGGCGCGCATCAGCGCGAGCCGGTTGTCGCTGCTTACGCGCAGCACCTGCTCGGGCGCGGCCTGCACTTCCACCAGCGTGCCGTCTTCAGCGACCAGCACATCGCCGCCGCGCATGACGGTGCCCCGCGGCAACACGACGGCCACTTCACGGCCATCGTCGAGGGCGGCGCGCAGGCGGCTGCGGCTGCGCTCCAGGAATGGCAGCACCAGCTTGGGCGCACGCTTGACCAGCACGGAGGCCAGGCCATGCGGCGCGGGGAGATGTTTGTTGATGGAAAGCATCTATAGGATCTAATTCGTCATCCAACTATGAAGCTCGAAGTTCTGAAATCCAAGCGCCGGGTTCTAATCTCCACGCGTGGAGTTTCGATCTCGGAGCGGCGTGGCATCCCTTGTTTCACCTCCTGCCGGGGACGATACGACGGATGGACCAACAACAAGAAACCCGAGCCCACCCCGCACCACCAGCTAGAACAAGAAATACCGCTGCGCCATCGGCAACACCTCCGCCGGCTCACAAGTCAGCACCGTCCCATCCGCCACCACCTGATACGTCTCCGGATCCACCGAAATATCCGGCTGCCAGTCGTTATGAATCATGTCCGCCTTGCTCACAGTACGCGTGCCCTTGACGACCGCCGTGGTCTTGGCCAACCCATACTGCTCCGCCACGCCAGCCGCAGCAGCCGATTGCGACAGGAACGTCAACGACGTCCGCCCCAGCGCCCCGCCCGCTGCCCCAAACATCGGCCGATAGTGCACTGGCTGCGGCGTTGGGATCGACGCATTCGCATCGCCCATCGCCGCAGAGGCAATCATCCCGCCCTTCAGGATCAGGCTCGGCTTCACGCCAAAGAACGCCGGCTTCCACAGCACGAGGTCTGCCCACTTGCCGACTTCAACCGAGCCGACTTCATGTGCGATGCCGTGCGTGAGCGCGGGGTTGATCGTGTACTTCGCCACGTACCGCTTGACACGGAAGTTGTCATGTCCGCCCCGCGCATCGTTCGGATCACCGGCCAGCTTGCCGCGCTGCACCTTCATCTTGTGTGCGGTCTGCCACGTACGCAGCACGACTTCGCCGACGCGGCCCATGGCTTGCGAGTCGCTGGAGATCATCGAGAACGCGCCGAGGTCGTGCAGGATGTCTTCGGCGGCGATCGTCTCGCGGCGGATGCGGCTCTCCGCAAAGGCGATGTCTTCGGCGATGGACGCATCGAGGTGATGGCACACCATCAACATGTCGAGGTGCTCGTCCAGCGTGTTGACGGTGAACGGCCGCGTCGGGTTGGTCGATGACGGCAGCACGTTCGATTCACCGCACACACGGATGATGTCCGGTGCATGCCCGCCGCCCGCGCCTTCCGTGTGATACGTGTGGATCGTGCGGCCCTTGAACGCAGCGACGGTCGCTTCAACGAAGCCCGATTCGTTCAACGTATCGGTGTGGATGGCGACCTGCGTATCGGTGTCGTCGGCCACGCCCAAGCAGCAATCGATGGCGGCGGGCGTGGAGCCCCAGTCTTCGTGCAGCTTCAGGCCGATGGCGCCTGCGTCGATCTGCTCGCGCAGCGCGCCCGGCAGGCTGCCGTTGCCCTTGCCGAGGAAGCCGATGTTCATCGGGTACGCATCCGCGGCCTGCAGCATGCGCTGCATGTACCACGGGCCCGGCGTGCAGGTGGTGGCGTAGGTGCCGGTGGCGGGTCCGGTGCCGCCGCCGATCATCGTCGTCACGCCGCTGTTGAGCGCCTCGTCGATCTGCTGCGGGCAGATGAAGTGGATGTGCGTGTCGACGCCGCCGGCGGTGACGATCATGCCTTCGCCCGCGATGATCTCGGTGCCGGGGCCGATGACGATGGTCACGCCGGGCTGGATGTCCGGATTGCCCGCCTTGCCGATCGCCGAGATGCGCCCGTTCTTCAGGCCGATGTCAGCCTTGACGATGCCCCAGTGGTCGATGATCAGCGCGTTGGTGATGACGGTGTCGGTGCAGTCTTTCGATTCGCGCTGGCTCTGGCCCATGCCGTCGCGGATGACCTTGCCGCCGCCGAATTTCACTTCCTCGCCGTAGACGGTGAAGTCGCGCTCGACTTCGACGATGAGGTCGGTGTCGGCCAGACGCAGGCGGTCGCCCGTCGTGGGGCCGAACATTTCCGCATAGGCGCGGCGATTGATCTTCAATGTCATGTCCGTGTCTCGCTCAAAGCTTGCCCATCACACGGCCGGCGAAGCCGTAGACCACGCGATCACCCGCCAGCGCCACGAGTTCGACCGTACGCTCCTGCCCCGGCTCGAAGCGCACGGCGGTGCCGGCGGCGATGTTCAGCCGAAAGCCGCGCGCAGCTTCGCGGTCAAAGCGCAGCGCGTCGTTCACTTCATAGAAGTGGTAGTGCGAGCCGATCTGCACCGGGCGATCGCCCGTGTTGGCCACCGTTACCGTCACCGTGGGGCGGCCTGCGTTGAGTTCCAGATCGCCGTCTTGCGGCAGGAGTTCGCCGGGGATCATGGTGAAAGCCCCCTCAGATCGCCGTAACCAGCAGGCCTGCGCCGTACAGCGCCACACCCACACCCGACAGACGCGCCAGCCACGCCATGCGCGGCTTCAGTGCAAAGCCCGCGCCGATGCCGGCGGTATGCAGCAGCGCCGTCGCCACGGCAAAGCCGCCAACGAAATACGGGAACATGGCCTGCGCGCCTGCGGGGAATTCCGTGCCGTGCGCATAGCCGTGGAACAGCGCGAACGCGCCGCACAGCAGTGCACCGCCCCAGGTCGGCAGCTGCGCGCGTGCGGCAATCAGCAGGCCGAACACCAGCAGCGATGCGGCAATCAACGGCTCAGCCATCGGCAGCGCCCCGCCGCCGGCGCCGAGCAGCGCGCCCAGGATCATCAACGCGACAAAGGCGACCGGCGCCCACAACGCGTCGCGCACCGAGCGCGAGGCCAGTGCGCTCCACACACCCACGGCCACCATCGCCAGGAGGTGATCTGCACCGGTGAGCGGATGCAGGAACCCCGCGAGCAGGCTGCCCTCGGCGGTATGGCCCGGATGCCCCGGGTGAGCGAAGGCAACAGAGGCGCCAAACGTTAGCGCAATGGCCGCAGCGGGCCGGACGAAGCGAGACAGGGTAGGCGTCATGGCGGGACTCGTAGTGGTGAGTGGCGTGCGGACTTCAGAACGTCAAACAATCGGGTGGTGGACGGTGACGAGCTTCGTGCCGTCCGGAAAGGTGGCCTCGACCTGGATGTCGGGAATCATCTCGGCCACGCCGTCCATCACGTCATTGCGCGTGAGCAGCGTGGTGCCGTAGTGCATCAGGTCGGCCACGGTCTTGCCGTCGCGCGCGCCTTCCATGATGGCAGCGCTGATGAAGGCGACGGCTTCCGGGTAGTTGAGCTTGAGGCCGCGGCCCTTGCGGCGCTCGGCCAGCAAGGCGGCGGTGAAGATCAGCAACTTGTCTTTTTCGCGCGGGGTCAGTTCCACGTGGGGCTCTCTTCGGTGAGGGTCAATTCAGTACAGTTCAGATCGGGCGATGCGAGGTCACGTTGCCATCATGTGGCCGTCATGTAGACCAGAGCCGCAGCGGACGGCCCGCTACGCCATGCATCGGTTCGCGCAGCGCCAGCCACGTCTGGGCCAACAAGGCACGTGCATCTTCGGGCCGGCGTGCAAGCACGCGCAGCAACAAAACGTTTGGCAGGCCGGGCGCATCTTGCGTGAGGCAGGTGACGCCCGCGCGCAGGTCGTCGTTGTACGGCAGGTGCTCGGCCATCGATTCGGCCAGGGCTTCGGTGGCGCCCTCGCCCACGGCCCACAGCGTGCCGACAACGTGGAAGCCGGCCATGCCCGTCGTCGCATTCAGCACGGGCGATTGCGCGTCGAACGCCGCCGATTCAATCCACAGCGGCTGGCCGTTGCAGCGCAATGCGGTGCGCAAGACGATACGGCCTTCGGCCCACGATTCACCGGCGGCGTGGCGGCCGAGCATGGTCGCGTCCCAACCGATGGCGGTGGCGCCCGGTGCCAGATCCAGCGTCAGGTCGATGATCGGGCAGGCCTGGTTGAAGACGATGTTCTCTTGTGGCACCCAGTCGAGCCGCGCGCCTGTCTCTGCCCGGATGGCAACGCGCTGCGTGGCCGTGCGGCCGAGCGACTTGTACCACTTGGTGGCGCCGGGCGTGGTCAGCACGGCATGCGCGTCGGCACCGAGTTCGATGTTGATATCGAGCACATCGCCACCGGCAATGCCTGCGGGCGGATGCAGCATGACGGCATGGCACACGCCCTCGCCTTCCGGATACAGCGCCTTCTGCACCCGCAGCGGCCCCTGATGCCGGCACGTGGCCAGCACGGTGCGCTCACCGCGCCGTGCAAACGCCAGGCGCAGCGAGGCTTCCCAGGACGCGAACGAATCGGTCTGCGGCGGCACAGGAAAATCGGGATGGCGCATCAGGAAGGCAGCACGGCGGCTAGGAATTTTCTCATCATAGCCAGATGCCACAGATTTGGCATTCGACTTTTTCCGTCGAATGCCGGGGCATCAGCCGGGGCATCAGACGGCCACCAGATCACGCACGCCATCGGCTTCCATATTGGCGCCGTCGCCCTGGGCGATGACCTCGCCGCGGCTCATGACGACATAGCGGTCGGCAATGCTGCGCGCAAAGTCGTAGTACTGCTCGACCAGCAGCACCGACATGCCGAACTCATCGACAAGGCGCCGCAGCGTTCGGCCGATCTCCTGGATGATCGACGGCTGGATGCCCTCAGTCGGCTCGTCCAGGATCAGCAGGCGCGGCTCGCTCATCAGCGCGCGGCCGATGGCAAGTTGCTGCTGCTGGCCGCCGGACAGATCACCGCCGCGCCGGCCCTTCATCTCCTTGAGCACGGGAAACAGCTCGTAGATCGAATCGGGCACCTTGGACGGCGCGCGCTTGGCGGCCGCACCAATCAGCAGGTTCTCTTCCACTGTCAGGCGCGGGAAGATCTCGCGCCCCTGCGGCACATAAGCGAGGCCCTGCGAGACACGCTCGTACGCGGGCAGCTTCTGGATGGTGCGCCCTTCCCAATCGATCGCACCGCTGGCTGTGGGCACCACGCCCATCAGGCATTTGAGCAGCGTCGTCTTGCCCACGCCGTTACGGCCAAGCAGCGTGGTCAGCTTGCCCGTAGGGACGTCAAAGCTGACGTTGCGCAGGATGTGGCTGCCGCCGTAGTACTGGTTCAGTTGTTGGACCTGCAACATATCAACGCCCCAGATAGGATTCGATCACCCGCTCATCGCGCTTGACGGCATCGAGCGTGCCTTCGGCCAGGACGCTGCCTTCAGCCAGCACGGTCACGCGCCCTTCTGTCCCCGCCAGCGCGGCAACAAATTCCATGTCGTGCTCCACGACCATGATCGAGCACGTGCCGCGCAAACCGTTGAGCAACGTTGCAAGCTGCATCGTTTCTTCGTCCGTCATGCCGGCGACCGGTTCGTCGAGCAGCAGCAGTTGCGGTTGCTGCATCAGCAGCATGCCGATCTCCAGCCGCTGCTTCTGGCCGTGCGAGAGCAGCCCGGCAGGCCGATAGGCCTCCGCTTCCAGATGGATGCGGCCGAGCGTTTCTTCGATGCGCTGGCGGCCGTCGTTCAGCAGGCGCGCGCGCAGCGAGACCCACCAGCGCTTGTCGGCTTTCATGGCCAGTTCCAGGTTTTCCCACACGGAGTGCTGCTCGAACACGGTCGGTTTCTGGAACTTGCGGCCGATGCCGATCTGCGCGATGCGCGGCTCGGTCAGGCGCAGCAGGTCGATGGTCTGGCCGAGGAAGACACGGCCGGTCACGTCGGCGTTGCGTGGCCCCGTCTTGCCAGTAATCACGTCCATCATCGTGGTCTTGCCCGCGCCGTTGGGCCCGATGATGCAGCGCAGTTCGCCGTGGTCGATCGACAGCGTGAGCGCGTTCAGTGCGCGAAAGCCGCCAAAGCGCACCGTCACATCTTCGAGATACAGGATGGCGCCGTGCGAGACGTCGATGGTGTCCGGCTCGACCAGATGGCCCATGCCGGTGGCGGTGCCCGTCTCCGCGCGGTCGGGGAGTTCGGTGAACGTGCTCATGCGTGGTCTCCGGTGACGGTCGCGGTTTCATGCGCCTTGGCTTGCGTGGGCGTGCGCCGCTTCATCCGCAGCTTGCCCAGCAGCCCCAGAACGCCGTTCGGCAGATACAGCGTCACCAGCACAAAAATCGCACCGAGCACGAACAGCCAGTACTCCGGCACCCACGCCGTGAGCAACGTCTTGGCCCCGTTGACGAGGAACGCGCCGATGATCGGGCCGATCAACGTGCCGCGCCCGCCCACGGCCACCCACACCGCCATCTCGATGGAATTGCCCGGGGACATCTCGCCCGGGTTGATGATGCCGACCTGCGGTACGTACAGCGCGCCCGCGATGCCGCACAGCACCGCCGAGAACGTCCAGACGAACAGCTTGTAGCCGAGCGGGTTGTAGCCGGAGAACATCACGCGCGCTTCGGCATCGCGGATGGCCGTGACCACGCGGCCGAACTTGGACGTGACGATGGCGCGGCACGCAATGAACGCCAGCACCAGCGCGACGAACGTGGCTACGAAGAGCACGGTGCGCGTAGGCAACGCCGAGATTGGGAATCCGAGGATGCGCTTGAAATCGGTAAAGCCATTGTTGCCGCCAAAGCCAGTCTCGTTGCGGAAGAACAGCAGCATGGCCGCGTACGTCATCGCTTGCGTGATGATCGACAGGTACACGCCCTTGACGCGTGAGCGGAAGGCGAAGAAGCCGAACAGCCACGCCAGCACGCCGGGCACCAGAATCACCAGCAGCATCGCCCACGCGAAGTGCTCGGTGCCGTGCCAGAACCAGGGCAGCTCTTTCCAGTCGAGGAAGACCATGAAGTCGGGCAGATCGCTCTTGTACACGCCCTCGCGTCCGATGGAACGCATCAGGTACATGCCCATCGCGTAGCCGCCCAGCGCAAAGAACACGCCGTGGCCGAGGCTGAGGATGCCGCAGTAGCCCCACACCAGATCGAGCGCCAGCGCCGCCAGCGCATAGCACATGATCTTGCCGATGAGCGTGAGCGCATACGCCGACAGATGCAGCGGGCTGCCTTCCGGCACGAGCAGCGCGCAAACCGGCGCGCCAATGCACACGATAAGCGATACGAGCACAAGCGCAGACCACCCGCGCCGCGACAGCAGCGGCATGCGCGCCGGAATATCGAGAGAGAACTTGGTCGTCGTCATATCAGGCCTCGGCGCTGCGGCCCTTGAGGGCGAACAGGCCCTGCGGACGCTTCTGAATGAACAGCACGATCAGCACCAGCACGATGATCTTCGCCAGCACCGCGCCATAGAACGGCTCAATGAACTTGTTGATGAGCCCCAGGCCGAACGCGCCGATGATCGTGCCGGCCAACTGCCCCACCCCGCCCAGCACCACGGCCATGAACGAATCGATGATGTAGCTCTGGCCGAGGTCCGGCCCGACGTTGCCGATCTGCGAGAGCGCGCAGCCGCCCAGCCCGGCAATGCCCGCGCCGAACGCAAACGCGTAGCTGTCGACCTTCCACGTGCGCACGCCAACGCAGGCGGCCATCGTGCGGTTCTGCGTGGTGGCACGCACGAACAGGCCCAGGCGCGTTCGGTTGAGCACCGCCCAGGCGATCGCCACCACAGCCAGCGCAAACAGCAGGATGACGAGCCGGTTGTACGGCAGGATCAGCCCGGGATACAGCGCAATGCCGCCGCTCATCCAGCTCGGGTTCGCCACCTCCACGTTCTGCGCACCGAAGAGCGAGCGCACCGCCTGCATCAGCAGCAGGCTGATCCCGAAGGTGGCGAGCAGCGTTTCCAGCGGACGGCCGTACAGGTGACGCAGCACCAGCCGTTCCAGCGCAAAACCGACGATGGCCGCCGCCAGGAACGCGGCAGGCAGTGCTGCGGGCAGATACCAGTCGAATGCGCTGGGGAAGTAGGTGCGGAAGATGGTCTGCACCACGTAGGTGGCGTACGCACCGATCATCAGGAACTCACCGTGCGCCATGTTGATGACGCCGATGAGCCCGTAGGTGATGGCCAGCCCGAGAGCGGCCAGCAGCAGCACCGAACCGAGGCTCAGCCCCGCAAACAGGTTGCCGACCAGCTCGGCCTTGCGTTGCTGCGCGGCGAGGCCGTCGAGCGCCTGTTGGGCCGCGGCGCGCAGTTCATCGTCGGCGCCGCTGTCCTTGGCAAGCAACGGGGCGATGCGCTGGCGCGTCTGCGGATTGGTATCGCCCGCAAGCAGCTTGAGCGCTTCGAGCTTCTCGGCATGCGTGCCGTCGTCCAGTGCCAGGTTGGCCCACAGCAGGTCGAGCTTGGCGCGCAGAGCAGTGTCAGTTTCGTGCTTGCGAGCGGCATCGACAATCGGCCGCGATGCTGTCTCGAGATGCGCCAGCAAGGTGTCGACCGCTTGTGCGCGCACGGCACGATCGGGCGATTGCAGCACGAAGCCGCTCGCCGCGCTGTCCACTTGGGCACGCAGGGCATTGTTCAGTGTGAGGGATTGCAGGTCGTCAGCCTTGACGGTGACGGGCTGGCCAGTGATCGCGTCCAGGTACTTCTCGCCATCCTGACGCACCATGCCGGCGGCGGGCGCGAAGAACAGCGCGTCATTCTGCAAGGCTTGCAGGATCGGCCCGGCTTGTTCTGCGGGCGCGGCGGTCAGCGCATTGAGCGTCTTGACCTTGGCATCGAAGTCGTCTTCGGCCAACGGCTTGAGATCGGCCTGGGTCAGGGGTTGTCCGGCAGCCCACGCAGAGGTTTGGGGCATCGCAGCCAGACAGAAGGCGCACAGCAGTGCGGCAAGGGAATGAAACAACCAGCGGGACAAGCGCATCATGGCAATCCGATGCGTGGCGGCCGGTGTTGGGGCCGTCCGCCACGTCGTGCAGCGTCGTTCAAAGGACCGGCCGCGCTGTATGCGCCGCCGGTCCGCCTGATTACTTCACTTCGTCAGGCTTGCCCTCGTTGCCCGAGATGTACGGGCTCCACGGCTTGGCGCGGATCACCGTCGGCGTCTTCCACACGACGTTGAACTGGCCGTCGCCACGCACCTCGCCGATCATGACCGGCTTGCTCAGGTGATGGTTGTTGTTCATCACCAGCGTGAAGCCCGACGGTGCCTTGAACTGCTGGCCGTACATCGCCTTGCGGACCTTGTCCACGTCGGTCGAACCGGCTTTCTCGACAGCCTGCTTCCACATCATGATGCCGACGTAGGTGGCTTCCATCGGGTCGTTGGTGACGCGCTTGTCGCCGCCGGGCAGGTTGTTGGCCTTGACCCATGCAGCCCACTTCTTCTTGAAGTCGTCGTTGACCGGGTTCTTGACCGACATGAAGTAGTTCCATGCGGCCAGATGGCCCACCAGGGGCTTGGTGTCGATGCCGCGCAGTTCTTCTTCACCCACCGAGAAGGCCACCACCGGTACGTCCTTGGCCTTCAGGCCCGCGTTGCCGAGTTCCTTGTAGAACGGCACGTTAGAGTCGCCGTTGATGGTCGACACCACGGCCGTCTTGCCGCCCTGCGCGAACTTCTTGATGTTGGCGACAATGGTCTGATAGTCGGAGTGGCCGAACGGCGTGTAGACCTCTTCGATGTCGCTGTCCTTCACGCCCTTGCTGTGCAGGAACGCACGCAGGATCTTGTTGGTCGTGCGCGGGTAGACGTAATCGGTACCGAGCAGGAAGAAGCGCTTGGCGCCGCCGCCTTCCTTGCTCATCAGGTATTCCACGGCCGGAATGGCCTGCTGGTTGGGTGCCGCGCCGGTGTAGAAGACGTTCTTCGACATCTCTTCGCCTTCGTACTGCACCGGGTAGAACAGCAGGCCATTCAGCTCTTCATAGACCGGCAGCACCGACTTGCGCGACACCGACGTCCAGCAGCCGAACGTCACCGCCACCTTGTCCTGCGTCAGCAGCCCGCGCGCCTTCTCGGCAAACAGCGGCCAGTTCGATGCCGGATCCACCACCACCGGTTCCAGCTTGCGGCCCAGTACGCCGCCGCTCTTGTTGATCTCGTCGATCGTCATCAGCGCGACGTCTTTCAGCGACGTCTCGGAGATGGCCATCGTGCCCGACAGCGAATGCAGGACGCCGACCTTGATCGGTTCTTTTGCCTGAGCAAACGCGAGGCTTGACACGGACAACAGCGTTGCGGCGGCGACGGCAGACAGCTTCAACAGCTCACGACGTTTCATTGCGGCTCCTTGGGTTTATTGGTGGCGAGAACGACTCCCGGGGCCCAAAATTGCAACTACCGTGCCATCGCATTTGGCTCATTCGAAGGGAAATACGCGCCAAAACGGTGCTGGAACCGCGCCAACTCTGCGCATCTGTTCGTCGGAATGCGCCCGCTTGGGGCGCAGGAAGACAAGCACAAGACAAGCGGAGCGCAAGGACGGGCGATACAAAAAGAAAGGCCGGCATCGCGCCGGCCTCGGGAACTTGAAAAAAGCCAGACTCAGGAATAGCGGCGCGAAATCGATTCGGCGACACACACCGGGCGCTCCTGCCCCTCGCGCTCGATGGTGACGGCCCAGGTCATCTGCGCGCCGGTCAACGTGGGTGCATTCGGCAACGGCGGCAGCGCTTCCATCTCCAACAGCTTGACTCGCGCGCGTACACGGCTGCCCACCGGCACGGGCGCCGTAAAGCGAACCTTGTTCAGGCCGTAGTTCACGCCCATTTTCACGTCGGACATCTCGATCGCGTTGGCCATCAGCATGGGCAGCAGCGACAGCGTCAGAAAACCGTGTGCCACCGGTGCGCCAAACGGCGACTCGCGCCTGGCGCGCTCCACGTCCACGTGAATCCACTGGTGATCGCCCGTGGCCTCGGCAAAGAGGTTCACCTGTTGCTGCGTGATCTCGGTCCAGTCACTCACGGCAACTTCCTGGCCGATCAAACCTTTCAGCTCGTCGAGCGATTCGATGATGCGCATCTGCGTTGTCTCCTTGTTGTGATGCGATGACGTGTCATCAAGCCTTCGGGCGGCGGCCAAACAAGCCCATGCCCGTGACCGTGCACACAAGTTCTCCGCGCTGGTTGCGAGCCTCCCAGCGATTGACCGCCACGCCGCGGTCCGGCTTCGACTGCGACGGACGCACTTCCATGCACGTGCTCGACACCGACAGCGTGTCGCCCGGATACACCGGCTTCATCCAGCGGATTTCATCCACGCCTGGGGAACCCATGCTGGCTGCCTTGCCGAGGAAGCCGGTGACCATCAGCCGCATCATGATCGAGCAGGTCATCCAGCCGCTCGAGATGATGCCGCCGTAGATGCTGTGCTTGGCAGCCTCTGCATCGATGTGGAATGGCTGCGGATCGTACTGCCGCGCGAAGGTCAGAATCTCCTCTTCGGTGACGGTGTAGGTACCCATCTGCAGCGTCCGGCCGACCTCGAAATCGTCGAAGTAGAACTCGTACGATCGTGTGGGCTCTGCCCTTTCGTTCTCTGCCATGTCGTCTCCTCCAAATGACAACGCCCCGCACGAATGCGGGGCGTTCAGGTTTGCCGTTACGCCGCCTGCTGGAAGCCGGGCAGCGATGCGAAGCGTGCGAGGTGATGATCCACGTCGCCCAGCGTCGTGTTGATCATCGTCAGCCGCTTGAACATGTGCGCGGCGGGCAGTTCGTTCGTCACGCCCATGCCGCCGTGCAGTTGCACCGCTTCCTGGCCAACGTCACGCGCCGCCTGGCCGACACGTGCCTTGGCAGCAGACACATAGCGGCGGCGCGCCTCGACATCGCCATCTTCAAAATGCGCAGCGGCAAGATACGTGATCGAACGCGCCTGCTCGCCATGGATGAACATGTCGACCATGCGATGCTGCAGCGCCTGGAAGCGCGCGATGGGCACGCCAAACTGCTGGCGGGTCTTGGTGTACTCCAGCGTTGCGGCGTTCAGCGCATCGATCAGGCCGATCGCTTCTGCGCACAACAGCACGCAGCCAAGATCGGCTACGGCGTCGATGGTCTCCCACGCTTCGCCGGCCTTGCCCAGCAGCGTTGCCGGCGCGTTGTCGAAGCGGATATCCGCAGCGTGCAGGTTGTCGATCGTGCGGTAATCCTTGACCGTCACGCCGGCGGCATCGCGGTCAACCACGAACAGCGACAGGCCCGACGTATCACGCGCTTCGCCGCCCGTGCGCGCCGAGACGATCAGCTTGTCTGCCTGCGCGCCATGCACCACAACCGCCTTCTCGCCGGTGAGCGTCCAGCCGCTGCCCTGCTGCGCAGCACGCGTGGTGACATTGAAAAGCTCGTAACGCGATTGGCGCTCGCCAAAGGCAATGGCCAGCTTCACGGCGCCGCCAGCGACTTCTTCCAGCAACCCTTCCTGGCCGCCCGCGAGCTTCAGCGCCTGGGCACCCAGCACGGTGGCCTGATACGGCTCCACGACCAGGCCGCGGCCCAGTTCCTGCATCACCACCAGCAAGTCCATCGCACGGCCGTCAAAACCGCCTTGTGCTTCGGGCACTGGTAGCGCGGTCAGGCCCAGTTCGGCCAGTGCATCCCAATGGCTCTGCGACACACCTTCCGGCGAATACACCACCTTGTTGCGCGCTTCAAAGCCGTAATCCTTCTCAATGAAGCGGCGCACCGCATCGGCAAGTTGCTTCTGTTCGTCGGTGAACGAGAAATCCATGTTTGTCTCCGCTATGTGTTCTGTCGCCGTTCTGGTCAGACGCCAAGGATCATCTGCGAGATGATGTTGCGCTGGATCTCGTTCGACCCGCCGTAGATCGAGGTCTTGCGATAGTTGAAGTAGTACGGCGCGAGCGGTGCGGCGTCGTTGTCGCCCGTCACGGCCTGCAAGGTGTCGCCTTCGAGGTAGCTCGGATCGAACGGCTGGGCGTACGGCCCCGCGGCCTCGACCATCAACTCGGTCAGCATCTGCTGGATCTGCGTGCCCTTGATCTTGAGCAGCGACGCCTCGGGGCCCGGGCCCTTGCCGGCGTTCTCGCTCGACACCACACGCAGCACTGTCATCTCCAGCGCCAGCAGTTCGATTTCCAGCGAGGCCACCTTGGCACCGAATACCGGATCCTGCAGCAGCGGCTTGCCGTTCTTCTGGTGTTGCTGGGCGACACGCTTGAGAAACGCCAGTTCGCGCTTGGAATTGCCCACACGCGCAATGCCCGTGCGCTCGTGGCCGAGCAGGTACTTGGCGTACGTCCAGCCGCGGTTCTCATCACCGATCAGGTTTTGAACCGGCACCTTCACGTTGTCGAAGAAGACTTCGTTCACCTCGTGCTCTTCGTCGAGCATGATGATCGGGCGCACGGTGATTCCTGGCGTCTTCATGTCGATCAACAGGAACGAAATGCCCTCTTGCTTCTTCGCGTCCGGATCCGTGCGGACCAGACAGAAGATCATGTCGGCGTGTTGGCCGAGCGTGGTCCAGGTCTTCTGGCCGTTGACGATGTAGTGATCGCCTTCGCGCACGGCACGCGTCTTCACCGAGGCCAGATCGGAACCAGACCCCGGCTCCGAATAGCCCTGGCACCACCAATCGGTGCAATCAACGATGCGCGGCAGGAAGTAGCGCTTCTGCGCTTCATTGCCGTACTTCATGATGACGGGCGCGACCATGCTGACGCCGAACGGCAGAACGCCGGGCGCGCCGACCCGCGCGCACTCTTCGTCCCAGATGTGCTTTTGGATGGGGGACCAGCCGGTACCGCCCCACTCGACCGGCCAATGCGGCACCGACCAGCCCTTGCCCGCGAGCGCCTTGTGCCAGCGAACGAAATCTTCGCGGTTCAGGCGCCGGTGGTTCAACACCTTGTCCTGGATGTCCTTGGGCAGATTGGCTTCCAGCCAGCTGCGGACTTCCTGGCGGAACGCATCATCGGCCGCCGAGTAGTTCAGATCCATGCCTGTCTCCTGTGGTTGGCTCCCCACCGTGGCAAATCGGTGGAGAACGTTCTGTCGGACCGGCGCGGACCTGAATCGGGGCTGCTAGTGCACGGGCTGCTTGAGCGCGTCGGGCACCAGCAGCGGCATCACGTCGATGCCTTCCTCCGCCAGTTCCTGCGCTTCCTCCCGAGATGTCGTCCCGCGAATGCCCCGCTCCGGCGCCTCGTTGTAATGCATGCGGCGCGCCTCTTCTGCAAACCGCTCGCCGACGTCCTCGGTATTGGCAAGGACATGGCGCACGGCTTTCAGGTAGAGCTGTTGCAGGGCTGCGGGCGAACCGCCCTCGCCCTCGACCGCCTTGCCGGCCCCGCCCTTCTGGGCGGTCTCCGCACGAGACGACGACAGGTTCAGGCGCGGCGCACTCGGCAAGCGCTCAACCTCGTTGTGACCGCAAACTGGGCACGTCAATAGCCCGCGCTTTTGCTGCGATTGCAAGTCGGCATCGGAGCCGAACCAGCCTTCGAAGCGGTGGTCATTGGCACAACGGAGGTCCAGCACTTTCATGATCGGTCCAGCGCATGGGGACGAGTGTATCCCCGATTCGAAAATTTGTGAACGGTCGTGCTAATTTTTTCGCACGACCGTTCGCCATGATAGCGGCAATAGGAAAACGGTCTGATCAAGCGAGGATCACAAGCGGCTCAGACGGCACCTGGCGTCCATGCTCCGGACAGAATCTTCTCGAGCCAGAACGTGCCGATGATGGTCTTCACGTCGGAAATCTTGCCTTCGCGCACCCAATCGATCAGTTGGCCGGCCGGCGTGACGAAGGTCTCGAGAAATTCGCCTTCATCCAGCATTGCCGCGCCCTGCTTGAGATCGCGCGCGAGATAGATGTCGATGAACTCGGTGGAATACGAAATGACGGGGTGAATGCGCGTGAGGTACTCCCAGCGCTCGGCCGTGTAGCCGGTTTCCTCGCGCAGTTCGCGCTTGCCGCATGTGAGCGCGCCTTCCTGCGGATCCAGCTTGCCGGCGGGGAATTCAATCATCACCTTGCCGACCGGGTAGCGGAACTGACGCTCCATCAGCACCGTACCGTCGTCGAACAACGGGATCATCATTACCGCGCCTGGGTGGATGAGATATTCGCGGCTGGCGTTGCGGCCGTCCGGCAGGCGGACGATGTCGTGCTTGAGCGTGAGAAATTTACCCTGGTGCATCAGCGCGGATGCAACTTGCGTCTCGCGCAGACCGGCGTCGGGGTCCTGCGTCGCATCAGGGGCTTCGTTCAGAGGGGTGTGATCGGACATGGCGCTCTCTCATGCCGAGACAGCGGGAACCTGCCCGGCGGGAATTAACGGGAATCGCGGGGATGGCGAACCAGGTATTGCAACGTAAAGCCCGGAAACGCGAACACCAGCATCAGGCAAGCGGTGATCGCGTAGAACTGCCAACCCTGGGGAAACGCATTACCCTGGCTCGATTCGATACCGAAGCCGATGAGCCCCACCACAACATACATGGCAACCAGCTCGGCGCCGCGCAGCCAGAACGGCTTGCGCGACCAGCGTGCCGGCACCAGCGCCAGCACGCGTTGATTGACGAACGGCAGGTTGGCACAAATCAGTGCCAACACGATGACAAATAGACCGCCCGTCGATGTGTTCATGGCGCTCCGCGTTTTACGAAGCCAGCGTCAGGCGGATGGCCTGATAGCACACGGCCATCAGGCCAGCCGGGAAGATACCCAGCAACAGCACCAGCAAGCCATTGACCGACAGCAGCGAGCGCAGGCCGAAGGAGGCTTCAACGGGGCCTTCGTCAGCCGGCACATCGAAGTACATGACCTTGATGACACGCAGGTAGTAGAACGCACCCACCAACGAAAACAGCACCGCCACAACGGCCAGCCACGGCATACCGGCATCGACCACCGCACCCAGGACCGACAGCTTGGCGTAGAAGCCAACCGTCGGCGGCAGGCCTGCCAGCGACATCATGATGAACAGCATCAGCAGGGCAAACCACGGGCTCTTCTTCGACAAGCCCTTGAGGTCGGCAATCTCTTCCGCCTCGTAGCCTTTGCGCGCCAGCAGCAGGATGATGCCGAACGCGCCCAGCGCAGTCAGTACGTAGGTGATGGCGTAGAACATCGACGCACTGTAGGCCTGTGCCGTCAGATCCGGCTTGCCGGAACTGACGCCCGACACGAGGCCCAGCAGCAGGAAGCCCATATGCGAGACGGTCGAGTAGCCCAGCAGACGCTTGAAGTTGGTTTGCACAACGCCGGTGATATTGCCGATGGCCAGCGACACAACGGCCAGCACAATCAGCATGTTCTGCCAGTCGAACGCCAGCGGCAGCAGGCCTTCAACCAGAATGCGCAGCGTCATCGCGAACGCAGCAACCTTCGGGGCGCCGGCAATCAGCAACGTCACGGCCGTCGGCGAGCCTTGGTACACGTCCGGCACCCACATGTGGAACGGTGCCACACCCAGCTTGAAGCCGAGCCCGGCAACGATGAACACTACGCCGAACACGAGAATCGTCTTGTTGATCTCGCCGTTCTTGATGGCGTCAAACACCTTGCCCAGTTCCAGCGAGCCGGTGGCGCCATACAGCATCGACATGCCATACAGCAGCAGGCCCGAGGCCAGCGCACCCAGGATGAAATACTTCATGGCCGATTCGGACGACACGTTCGAACGGCGACGCAGCGCAACCAGTGTGTACGACGCCAGCGACAACAATTCAAGGCCCAGATAGAGCACGAGGAAGTTGTTGCCGGTGATCATCACCACCTGGCCGCCCAGTGTGAACAGGGCGAACATGTAGAACTCACCCGCATACATGTCACGGTCGGCCAGATAGCGGCGCGTGTACACCAGCGTGGCAAACAGCGTCAGCGCACAGAACGACGCCAGCACGTTGGCCATCGGATCGATCACCGCCATGTTGCCGAAGACGTAGTGCGTCTCACCGTTCGCAGCGTTCAGCGCAAACCACACCGCCAGCACCAGCGTAATCACCAACGAAACCGGATAGGCCACGCTGCTTCGTTTCTGGCCGCGTGCCAAGTCAATCCAGTTGACGGCACCAATGCCCAGCGCGAGAAAAACGATTGGGGCAAAAGCCGCAATAGAGGAGGACGATTGCATAGTTTCTTCTCGCTGCTTACAGCTTCGACTGAGCCACGTGGGTCAGCAGATTGACCACGGACGCATGCATGACATCGGTGAAGGGCTTCGGATACAGGCCCATGTACAGGGTGGCGATCGCGAGCACGCCCAGCATGAAGAACTCGCGGCAATTCAGGTCCTTCAGCTCGGCCACATGCTTGTGCGTCACATCACCGAAGATCACGCGCTTGACCATCCACAGCGAATACGCTGCGCCAAAGATCAGCGCCGTGGCGGCCAACAAGCCAATCCAGAAGTTGAACTTGACGGAACCCAGGATCACCATGAATTCGCCGACGAAACCGGAGGTTGCCGGCAGGCCGCAGTTGGCCATCGCAAAGAAGACCGACAGCGCCGCAAACTTCGGCATCGTGTTCACCACACCGCCGTAATCGGCAATCTGACGCGAATGCACGCGGTCATACAACACACCAATACACAGGAACATTGCGCCTGAGATGAAGCCGTGCGAGATCATCTGGACGATACCGCCCTCCACACCGATCTCGTTGAAGATGAAGAAGCCCAGCGTGACGAAGCCCATGTGCGCGATCGACGAATACGCGACCAGCTTCTTCATGTCGGCCTGCACCAGCGCCACCAGACCGATGTAGATCACGGCAACCAGCGAGATCGCGATGATGAACGCGGACAGGCTATGGCTGGCATCCGGCGCGATCGGCAGCGAGAACCGCAGGAAACCGTAGGCGCCCAGCTTCAGCATGATGGCAGCCAGCACCACGGAGCCGCCGGTCGGGGCTTCCACGTGGGCGTCCGGCAGCCAGGTGTGCACCGGCCACATCGGCACTTTCACGGCAAAGGCCATGAAAAACGCGAGGAAGATCAGGACCTGCTCGTTCATCGACAGCTTGACCTGATGCCACTGCAGGATTTCGAACGTGCCGCTGTGGAAATACAGATACAACAGCGCAACCAGCGTCAGCAACGAACCCAGCAGCGTGTACAGGAAGAACTTGAATGCCGCGTAGACGCGGTTCGGGCCGCCCCACACACCGATGATGATGTACATCGGGATCAGCGTGGCTTCGAAGAACACGTAGAACAGCAGACCGTCGAGCGACGCAAACACGCCGATCATCAGACCGGACAGGATCAGGAACGCGGCCATGTATTGCGCCACGCGCTCGGTGATGACTTCCCAGGCGGCAATGACGACGATGACGGTGATGAACGCGGTCAGCACCACGAACCACATCGAAATGCCGTCGACTCCAAGGTAGTAGCTGATGTGGAAGCGCTCGATCCACGACGATTTCTCAACGAACTGCATCGCAGCCGTCGTCTTGTCGAAACGCGTGATGAGCGGGAGCGTCATCACGAAGCTGATTACGGAGCCGATCAGCGACATCCAGCGGACATAACCGGGATTGCGGTCTGAGCCCGAGGCCAGCACCAGCACGCCGAAGAAGATCGGCAGCCAGATCGCAAAAGACAGAACCATTTTTGTAATCCCTTATTTGCCTGCCAGAAACACGAAATACGTCAGCAGCCCAACCGTGCCGATGATCATCGCGAACGCATAGTCATAGATGAAGCCGGACTGGAGCAGGCGCACGACGGTCGCGAACCAGCCCACCAGACGCGCGCTGCCGTTGACGACAACACCGTCGATCACACCTTGATCGCCGCCCTTCCACAGGCCACGGCCAAACTTGACCGCACCGTTGGCAAAGACGATCTCGTTGATCTTGTCCATGTAGTACTTGTTGTCCAGCAGCTTGTAGACGCCGGAGAAACGCTTGGCGATTGCTGCCGGAATATCCGGGCGCTTCAAGTAGAAGAACCACGACAGCACCACACCCGCCAGCAGCAGGATGAACGGTGCCGACGTAAAGCCGTGCAGCGCCATCTCGACCCAACCGTGGAAGTCTTCGGCCAGCACCTTCATTGCTTCGTGGTTGTCAGCATTGAAGATGACCTCCGAGAACACAACACCGTGCTTGAAGAACTCGCCGAACAGCATCGGCTGGATTGCCATCGCACCGATGATGACCGAAGGAATCGCGAGCAGCACCAGGGGGACCGTCACCACCCACGGCGACTCGTGCGGCTTCTGACCCGGAGCCAGGCCGTGGTGATGGTCAGCGGTTTCCTCTTCGTCCACGTGATTGCCTTCGTGATGCGAGTGTTCCTTGCCGAAACGCTCTTCACCGTGGAACACCAGGAAATACATGCGGAACGAGTAGAACGCGGTCACGAACACGCCAGCCAGCACAGCCCAGTAGGCAAAGCTGGCGCCCGGCAGGTGCGATTCGCGCACCGCTTCGATGATCGAGTCCTTCGAGTAGAAACCTGCAAAGAACGGCGTGCCAATCAGCGCCAGCGACCCCACCAGCGATGTCAGCCACGTGACCGGCATGTACTTGCGCAAGCCGCCCATGTTGCGCATGTCCTGATCGTGGTGCATGCCGATGATGACCGAGCCCGCGCCGAGGAACAGCAGCGCCTTGAAGAACGCGTGCGTCATTAGGTGGAACACCGCGACTTGGTAAGCCGACGCGCCCAGCGCGACGGTCATGTAACCGAGCTGAGACAGCGTCGAGTACGCCACCACACGCTTGATATCGGTCTGGATGATGCCCAGGAAGCCCATGAACAGCGCGGTAATGGCGCCGATGATCAGCACGAACGACAGCGCGGTGTCCGACAGTTCGAACAGCGGCGACATGCGCGCGACCATGAAGATACCGGCGGTCACCATGGTGGCCGCGTGAATCAGTGCGGAGATCGGGGTCGGGCCTTCCATCGAGTCCGGCAGCCACACGTGCAGCGGGAACTGCGCCGATTTACCCATCGCGCCGATAAACAAGCAGATACAAGCGACCGTCAGCATGTGCCAGTCGGTACCCGGGAAGCCAATCGTGGCCAGGTTGTCGCGGGCAGCGAACACATCGGCGTAGCTCAGGCTACCGCTGTACGCCAGCAACAGGCCGATACCGAGCACGAAGCCGAAGTCACCCACGCGGTTGACCAGGAACGCTTTCATGTTGGCGTAGATGGCCGTCGGACGCTTGAACCAGAAGCCGATCAGCAGGTACGACACCAAACCCACCGCCTCCCAGCCGAAGAACAGCTGCAGGAAATTGTTGCTCATCACGAGCATCAACATCGAAAAGGTGAACAGCGAGATGTACGCGAAGAAACGGTTATAGCCGTCGTCTTCCGCCATGTAGCCAATGGTGTAGATATGCACCATCAGCGAGACGAAGGTCACCACGCACATCATCATCGCCGTGAGCGAATCGATGAGGAAGCCGACTTCCATCTTCAGCGAGCCAACCGTCATCCATTCATAGACGGTGCCGTTGTAACCGGCGCCATTGATGACGTCGGACAGCGTCAGCGCCGACAGAATGAAGGCGATCGCGACACCGAGGATGGTGACGCTGTGGGATGCCGTGCGGCCGATCTTCTCGCCAAAGAACTTGGTGCCGAACAGCCCGGCGATCGCCGCGCCGGCCAGCGGCGCGAGCGGGATCGCCAGCAGCAGGTTGGGATTGAGCGTGGTAGCCATGGAACGCTTCTTTTAGGTGGATGCGGAGGTCAGCCCTTGAGGCTGTCCAGATCGTCGACGTTGATGGTGTCCAGATTACGGAACAGCACCACCAGGATGGCGAGACCGATCGCGGATTCCGCCGCGGCCACCGTCAGGATGAAAAACACGAACACCTGCCCCGCCAGATCGCCCAGGTAATGGGAGAACGCGACGAAGTTCAGGTTGACCGCCAGCAGCATCAGTTCGATCGCCATCAGCAGCACGATGACGTTCTTGCGGTTCAGGAAGATGCCGACGATGCTGATGGCAAACAGCACCGCGCCGAGCACGAGGTAATGGGCAAGGGATAGCGAAGACATATGGGTTCTCCCGGGGCTCAGCTGTTGGATTCAGCCGAAGCTGCGCCAGCCGATTTTTCCGCCGGCATCGAGACCAGACGCACGCGGTCCTTGCGCTTCACGCGGATTTGATCAGACACGTTCTGTGCCTTGGTGTCCTTGCGGCGGCGAGCGGTCAGAGCCACGGCCGCGACAATTGCCAGCAGCAGCACCGCGCCAGCCACTTCAAAGGCGTAGATGTAATCGGTATAGATGAGTTTCCCGAGCGCCTGTGTGTTCGGGCCGGTGAAGCCCTTCGGCAGCTCCTGCACGGGCTGTACGCGCCCCATGAAGGTCTTGGTCAGCACGACAGCCATTTCCAGGATGATGACCACGCCCACGAAGGCTGCCATCGGTACGTAGGTCCAGAAATCGCGTCGCAGGTGTTCGATGTCGATATCGATCATCATCACCACGAACAGGAACAGCACCATCACTGCCCCAACGTAGACCAGCACCAGCGTGATGGCGAGAAACTCCGCCTTGAGCAGCATCCAGATCGCCGCCGCGGTGAAGAACGAGAGCACGAGGAACAGCGCCGCGTGCACCGGGTTCTTCGCGGTGATGACCTTCAGCGCTGCGAGCACCAGCACGAGCGCGAAACAGTAGAAGATGATCGTCGTGATTTCCATGATCCTGGCACGGGCCGTTTTGCGGCACGCGCTTGTCCAAAGCCGCGATGGCGTGACGCCACCGCAACTGGTTGGCTCTCGAGGAGCCGTTGTCCAACCGGGATGTCAACTGCACCGCCCGCCAACTGCACGGCGGACGTCCTGACTCAGCGGTACTTCGCGTCGGCCGCCTTGTTGGCCGCAATTTCCGGCTCGAAGCGATCACCCACGGCCAGCAGCATGTCTTTGGTGAAATACAGGTCGCCGCGCTTTTCACCGTGGTATTCCAGGATGTGCGTCTCGACGATGGCGTCCACCGGGCAAGCCTCTTCACAGAAGCCGCAGAAAATACACTTGGTCAGGTCGATGTCGTAGCGCGTGGTGCGGCGAGTGCCGTCGTCGCGCTGATCCGATTCGATCGTGATGGCCAGGGCCGGGCACACGGCTTCACACAGCTTGCAAGCGATGCAGCGTTCCTCGCCATTCGGATAGCGACGCAGCGCGTGCAGGCCGCGGAAGCGCGGCGACAGCGGCGTCTTCTCTTCCGGAAAGAGAACGGTGATCTTGCGCGCAAACAGGTAGCGCCCGGTCAGCGCCAGCCCCTTGAAGAGTTCCTTCAGGAGCAGGCTGTTAAAGAATTCCTTGATGGCAAGCAACATGGTGCCTTCCTATTGTCCCGTTACTTCCAGATGTTCCACGGCGACACCAACCAGATGGCGACGACGACAAGCCAGCCCACAGTGAGCGGAATGAAGATCTTCCAGCCCAGACGCATGATCTGGTCATAGCGATAACGCGGGAACGATGCACGCAGCCAGATAAAGACCGACAGCAGCAGGAAAACCTTGAACAGCAGCCAGAAGAAGCCCGGAATCCAGTTCAGGACCGGCGCGTCGATCGGCGGAGCCCAGCCGCCCAGGAACAGCGTGGCCGTCAGCGCCGAGATCACGATCATGTTGATGTACTCGGCCAGGAAGAACAGCGCGAACGCCATGCCCGAGTATTCGATCATGTGGCCGGCCACGATTTCGGATTCACCCTCCACCACATCGAACGGATGGCGGTTCGTTTCAGCCACACCCGAGATGAAATAGACGCCGAACATCGGCAGCAGCGGCAGCCAGTTCCACGACAGGATGTTGATACCGTGACCTGCAAAGAAACCGCGGTTCTGCGAGTTAACGATGTCCGACAGGTTCAGGCTGCCCGTCACCATCAGTACCGTCACGAGCGCGAAGCCCATGGCGATTTCGTACGAAATCATTTGTGCCGAGGCACGCATCGCACCCAGGAACGCGTACTTTGAGTTCGATGCCCAGCCGGCCAGGATCACGCCGTACACGCCCACCGAGCTGATCGCCATCACGTACAGCAGGCCAGCGTTGATGTTCGACACCATCGCCTCGGCTTGGAACGGAATCACCGCCCAGATCGCCACGGCGGGCATCAGCACCATCAGCGGCGCGATGATGTACATGCCACGGCTGACCGCGCTCGGCACCATGACTTCCTTGAGCAGCAGCTTGAGCACGTCGGCAATCGGCTGCAGCAGGCCCATCGGGCCCACGCGGTTCGGGCCCAGACGCACGTGCATCCAGCCGATGAGCTTGCGCTCCCACAGGATCAGGTAAGCCACGCACAGCAGCAGCGGCAGAATGATGCAGACCGCACGGACCAGCGTCCAGACCAGCGGCCACCAGCCACCGAAGGTGGCGGTACCGAAAGAAGTAATCGACTCGATCATGTTGACCCTTACACCGTAGCCGCCAGCGCGGACGATTCAACCTTCTCAACGCTTACCGCCCCGAACATGGCACCCAGCTGAGCCGACGCCTCGGTAGCGGCGGGCACACGGATCACGCCGGAAGCCAGCGACTTGTCCAGCACGGCCGGCAGCACCACGCTGCGCTGCCCTTGCGTCACGCGCACGGCGTCACCATTGGCCAAGCCCAGTTGTGCGTAGAGATCGGCCGGCACGCCAGCGCGCACGGCCGCGCGTGCCGCAGCCGTCAGTTGCAGAGAACCAGCGCGGCGCACGATCGGATCAGCGTGGTAGATCGGCACATCTGCCAGACGTTCGAGGCCTGCTGCGGCGGCGGCCGGAGCAGCGGTCAGCGCCGTCGTCGTGTTCGACAAACGGGCGGTGACCGGCTTGGCCAGTACTTCGTCGCGCACCACTTCGGAGCTGTCGTATTCGAAGCCCGGCACGTTCAGCAGGTTGCCCAGCACGCGCAGGACCTTCCACGCCGGACGCGAATCGCCCAGGCTGCGCACAACGCCGTTGAAGCTTTGCGGCAGACCTTCGCAGTTCACAAAGGTGCCCGAGGTTTCCGTGAACGGCGCCGTCGGCAGCAGCACGTCGGCGTACTCGAGTGCAGCGCGGGAGGCAAACGGCGCCAGCACGATCACCGTGTCAGCCTGGTCCAGTGCCGCACGGGCCTGCCCAGGGTTCGCGGTATCGAATTCCGGCTCGGCACCCAGCAGCACGTAAGCACGACGCGGTTGCGCCAGCATGGCGGCGGCGTCCAGACCATTGCCTTGCGGCAACGCACCGGCAACGTAGCCGCCCACGGTGTTGGCCGCTTCCGTCAGGAAACCCAGCGTCGCGCCGGTCTGCTGCGCCACCCACTGGGCCAGCGCATGCAGTTGCGAGAACTGCGGATGCGCCACAGCAGCGTTACCGAGGAACACAGCCTTACGCTCTCCCGACGCAAGGCTCGCAGCGATGCGCTTGGCAACGTCACCGGCTTCGATGCTATCGGTGCCACCCGGGCGGGCAACGTTGTTGGCAGCCGCCACCGCCACCGCAACTTGCGACAGCAGCGACAGCCATTGCGACGGCGCGCCCAGCAACTGCGTAGCAGGCATCAGCAGATCTTCGCCGCCGGCGCCGATCACGTTCAGTTGCGCGCCCTTCTTGCCTGCCTGCCGCAGACGGGCGGCCAGCAGCGGGTGGTCCTTGCGCAGGAAAGAGCCTACGACCAGCGTACGCTGCAGCAGCGACACGTCGGCGATCGGCATGCCGAGCCACGGAGCGCCCGTCGGCTTGACCGAGAAATCGGACTGACGCAGACGGAAGTCGACGTTGTCGCTGCCAATGCCGCGCACCAGTTTTTGCAGCAAGAACAGTTCTTCCAGCGTGCTGTGCGGGCTTGCCAATGCACCGATCTGATCGGCACCGTGGTCTCGCTTGATTTCGTTCAGGCCGTTGGCAACGTATTCCAGCGCCGTGGTCCAGTCGACGGCCTTCCACTGACCGCCTTGCTTGAGCATCGGCTGGGTCAGACGGTCGTCGCTGTTTACGCCTTCATAGGCGAAGCGGTCCTTGTCGGAAAGCCAACACTCGTTGATGGCTTCGTTATCCAGCGGCAGGACGCGCATCACGCGCTGGTTCTTCGTCTGGACGATCACATTCGCCCCCAGGCCGTCGTGCGGCGACACCGACTTGCGGCGTGCCAACTCCCACGTACGGGCCGAATAGCGGAACGGCTTGCTGGTCAGCGCACCGACCGGGCACAGGTCGATCATGTTGCCCGACAACTCGGAGTCAACGGTCTGACCGACGAACGTCGTGATCTCGGAATGCTCACCACGGTTGAGCATGCCCAGTTCCATCACGCCGGCAATTTCCTGACCAAAGCGGACACAACGCGTGCAGTGGATGCAGCGCGTCATCTCTTCCATGGAGATCAGCGGGCCCACGTTCTTGTGGAACACGACACGCTTTTCTTCCTGGTAACGCGATTCCGACTTGCCGTAGCCCACGGCCAGATCCTGCAGTTGGCACTCGCCACCCTGATCGCAGATCGGGCAATCCAGCGGGTGGTTGATCAGCAGGAATTCCATCACGGACTTCTGTGCCTTCACCGCCTTCTCTGAGTTGGTGAAGACCTTCATGCCCGCGGTGACGGGCGTGGCGCAGGCCGGCAGCGCCTTGGGTGCCTTCTCGACCTCGACCAGGCACATCCGGCAGTTGGCCGCGACCGACAGTTTGCGGTGATAGCAGAAGTGAGGGATGTAGGTGCCCGTCTGGCGAGCCGCCTCCATCACCAGGCTGCCTTCGGCAACCTCGACCTTCTTGCCATCGATTTCGATTTCAACCATGTTCTGCCACGCTTAAATGTAGGTGGGCACCATGCACTGCTTGTGTTCGACGTGATACGCGAACTCATCCCAGTAGTGCTTGAGCATGCCGCGGACCGGCATCGCAGCGGCATCGCCGAGTGCGCAGATGGTCCGGCCCATGATGTTTTCGGCCACGTTGTTCAGCAGGTCCAGGTCTTCCTGGCGGCCCTTGCCGTGCTCGATGCGGTCGACCACGCGGTACAGCCAGCCCGTGCCTTCGCGGCACGGTGTGCACTGGCCGCACGACTCTTCGAAATAGAAGTACGACAGGCGCAGCAGCGACTTCACCATGCAACGCGTTTCGTCCATCACGATCACTGCACCCGAGCCCAGCATCGAACCAGCCTTGGCGATCGAGTCGTAGTCCATGTCGGAGGCCATCATCAGGTCGGCCGGCACCACGGGCGCCGACGAACCACCCGGGATGACCGCCTTGAGTTTCTTGCCACCGCGCATGCCACCGGCCAGCTCCAGCAGCTTGGAGAACGGCGTGCCGAGCGGAATCTCGTAGTTGCCCGGACGCTCCACGTCGCCGGACACAGAGAAGATCTTCGAGCCACCGTTGTTCGGCTTGCCCATCTTCAGGTAGTTGTCCGGACCGATCGCGAGCAGGAACGGGACCGCGGCAAAGGTTTCGGTGTTGTTGATGGTGGTCGGCTTGCCGTACAGGCCAAAGCTTGCCGGGAACGGCGGCTTGAAGCGCGGCTGGCCCTTCTTGCCTTCCAGCGACTCGAGCAGCGCGGTCTCTTCGCCGCAGATGTATGCGCCATAGCCATGGTGCGCATGCAGCTGGAAGTTGAAGCCGGACCCCAGGATGTTGTCACCGAGGAAGCCTGCAGCGCGCGCCTCTTCTAGGGCCTGCTCGAAGATCTTGTATTCGTTCCAGATCTCGCCGTGGATGTAGTTGTAGCCAACGGTGATGCCCATCGCGTAGCCGCCGATGGCCATGCCTTCGATCAGCGCGTGCGGGTTGTAACGGATGATGTCGCGATCCTTGAACGTCCCCGGCTCGCCTTCGTCCGTGTTGCAGACCAGATACTTCTGGCCCGGGAACTGGCGCGGCATGAAGCTCCACTTCAGACCGGTCGGGAAGCCCGCACCGCCCCGGCCACGCAGGCCCGACGCCTTCACGTCGGCAATGACCTGCTCTGGGGTGATCTTCTCGGTGAGGATGCGCTTGAGCTGTTGATAGCCGCCACGCTTGACGTAATCTTCGAGGTGCCAGTTGTCGCCGTTCAGGCCGGCAAGAATCAACGGCTGGATATGTCGATCGTGCAGAGAGGTCATTTACTTGCCTGCTCCGTTGGTCGGCGCCTTCGACTGGAGGTCGGCGATCAGCGCGTCGAGCTTCTCGTTGCTCATGAAGCTGCACATGTGGGTGTTGTTGACGATCATGACCGGTGCATCACCGCACGCGCCCATGCACTCGCCTTCCTTCAGCGTGAAGTTGCCGTCGGCGGTGGTCTCGTTGAAACCGATGCCCAGCTTCTTCTTCAGGTAGTCGGCAGCACGTTCGCCGCCCGACAGCGCGCACGGCAAGTTCGTGCACACCGACAGCTTGAAGCGGCCAACCGGCTTGGTGTCGTACATGTTGTAGAACGTCGCCACTTCCTCGACCCACACCGGCGGCATTTCGAGGTACTCGGCCACGAACTGCATGACTTCGGGCGAGACCCAGCCTTTCTCGCTCTGCGCGACCGCCAGCGCCGCCATCACGGCGGACTGCTTCTGGTCGGCGGGATATTTCGCGACCGCCCGATCGATTTCCTTGAGAGCTTCTGCTGATAGCATGTTCGTTGCGATTGGTGCGGGACGCGGGGCGTGTTACCTAACTGCCTTACCCCGGCGTGCGTCCTCGTTTCACAGCCGCGCTTGCCTGCGCGTCAAACCGTTGTTTCCTGCGGGTTCAGCGATCGATCTCGCCAAACACGATGTCTTGCGTACCGATGATCGTCACCGCATCGGCAATCATGTGACCCTTCGCCATTTCGTCAAGCGCGGCCAGATGAACGAAGCCCGGTGCGCGGATCTTCAAGCGGTACGGCTTGTTGGCGCCGTCGGAGATTGCATAGATGCCGAACTCGCCCTTCGGGTGCTCAACAGCGGCATACGCCTCGCCTTCGGGCACATGCATACCTTCCGTGAAGAGCTTGAAGTGGTGAATCAGCTCTTCCATGTTGGTCTTCATGTCCACACGCGACGGCGGCGCCACCTTGTGGTTATCGGTGATCACAGGGCCCGGGTTTTTGCGCAGCCACTCGATGCACTGGCGAATGATGCGATTGCTCTGGCGCATTTCTTCCACGCGCACCAGATAACGGTCGTAGCAATCGCCGTTCACGCCAACCGGGATGTCGAAATCGATGCGGTCGTACACCTCATACGGCTGCTTCTTGCGCACATCCCATTCGATGCCCGAACCACGCAGCATCGCACCGGAGAAACCTTTGTTAAGCGCACGCTCCGGGCTCACCACGCCGATACCAACGAGACGTTGCTTCCAAATCCGGTTGTCGGTCAGCAGCGTCTCGTACTCGTCAACGTACTTCGGGAAGCGGTTGGTGAAGTCTTCAATGAAATCAAGCAGCGAACCCGAACGCGTTTGGTTCAGGGCGGCCAGCGCCTTCTCGTTGCGCACCTTGGATGCCTTGTATTGCGGCATCGTGTCAGGCAGGTCGCGATAGACGCCGCCCGGACGGTAGTAGGCGGCGTGCATGCGCGCGCCCGACACCGCCTCATACATATCGAACAGGTCTTCACGCTCGCGGAAGGCGTACAGGAACACCGCCATGGCGCCAACGTCCAGCGCGTGCGAACCAATCCACATCAGGTGGTTCATGATCCGCGTGATTTCGTCGAACATGACGCGGATGTACTGCGCACGCAGCGGCACTTCTAGACCCAGCAGCCGCTCGATTGCCATCACGTAGGCGTGCTCGTTGACCATCATCGACACGTAGTCGAGGCGGTCCATGTACGGCACGCTCTGAATCCACGTCTTCTGCTCAGCGAGCTTTTCAGTCGCGCGGTGCAGCAGCCCGATGTGCGGGTCGGCACGTTGAATGACTTCACCGTCCAACTCAAGCACCAGGCGCAGCACGCCGTGTGCTGCCGGGTGTTGCGGACCGAAGTTCAGGGTGTAGTTCTTGATATCTGCCATGTTCGGGCGCCCTTCAGTGCTTCAGACCACCGTATTGATCCTCACGGATCACACGCGGCGTAATCTCGCGCGGCTCGATGGTGACCGGCTGGTAGACCACGCGGCGCTGCACCGGGTCGTAACGCATTTCAACGTAACCCGACACGGGGAAGTCCTTGCGGAACGGGTGGCCAATGAAGCCGTAGTCGGTCAGGATGCGGCGCAGGTCCGGATGGCCTTCGAACACAAGACCGTAAAGGTCGAACGCTTCGCGCTCGAACCAGTCAGCGGAATTCCAGATCGTGGTCACCGACGACACCACGGGCAGGTCATCGTCCGGCGCAAACACGCGCACGCGAACGCGCCAGTTGTGCGTGATCGACAGCAGATGCGACACCGCAGCGAAACGCGGGCCGTTCCAGGCACCGTCGCCGTAGTCGGCGTAGTCGACGCCGCACAAGTCCATCAGCTGTTCAAATTTGAGCGAAGCGTCGTCGCGCAGCGTGCGCATGGCGTCGAGGTAATCGGCAGCCTTCACCACGAGGGTGAGTTCACCGACCGACTCGGTCAGGCTTTGAACGCGATTGCCCAGCGCCTTTTCCAGCGCGGCCTTCAGGGTGGCAAGCTTGTCGGTCATGTCAGGCCTTGCGCGCGATGGTGTTGGTGCGACGGATCTTGGCCTGCAGCTGAATGATGCCGTAGATCAGTGCTTCGGCCGTCGGCGGGCAGCCCGGCACGTACACGTCGACCGGCACGATGCGATCGCAGCCGCGCACGACAGAATACGAGTAGTGGTAGTAACCGCCGCCGTTCGCGCACGAACCCATCGAGATGACCCAGCGAGGCTCGGCCATCTGGTCGTACACCTTGCGCAGCGCGGGCGCCATCTTGTTGCACAGCGTGCCGGCCACGATCATCACGTCAGACTGACGCGGCGACGGGCGGAACACCACGCCGAAACGGTCCAGGTCATAACGCGATGCGCCCGCATGCATCATTTCCACAGCACAGCAGGCCAGGCCGAACGTCATCGGCCAGAGTGACCCGGTACGGGTCCAGTTGATCAGCTTGTCAGCGGTTGTCGTGACAAAGCCTTCGTTGAGTACGCCTTCGATCGCCATTTCACATCACTCCCAATCGAGCGCGCCTTTTTTCCAGATGTAGACGAAGCCCACGAGAAACTCGAGAAGAAACACGCCCATCGCAAAGAACCCCGGCCAGCCGATCTCACGCAGCGCCACGCCCCAGGGGAAGAGGAACGCGGTCTCCAGATCGAACAGAATGAACAGGATGGCGATGAGGTAATAGCGCACGTCGAACTTCATCCGCGCGTCTTCGAATGCCTCGAAGCCGCACTCGTACGGCGAGAGCTTGTCAGGATCGGGATTGTTCGGACCGAGGACTCGGCCGATGGTCATCAGAGCAAGGCCGAGGCCAACACCGACAACGATGAACAACAGTACGGGGAAATAGGCTTCGAGGTTCAAGGGACGCCCGCCTTTTTGAATGGTTGCAACAGCACTGCCCGCAGGCGGCGCCTTGTCGCCCCATCGAAGGCGCCGGGTCCGCAGCCTTACGACGCCTTGACTGCGCGTCGTCTTGCGGAGGGGCCTGCGCGGAACATCCCGTTGAACAGACCCCGAATTTGATTGGTGCCGACGGCGAGACTCGAACTCGCACAGCTTTCGCCACTACCCCCTCAAGATAGCGTGTCTACCAATTTCACCACGTCGGCTGGGGGAAGAAACTCTATCAGGAACGCGGTTAAGACTTAACGCCCTTGCCGTTTCCCGTATTGTTCCAAGCCTTGCATTCTACCGCAAAGCAACGCTTTTGTTCAATGCACAAACAAAAATCTTATCCCTCGCAACGCGCCGAAAAACCTCAACGGCACGCCACGATCGTTGCATCAAATTACTTCGGCACAGCGGGCGCGGAAGCTGCGCCCGAAGCAGCGGCAGGAGCCGAGGCCGCGGGTGCGGATGCCGTGGACGCAACAGGCGCGACCGAACCCATCACACCCGCCGACACGCCGCCCTTGTTGGTGCCGATCAGCGTCAGCGCAAGCGTGGCAACGAAGAACACGGTGGCCAGCACGGCCGTCGTACGCGACAGGAAGTTGGCCGAACCGGTGGCACCAAACAAGCTGCCCGACGCGCCCGACCCAAATGCCGCCCCAACGTCCGCGCCCTTGCCGTGTTGCAGCAGCACCAGGCCGATCACGCCGAGCGCGCTCAGAATTTGCGCCACCAGCAGCAGAGTCTTCAGAATTGCCATTTCGTTTCTCTCAATAATATGTTGCAGCCGCACATGGGTGACATCGCGACTCGATCGGTTGTTTATGCGCGCCCGATCGCCAGGAAATCTTCCGCCTTCAACGATGCGCCGCCGATCAGGCCGCCATCGATGTCCGCCATTGCAAACAATTCGCCGGCATTGTCGGGCTTGACGCTGCCACCGTACAGAATTGACAGACGCTGCGCCACGCCAGCGTCGCGGGCAGCAACACGTGCGCGCAGAAACGCGTGCACAGCCTGCGCCTGCTCGCTCGTCGCGGTCTTGCCCGTGCCAATGGCCCAAACCGGCTCATACGCCACGACGATACGACCAAGTTGCTCGACCGACAGCGCTTCGAGAACTGCATCGAGTTGGCGGGCGACCACCTGCTCGGTCTCACCTGCTTCACGTTGCGCGAGCGTTTCGCCCACACAGACGATCGGGGTGATGCCATGTTCCAGTGCACGCATTGCCTTAGCCGCCACTTGTGCATCGGTTTCGCCGTGGTATGAGCGACGTTCGGAGTGACCGACGATCGCGTAGCCGCAGCCAAACTCCGACAGCATCGATGCCGCTACTTCGCCGGTAAAGGCGCCCCGTGTTTCAGCCGACACATCCTGTGCACCCCAACCGACCGCAGAACCGGCGAGCAAGGACTGGCACTGAGCCAGGTACGGGAACGGCGCACACACGGCCAGCGTGGCGTTGGTTTTGCCTGCCGCCTTGATCTGTTCAAGCAACGTGGCGTTCGTGCTCAGACTGCCATGCAGCTTCCAGTTGCCCACCACCAGCTTCGGTCTTGCGTTCACGTTTTACCCGGTCGACTGTCAAATAAACCCGGCATTCTACCGCGGCGGCAAAAACGGGGTCAATTTCGGCGTCTTGGCGTCAATCCCAAACCAACATGATCTTGCCGATGTGCGCGCTCGATTCCATCAAAGCATGCGCCTGGGCCGCCTGCGCGGCCGGCATGACCTCATGGACGACCGGCTTGATGCGCGCAGACGCAAGCAATGGCCAGACCGTTTCATACAGGTTGGCCGCGATGGCGGCCTTGAATGCAACCGGACGCGGGCGCAGCGTCGAGCCCGTCAGCGTAATGCGCCGGCGCAGGATGTCGCCTAGCGGCACCTCGGCCTTAGCGCCACCCAGCAACGCGATCAAGACGATACGGCCATCGTCGGCGGTGCAGGCAATTTCGCGCGCGACATAACTGCCGCCGACCATGTCGAGCACCACATCGGCGCCGCGCCCTGTCTCGGCCTTGACGATTTCAACGAAATCCTCGGTCTTGTAGTTGATGGCGCGCGTGGCCCCGAGCTCGACGCAGGCGTCACACTTTTCGGCGCTACCGGCCGTGGCGAACACGCGGTGACCCAATGCAGACGCGATCTGAATCGCCGTCGTGCCGATGCCGCTGGAGCCGCCCTGCACGAGCAGCGTTTCATCGGCGCCGTGCGCGCCCCGCCCCAGCAGGCCTCGGTCGAACACGTTCGACCACACGGTGAAATAGTTTTCTGGCAATGCAGCGGCTTCGACATCGGACAAGCCGGCCGGCACAGGCAGCACCTGGCCCAACGGCGCCGTGCAGAACTCCGCATAACCGCCGCCTTGCACCAGCGCGCAGACGCGATCGCCTACCTTCAGGCCGTAGCGATTGTCGGCGTGCGCCAGATCACCGCTGACTATCTCGCCTGCAACTTCGAGCCCCGGAATATCCGAGGCACCGGGCGGCACCGGATAGTTGCCCGTGCGCTGGAACACATCGGGCCGGTTCACGCCCGCTGCACGCACGCGGATCAGAACCTCGCCGGCCTTGGCCTCCGGCATCGGGCGCTCGCCAAGCTTCAAGACTTCAGGGCCACCGTACTGGGTGATTTCAATCGCTTTCATGAGAATCGGATCGAGAGGGTTACGGCGCAGTGCGCGGGTTACGAGACGCTACGCCTCGGTTCGACAAAGTGCTGCGGAATGCCGCGCGTGGTTTCGCGCATGATTTCTTGTTTGCCGTGGACGATGCCGTCGGCGATCTTGCCGATATGCAACTTGAGCCACATCTCCGTCGGCGAGCCGGCGCGATAGTCGGCCGGGCCGAGCATGTCGACGCGATCATCGGCACGCAAGTTGTCAGCCTGCTCGAATGAGCGAGGGCTCTCCGGGTTGTAGACCGCATAGGTGCGGCCGCCGCCCTTGCGGGCGACCGAAAACGCCGGAATATCACTCGGCCCATCGGCGACGTAGATCATGTTGGCGAAGGGCACGCGGCGCTCGTCCTCGGCAATCGACGAGTTCACACTTACCGCTTCCGGGTGCTTATTGACGCCCTTGTTGATCTCAAACAGCGCACGTGTCTTGGTGGTGTTATCGATGGCGTAGATGACTTCCGCAATGACCGGCCGGCCATCCGCGTTCGAGTCGGACGCCTCCAGAAATTCGCAGCCCCACACGCCGTCGATGTACGGGGCGATGGGCGAGCCCTTGATCATCTCTGTCAGGCCCGTGCTGACGATGTAGTGTTCGAGCTTGATGTCGAACGCCTGGTAGGTTGCGTTGTCGCGCACCCACGCCTTGCTGCGCTCGAAGAAATCAGTCACGCCGGGGAAGAATTCGAGTTCGGCGCCCAGTTCGCGCAGCGTTGCATTGTCGAGCCCGCCCATGCGGCCGTCGCGCACATGGCGCAGCAGCACATTGAGGTAGAACGTTTCCTGGTTGACCTTCTGACCGCGCGATTCAATTTCGCGCGAGCCTGCAGCCACTTCGTCCCAGAAACCCTGCTCGGCGATATTGAAGCGATCGAACAGCGGCACTTGCATGTAGCGCGGGATCAGTGTCTTGTCGAAATCCCAGACGATGGCGATGCGGTTTTGCTCGAACAGGCGGCTCATGATGGGGCGCGAAGGGACAACAGGAAGAACTCGCGACGCAGTGTAAACAAAAAAACGGCTGGACATCGTCCAGCCGTTTTTCTTGGTGAAAACCGCTCGCTTACTGCTGTTGTTGCTGCTGTTGTTGCGAGGCAGCGTCGCCAGCACCCGGTGCTTGCGGTGCAGCGGCCGGCACGTCGCCCTCTTCGGCCTTGGCGGCCTTGATCGACAGGCGCATGCGGCCCTTTTCATCGGTGCTCAGCAGCTTCACGCGCACAGCCTGGCCTTCCTTCACATAGTCGGAAACCTGGTTCACGCGCTCGTTGGCGATTTCCGAGATGTGCAGCAGACCGTCCTTGCCCGGCAGGATGTTCACGATCGCGCCGAAGTCCAGCAGTTTGAGCACGGTACCGTTGTAGATCTTGCCCACTTCCGCTTCTGCCGTGATGCCTTCGATGCGGCGCTTGGCTTCTGCCATGCCTTCCGACGAGGTCGACGCGATGGTGATCGTGCCGTCTTCCCCGATGTCGATCGTGCAGCCGGTTTCCTTGGTCAGCGCCTGGATGGTCGAACCACCCTTGCCAATCACGTCGCGGATCTTCTCCGGGTTGATCTTGACCGTGATCATGCGCGGTGCGTGCTCCGACAGCTCGGTGCGTGCGCCGCCCATGGCAGCCTGCATCTTGCCCAGGATGTGCAGACGGCCTTCCTTGGCTTGCGCCAGTGCCACCTGCATGATTTCCTTGGTGATGCCCTGCACCTTGATGTCCATCTGCAGTGCGGTGATACCAGCGTCGGTACCAGCGACCTTGAAGTCCATGTCACCCAGGTGATCTTCGTCACCCAGGATGTCGGTCAGCACGGCGAACTTGTTGTCTTCCAGGATCAGGCCCATGGCCACGCCAGCAACGTGCGCTTTGATGGGCACGCCAGCGTCCATCAGTGCCAGCGAGCCGCCGCACACCGAAGCCATCGACGACGAGCCATTCGACTCGGTGATTTCCGACACCAGACGGATCGTGTAGCCGAATTCGTCGGCGGGCGGCAGCACCGGAATCAGTGCGCGCTTGGCCAAACGGCCATGGCCGACTTCGCGGCGCTTCGGGCTGCCCACGCGGCCAGTTTCGCCCGTGGCGAACGGCGGCATGTTGTAGTGGAGCATGAAGCGATCACGGTACTCGCCTTGCAGCGCGTCGATGATCTGCTCGTCGCTCTTGGTGCCCAGAGCGGCCACCACCAGCGCTTGCGTTTCACCACGCGTGAACAGCGACGAGCCGTGCGCACGCGGCAGCACCGACGAACGGATCTCGATCGGGCGCACCGTGCGGGTGTCGCGGCCGTCGATACGCGGTTCGCCATTCAGGATCTGGCCGCGCACGATCTTCGATTCGAGCTCGAACAGGATGTTGTCGACTTCCACGCCATCGGCTTCCACGCCGGCTTCGGCCAGCTTGGCCGCAACCGACTTGTAGACTTCCTTCAGCTTCTGGCTGCGGGCCGACTTCTGGCGCAGCTGGTAAGCAGCTTGCAGATCGGCCAGGCCCAGTTCGGACACCTTTGCGACCAACGCTTCGTTCTTCGGCGCAGCTTGCCAATCCCACTCAGGCTTGCCGCCGTCGCGCACCAGGTCGTGGATCGCGTTGATGGCGATCTGCATCTGCTCATGGCCGTACACCACGGCACCCAGCATGATCTCTTCCGACAGCTGCTGCGCTTCGGATTCGACCATCAGCACGGCACGCTCGGTACCGGCAACAACCAGGTCCAGATCCGAGTGCGCCAGTTGTGCGCGGTTCGGGTTCAGCAGGTACTGGCCATCCTTGTAACCCACGCGGGCAGCGCCCACCGGGCCGTTGAACGGCAGACCCGACACAGCCAGTGCAGCCGAAGCAGCAACCAGCGCCGGGATGTCAGCCGGCACTTCCGGGTTGATCGACAGCACGTGGATAACGACCTGGACTTCGTTGTAGAAGCCCTCCGGGAACAGCGGACGCAGCGGGCGATCGATCAGGCGCGAGGTCAGCGTTTCGTTTTCCGACGGACGGCCTTCGCGCTTGAAGAAGCCACCCGGGATCTTGCCAGCGGCGTAGGTCTTCTCGAGGTAATCGACAGTCAGCGGGAAGAAGTCCTGACCCGGCTTCGGGTTCTTGGCGCCTACCACGGTAGCGAGCACGACGGTGTCGTCCATGTCGAGCAGCACAGCGCCGCTCGCCTGGCGGGCGATCTCACCCGTTTCCATGCGGACCTTGTGGCCGCCCCATTGGAATTCTTTGACGACCTTATTGAACATGGTCATAGCATCTCCTGTTCGGTATTCGCGGCGCGCTTCATTGCGCTTCACCGCGACAAATACGTTCCGTAAGACGGTGCGGTTGCAGAGGTGTGTTTTATGCCATTCCAGCGCAGCGCTGGCATCAATGCCGCGCTGGAATGACACAAGGCCCTGCTTCCTGCCGCCCCCGGTCCTTGGCAGCCGCTTCATCTTGAACTGGCCGACTGCCATCACTCACCGGTTGCCCGGCGCGGCCACAAACGCAGCCGCCAAAAACAAAATGCCTGCATCAGCACGCTGACGCAGGCACTTTTCATCACGCGCAGTGCGTGATACCCACCATTACTTACGCAGACCCAGCTTCGCAACCAGGGCGGTGTAACGGTCAGCGTCCTTGCTCTTGAGGTAGTCCAGCAGACGGCGGCGACGGCTCACCATGCGGAGCAGGCCGCGACGGCTGTGGTGATCCTTCATGTGCGCCTTGAAGTGCGGCTGCAGTTCGTTGATGCGAGCGGTCAGCAGTGCAACTTGCACTTCCGGGCTACCCGTATCGTTGGCGCTGCGGCCGTTATCTTTGACGATGTCTTGCTTGTTGATGTCAGCGACGGACATTTTGATTCCTTTGACTTGCGGACACTGCAGCGCCTGAATAGCCGCCGTTGGTGCCGTGTTGAACAATGATCTTGCTGCCCATCCAAAATCGGTCTGGACAGCAAGACCGCGATTATAGCGCAGAACCGCGCCCTGACGACAGTGCTGTGCCGCCCTGCTTAATAGCGCACCATTTTGCAGGTCGTGGGCAATGCGGTTTGCGCCCCTTGAATCACTTTTAGCGTACGAAAACCATAGCCCGAGCCCTCGATATCAAACAGCGCACCGGGCATGCCCGCCCGCTCCATCTGCGCGACGACGAGCGGCTGAATGGCTTGATGGTCCTCCGCTCGCAGCGTAATGCGGTGGAAGCCGTTGTCGAACGATGCGCGTTCTAGCGCACGCGCCACGGCGGCAGCTTCCGTCGTCTCGGCACGCTCGATGGCGGCGGCCAGCATGTCGATCAACATCTGGTCGCGCAGCAATGGGTAATCGTCGGCGGGTGCCGGATAACGCGCACGGAAGGCCTTGTAGAACGCATCGGACTTGGCACCGCCCAGGTTCGGATGCCACTCCGCCACGGCCACCACACGGCCGACGCCGGCTTCGCCCATCGCGCCTGGTGCACCAAGCGAGTTGCCATAAAACGTAAAGAAGCGCGCCTTGAGCCCGGCATCTCGCGCGGCCTTGACGAGCAGCGTCAGATCGTTCCCCCAGTTGCCGGTGATGACCGTATCCGCACCCGACGCGGTAATACGCGCCACATACGGCGCAAAGTCCTTCACCTTTCCGATCGGGTGCAGCACCTCGCCAACGATCGCGATGTCCGGTCGCTTTTCGCGCAACTGCTGGCGCGCCGATTGCGCCACCTGGCGGCCGAACGTGTAGTCCTGCCCAATCAGGTAGACCCTTTTGATCGCCTTGTCATCGCGGATCACTTCCGTCAGCGCGTGCATGCGCATGTCGGCCGACGCATCGAAGCGGAAATGCCAGAAGCTGCATCCCTCATTGGTCAGCGCCGGATCGACGGCAGCGTAGTTCAGGAACAGCACGCGCGCATCCGGATGTCGGTCGTTGTAGCGCGAGATCGACGTCGACAATGCAGCCGCTGCCGCAGAACTGTTGCCCTGCAGCACGAAGCGGATACCCGCATCCGTGGCGGCCTGCAGTTGCAGCAACGATTCGTCGACGGTGTTCTTGCTATCGAAGCGCAAAAGCGCAAGCGGATGGTGGCCATCAGGCAGCTTCACACCACCGCGTGCATTTACGCCTTCGATGGCCATGCGCAGATTGCGCTCCACTGCCTCGCCCGCATTGGCAAACGGGCCCGAAAGCCCTTCAATCAGGGCCAGCCGGATCGGCGCGCCTTCGGGCTGGGCACTTGCCGCGCCGCACAACCCCACAGCCGCCAGCGCGGCCACAAACCAACGAAACACCATGGCAAATCTCCGTGAAGCGCGGATGGTAAAGCGCCGCCGCATGTCGGCACAAGCCCACACGCCGGCAGAGACCGCACGGCCTCCTACACTGAAGGCATCGGGAGACTATTTGTGAACATTCGATCGACATGGCAGTGCGCGGCACTGCTCGCCGCAGCGCTGACATCAACGTGCGCGTGTACCATGCTGGCGCCCTTACAAACGGGCGAAGCGCTGGTCGGCCAACCCGCTTCTGCCGTGGAAGCACGCTTTGGCAAACCACCCGAGCGGTATCCGCGAGCCGATGGCGGCATGCGCTGGCTATATCCGACGCAGCCCTATGGGCAATTCACCTATGCCGCTGATTTCGACGCGAGCGGCAAGCTCGTCTCGTTCCGGCAGATTCTGACCACGATGGATTTTGCGCAGATCCGTGTCGGCACGGCGACGCAGAATGATGTGCTGCAGACGTTCGGCAAGCCCGAGGAGACCGCCTATTTCCGGCTGATGGATCGGCAGGTGTGGTCCTATCGCTTTAGGCACGAAGGCGTCTGGCCCTCGCTGATGAACTTCTATTTTGACCGCGACGGCGTCGTGCGGCTCACGCAGGTCAGCCCCGACCCGATGTACGACCACGATCACGATTCAAGCCGGTGAACCAGCGTTAACCGCCAGAACGGCAACTTCCACGCGAGGCGCATCGCCTGGCGTGGACGTTCGGGTCGGCCATGTCGTGGATCGCACAGACATCGCTCTCAAAGACGGCCGGCATGGTGCACGCTCCTGACGTGTCCGGTGCCGCCGCACCCGCTTCGCGTTCCGGTGGATAGCCGGGTGCGCGCTCAGTGGTGATCGTGTTGGGGTCTGGGCTGACTCCTGCCTGTGTTCATGAAACCCGCGATCAGATCTGCGGGTTGAGTTTTTCGCTGCTCTTGTCCTGCAGCTTGTTCAGAGCGGCAAGGTAAGCCTTGGCCGAAGCCGCAACGATGTCCGGGTCAGTACCCACACCGTTGACGATACGGCCCGACTTGGACAGGCGCACCGTCACTTCGCCCTGCGCCTGCGTGCCCGTCGTGATGGCGTTGACCGAATACAGCAGCTGCTCGGCGCCGCTGGCGACCTTGCTCTCAATCGCATTGAGCGTGGCGTCGACCGGGCCATTGCCCTCCGCTTCGCCCGTCACTTCCTTGCCATCCGCGACGAAGACGATGCGCGCGTGCGGACGCTCGCCGGTTTCCGAGCGCTGGGCCAGCGACACGAAACGGAAGTGCTCGCCCTCGCTGTGCTGCGCTTCGTTCGAGACGATGGCGACGATGTCCTCGTCGAAGATCTCAGCCTTCTGATCGGCCAGCTCCTTGAAGCGGGTGAAGGCAGCGTTCAGTTCGGCTTCCGAATCCAGTTCAATGCCCAGTTCCTGCAGACGCTGCTTGAACGCGTTGCGGCCCGAGAGTTTGCCCAGGACGATCTTGTTGGCCGTCCAGCCCACGTCTTCGGCACGCATGATTTCGTACGTATCGCGCGCCTTGAGCACGCCATCCTGGTGGATGCCCGAAGCGTGCGCGAAAGCGTTGGCGCCCACGACAGCCTTGTTCGGCTGCACAACGAAACCGGTGATCTGCGAGACCAGCTTGGAAGCCGGCACGATCTGCGTGGTATCGACACCCACGTCGAGATTGAAGTAGTCGCGACGCGTCTTCACGGCCATCACCACCTCTTCGAGGCTGGTGTTGCCGGCGCGCTCGCCCAGGCCGTTGATCGTGCATTCAATCTGGCGTGCGCCGCCCAGTTTGACAGCGGCCAGGGAGTTGGCGACCGCCATGCCGAGGTCGTTATGGCAATGCACCGACCAGACCGCCTTGTCGGAATTCGGGATGCGCTCGCGCACCGAGCGGATCAGGGCGGCATAACCTTCCGGCACCGCGTAGCCCACCGTATCTGGCAGGTTGATGGTGGTCGCGCCCTCGGCGATCACGCCTTCCAGCACGCGGCAGAGGAAATCCATATCGGAGCGGCTGCCATCTTCCGGCGAGAACTCGATGTCATCGGTGAACTGGCGCGCGAAACGCACCGCCAGGCGCGCCTGCTCGTACACCTGATCCGGCGACATGCGCAGCTTCTTTTCCATGTGCAGCGCCGATGTGGCGATGAACGTGTGGATGCGGAACTGCCCCGCCGGCTTGAGCGCCTCGGCAGCGCGGGAAATATCACGGTCGTTCGCACGGGCCAGCGAGCAAATGCGCGAATCCTTGACCGACTGCGCAATCGCGCGGATCGCCTCGAAGTCACCATTGGAGCTGGCCGCAAAACCGGCCTCGATCACGTCCACCTTGAGCCGCTCCAGCTGCTTGGCGATGCGGATCTTCTCTTCCTTGGTCATCGACGCCCCGGGGGACTGCTCGCCGTCGCGCAAGGTGGTATCGAAAATGATCAGTTTGTCGCTCATGGCGGCTCCTTGGTGGGGTGACGTTTTTGGCGTCGGTCTTAGTGGGTGTCTCGAATGGTTTTTTGCGGCGCAGAATGCAAAACGCCCCGGCGTGCATGGTTGCAGGCCGGGGCGCTGTGAATTCTGGTTCGCGAAAACTTGGCGGTTTTTGCTTGCCTTGTCTTGCGATTTCCTATACGCGTGTCCCGACCTGACGACCTAGTAGGCCATCAATCGAGACTAGCGTAATCAGAATGGAAATCGGGCGCGAAAGCATACGAATGACTATAGACGAATTCAAAAATTGACGCAAGCGCACAATGGTGCAGCGCATGGGTCACTCATGCGCTTCGTCCGATGCCTGCTTTGGCAAACGGGGGCTACCTTGTTGCCCATGCAGCGCGCGCCACCCCCACAGCAGGTAACCCGACACCGCGTAGCCAACAAACAGGCCGAACAACGCCACCGGCGGATCACTGGATATCACGACGAATAACACAAGCACGAGCACCATCACGCCGAACGGTACGCGGTGGCGAACATCGAGCGCCTTGCCGCTGTAAAACGGCGCGTTCGACACCATCGACAGCCCTGCATACAGCGTCAGCCCGAAGGCTACCCACGGCATCCACAGCTCTTTGACCGGCAGCTTGTTGTCGATCGCCAGCCAGACAAAACCTGCGATGAGCGCAGCGGCGGCCGGGCTAGGCATGCCCTGGAAGAAGCGCTTGTCGACCGATCCGATGTTCGTGTTGAAGCGCGCGAGACGCAATGCAGCGCCGGCGCAATACACGAACGCAGCGAGCCAGCCCCACTTGCCCAGATCGCGCAGGATCCATTCGTACATGACCAACGCCGGCGCTACGCCGAACGACACCATGTCAGACAGCGAGTCGTATTGCTCGCCGAACGCGCTTTGCGTATTGGTGATGCGGGCGACGCGGCCGTCCATGCCGTCGAGCACCATCGCCGCAAAGATGGCGATCGCGGCCGTCTCAAAGTTCAGGTTCATCGCCTGCACGATGGCGAAGAAGCCGGCGAACAGCGCGGCCGTCGTGAACGCGTTGGGTAGCAGATAGATGCCTCTGCGGCGCGGACGCACGATCTCCAGATCGTCGTCATCCGAGCGCGGCTGGTTGTGCCGCAGCGGACGCAGGTGCGTCACGTTGCCGGCGGTAAAACGCTTCTTGCGTCGGTTGAACGCGGGCATGGCGACCTCCGGATCAGTCCAGCTCAGCAAGCACTGTAAGCGTGGCGGATACCTTCTCGCCGATGGTCACGCGTGGACGCGCCGTCAGCGGCAGGTACACGTCAACGCGCGAGCCAAAGCGGATGAAACCGTAGCGCTGGCCACGCGTGAGTACTTCGCCTGCCTTGGTATAGCAAAGGATGCGCCGCGCGATCAATCCAGCCACCTGCACTGAAGTGACGAGCTGACCATCAGCGCGGCGCAGCACGATGGCGTTGCGCTCGTTTTCCAGCGACGCCTTATCCAGGTCCGCATTGACGAACTTGCCCGGGAAGTACTGCACCTGCTGCACCGTGCCATCGACCGGCGCGCGGTTCGAGTGCACATTGAACACGTTCATGAACACGCTGATCTTCAGCGAGTCGCGATCAGCGTACGGGTCGCGCACCTGCTCGACGGCGACGATGCGACCATCGGCCGGCGACAAAATCGCATTGGCCTGCGTTGGCACAGCGCGCGCGGGATCGCGGAAAAACTGCAGCACAAACAGCGTCAGCACCCAGAACGGCCATGCCCAGCCAAAGCCGGCGGCAGCCTGCACAATGAGCGTGACGATGAAAATCCCGCCCAGGTACGGCCAACCCTCGCGGGCGATGATGGGATGCGGATACGTGTTGTTCAAATCAGACCTCGACAGCGTCTTGAAGGAAATGCGGCATTCTAGCCGACACGGGGCCGCGCCATCACTTGAAACACTGTTTGCCTCCCTGGAAACAGCATAAAAAAAGCCAGCCCGAAGGCTGGCTTTCTCGCACAAGATGCGCTCGATCAGTTCTTCGTCTGGTCGACCAGCTTATTCTTGGCGATCCACGGCATCATCGCGCGCAGCTTGGCGCCAACTTGCTCGATCTGGTGCTCTTCGGTCAGGCGGCGGCGCGAGATCAGCGTCGGCTGGCCTGCCTTGTACTCCAACAAGAAGCTCTTGGCGTATTCGCCAGTCTGGATGTCCTTCAGGCATTGCTTCATGGCCTTCTTGGTCTCTTCCGTCACAACGCGCGGGCCGGTGACGTATTCGCCGTATTCGGCGTTGTTCGAGATCGAGTAGTTCATGTTGGCGATGCCGCCTTCATAGATCAGGTCGACGATCAGCTTCAGCTCGTGCAGGCACTCGAAGTACGCCATTTCCGGCGCGTAACCGGCTTCCACCAGCGTCTCGAAACCTGCCTTGATCAGTTCGACGGTACCGCCGCACAGCACGGCCTGTTCGCCGAACAGGTCGGTTTCGGTTTCTTCGCGGAAGTTCGTCTCGATGATGCCGGCGCGGCCGCCGCCGTTAGCGGTGGCGTACGACAGGGCGATATCACGTGCGGCGCCCGACTTGTCCTGGTGCACGGCGATCAGGTGCGGCACGCCGCCACCTTGCGTGTACGTGCCGCGCACGGTGTGGCCCGGGGCCTTCGGGGCGATCATGATGACGTCCAGGTCGGCGCGCGGGATCACGGCACCGTAGTGCACGTTGAAGCCGTGGGCGAATGCCAGTGCGGCGCCTTGCTTGATGTTGCCGTGCACTTCATTCTTGTACACGTCGGCAATCTGCTCGTCCGGCAACAGGATCATGACGACGTCGGCTTCCTTCACTGCCTCGGCCACTTCCTTGACCTGCAGGCCGGCGTTGACGGCCTTGTTCCACGACGCGCCGTTCTTGCGCAGACCGACCGTCACCTTCACGCCCGAGTCGTTCAGGTTCAGGGCGTGGGCGTGACCTTGCGAGCCATAGCCGATGATGGTGACGTTCTTGCCCTTGATCAGGGAGAGGTCGGCGTCCTTGTCGTAAAACACTTTCATGTTGATGTCCTAATTTTCAAATACTTCAATATCGATGGGGTCCGGCCGCAGTTACACGCTGGTGCACGCGCCGGTTCAAACCTTCAGAATGCGCTCGCCGCGGCCGATGCCCGAGCCGCCCGTACGAACGGTCTCAAGAATTGCAGTGCGATCGATGGCATCGAGAAACGCGTCGAGCTTGCTGCCGTTGCCGGTCAGCTCGATCGTGTAGGTCTTCTCGGTCACGTCGATGATGCGGCCGCGGAAGATGTCCGCGGTACGCTTCATCTCCTCACGCTCCTTGCCGACCGCGCGCACCTTCACAAGCATCAGCTCGCGCTCGATGTGCGCACCTTCGGTCAGGTCGACGACCTTGACGACTTCCACCAGGCGGTTCAGGTGCTTGGTGATCTGCTCGATGATGTCGTCCGAACCGGTCGTGACGATCGTCATGCGCGACAGCGAGGCGTCTTCAGTCGGGGCGACCGTCAGCGTCTCGATGTTGTAGCCGCGCGCCGAGAACAGGCCCACCACGCGCGACAGCGCGCCCGGTTCGTTTTCCAGCAGGACGGAAATGATGTGGCGCATTAGAGGTCCTCCGCGCCGAGCAGCATTTCAGAAATACCCTTGCCTGCCTGAACCATCGGCCAGACGTTTTCTGTCGGGTCGGTCTGGAAGTCGAGGAACACGGTGCGATCCTTGAGTCGGAAGGCTTCGCGCAGCGCGGGCTCGACGTCAGACGTCTTCTCGATGCGCATGCCGACGTGGCCATACGATTCAGCCAACTTCACGAAGTCCGGCAGCGCCTGCATGTAGGAATGCGAGTAGCGGTTGTCGTACTCTATTTCCTGCCACTGGCGCACCATGCCCAGATAACCGTTGTTGAGCGAGCAGATCTTCACCGGCGTGTCGTACTGCAGGCACGTCGACAGTTCCTGGATACACATCTGGATCGAGCCTTCACCGGTGATGGTGACGACCTCCTTGTCCGGGAACGCTTTCTTGATACCCATCGCGTACGGCAGCCCCACGCCCATCGTGCCCAGGCCGCCAGAGTTGATCCAGCGACGCGGCTCGTTGAACTTGTAGAACTGCGCAGCCCACATCTGATGCTGACCGACGTCGGAGCAGATGAATGCATCGCCGTTGGTCAGTTCCCAGATCTTCTCGACCACGTACTGCGGCTTGATGATCTCAGAGGTGCGGTCGTATTTCAGGCAATCGACACTGCGCCACTGCTCGATCTGCTCCCACCACTTGGCCAGCGCCGTCTTGTTCGGCTTGGCTTCGCCAGACTGGATCTGGGCAATCATCTCCTGCAGCACGTCCTTGACGTTGCCGACGATGGGGATGTCGACCTTCACCCGCTTCGAAATGGAGGACGGATCGATGTCGATGTGGATGATCTTGCGCGGCTGCGAGGTGAAGTGCGCCGGGCTGCCGATCACGCGATCATCGAATCGCGCGCCGATGGCAATCAGAACGTCGCAGTTCTGCATCGCCATGTTGGCTTCGTACGTGCCGTGCATGCCGAGCATGCCCACGAACTGCTTGCTGGTGCCGGGGAACGCACCCAGGCCCATCAGCGTGTTCGTCACGGGGTAACCCGTCAGCGCAGCCAGCTGGCGCAGCTCTTCGCTGGCCTCGGCAAGCACCACGCCGCCACCCGAATAGATGTACGGACGCTCGGCCTGCAGCAGCAGGCTCACTGCCTTCCGAATCTGCCCCGAATGCCCCTTGTTGACCGGGCTGTACGAGCGCATCTCGATGGTCTTCGGGTACTCGTACTTGCAGAGTTCGCGCGAGACGTCCTTGGGGATATCCACCACCACCGGACCCGGACGGCCCGTTGCGGCGATGTAGAACGCCTTCTTGATGGTCGAGGCGAGGTTGCGCACGTCCTTGACCAGGAAGTTGTGCTTGACGATCGGGCGGGTAATGCCGACGGTATCGCACTCCTGGAAGGCGTCCTGGCCGATGGCGTGCGTCGGCACGTTGCCGGTGATGATCACCATCGGGATCGAATCCAGGTAAGCAGTGGCGATGCCTGTCACGGCATTGGTCACGCCCGGGCCGGACGTCACGAGGGCGACACCGACCTTGCCCGTGGCACGCGCATAGCCGTCAGCCGCATGGACTGCCGCCTGTTCATGGCGCACCAGGATGTGTTCGATCTTGTTTTGCTTGTAGAACGCGTCGTAGATATAGAGCACCGCGCCGCCGGGGTAACCCCAGACGAACTCGACGCCCTCTGCCGCGAGCGCATTGACGAGGATGTCAGCCCCCATCATGTCGGCAGGTGAACCGCTATTGGCGTGGGAAAATTCCGCGCTTGGCATATTCATGTCAGTCCTTTGCAATTTTCGGCAAAAAATTGTTTGGATGCTCTCTACCGGGCTTGTGGCGCGGATTTGAGCGGTGCGCGTCTGCATGGATGGTCCGCCTGATGGGCGGCCAGATGAGACAAACCACAGATGTTGTGAACCAAGGATAATACTGCAATGCCGCATGACGGTCCAGCGCCGGCGCGATTCCCCACTCCCGGCGGCCCGCCCCCCCAGTCGGACTGTCCGCGGGGCCGCATTTTTGCTAGCATCGCAACATTTTTTACGGCCAAGGCCGTTGACGCCACGCGGCGTGATCATCACTTCTTGAGAACGTGAATTTTCGCGCGGCTGCCTCACAGGATTCGCACCCGCCGTTGTATGGCCTCTGAACAGGAACTGTCGGCCTTTCTCCTAAGCGTCGAGAAACGCGCCTTCAAGCAGGCGGTCTTCGCGGTGCGCGACGACGATGCCGCGCTCGATATCGTGCAGGACGCCATGATCAAGCTGGCCGAGAAATACGGCGACAAGCCCGGGGCTGAACTGCCCCTGCTGTTTCAGCGCATTCTGCAGAACACGATTCACGACTGGTTTCGCCGCACCAAGGTGCGCAACACGTGGGTCAGCCTGTTCTCCAGCTTCCGCTCGGACGCCGAAGGCGACGACACCGATCCGCTTGAACTGATTGAAAGCGAAGCCGGCACCACAGCGGCGGAAAGCAGCGCCGACAAGGTCGAGCGTTCGCAGATGCTCGAGATTCTGGAACGCGAAATCGAGAAACTCCCCACACGTCAACGGGAGGCCTTCCTGATGCGTTACTGGGAGGACATGGATGTTGCCGAGACAGCCCAGGCGATGGGCTGTTCCGAGGGCAGTGTAAAGACACACTGCTCGCGGGCAACACACGCCCTGGCCCAAGCGCTGCGGGCGCGAGGGATCCGACTATGAACAAGGTAGAACTCCGAGAACGCCGTTTTGTGCATGCCGTCCGAACCGCTCTGAACGAGTCGGCCGGACAGTTGCCGCCCGACGTGCGCGACCGCCTCGCAGCGGCGCGCCGGATGGCGCTTGCGCAAAAAAAAGCGGAAGCGCCGAGCACGGTGCACTCGCCTGCCTTGGCGATGCCGGGAGGCGGCTCGGTGTCCTTCGAGATGGAAGGCGAAGCGCCGTCGCCGCTGCAACGTGCCGCTGCAGTCCTGCGTCGCCTTGGCCTGCTGTGGCCGACCATCGCGCTGGTGGCGGGGCTCGCGGGCATCTATCAGTGGCAACAGCAGCAACGCGTGGACGAACTCGCGGAGGTCGATGCCGCAATGCTGCTCGACGATCTCCCGCTGGCTGCTTACGCCGATCAAGGCTTTCATCAGTACCTCAAGCACGATCAGTGAAAGGCTGATCGATGAGCAACTTCCAGCACACCCACGGCCAACCACCGCGAGGCGCAAGGACCGCGCGCCTGCGCGCCGGCATCTCCGCGTTGATCGGCGCTGCCGGCCTGATGGCGGGTCTTGCGGCGGGGCAGGTTCCGGCCGCTTCGGCATCCGCAGCGGCGCCTGGCGTGACAGTCAATGCCCCGGTGGACCTGCCGACGCCGCCGGCGACCAACCCGCTGCCCGCCGTCCATCCGAACTGGGCCGAGCTGACCATTGTTCAGCAGCGCATCTTCGCGCCGCTGGCACCAGAGTGGAACGGCATGCCGGAATTGGCCCGCAAGAAGTGGCTGCAGATCGCCCAGGCGTATCCGAAGTACACGCCGGCTCAGCAGCAGCGCCTGCAAACGCGCATGGCGGATTGGGTCAAGCTCACGCCGGAGCAACGCCACCGCGCGCGTGAGAATTTCCAGACCACCAAGTCGCTGCCAGTGCAGAAGAAGAGCGAGGCCTGGCAGAGCTACCAGCAACTGACCGAAGAGCAGAAGAAGGCGCTGGTTGCCGCGGCCAAGGCGCAAAAGCACCCTTCCGCAGTGACGGCACTGCCGGGCGGCGCGGGCCTGGCGAAGGACGCGGCCAAATCGATTCATCACGGTGCGCGCACCAAGCCTGGTACGACCAAATCCGCGCCGACGTACAAGACGACCGCCACGGCATCCACACCGGCCGCAACCCCTGCGCCCGAACCTGCCGCTGCCGCACCTGCCCCTGCCAGCGCACCGCTCACGCCGGTGCACCCTGTTGCACCACCCGCGACCACCGGTGGAGAATCGGGCAACCCGCCGCCCTCGACGGTGCTGGGCGGCTGAGGCCGGCAAACCCTTTGGCATAATCCGAACCACGTGCCGCTCGACCTCCGCGCCGGCACATGATGGATTGCGCTCACGGCGCTCACACTCTGTTCGATGGCCACCTCCGTTTCCACGTCTTCACCCGTTGCGGCGCCTGATCCGCTCGCCGCGCCCACGCTGCGCCGCCGTCTTGCCGCGATGCTGTACGAAGGCCTGCTGCTGTTTGGTGTGATGTTTGGCGCCACGGCTGTCTTTCTGTTGCTGCGCCTGATCGCGCCGCCGCTGGCGCGCACCGGCGATGTAGGGCTGCAGGTGTGGGGCTTTCTGTCGCTCGGTCTGTACTTCGTGTGGTTCTGGCGCAAGCGTGGCCAGACGCTGGCGATGCAGACGTGGCGCATGCGCGTGGTCAACGCCGATGGATCGCGTATTTCGCTCGGCCGCGCCGTTGCGCGCTATCTGCTGGCGTGGGTATGGGTGGCTGCGGCAGTCGGCATGATCCACCTGAGTGGAGCGTCCCGCTGGGCCGGCGCCGGTGTCGCTCTGGCGTGCCTGCTGGCCTGGGTCGCGCTGGCGTGGCTCGATCCGCAGCGCCAGTTCCTGCACGATCGCCTGGCCGGCACGCGGCTGGTGCGCGACTGATTGACTTCACGCTCGGCGGCCACCTCCTCCATGACGCGCGCCGATCTGCCCACCTCCCCTGTTCCCCTCGCCTTCCTGACCGCGGCTACCGCGCGCCGCATTGCCGTGGCGCTGCAATGTGCGGCGACGCTGGCGGTTGGCTGGGCGGCACATCGCTGGGGCGGATGGAGTTGGCCGGCTGCAAGTTTGCTCGCGGGCGCGGCGCTGGTGCTGGGATATCTCCTTTCGGTCGGGTGGGCGTTCCTGGTGTCACTGAAGAGCCTGGGCACCGCGATACCGGACGACCCCGTATGGGACCGCATCCCCGTGCCGCGCGAACACCGCATCGGCATCACCGGCTTCATCGCATGTTGGTTGCGCGAATGTGTATCCGTGGCGTGGATGTTCAACGTGCTGCAACCGTTCCGAGCGCACGCCGCGTTCGATACACCGGCGGGTGATGGCAAGCGCGTGCCCGTGCTGATGATCCATGGCTATGGCTGCAATCGCGCGGTATGGTTGCCGATGCAGCAGCATGTAGCGGCAGCCGGATACCCGACCGACGCCATCGATCTCATGCCGCTGCTGGGTGACATCGACGACTACGCCCGGGACATGGCGGCCGCCGTCGCGCGCCTGACGCGCATGCACGGCCGTGCGCCCGTTCTGCTCTGCCACAGTATGGGCGGGCTTGCCGCACGTGCGCTGCTCCGCCAGTCGCAGCCCCGCCCTGTCGCCCACGTCATCACGCTCGGCACGCCGCATCGGGGCACGGCAATGGCGCGTACGGGACGCGGCCACAATGTGCGCCAGATGGCTTGGGCGAGCCCTTGGCTGCGCCAGCTTGCGGCATCCGAAACGCCGGCCTCCCGAGCACGCATCACGTCGATTTTCTCGTGGCACGACTCCATCGTCGGCCCGGCTGGTGCATCCTGGCTGGAAGGCGCGCGGCACATCCCATTCGCGGGCATCGGCCATGTGTCGCTGTTATGCGACGCACGCGTGCGTGATGCCGTGCTGGCAGAACTCGCCCGCGTCGAAGGCGTCTCTGCTACCCCTTCTGCTTGAAACGCCCGCCCGGCGGGCTTCTTGGGCGCATCCCCTTCCCTTACCGGCAATCACGTCATGTGACGGTCATGTTTCTGACACGGCTTTTTCATGCAGCGATGGCGAAATCCGTCCAACGCAGCCTCTGTTGCCGACATGGTCCTGCCAAATCTGCCATCGCGCCCTGGTTTCCTCCGCCGCCTCGCGCAACGCTTTCGCGCTGCTCCCCTCACCGGTTCCGACTGGAACGCTCCACCGCCACTGATGCAAATGGCCGCCGGACTCGCCGCCGCGGGTGCGCTGGGCTCCGCTGTACCGGCAGGTCGGGGCGATGTCCGCGAGCATGAAGCACCGGTCGCCACGCCGGCTTCGACCTTGGCGCCCGATCGATCGGCTGACACCGACACTGACCCGCCCGCCGAGAAAATCCAGCACTACCGCACGATCTGGCTGTCGGACATCCACCTCGGCACGCCGGGCTGCCAGGCCGACTATCTGCTCGACTTTCTCAAGCACCACAAATCGGACACGCTGTACCTGGTGGGCGACATCGTCGACGGCTGGCAACTGCGCAAGGGCTGGTACTGGCCGCAGGCACACAACGATGTGGTGCAGAAGGTGCTGCGCCGCGCGCGCAAAGGCACACGCGTCGTCTTCATCCCAGGCAACCACGACGAGATGGCGCGCCAGTTCCACGGCCTGAACTTTGGCGACATCGAAGTCGCTGAAGACGCTGTGCACGTGACCGCCACGGGCAAGCGCCTGTGGGTCGTGCACGGCGACCTGTTCGACGGCGTGATGCAGCACGCGCGCTGGCTGGCCTACGTCGGCGACTCGCTCTACACCTTCATCCTCGCGATGAACCGGCACTTCAACCGCATCCGCGTGCGGTTCGGTTTTCCGTACTGGTCGCTGTCGCAATATCTCAAGCACCAGGTCAAGAACGCGGTCAACTTCATCAATTCGTTCGAGCGTGTGATGACGGACGAAGCGCGCCGCCGCGGCTGCGACGGCGTGGTCTGCGGGCATATCCACAAGGCCGAGATCCGCGAGATCGACGGCCAGCTCTACTGCAATGACGGCGACTGGGTAGAGAGCCTCTCTGCCTTGGTCGAAACCATGGAAGGCGAACTGCAGATCGTCTACTGGACGCATCTGCTCGATGCGCCGCGCACTTCCCGCCGCGCACGCCGTGCCGCTGCGGCCGCCGCCTGATGGAAGCCCATATGACCCACACCAGCATCGACCTCGTGCAACCCGTCGCCGTCCAACCTACCCCCCAAGGAGAGCCCGTGAAAGTCATGATCGTCACCGATGCCTGGGAACCGCAGGTCAACGGCGTCGTCCGCACCCTCACCCAGACGCGCCGCGAGCTGGAGGCCATGGGGCACATCGTCGACATGATCACGCCGCTGGAATTCAAGACGGTGCCGTGCCCGACGTATCCGGAAATCCGCCTGTCGATCCTGCCGTCCAAGCGCGTGCGGGAGCGCATCGAAAAGTTCGCCCCGCAGGCCTTGCACATCGCCACCGAAGGCCCGCTGGGCCTGGCTGCACGCGCCTACGCGCTGCGCCATAAGCTGCCCTACACGACGGCATACCACACGCGCTTTCCGGAGTACGTGCAGGCGCGCTTCGGCATTCCGCTGGCGTGGACGTATCGCTTTCTGCGCTGGTTCCACAGCCCCGCGCAGGCCGTGATGGCGCCGACGCCCGTGGTGCTGAAAGACCTTGCTGACTACGGCATCACCAACGGCGTGCTGTGGACGCGCGGCGTGGATCTGGACATCTTCACCGCCCAGCGCAGCAACGTGCTCAACACCGCCCATCCGATCTTCCTGTACGTCGGCCGAGTGGCGGTGGAAAAGAACGTCGAAGCCTTCCTGGAACTCGATCTGCCGGGCTCCAAATGGGTGGTGGGCGAAGGCCCCGCTCTGGCCGGTCTGAAGGCGAAGTACCCGAACGTCAGCTACCTCGGCGTGCTCAAGCAACCGGAGCTGGCCAAGGTGTACGCATCGGCCGATGTGTTCGTCTTCCCGAGCCGCACCGACACGTTCGGCCTGGTCCTGCTGGAAGCGCTGGCCAGCGGCCTGCCGGTGGCCGCGTATCCGGTGACGGGGCCGATCGACGTGCTGGGCGATTCGCCGGCCGGCGCGCTGCGCGAAGACCTGCGCGAAGCCTGCCTGGAAGCGCTGCGCATCGACCGCGTCACCGCACGTTCTCATGCCGAGAAGTTTTCGTGGCGTGCCGCCTCGGAGCAATTCCTTGCGCACCTGCGGCCAATGCCCGCTGCACCCGCCGGCAATACCAAGGCCGCCGAGCCGACTACCGCCGCGGGTGCCTGAGCCTTGCATTCCATGAAGCCCACCACCCCGCCGGACAAGCGACTGGAAAATCCGCCCGCACCGCCCGCGGCCGGTGCGTACTCGCCGGCCGACAACCCGCATAAGGGCAATCGCGGCATCACGCGGGCGTGGTTTGCGCTCAAGAATTCCATCAGCGGCATCCGCTTCGCCATCGACGAGGAAAGCGCGTTCCGCCAGGAGTTGACGCTGTGCGCCATCCTGCTGCCATGCGCGTTCGTGATTCCCGCCACGGTGGTCGAGCGCATTCTGATGCTCGGCACGCTGGTGCTGGTGCTCATTGTCGAACTGCTCAATTCGAGCGTGGAAGCGGCCGTTGACCGCATCTCGCTGGAGCAGCACGGGCTGTCCAAGCGCGCCAAGGATTTCGGCAGCGCGGCCGTCATGCTCGCCCTGCTGCTGTGCGTGGGGACTTGGGTGGCGATCGCCTGGCCGTGGGTGGCGTCGCTGTTGCATTAGGAACACCAGCGAAAAGCCGGCGACAACGTTTGGTAATGCCTGCCCCACAGCATGTGGGGGTCGTTGCACAAGCACGATCTCTTATAATCCGGGCACCAATACGCCACGGAGACAGGGCCACCGGCCTTGGCAGTTCAATGGAAACCAAGCAGCATTCCACCGGCCCGCGCCGCACGCGCGATCGCATTCTCGAAGTGTCGCTGCGCCTGTTCAACGAACTGGGCGAGCCCAACGTCACCACCACGACGATCGCCGAAGAGCTGGAGATCAGCCCGGGCAACCTGTACTACCACTTCCGCAACAAGGACGACATCATCAACTCGATCTTCGTGCAGTTCGAGCAGGAGATCGCCCGTCGCCTGAAGCTGCCGGATGACCACAAGGCCACACTCGACGAAACGTGGGGCTACCTGCAGTACATGTCGGAGTTTCTATGGAACTACCGCTTCCTGTACCGCGACATCAACGATCTGCTCGCGCGCAACCGCATGCTCGAGCTGAACTTCAAGCGCATCGTCGAGCAGAAGCGCCACTTCGCCATGGACATCTGCCACCAGTTCATCGAAGACGGCGAGATGGAAGCCACGGCCGAGCAAGTCGACGTCATCTGTACCAACATCGTCGTGATCGCCACCTACTGGCTGTCGTTCCAGTTCGTACAGCACCCGCGCCAGTACAACGACCCGAACGCTATCCGTGACCACCTGCACGGCGTGAGCTACCACATCCTGTCGATCCTCGCGCCTTACCTGCGCGGCAAGCCGCGGCGAGCGTTTGATTTGCTGGCGGTCAGCCGCAGCAACGATCCGCCCATTGGCAACCCCGGCACCACCACTCCTGCTCAATGAAATCGATCTGCGTCTATTGCGGTTCCAGCCCGGGTGAGCGCCCGGAATACAAAGCCAACGCCATCGCGCTCGGCAATGAGATGGTCAAGCGCGACCTCACGCTCGTCTACGGCGGCGGCAACGTCGGCCTGATGGGCGTGGTGGCCGACGCGGTGCTGCACGGCGGCAGCCCGGTCATCGGCATCATCCCGAAATCGCTGGTGCGCAAGGAGGTCGGGCATAAGGAGTTGACCGAACTGCACATCGTCGACAGCATGCACCAGCGCAAACAGATGATGGCCGACCGTGCAGACGCCTTCATCGCCATGCCCGGCGGCGTCGGCACCTACGAAGAGCTGTTCGAGACGTTCACGTGGCTGCAGCTCGGCTATCACAACAAGCCAATCGGCCTGCTGAACGTGGCGGGTTTTTACGACAAGCTGCTCGCCTTCATCGACCATGCCGTGCAGGAAGGCTTCCTCAAGCGCCACCACGCTGATCTGCTGCACGTGAGCAACGATCCTGCCGCGTTGATCGACATGCTGGCGCGTGCGCCGCGCGAGACGGTCGACAAGTGGTCTGAACGTCGCGAGCGCACGTAGGGCTTCATGCAGAATCCGTTGCTGACGATGGCGCTGTATGTGGCCCTGGTGCTGATCATGCCGGGGCCCACGAACACGCTGCTGCTCTCGTCCGGCCTCAAGGTGGGCGTGCGGCAGACGAGCCCGCTCATTGCCGCCGAGGCGCTGGGCTATGTCACGTCAATCTCGCTGTGGGGATTCTTCCTGAGCGCCCTGTCGGTCAGCCGGCCGTGGCTACCGGCCATCGTCAAGCTGCTGAGTTCTGCTTACATCCTCTACCTGGCCGCAAGGATCTGGCGACAAAGCGGTGCGCTGCAGCACGTTGCGGCAAATCCGGTGGGCTTGCGCGACATGTTCGTCACCACGCTGATGAACCCGAAAGCGCTGCTGTTTGGAAGCACGTTCTTTCCACTCGCGGCATTCCAGACCGCAGCCGATTTTGGGCGGACCATGGCCACGTTCCTGGTCGTGCTAATGCCCATTGCCATCGGCTGGTCGTATCTGGGCATGCTCCTCACGGCGCGGCACTCATGGGCGTCTCATACGCCCAAACTATTGCGCGGCGCTGCGTTGGTACTGCTCACTTTCTCGGGAACGCTGATGTATTCGGTGCTGAGCCGCTAAGCGGGAAAAGCGCCGTCAGCCTAGAACGACGACCCCGGCTGCATCAGAAACACAACTTCCTCGGGCGTGGAAACGCGCCCGAGCGCTTCGTTGCGATGCGGAAAGCGCCCGAAGCGCGCGACGATCTCGCGGTGCTTCTGCGCCCAGATGAGCGAGTCCGCGTCGCCTTCCTGATCATGCAGGCGCGTATAGAGGCGAATCGACTCGTCCTGCGCAGACAGCGCCTCGCTGTGCTCGAACGGCAGGTAGCAGAACACGCGGTGATGGCGCGTTGGCAATTGCGCGTCCCATCCTGCGGCCACGACGATCTGCGCGGTGTGCAACGCAGCCGCATCGCTGGCAAACGCGCGGGCGGTGCCGCGAAACATGTTGCGCGAGAACTGGTCGAGCACGACGATGCGCGCGATGGCTTCGAGCGGCGTGTCCATCCAGGTGTCGGCGTCGCCCGTGGAAAGCGCCTCCCACAGCGGCAGGAAGCGCGCGCGGATCTCGGCATCGAACGCGTCGGATTTGGTGAACCATTCCGGCCTTGCGTCGAGCAGCGGCGCGTTGCCGAACCAGAACGCGAGCACATCGTCGGCGGTGGGCAAACCGATCATCGGGGTCTCCTTGAATGTGTTCTTGTGAGGTGCGGTTTAGCGCGCCACCCTAGCGCTGCACGTTGCGCATCCAGTCGGCGGTCTGCCAGAACGCCTGCATCAGGCGCATCTGCAGGGCTTCGCCCAGGCCAATGTCCTGCATGGCGAGCGCCATGCAGCGCATCCATTGATCGCGCTCCTGCGTGCCGATCTCGAACGGCAGATGGCGCGCGCGCAAGCGCGGGTGACCAAACCGCTCGATGAAATGATTCGGGCCGCCCAGCCAGCCGCACAGGAACCAGAACAGCTTGTCGCGCGAACCATCCAGGCTTTGCGGATGCAGCGCGCGCAGCACGGCAAACTCGGGCTCCAGGTCCATCAGGTCGTAGAAGCGGTCAACGAGTTCGCGCACACGCGCTTCGCCGCCAATGAGGTCGAACGCCAGGGATTCCTGGCCGGAAGTTGCGTCAGTCATACAGCGTCAGTCACATCAAGAAAAATCCAGGCGTCGTCACGCGTCACGAAGCGTTGCCATGGCCGGGCGACGCAGCACGTCGCGCAAGCCCAACCAGCCGCCAACAAAGGCGCACGCCATGCCGCTCACGATGCCCACCGGCAGGATTGCCGGGTTGAAACGATACGGAAAATCGAACACATACGCCGACAGCACCCAGCCGATGGCGATCGCGCCCAAGCCGGCCATCAGCCCGGCGAGGCCGCCAACGATCAGCACTTCTGCGTACTGCGTCTGCCGCACCACGCTGGAGCCCGCACCCAGCGCGCGCAGCACGCCGGCATCGCGCAAGCGCTCGTCGCGCGAGCCGGAGAGCGCTGCATACAACACGAGCACACCCGCCGCCAGCGTAAAGACGAAGAGGAATTCCACCGCCGCCGTCACCTGGTCCAGCACGCCCTGCACCTGCTGCAGGATCAGTTCGGTATCGACCACCGTGAGGTTCGGAAACTCGCGCACAAGCTTTGCCGGCAGATCGGCCTGCCCGGCGGGAATGCGGAACGCGGTCACGTACGTCTGCGGCATATCGTGCAGCGCCACGGGCGGCAGGATCACGAAGAAATTCACGCGCATCGAACTCCAGTCGAGCTTGCGCAATGACGTGATGGGCGCATCCACGGTCTGCCCGGCGACGTCGAAGCGCAGCACGTCACCCAGATGGAGATTGAGCGTCTTGGCAATGCCCTCTTCCACCGAGGCCTCGGGCTTTTGTCCACTGAACCATTGGCCGGAAACGATGCGATTTTCAGGCGGCTGCGTGGTCGCGTACGACAGGTTGAATTCGCGTTCGACCAAATTGCGGGCGCGCGATTCGGCATAGGTCTGGCGGTCGATCACCTGACCATTCACCTGCGTCAGGCGCCCGCGCACCATCGGGTAGAGCGTTGGGTCCGCCACGCCGGCTTGGGCGAGGGCCTGGGCCACCGCCTGCATCTGATCGGGCTGGATATTGATGATGAACCGGTTGGGCGCATCGGCCGGGGTGGCGTTGTGCCACGAGCGGATCAGATCATTGCGCGTCATGGCAAGCAATAGCAGCGCCATCAAACCGACCGCAAGTGCCACGGTCTGCAGCACGCTCACGCCACGACGGCGCTCCAGCACGGCGAGCGCAAAGCGCCAACCCAGACTGAGCGCTCGACCACGCCCCAAAGACACCGCCAGCGCGCGCAACCCGCCTGCAGCCAGCAGCGCAAAGACGACGATGGCGCCGGCAAACCCGGCAGCGGTCAGCGCGCCAAGCTTCACGTCGCGCGCAGACACGACCAGCAGCGCAAAGAACGCCGCCGCACCCAGCGCATAGCCGATCCATGCGGCAACCGCGCGCTCCGCCACATCGCGCCGGAGCACGCGCAGCGGCGCCACGCGCACAAGGCCCAGCAACGGCGGCACCGCAAAGCCGATGAGCAGCACCAGCCCCGCCGTCACGCCCACGATCGCAGGCCAGGCGGATGGCGCGGGCAATGGCACCGTGACCAGGTCGCCGAGCGACGCCAGTAATAACCAGTGCGCGCCATAACCCAGCGCCACGCCCACCGCCGAACCCATCACGCCGATCAGCAAGAACTCCAGTGCGAACGTGCCGAGAATCTGCAGTTGCTTGAGTCCAAGGCATTTGATGACGGCCACCGCATCGGTATGGCGCGCGGTGTAGCGGCGCGCGGCCATCGTAATCGCCACTGCGGCAATCATGGCCGCCAGCAAGGCGACGAGCGAGAGGAAGCGCTCGGCGCGGTCCAGCGTTTCGCGCATCTGCGGCTGGCCGTTCTGCAACGATTCAACGCGCACGCCACGCAACTGGCGCGTCTTCGCTTCGTTCTCGATCCAAGTGTGGAATGCGCCGGCAGCGGCATCCGGGCCAGCGACCAGCAAGCGGTACGTTACGCGGCTGCCGTAGGTGACGAGGCCTGTCGAGCCCAGGTCTGACATCGACAGCATCACCCGGGGGGCGAAATTCATGAAGCCCGCGCCGCGATCAAGCTCCTGGGTGATGACGTGAGCGACCTTGAAGGTGCGCTTGCCCAAGCGGATCGCATCGCCCACGCGAATGCCGAGCGCTTCTAGCAGCGGTGCGTCCACCCACACCGTGCCTGCGGCGGGAACGCCCTGGATTGGCGCGCCCACGGTATCTCGCCCGTCATCGCCCACCTTGAGGGTGCCGCGCAGCGGGTAGCCCATGTCGACGGCCTTGATGGCAGCGAGTTGCGAAGCGGGCTCGCCCGATGCGCCCTTGGTCGACGTGCTCGCCATGCTGGGGAAGGTGGCGGTATGCGTGACCCGCAGGCCGCTCGCATGCGCATGCGCCTCGATGTCGGGCGGCAGCGGCTGGTCGGACACGACAAGCACATCCGCGCCGATCAGCTGACGCGCATCACGCTCCAGGCCGGCATGCATGCGGTCGGCCAGGAAACTGACGGACGCCAGCGCGGCCACAGCCAGCACCAGCGCAACAAGCAGCAGGTTCAGTTCACCGGCGCGCCAGTCGCGGCGCAGCATGCGCAGGGCTTGGGTCCAGACAGAGAAACGTGACATGGGCGGAACATGGACGAGGCGCGCAATGGCGCAAACCCTGCCATGTTCGCACGACTTCAGCGGGCCAGCGCGCGAGCCTCGTCAGCGTGCCAGGGCAGCGCCTGCTCTGCGGTGAGCAGCGAAACGTGCTCGGTCGGCCGGTAGCCGGCGAGATGGCCCAGGCCTTCGCGGAAGGCCGGCTGCCCGATGCGCTCGATCAGCTCGCGCACCCAGGGCGACAGTGCGTCGTTGCGGCGCACCGCCAGGTAGTACGTTTCGCGCGTCAGCGGCACAAAATGCAGACCGTGCGCTTCGGCGCCAGGGCGCAGGCCGAAGCCGACGTCCGCCCGCCCTTCCTGCACGGCCACGGCGATCTTGTCGCTGGAGAATTCCTGCTCGTCGTACCCGTGGATCTGGTCGGGATATAGCCCGGCAGCCACCAGCAACTGATCGAACAGCAAACGCGTGCCCGAACTGCGCTGGCGGTTAATGAAGCGCGCCTGCGTGCGCGCCAGATCCCCCAGCGACTGCACCCGCCCCGCCCATTCCGCCGACATCATCAGTCCCTGCTCGCGATCGGCCAGGGCGATCAGGCGCACGGCGGTCGGGCGCAGCCACTTGCGCAAGGTCTGGTGCGCGATCGAGCCCGCGCCTTGCTGCGGCGCCACATAGAAGCCGGCTACCTCGCATTGCTTTTCCTGCAGGCAGATCAGCCCTTCAACGGCGCTGCAGAACACGGTGTCGATGTGTGCGCCGTGGCTTTGCCGCGCAAACGTCTCGGCCAGCAGCTCCACGGCTGGGTCATGGCTGCCCGAGAAACGGATGCGCGCCTGCGACTGGGATGCGTCTTCCAGCTCCGAGAGGAACTGCCCCATGGCCTGATGCAGTGCCGGATCGAGCTGCTCGCGCAGGCGCATCTCGGCGCGCAGCATGCGCTCACCAAAAAGCGTGAGGGAGGCGCCCCGGCCCCGCTCCATGTCGAGCAGCGCGCGGCCAAGCATCTCCTCCCACGACCGCATCACGCCCCAGGCGTGCCGGTATGACAGCCCCACCTGTTTCGCCGCGCGGTGTAGCGACCCCGTCTCTCGCACCGCCCGCAGTAACTGGAACACCTTGCCGTTCGCACGCGGGTTGTCGTCCGGCCCCACCACCGGAAATACCTCGAACTGGAATGTCATTATGTTTATGGTTTCCTATTTACTTCCGCCGTGCCCCGGGAGAACAATTCTGCTCGTTGCGGGGCGGGCATCTCGTGGTCGCTGGCTGCCCCCGACGTTGCCGCCATCATGCAGCATCCGACATAAAGCGTCCACGCCTTCGCGCTAGCCCCCACAACATGCCCCGATTGTCCAAAGCCCTTCGGCTATCTGCTCTCATCTGCCTGACGCTCGCGGTTGCCACTGCCGCATATGCTGGTGATCTCCGCATGGCTACCACCACCAGCACAGAGAATTCCGGTCTGCTGAAGGTCCTGTTGCCCAAATTTGAGGCCGCCACCGGCGTGCATGTGCAGGTGATTGCCGTTGGCACTGGCAAGGCGGTCAAGTTGGGGGAATCGGGGGATGTGGATGTGGTGCTGGTGCACGCCCGCCAGCTGGAAGATGCCTTCGTCGCCTCAGGGGGTGGCATCGACCGCCGCGACGTGATGTACAACGACTTCATCCTCGTCGGCCCCGACGCGGACCCCGCTCACGTGCGCGGCCAGAAGAATGTCATTCAGGGGATGGAGACCATCGCTGCGGCGGGCGAAAAAGCCGGCGCCAAGTTCATCTCGCGCGGCGACAACTCCGGCACCGATGTTATGGAAAAGGCCTACTGGAAGACCGCCAACATCGCCCCGAATGGCAAGCCGTGGTACGTGAGCGCAGGGCTCGGAATGGGCGAAGTGCTGAACATGGCCGCGCAGATGAACGCCTACACGCTGTCCGACCGCGCGACCTACGGCGCCTACCGTGCCAAAACGGGTCTCGACATCGTGTTGGCCGGCGACCCGCGCATGTTCAACCCCTACGGCATCATCGCGGTCAATCCGAAGAGATACCCGAGCGTCAACTACACCGATGCAACCAAGCTGATCGAATGGATCACGTCACCCGCCGGTCAGCAGGTCATTGCCGACTTCAAGGTCAACGGAGAGCAGGTGTTCTTCCCGGACTACGGGAAGGCGGTCGCAACCGGAAAATAGCTTCCTGCCTGCCCCGCCGCAGAGCAGGACGACGGCGGTTCAGTTCAGGCCACCGCCGATTCCAACTGCGGATGCTGCGGTAACTCGGCCGCCACTTCGCCGATCATGCGGCGCAGCCACATCACATCGGGCGCCGCGTGGCTGCGCTCGTGCCAGAGCTGATAGAAGCGCATCTTGGGAAATGCCATGGGTGTCGGCAGGATGCGGATCGGCAAATACTGGGCGCAGTGCGCGGCGAACTGGCGGCCGGTGGTGAACACCAGATCGGTGCGCATCAGCACATATGGCACCAGCCCGAAATACGGCAGCGACACCTGGATCTGCCGCTTGAGCCCCTGCTCCGCAAGAGCCTGATCGATCATGCTGCGCTGCATGACGGCATATGGCGCAGGCGCCAGATGGGGCATCTCCACATAGTGCTTGAGCGAGATGCCCTTGCGCGCCAGCGGGTGCTGTGCGCCCAGCATGCAGACGACTTCATCGTCGAACAGCGGTGAAATGTGCAGATGTTCGGGCGGTGAAAGCCAGTTGCCGATCACCAGGTCCATGCCGCCTTGCTCCAGGGCGGCCAGGTAGTCGACCCCGGCATTGAGCGGATGCACCACCAACTTGGCGTGCGGCGCCTGCTTGCGTAGGCGCTCGACGATGTTGGGCAGGAAAAAGGCATCAAGATAGTCCGGTGCACCCAGGTGGAACGTGCGCGTCGTGTTGCCGGGATCGAAATCCTGCGAAGGTCGGGCGATGCGCTCCATCGCCTCCAGGCTTTGCTGGGCCAGCGACAGCAAGTCATGCCCCCGCTCGGTCGGCACCATGCCGTTCTTGCCGCGCACCAGAATGGCGTCGCCGGTGATCTCGCGCAGGCGCTTGAGCGTGTTGCTGATGGCCGGCTGTGACTGGCCAAGCTTGACCGCCGTACGGGTCACGCTCTGCTCGGTGAGCAGCGTGTAGAGAACGCGCAGGAGATAGGTATCGAGGTGATCTTTGCCGTGCATCTGGAGGCGGGTAACGGCTGCGCCGACCCTTCTAAAAAACGTGCTTGAGGACGCTGTCAGTGTATGTCACCTGCACGCCGCGCCGCCAGACCGCTACCGGCGGGTATACCCCGGATTTTGGCTTTCCGATGCGGGTTATCACATGGGCCAAATATTGCATTCCTGGCCCGGTGCTATGGTTCCGTTACACACACAAACAGGCGTAGAACCCCCATGGAGACTCAGCCCATCCGCTTCTTCCACCGCGGCCAGGTCCGCACCGTCACGGACGCCCCGATCACCCGGACGGTGCTTCAATACCTGCGTGAAGACGCGCACTGCACTGGCACCAAGGAAGGGTGCGCCGAGGGCGATTGCGGTGCTTGTACCGTCGTGCTCGGCGAACTGCAGGAAGATGGCAGCGTCGGACTGAAGGCCGTCAACGCATGCATCCAGTTCCTGCCTACGCTTGACGGCAAGGCGCTGTTCACCGTGGAAGACGTGCGCGGCAAGGACGGCACGCTGCACCCGGTGCAAGAGGCCATGGTGGAGTGCCACGGATCCCAGTGCGGCTTCTGCACGCCGGGCTTCGTGATGTCGCTTTACGCCCTGTACGAAAACACCGGCAGCCAGGCGCCAATCCCCTCGCGCCAGACCATCTGCGATTCGCTCACTGGCAACCTGTGCCGCTGCACCGGATACCGCCCCATCATCGACGCGGGCGAACGCATGTTCGAACTGCCCGCGCCGGCAGGCATCGATCGCACGCAACTGGCCGACACGCTGCGCAAGCTGCAGCGCAACGACACCTTCAGCTATGCGCCCGTCGGCACCGAGAATGCGCCGCGCTTCTACGCACCACGCACCGCATCGGCCTTTGCCGCCATCAAGGCCGCGCATCCGAACATCCGCATCCTGGCCGGCAGCACCGACGTCGGCCTGTGGGTCACCAAGCAGTTCCGCGACCTGGGCGACATCCTGTACATCGGCCAGGTGGTCGACCTGTACGCACTGCAAAAGCGTGACGGCTGGATCGAGATCGGCGCTGCCGTCTCGCTGGAAAAGGCCTACGAATTCCTGGCCGCGGACTACCCGGAGCTGACCGAGCTGTGGAAGCGCTTTGCCTCGCTGCCGATCCGCAATGCCGGGACACTGGGCGGCAACGTCGCAAACGGCTCGCCGATCGGTGACTCGGCACCCGCGCTCATTGCCATCGGCACGCGCGTCGTCCTGCAGCGTGGCGAAGTCCGCCGCGAGTTGCCGCTCGAAGACCTCTACCTCGCCTACCAGAAGAACGCGATGGAAGAAGGCGAATTCGTTGCGGGCCTGCGCATCCCCGCACGTGAGGGCCGCGATGCTCTGCGCTTCCGTACGTACAAGCTCTCGAAGCGCTTCGACGAAGACATTTCCGCCGTGTGCGCGGCGTTGGCCATCGAACTGGACGGTGACATGGTGCGCAGCGCACGCATCGCTTACGGCGGCATGGCGGCAACGTCCAAGCGCGCGACGGAGACGGAAAACGCCATCGTTGGCCAGCCGTGGAACGAAGCGACGGTGCATGCTGCCATGGCAGCCATGTCGCGTGACTACACCCCGCTGACCGACATGCGCGCCACCGACAACTACCGCCGCGTATCGGCTGCCAACACGGTGTACCGCTTCTGGCTGGAAACCCGCACCGATGCGCCGCTCGCGCCCCAACAGATCAATGTGCGCGCAGTGGAATTGAATACCCTCACGGCAGCCTAAGAACATGAACAAGCAAACCGAAGCCTTCCTGCTGGCGGAAGCCGATATTGCTGCCGCCATGCCTGATCAGCGCGGTGCTGTGGTGAGCATTTCGCGCCCGCACGAATCTGCGCACCTGCATGTTGCAGGCACCGCCACCTACACCGACGACATCCCCGAGCTGGCCGGCACGCTGCACGCAGCGCTCGGCATGAGCACGCAGGCGCATGCGCGCATCGTGAACATGGATCTGGATCGCGTGAAAGCCGCGCCGGGCGTGGTGGCGGTATTCACGTCAGCCGACATTCCGGGCACGAACGATTGCGGCCCGATCATCCATGACGATCCCATCCTGGCGACCGACACGGTGCACTTTATCGGCCAGCCGATGTTCATCGTGGTGGCCACGTCGCACGATGCGGCGCGCCGTGCAGCGCGTCTGGGCAATATCGAATACGAAGTGCTGCCCCCGCTGCTGACGCCTGAAGAGGCACGCGCTGCCGGCAAGTCCGTGCTGCCGCCGATGCACCTCAAGCGCGGCGAACCCGCCGAGCGCATCGCTGCCGCGCCCCACTCCGAAGCCGGCAAGATGTCATTGGGCGGCCAGGAGCAGTTCTACCTCGAAAGCCAGATCTCGTACGCGGTGCCGAAGGAAGACAACGGCATGCACGTTTGGTGCTCGACGCAGCATCCGACCGAGATGCAGCACATGGTGTCGCACATGCTGGGCTGGCACGCCAACCAGGTGCTGGTCGAATGCCGTCGCATGGGCGGCGGTTTCGGCGGGAAGGAGTCGCAATCGGGCCTGTTCGCCTGCTGCGCTTCGCTGGCGGCATGGAAACTCGCCTGCCCCGTCAAGCTGCGTCCGGACCGCGACGACGACATGATGATCACCGGCAAGCGGCATGACTTCCGCTTTGCCTACGAAGCCGGCTACGACGACGATGGGCGCATCCAGGGCGTCAAGGTCGACATGACCTCGCGCGCCGGTTTCTCGGCCGACCTGTCGGGCCCGGTGATGACGCGCGCCATCTGCCACTTCGACAACGCCTACTGGCTGCCTGAGGTGGAAATCGACGGCTTCTGCGCGCGCACCAACACGCAGTCGAACACCGCGTTCCGAGGCTTTGGCGGCCCGCAGGGCGCGTTTGCCATCGAGTACATCATGGACAACATCGCGCGCTCGGTCGGCAAGGATGCGCTCGACGTACGCCGCGCCAATCTGTACGGCAAGGACAAGAACAACGTCACGCCATACGGCCAGACGGTGGAGGACAACGTCATCCATGAACTGCTGGACGAGCTGGAAGCGACGTCCGACTACCGCGCCCGCCGAGAAGCGATTCGCGCGTTCAATGCGACCAGCCCGGTGCTCAAGCGTGGCCTTGCGCTGACGCCGGTGAAGTTCGGCATCTCGTTCAACGTGAAGCACTTCAACCAGGCCGGCGCCCTTGTGCACGTCTACAACGACGGCTCGATCCTCGTGAACCACGGCGGCACCGAAATGGGCCAGGGCCTGAACACGAAGGTCGCGCAGGTCGTAGCACACGAACTGGGCGTGTCGTTCACGCGCATCCGCGTCACGGCGACCGACACCAGCAAGGTGGCAAACACCTCCGCCACGGCGGCATCCACAGGCAGCGACCTGAACGGCAAGGCTGCACAAGACGCCGCACGCCAGATCCGCCAGCGCCTGATCGCGTTTGCGGCCGAGCATTACGAAGCGCCCATCGAGACGGTGGCGATCGTGGGCGACCATCTGGAAATCGGTACGCGCCGCGTGCCCTTCGACGAGCTGATCGGCAAGGCCTACGTTGCCCGCGTGCAGTTGTGGTCCGACGGCTTCTACGCCACGCCCAAGCTGCACTGGGATCAATCCAAGCTGAAGGGCCGCCCGTTCTACTACTACGCGTATGGCGCAGCCGTGTCGGAAGTGGTGGTCGATACGCTGACCGGCGAATGGCGCCTGCTGCGCGCCGACGTGCTGCACGACGCCGGCCGCTCGATCAACCCGGCCATCGACATCGGCCAGGTGGAAGGCGCGTTCATCCAGGGCATGGGCTGGCTCACGACCGAAGAGCTGTGGTGGAACAAGAACGGCAAGCTGATGACGCACGCGCCGTCCACCTACAAGATCCCGACGGTCAACGACTGCCCGCCGGACTTCCGCGTGAATCTGTTCAACAACGCCAACGTGGAAGACAGCATCCACCGTTCCAAGGCGCTGGGTGAGCCGCCGCTGCTGCTGCCGTTCTCGGTCTTCTTCGCCATTCGCGATGCGGTGGCTGCGGTTGGCGATGGCCGGACGAATCCGCCGCTGAATGCGCCGGCCACCAGCGAAGAAATCCTCAAGGCTGTGGATGCCATCCGCAGCGCCCCGCTGTCCGCCTGAGTTCGGAGAACAGACCATGGACCACACGCAACTGCGCCCATTCCGCTTCGCCGACGTGCTCGCCACCGTGCAAGCGGCGCAGCCGTGCGTGCTGGTCACGGTAACGGACGTGCAGGGCTCTGCTCCACGCGAACCAGGCACGCTGATGCTGGTATGCACCGACGGCTTCTTCGGCACCATCGGCGGCGGCCATCTCGAATGGCGTGCGATGGAAATCGCGCAGACGATGATGAATGCGCCTGAAGCCGCCGGCGAAGCACGTCGGCAGTTCGTGCGCATTCCGCTCGGCCCTGCGCTCGGCCAATGCTGCGGCGGCGTGGTGCGGCTGTCGCTTGAACGACTCGACACGCGTGATGTGAAGTGGATCGCGCTGGCCGACGACGCCATGCGCCAACGCCGCAGCCTGCGCCGTATCGTCTCCGCCGATCCGGCGGTCGCGGTTGAAGCGAGCGTGGGCGACGCAGCCGCAGCCGGCGTGCAACTCGACGCCAGCGGCTTCACCCAAACCGTGCTGCCGCCCGACATGTCGATCGTGCTGTGCGGCGCGGGCCACGTCGGCCACGCCATCGTGCGCGCACTGGCGCATCTGCCCTGTCGCGTCACGTGGGTTGACGAGCGGGATGCGATGTTCCCGTTTCCCACGGAAGTGCCGCCGAACGTCGCCATCGAATCCACCGATACGCCGGAAGCCGTGATCGACCACGCGCCCGCGGGCAGCTACTTCCTGGTCATGACGCACAACCATGCGTTGGATCTCGCGCTGTGCGAACGCATCATGCGCCGCACGGACTTTGCCTACTTCGGTCTGATCGGTTCCAAGACGAAGCGCGCGCGTTTCGAGCACCGCATGGTCGAGCACGGCGTGGACCCGGCCCGCCTGCCGGAAATGGTGTGCCCGATTGGCGTGGCGGGCATCGTGGACAAGGCGCCGGATATCATTGCGGTATCCGTCGTCGCGCAACTGCTGCAGGTGCGAGAGCTGCAACAGCATGCGCTCACCAGCGCGAGCAGCGGCGCGGCGGTCCCTTACCGAGTCCCCACGCCTGTCTGATCATGCCGATTTCCTCCGCGCTTGCAGAACGCATCGCCAACAGCCCCAAAGCTGAACTGCACATCCACATCGAAGGCTCGCTCGAACCTGAACTGATGTTCGCGCTGGCCGAGCGCAACGGCGTGAAGCTGCCGTATGCGTCCGTGGAAGAAGTGCGAGCAGCCTACGCCTTTGACGATCTGCAATCGTTCCTCGACCTGTACTACGCCGGCGCCAGCGTGCTGCTCACCGAGCAGGATTTCTACGACATGACCGCCGCATACGTGGCACGTGCGCTGGCCGACAACGTCCACCACGCCGAAATCTTCTTCGACCCGCAGACGCACACCGCGCGCAACGTGCCCATGCATGTGGTCATTCACGGTATCGTCCGCGCGTTGGATGACGCCGAGCGCGAGCATGGTTTTTCGAGCGCGCTGATCCTCTGCTTCCTGCGCCATCTGAGCGAGGAAGACGCTTTCGACACGCTCGAAGCGGCCCTGCCCTATATCCAGGATCCGGCCAACCGCATCATCGGCGTGGGGCTGGATTCGTCCGAGCGCGGCAACCCGCCGGAGAAGTTCGCACGCGTATTCGCACGCTGCAAGGAACTCGGCCTGCGCCTGGTCGCCCACGCTGGTGAAGAAGGCCCGGCGCAATACGTGATCGACGCCCTCGACATCCTCAAGGTGGAGCGCATCGATCACGGCGTACGCGCCATCGACGATGCCGCGCTCGTCAAGCGCCTCGCGGCCGAACGCATCGCGCTGACGGTCTGCCCGCTGTCGAACGAAAAACTGAAGGTCTACCCCGACCTGCGCGACCACTCGCTCAAGCAACTACTGGACGCCGGCTGCGCTGTGACGCTGCATTCCGACGATCCGGCCTACTTTGGCGGCTACATGAACACCAACTGGCTCGCCACGTTCAACGCCCTCGACCTGTCTGCAGCCGATGCCCACGCGCTCGCGCGCAACAGCTTCGAGGCGTCCTTCCTGCCCGAACAGGACAAAGCCCTGTGGCTCGCCAAGGTCGACGACCACTGGAAAGCCGCACACTAAAAATCCACGAGACGATATGACCACGATGCCTCCGACTTCCAACACCGTTCACGCCTACCGCGGCCGCGTGCTGCATTTCCTGCACGATCCGCAGTATCGCGAGCGCGATGCCTATGAGTACTGGGAAGACGGCCTGCTCGTGGTCTTGGGCGGCAAGGTGATCAAGGCCGGCGACTATGCCGCGCTGCGTGAAGACCTGCCGGCCGGCGCGCAATTGCACGACTACAGCGGCAAGCTGATCGTCCCCGGCTTCATCGACACGCATATCCACTTCCCCCAGACGGACATCATCGCGTCGCCGTCGCCGGGTCTGCTGCATTGGCTGGAGACGTACACCTTCCCGGAAGAGCGCCGCTTCGAAAGCGAGCAGTACGCCGCCGGCGTCGCCTCGTTCTTCCTCGACGAACTGCTGCGCAACGGCACGACCAGCGCGATGGTGTGGAGCACCGTGCATCGCGGGTCTGCCGAGACGCTGTTCACGCAAGCCCAGCAACGCGGCATGCGCATGATCACGGGCAAGGTGATGATGGACCGCAACTGCCCGGAATACCTGCGCGACACGGCGGAATCCGGCGCGCGCGACACGGCTGACCTGATCTCGCGCTGGCACGGCAAGGACCGCCTGGCTTACGCCATCACGCCGCGATTCGCGCCCACGTCGAGCGAAGCCCAGCTGCAGGCCTGCGCCGAACTCGCCAAGCAATACAAGGACGTCTTCATCCAGACGCACGTCGCCGAGAACCCCGACGAAGTGAAATGGGTGGCTGACCTGTTCCCAGACGCGCGCAGCTATCTGGACGTCTACGACCGCTACGGCCTGCTGCGCAAAGGCGCCTTTTACGGCCACGCCATCTGGCTGGACGACGGTGACCGCCAACGCATGGCCGAATCCGGCGCAGCCGTGGCGCACTGCCCCACCTCCAACCTGTTCCTGGGCAGCGGCCTCTACAACTTCCACCAGAACGACGCATACCGCCTGGCGCTTACGCTGGCGACCGACGTGGGCGGCGGCAGCTCGTTCTCGATGCTGCGCACGATGGGCACGGCGCATAAGGTCGCGCGCATGGGCGGTTATCACCTGACTGCGCTGCGGATGTTCTACCTGGCCACGCGCGGCGCCGCTGAGGCTCTGGGCTGGGAAGACCGCATCGGCAGCTTCGTGCCGGGCGCCGAAGCCGACTTCATCGTGCTGGACCCGGCAGCCACGCCGCTGCTGGCCCGCCGCAATGCGCGCTCGGAAACGCTGGAGGAACTGCTGTTCTCATTGGCGCTGCTGGGCGAGGATCGCGCCGTGGCTGCCACATACATCCAGGGCGAGCCCGCCAAATTCGCGGTTGGCGCCAACGCCTGATCCAATTATAATCCTCGCTTCCATTGGGGAGTAGCCGCCTGGGGTCGATACCCCGGGGGCCACGTCAACAGACTTGACCGCCGTCGCAACGACAGGTGGTTATGGCGTGGTCAGCCGCACTCAGGGTGCCACCCCGGCACCCGGTGACGCGCCTGGCGAGACCGATGACAACCCACTGCGGACAGGGCCGGCAGTGGCGCGTCATTGGTTCGCATACGGCCCGGACACCACAACAACATGGAAGCCTTTCTCGTCTCCACCGGCATCGTCGCGCTCGCTGAAATCGGCGACAAGACGCAATTGCTGTCGATCCTGCTGGCCGCGCGTTTTCGCAAGCCGGTGCCGATCATTCTCGGCATCTTCATCTCCACCCTCGTCAACCACGCACTGGCCGGCGCTGTCGGTGGCTGGATCACGCATGTGCTCGGCGAAAACGTGCTGCGCTGGATCCTGGGCGTGGGCTTTATCGCCATGGCCGGGTGGATGCTGATTCCGGACAAGCTCGACGACGACGAAGCGCCCTCCACCGCGCAGCGCGGCCTGGGCATCCTGGGGACCACCATCGTTGCGTTCTTCTTTGCCGAGATGGGCGACAAGACGCAGATTGCGACCGTTGCACTGGCGGCGCGCTTTCACGACGTGTTCTCTGTCGTCGCGGGCACGACCGTCGGCATGCTGCTCGCCAACGTGCCAGCAGTACTGATGGGCAACAAGTTCGCTGCGCGCATGCCGATCACGCTGGTGCATCGGATTGCGGCGCTGATCTTCCTGGTGCTGGGCGTACTGGCGTTGCTGGGCGTCGGGAAATAAGTCGTCCACTCCGAGGCTCTGGGGGCTGCCCTGCCGGCGCCCCTTGCGGCCGGTGAGGCAGCGGCGAATCAAGCCCAGCCACGGACACATCGCCGCAGACGCTTCAGGCGAAAAAAAACGGGGCCGCAGCCCCGTTCAACCCTCACCGGTCATGCCACCCGCTAGGGAACGAATGGCATGCTCCGATAAACCTTTCTGTTGTTGCTGAGCGTGCGCCTCAGTTCGTCTTGGCGCCGCCTTCGAACCACTTGGCGATGATCGTGCGCTCGTCGTCGGTGATTTGCGTCACATTGCCCAACGGCATCAGCTTTTGCTGGACGGCCTGCTGATAGACGAGCTGCGCGTGCTTGCCCAGTTCTTCCGGCGTATCGAGCAACACGCCCTTAGCCGGCGAAGGCATCAGGGTAGGATGAGCCGAGTGACATTGGTAGCATCGTGCGGTAACGACTGCCTGTACTTTCGCGAAGTCCGAACTGCCAGCGGCGGCTGCCGGAACCGCAGCGCCGCCTTCTGCCGCAGCTGCGGGCGCCGTTGCTGCCGGGGCTTCCGCCACCGGAGCTGCCGGACGCGACACGGGAGCCAGCCAGACCGCGACACCCAGCAACACGGCCACGCCTGCCGCCGGATAACCCCAGTTCACGACGCCCTTGTGCTTCAGGATGAAGAACTGACGGATCAGCACGCCGGCCAGCATGATCAGCACGAGCACAACCCAGTTGTAGTTGGCGGCGTACGTCATGCTGTAGTGGTTCGACAGCATCGCGAACAGCACCGGCAGCGTGAAATACGTGTTGTGCACGCTGCGCTGCTTGCCGCGCTTGCCGTGGATTGGGTCCGGCTTTTCGCCAGCCTTGAGCGAGGCGACCACCTTGCGTTGCCCCGGGATGATCCAGAAGAACACGTTGGCGCTCATGATCGTTGCGATCATCGCGCCGATCAGCAGGAATGCTGCGCGGCCCGAGAACAGGTGGCACGCTGCAAACGCCGCGATCACCACGTAGATCGCCACGAGAATGCCGACCACGCGGTCGTTCTTGCCGAACACGCGACAGATCGTGTCGTATACGAGCCAGCCGACCACCAGGAAGCCTAGCGCCAGCAGCACCGCCGTCGTCGCGGTCATGTCGAACACGCTGCGATCGATCATGTAGACGTTGGCGTTGAACAGGTACACCACCGTCAGCAGGGCGAAGCCCGACATCCAGGTCGAATACGACTCCCAGTAGAACCAGTGCAGATGATCGGGCAGCTGCTTCGGCGCCAGCAGGTACTTCTGCGGGTTGTAGAACCCGCCGCCGTGCACGGCCCACAGCTCGCCGTCGACGCCCTTGTCCTTCAGGTCCGGCGCGGTCGGCTTGGTCAGGCTGTTATCGAGCCAGACGAAGTAGAACGACGACCCGATCCACGCGATCGCGACGATCACGTGCAGCCAACGCAAGAGCAAGTTGGCCCAGTCGAGGATATAGCCTTCCATGATGACTCCCTGCCCTGTTAGCTACCGCGATAGGTCGAATACGACCACGGCGACACCAGCAGCGGCACGTGGTAGTGCGCACTGGTGTCGGCCACGCCGAAGCGCAGCGTCACCACGTCCAGGAACGCGGGATCGGGGAGTTTGACGCCGGCGGCGCGGTAGTACTCGCCCACGCCGAAGTCCAGCTCGTACACGCCGGTTTGCAACGCGTCGCCTTCCAGCAGCGGCGCATCGCAACGGCCATCGTGATTGGTGCGGACCGATTTGATCGGTTGTCGCTGATTGTCGACAATTTTGAACAGTGCGATCGCCAGGTTTTGACCCGGCGTGCCTGCAGCGGTGTCGAGCACATGGGTGGTCAAGCGTCCCATTTGTCTTCCTCTGTAGTTTGAATTTTCAGAAGCGCCGCTGCCTCCACTTGCACCTCGCGCCAAACCCTTGTGTGACAAGGACCGGCGTCGGGGCCCGCTCGGTACGTGCTGTGCACGCATCCCGGCGCGCGTCCAGCCGGTTTACGCCTGCCATCCATGTTGGGAGGGGCATGCCAAACCGGCAAAGCCGTCGCTGGTTCTGGGTCCGACGCCCTGCTCCTGCCGTGTCGTTGGACTCGGATTGAAACAGGGATTTCCCTAGTTTGTCGGATTCCCGAACACATTTTGTTGACAATATTGACGGCCGCCACGAATAATTGTCAACAGATTTTCGCAGTTGCTTATGCTGCGGCGCGTTACTCAAAGGCGGATCTGCCATGTCCAAGAATCTCAAGCTGGTCTCCACGGAAGCGACGTTGAAGTCGGGCGTCAAGGCATCGGGGGCAACACGCATGTCGGTCGAAGAACGGATGTATCACGAGATCTACGACGCGATCATGGAGCACCGCCTGCCCCCGCGCACCAAGCTGACGGAGCATGCGCTGTGCGAAATCTATGCCACCGCGCGTCATACGGTGCGCAAGGTCTTCTCCCAACTGGCCGCTGACGGCCTGGTTGACCTCGAGCCGAATCGCGGCGCGTTCATCGCGGCGCCCTCCATCGACGAAGCCCACGCCATGTTCGAGCTGCGCCAGATCCTGGAGCGCGCGGTGCTCGACAAGGTGGGCCACAGCAGCAACCCCAAGGCGGCCATCGCGCCCCTGATGGAACTCGTCAAGCAGGAACGCCAGGCGTTTGTCACGCAGGATCGTCCGCGCTGGATTCGCCTGTCTGCGGAATTTCACGTAGCGCTGGCCGAGCAGTCCGGCAACCCGCTGGTGGTCGAGATGATGCGTCGACTGGTGTCGCGCACGACGCTGATGATCGCCAGCGTCGAGGCCCCGGGCAACAACGCCTGCTCGTTCGACGAACACCTCGACATCCTCAATGCACTGGAGCGTGGCGACGCCAGCGCTGCCCAGGCCCACATGGCCCAGCACTTGCAATGCTGCGCCGATCGCGTGCGCCCCGAAGCGCCCGCGGATTTCGATTTGCGTTCGGTATTGGGCCCACGCGGCGGGAAGGACAAAGTCTAGGACCGGTTCAGCTGTATCGGGCGAGCTGGCACGACAGAGGCCGGCCGTCCAAGAACCTGTCCACGATCCGTAGCGACCTGCCGAAGGTTGGCCCGGGATACACCGCCCGACATCAGGACGGGACGTGCCACAAGGCCAGAATCGGGGCGCGCAGCAGGAACATGGGCAGGCTCCAAGCCGGACGCCGTCCGGCTTACCACCCAAAGGAGACCTTTATGGCAAGCAGCACCATCGCCGCCCCCACGGCGGATCTGACCAATGAGCGCGTGGCGTACGGACGCCTGCTCGCATTGGGTCTGCAACATGTATTGGTGATGTATGCAGGCACCGTGGCAGTGCCTCTGATTGTGGGCGGTGCACTGCATCTGCCCAAGGAACAGCTCGCTTTCCTGATCAACGCGGATCTCTTTGCCGCCGGCCTTGCCACCCTCATCCAGGCCTTCGGTATTTGGAAGTTCGGCATTCGCATGCCGGTCATGATGGGCGTGACCTTCGCATCGGTGGGCCCGATGATCGCCATCGGCACGGACCCGAGCATCGGCCTGCTCGGCATCTACGGCGCGGTGATCGCGGCGGGGTTGTTCGGCATCATCGTCGCGCCGCTCATGGGGCGTGTGCTTGGACTCTTCCCGCCTGTCGTGACGGGCACCGTCATCACGCTGATCGGCATGTCGCTGATGGGCGTGGGCATCAACTGGGCTGCCGGCGGCCAGCCGACCATGAAAACCATGGCGGACGGCGTGCTCAAGACCGTGCCGAATCCTGCCTACGGCGACCTGAGCGGCCTGGGCATCGCGCTGGCAGTGCTCGTGATCATCCTGCTGCTGACGAAGTATGGCCGCGGCCTGATCGGCAACATCGCGGTGCTGCTGGGCATCGTGATCGGCACGTTCATCGCCATGGCATTCGGCAAGGTCAGCTTTGCCGGCATCACCGAAGCCGACTGGGTGGCCGTGATCACGCCGCTGCACTTCGGCATGCCGACCTTCCACTTCGGCGCCATCGCTTCGATGTGCATCGTGATGCTGATCACGCTGGTGGAATCGACCGGCATGTTCCTGGCGCTGGCAGAAATCACCGGCAAGAAGCTCTCCACCGATGACCTCACGCGCGGCCTGCGCGCCGACGGTCTGGGCACTGTGATCGGCGGTGTGTTCAACACGTTCCCGTACACGTCGTTCTCGCAGAACGTTGGGCTGGTGACGGTCACGGGTGTGCGGTCGCGCTTCGTGGCAGCCATGGGCGGCGTGATCCTCATCGCGCTGGGCCTGTTCCCGAAGATGGCGCACATCGTGGCATCGGTCCCTTCGTTCGTGCTGGGCGGGGCGGGCATCGTGATGTTCGGCATGGTTGCCGCCACGGGTGTGCGCATTCTCGGCTCGATCGATTTCAACAAGTACCGCCACAACCTGTTCATCGTGGCGATTTCGATCGGCTTCGGCATGATCCCGACGCTGGCCCCGACCTTCTTCCAGTACCTGCCGCATTGGTTGGAGCCAGTCACGCACAGCGGCATCGTGCTGGGCACGCTGGTCGCGGTCATCCTTAACCTGTACTACAACGGCATGCAGTCGGCCGAGCACGCCATGCGCGACGCTGCCGCCAACACCCACGGCACGGAGTAATTGCATGAACGCCACTGTCGCGCACAACGACCCGCTTCTGATCGCCCGTCATGCGGACGTGCTGGTCACCATGGATGCGCAACGCCGCGAGATCGCCGACGGCGCCCTGGTTGCGCGCGGTGGCGTAGTCGAATGGGTTGGCGCCTCGGCCGATCTGCCGTCGCAGTACCGCGAGGCCATCGGGCAACCCAACGTACGTGTGATGGAACTGCGCGACCACGTGGTCACGCCGGGCTTCGTCAACACGCACCATCACATGTATCAGAGCCTGACGCGTGCCCTGCCCGCCGCGCAGGACGCCGAACTGTTCGGCTGGCTGACCAACCTGTATCCGGTGTGGGCCGGCCTCACGCCCGAGATGGTGCGCGTGTCTACGCTCACGGCGATGGCGGAACTCCTGCTCTCGGGTTGCACGACCTCCAGCGATCATCTGTACCTCTATCCGAACGGCAGCCGGCTCGACGATTCCATCGAAGCCGCACAGCAGATCGGCATGCGCTTTCACGCGGCGCGTGGCAGCATGAGCGTCGGCCGCAGCCAGGGCGGCTTGCCGCCGGACCGCGTGGTCGAAGGCGAAGAGGCCATCCTCAAGGAAACGCAGCGCCTGATCGAAAACTGGCACAACGCCGATCGCCATTCGATGCTGCGCGTGGTGGTGGCACCGTGCTCGCCCTTCTCCGTCTCGCGTGACCTGATGCGCGAATCGGCCAAGCTCGCGCGCAGCTACGGCGTATCGATGCACACCCACCTGGCCGAGAACGACAACGACATCGCTTACTCGCGCGAGAAGTTCGGCATGACGCCGGCCGAGTACGCGGAAGACCTTGGCTGGGTTGGCCGCGACGTCTGGCATGCGCACTGCGTGAAGCTCGACGCGCACGGCATCGACGTGTTTGCACGCACCGGCACTGGCGTCGCGCATTGCCCGTGCTCGAACATGCGCCTGGCTTCCGGCATCGCCCCGATCCGCACCATGCGCGATGCCGGCGTGCCGGTCGGCCTTGGCGTGGATGGCAGCGCGTCGAACGATGGGGCGCACATGCTCGGCGAAACGCGGCAGGCCATGCTGCTCGCACGCGTCGGCTTTGGTCCCGCGGCGATGAGCGCGCGCGAGGCGCTGGAGATCGCCACGCTCGGCGGCGCGCGCGTGCTCAACCGCGACGACATCGGCGCGCTTGCACCCGGCATGTCGGCCGACTTTGTCAGCTTCGATCGTCACCAGATCGGTTTTGCCGGCGCCGACCACGACCCGGTCGCGGCGCTGGTGTTCTGCGCCCCGTCCAACGTGGCGCACAGCGTGATCAATGGGCGCGTAGTCGTCGAAGACGGCCGCCTGACCACGCTGGAACTCGACGCCCATCTCACGGTTCACCGGAGGCTCGCGCTGGAACTCGCGCAGGCTGCCCGGGCAGTCCCGGCCTGACGCGGCGGCGCCTTGCCTCGTTCATGACGCCGCTGTGATGTCGTGAATTTGGAAAGCCGCATTCCACTGTCTGACCGGTGTTGTATGAAGTCTCCTCGACATGAAAAACCATGACAAACAATAACTATCCGCGCGATCTCATCGGTTACGGCAAGAACCCGCCGAACGCCAATTGGCCGGGCGGCGCGCGCGTCGCCCTGCAGTTCGTCCTCAACTACGAGGAAGGCGGTGAAAACTGCGTCTTGCACGGCGATGCCGGCTCCGAGCAGTTCCTCTCTGAGATCATCGGCGCCGCGGCCTACCCGGCCCGCCACATGAGCATGGAGGGGATCTACGAATACGGATCGCGCGCGGGCGTGTGGCGCATCCTGCGCGAGTTTGAAAAGCGCGGCCTGCCGTTGACGATCTTCGGTGTGTCGATGGCCCTGCAGCGCCATCCGGACGTGACGCAAGCCTTCGTTGACCTGGGCCACGAAATCGCCTGCCACGGCTGGCGCTGGATCCATTACCAGAACATCGACGAAGCCACGGAGCGCGAGCACATGCGCATCGGCGTCGAGATCATCCGCGAGTTGACTGGCAATGCGCCGCTGGGCTGGTACACCGGCCGCGACAGCCCCAACACGCGGCGCCTGGTCGTCGAGCACGGTGGCTTTGCGTATGACGCCGACTACTACGGCGACGACCTCCCCTTCTGGACCGAAGTCGAAACCTCGTCCGGCGAGCACAAACCGCACCTGGTGGTGCCGTACACGCTCGACACCAACGACATGCGCTTTGCCAGCCCGCAAGGCTTCAACACGGCCGACCACTTCTACCAGTACCTGAAGGACGCGTTCGACGTGCTGTACGAGGAAGGCGATCCGAACGGCCTCGCGCAGCCGAAAATGCTGTCGATCGGCATGCACTGCCGCCTGCTGGGCCGCCCGGCGCGCTTCCGTGCGCTGCAGCGCTTCCTCGACTACGTGCAGTCGCACGACAAGGTCTGGATCTGCCGCCGTATCGACATCGCGCAGCACTGGATCCAGAACCATCCGTATGCCAAGCAACCCGTTTTGAGCACCACAGCATGAGCCAGACCACCTACACCCTCTCGCAACTCAACGGCATGGACGCGTCGCAGTTCGTGCAAGTCCTCGGCGGCGTCTACGAGCACTCCCCGTGGGTTGCCGAACAGGCCGCCACGCAGCGCCCGTTCGCCTCGGCCGAGGCGCTCGCGGCTGCCATGCGCAATGCCGTGGACACCGCCGGCATTGAACCGCAGCTCAAGCTCGTGCGCGCTCACCCCGAGCTGGCGGGCAAGGCGGCCGTGCGCGGTGAACTGACCGCCGAGTCGACGCGCGAGCAAAGTGGTGCGGGCCTGAACCAGTGCTCGCCGGAAGAGTTTGCACGCCTGCAGGCCCTCAACGCGCAGTACAACGAGAAGTTCGGCTTTCCGTTCATCCTGGCGGTGCGCGGCTACGACCGCCACGGCATCATCGACAACTTCAGCGAGCGCGTGGAAAACGACCGCGATACCGAGCTGCGTGCATCGCTCGAACAGATTCATCGCATCGCGGGTTTCCGTCTGGCCGATTTGATCGCCGCCAACTGATTTCTCAGGTTCAGCAGCAAAAAACAACGCTGTGGGCGCGGTGTCATGGGGCATGGGACACCGTCCGGCATGGAGCCTGACCAGCCGGCCTGTGACTGCATCAAAGAATGCAGCGCAACCTGCAGTGACTTTCAACAACAAAGGAGGTAGCAATGCAGTCGAAATTCAAGCGTGGCATGGCCGCGCTGGCAGTGGCATCGGCACTGGGGGCAGCAAGTGCCGGTGCGCAGGCGCAGTCGTCCGTCACGCTGTACGGCCAGGTGGATGCCTGGGCGGGCGCCACCAAGACCCTGGGCGCATCGGATCGCGCCTGGGGCGTCAACTCGGGCGGTATGTCGACCTCGTACTGGGGCATGAAGGGCAGCGAAGATCTGGGCAATGGCTTGAAGGCGATCTTCACGCTGGAAGCGTTCTTCCGCCCGGACACCGGCAAGTACGGGCGCTTTGACGGCGATACGTTCTTCGCCCGGAACTCGTTCGTCGGCCTGCAATCGAGCACGTGGGGTTCGATCAAGCTCGGCCGCCTGACGCCGCCGTATTTCGTATCGACGATCCTGTTCAACCCGTTCATCGATTCGTACACGTTCTCGCCGATGGTGTTCCACACGTACCTCGGCAACGGCCTGCGCGGCCCCGGCGGTATCTCTGGTCTGGTGGGCGATTCGGGCTGGAACAACGCGATCATGTATTCGACGCCGGACTTCAACGGTCTGACCGCCAACTTCATCTACGGCGCGGGCGAACAAGCCGGCCACAACGGCCAGAACAAGTGGGGCGGCAACTTCCTGTACTTCCATGGCAACTTCGCGGCCACGGCGGCGTTCCAGCAGGTGCGCTTCGACTCCGCCCCGGGTGACCTGAACGCGCTGGTGGCAGGCTTCTCGCGCCAGACGGCCGCGCAGCTCGGTGCCACGTACGACTTTGGCGTGGTCAAGCTGTACGGCCAATACCAGTACATCAAGAACGCCATCAACTCGGGGGACGCGAAGAGCAACGGCGGCCAACTGGGCGTGTCGGTGCCGGTGGGCCCGGGCAGCATCCTGGCGTCGTACGCGTACACCAAAACTTCGGGTGCGGCCGACGTAAAGCGCAACACGTGGGCGGTCGGTTACGACTATTCGCTGTCCAAGCGCACTGACGTGTACGCCGCGTACATGCGCGACAAGGTGACGAGCCTCAGCTCGGCAGACACCTTCGGCGTGGGCATCCGCGCGAAGTTCTAAGCAGTCGGCAGCAAAGAAAAACGGCGCCTGGACTTTCCCCAGGCGCCGTTTTCTTTTGGGCCGCCAACCTTCAGCGGCCCAACAGTTGGATCAACCAATCAACGCGTAGCCGACACGTCTGCCACCGCCAGCGCCGTCATGTTGACGATGCGGCGCGACGTGGCCGACGGGTTCAGGATGTGCACCGGCTTGGCCGCGCCCAGCAGGATCGGGCCCACCGTCACGCCCTGCCCGCCCGTGATCTTGAGCAGGTTGAACGCGATGTTGGCGGCGTCGAGCGACGGCATCACCAGCAGGTTTGCGCTGCCAGAGAACGCGCTCTTGGGCAGGAAGTGGTGGCGGATGTCTTCCGACAACGCCGCGTCACCCTGGATCTCGCCTTCCACCTGCAGGTCAGGCGCTTCCACCTTCAGCAGGTCATACGCAGCGCGCATGCGGCGGGCCGATGCGTTTTTCGACGAGCCGAACATCGAGTGCGACAGCATCGCCACCTTCGGCTCCTGGCCGAAACGGCGCACTTCTTCTGCCGCCAGCTTGGTGATGTCGGCCAGCTCTTCTGCGCTCGGCAGCTCGTTGACGAACGTATCGGTGATGAACAGCGTGTGCTTCTCCAGCATCAGGCCGTTCATGGCGGCGAACACCTTGGCATTCGGGGCCAGGCCGATCACGTCACGCACGTGTTCCAGGTGGGCGTCGAAGCGGCCAACCGTGCCGCACAGCAGCGCATCGGCATCACCCAGGCGCACCAGCAGTGCACCGATCAGCGTGTTCGAACGGCGCAGCGCCGACTTCGCCATGTCCGGCGTCACGCCGTTGCGGCCCATCAGCTCGTGGTAAGCGGTGTGGTACTGGTGATAGCGGCGGTCGTCTTCCGGATCGACCAGCTCGAAATGCACCCCCGGCTTCAGGCGCAGGCCGGCCTTCTGGATGCGCATTTCGATCACGTGCGGACGGCCGATCAGGATCGGCTTGGCCAGGCCTTCGTCCACCACCGTCTGCACCGCGCGCAGCACGCGCTCTTCTTCACCTTCGGCGTAGACGACGCGCTTCGGGTTGGCCTTGGCGGCCGAGAACACCGGGCGCATGGTCAGGCCCGTGTGGTACACGAAGTCGCTCAGCTGGGCGCGATAGGCGTCCAGATCCTTGATCGGGCGCGTGGCCACGCCAGACTCTTCCGCGGCCTTGGCGACGGCCGGCGCGATCTTCTCGATCAGGCGCGAATCGAACGGCTTCGGGATGATGTAATCCGGGCCGAAGGTCAGGTCCTGGCCGGCATAAGCCTGCGCCACGGCATCGTTCGTTTCGGCTTCTGCCAGCTCGGCAATGGCCTTCACGCATGCCAGCTTCATCTCTTCCGTGATCTTGGTGGCGCCGCAATCGAGCGCGCCACGGAAGATATACGGGAAGCACAGCACGTTGTTGACCTGGTTCGGGTAATCCGAACGGCCCGTAGCGATGATGCAGTCCGGGCGCGCGGCTTTGGCCACTTCCGGGCGGATTTCCGGCTCGGGATTGGCCAGCGCCAGGATGATCGGCTTCGGCGCCATGGTCTTGACCATGTGGGCGGTCAGCACGCCGGCGGCCGAGCAACCCAAGAACACGTCTGCATCGCGCACGATGTCGGCCAGCGTACGGGCCGACGTGTCTTGCGCATAGCGCGCCTTGTTCGGCTCCATCTTGGCGTCGCGGCCGGCGTAGATCACGCCCTTGGAGTCGACTACGTAGACGTTCTCGCGCTTGACGCCCAGGCCGACCATCACGTCCAGGCAGGCGATGGCCGCGGCGCCCGCACCCGACACGGCCACCTTCACATTGCCGATGTCCTTGCCGACGACCTTCAGGCCGTTGAGCAGGGCAGCCGACGAGATGATCGCCGTGCCGTGCTGGTCATCGTGGAAAACGGGAATATTCAGGCGGTCACGCAGCTTCTGCTCGATGTAGAAGCACTCCGGCGCCTTGATGTCTTCGAGGTTGATCCCGCCCAGCGTCGGTTCCAGCGAGGTGATGATGTCGACGAGCTTGTCCGGATCGCGCTCGGCCAGTTCGATATCGAACACGTCCACGCCGGCAAACTTCTTGAACAGGCAGCCCTTGCCTTCCATGACGGGCTTGCTGGCCAGCGGGCCGATGTCGCCCAGACCCAGCACCGCGGTGCCGTTGGTGATCACGCCGACCAGGTTGCCGCGCGACGTGTACTCCGCCGCCAGCGACGGGTCTTGCTCGATCGCGGTACACGGATATGCCACGCCCGGCGAATACGCCAGCGAAAGATCACGCTGGTTGATCAGCGCCTTGGTCGGGCGAACCTCAATCTTGCCGCGCGTGGGGGCGCGGTGATATTCAAACGCTGCGCGGCGCAGTTCGGCCTCGGCGCCTTGGTCTTGGGAATCCGGCGAGGCGTCGTGAAGCTTGTCGTTCATAGCAATGCATCCTGATGGGGAGTTCCGCAGACGAGGCGCACATGCGCTCAGGCAGAAACTCCCTGAGACGAAGTGGCAAAAAACAGTGGGAACAGAGAGAAACCGGGGGTGAGGCCGCACGCGTTGTGGGGCACCGTCAGAAGGGTAGCGACGGCGCGGAGGCAGCGCCGGCCAGGGGTGGCGGTCGGCGCGAGACGGGATGAATTGACAACGCTCAAGCGGAGTACGGCTGGCGGCCTACAGATTAGGTCATGCATTCTAACGTAGACCGCCAGCCAAAACCCACCCTGGCGCACTACTTGGATGCCGCCCCGGAAGCTGGTTTGGCCGCCGGTTTCACCGATGGATCAACAGGCAACTCTACGAGGATGGGCTGCGCGTTCGGCGCCGGGAAATTGGCAAAGGCGCTGCGTACCAGGTAAGGCATCACCGCCGTCAGGGATCCATCCCCACCCTGCGTTTGCGCCGTCACCTGATAAACACGCTTACCGGTGGCTGCCTCGTCAATTTCCACGTGATAGGCGTAGAACGGCACCTGCACGTTGGTATCCACATATTGCGGCCCCCACGGGCCCCAAGGCCCCCAAGGGCTGCGCCATGGCCCCCAGGGCCCCGGACCCCAATACGGGTCCGGATACACGGGCTGGCGCACCTGCACGAGGCGCGTGGCGGTCGAGTAGTCCAGGCGCACCAGATAGCGCGCGCTGGCACGCGGCACGCTGGTAAAGCCGTGGGCGGCAAGCTGGTCTGATGTCCAGGCCTCGTAGGTCTGACGTTCCAGATCATTTTGCTGCGCTGCGGTGTGCTCGAAGGCGTAGGTGCGCGGCGGGGTGTCGGTCCAGCCGGGTTGCCGGAACGCCGTCACCTGGCTGGTGACCGTGCTCGCACAGCCCGCCAGCAGGCTGGCCGCCATCAGCGCACCGGCCATCGGCCCGATGCCCGATGACTTGATCCATTTCCACATGAAAATCCCCCTACTCTCAATCAGACAGATGGCCGCGTGCCCGGAAACTGGCCGCACGCGGTCTGATACTCAGAGTGACGCCCGCCGCGGAAGATTCCCGCCAAGCGCCTGAGTACAATGGCCTTTTGCGTACCTCTACGAGGATGTTACCGATGTTGCGCACCGATACCGCCGTCACGATTTACCGCAAGGACTACACCGCGCCCGCTTTCCGCATTGACGAAGTGGCCCTGGAGATCGATCTCGTGCCCGAGCGCACCCGCGTCGTCAACCGCATGCGCATGACGCGCACGGATGCCGGCAAGCCGCTCGTGCTGGCGGGTGAAGGGCTGGAGCTGGCGGGCGCGACGGTCGACGGCAAAGCGCTGTCCGGCCTGCAGGCCTCCGACGACACGCTCACCATCGAAGCCGTACCGGCCGATGTTGGCACCAGCTTCACGCTGGAACTCACCACCTACTGCAATCCCGCAGCGAACTCCTCGCTGATGGGCCTGTACGTTTCCAACGGCAACTTCTTCACGCAGTGCGAGGCCGAGGGCTTCCGCAAGATCACCTACTTCCTCGACCGCCCGGACGTGATGACCGTCTACACCGTCACGCTACGCGCATCGAAGGCGGATTACCCGGTGCTGCTGTCCAACGGCAACCTCGTGTCGGAACGCGACCTGCCGGACGGCCGCCACGAAGCGGTGTGGCACGACCCATTCAAGAAGCCTTCGTACCTGTTCGCGCTGGTGGCGGGCAAGCTCGAATGCATTGAAGAACGCATCCGATCGGCCTCGGGCAAAGAGAAGCTGCTGCAGGTGTGGGTGGAGGCGCAAGACCTGGGCAAGACCCGCCACGCGATGGATTCGCTCATCCACTCGATCCATTGGGACGAACGCCGCTTCGGCCTGGAGCTGGATCTCGACCGCTTCATGATCGTCGCCGTGGGCGACTTCAACATGGGCGCGATGGAGAACAAGGGCCTGAACATCTTCAACACGAAGTACGTGCTGGCCAATGCGGAAACGGCAACCGACGTGGACTTCGCCAACATCGAATCGGTGGTCGGCCACGAATACTTCCACAACTGGACGGGCAACCGCGTCACCTGCCGCGACTGGTTCCAATTGAGCCTGAAGGAAGGCCTGACGGTGTTCCGCGATCAGGAGTTCTCCGCCGATATGGCGGCACAAGCGGCCGCGCAAGCCGGCAATGAAGCCGCCGCTGCCAGCGCCCGAGCCGTCAAGCGCATCGAGGACGTGCGACTGCTGCGCCAGGCGCAGTTTCCGGAAGATGCCGGCCCGATGGCCCACCCGGTGCGGCCCGACAGCTACGAGGAAATCAACAACTTCTACACCGTCACGGTGTACGAGAAAGGCGCCGAAGTCGTGCGCATGTACCAGACGCTGCTGGGCCGCGACGGTTTCCGCAAGGGCATGGACCTGTACTTCCGGCGCCACGATGGGCACGCCGTCACCTGCGACGATTTCCGCGCCGCCATGGCCGATGCCAACGGCCGCGACCTCACGCAATTCGGCCGCTGGTACAGCCAGGCCGGCACGCCGGTCGTGGCAGTCGAAGGCCACCACGATGCCGCCACGCATACCTACACGCTCACGCTGCGCCAGCGCTGCGAGCCGGTCGGTATCGAAGTGAACAGCGGCATCCAGAAGCAACCGTTCCACATTCCGTTTGCGATCGGCCTGATCGACAAGAACGGCCGCGACTTGCCACTGCGTTTGCGTGGCGAGGCCGCATCGCCCTCGCCCATAACCACGCGCGTACTGGACTTCACTGAAATCAAGCAGACCTTCGTCTTCGAAGACGTGGCCGAAGCGCCGTTGCCCTCGCTGCTGCGCAATTTCTCGGCGCCGGTGATCGTGGAATACGGCTATACGACCGAGCAGCTTACGTTCCAGCTCGCGCACGACTCCGACCCGTTCAACCGCTGGGAAGCCGGCCAGCGCCTGGCCACCGACACCCTGCTGCGCATGGTGACCGACATCCAGCACGGCCGCGCGCCGGTGGTGGATCCGGCGCTGGTCGAAGCCCTGCGCGCCGTGGTCGCCGACACCTCGCTTGATCCGGCCTTCCGCGAGCAGATGCTGATCCTGCCCGCCGAAAGTTACCTGGCCGAGCGCATGGACGTAGCCGACCCGGCCGCCATCCACACCGCGCGCCGCACGTTGCGCCGCACCCTGGCGGAACAGCTCAATGCGGAACTGCTGCGCGCCTATCAGGACAACCAGACCGAAGGCGCCTACTCGCCCGATGCCGTGTCTGCAGGCAAGCGTGCGCTCAAGAACATCGCCCTCGGTTATGTGGTGGAAACCGAAGCCCCCGAAGCGCTGGCCCTGGCCGAACGGCAATATGCCGGCGCCACCAACATGACCGACCGCATGGGCGCCCTCTCGGCGATGGTCAACAGCTACGCCCCTGGCCGGGAAGCGGCGCTGACCGATTTCTACACGCGCTTCGCCGACGACGCCCTGGTCATCGACAAGTGGTTCTCGCTGCAAGCCATGCAGCCGGGCACCACCGGCAAGCCAACGCTGGAAACCGTTCGAGCCCTGATGACTCATCCGGCCTTTACGCTGCGCAACCCGAACCGAGCGCGTTCGCTCATCTTCAGCTTCTGCTCGGGCAACCCAGCGCAGTTCCACGCCGCCGATGGGTCGGGCTATGCGTTCTGGGCCGAGCAGGTGCTGGCGCTCGACGCCATCAACCCGCAGGTCTCTGCCCGCCTGGCCCGCGCGCTGGACCGCTGGCGCAAGTACGTGCCCGCGCTGCGCGACGCCATGCAGGACGCGCTCAAGCGCGTGGCGGCACATCCGAGCCTCTCGCGCGATGTGCGCGAGATCGTTGGCAAGGCGCTGGCCTGAATGTCACCGCTTGTATCGTAAAATCGCGCCCGTCTCAGGAGAACCCATGAAGCGCATCAACCTCACCCGCTACCTGATCGAAGAGCAGCGCGAGCACAACACCATCCCGGCCGAGTTGCGTCTGCTGCTCGAAGTCGTGGCCCGCGCCTGCAAGGCGATCTCGCACAGCGTCAACAAGGGGGCCCTTGCCGGCGTGCTCGGCTCGGCCGGCACCGGCAACGTGCAAGGCGAAACCCAGCAGAAGCTGGATGTGATCGCCAACGAAGTCCTGCTCGAAGCCAACGAGTACGGCGGCAACCTGGCCGCCATGGCCTCGGAAGAGATGGAATCGTTCTATGAGATTCCGCATCGCTACCCGAAGGGCGAATACCTGCTGCTGTTCGATCCGCTCGACGGCTCGTCCAACATCGACGTGAATGTGTCGATCGGCACCATCTTCTCGGTGCTGCACATGCCCAAGGCCGGCGAAGCCGTGACGGAAGCCGATTTCATGCAGCCCGGCTCCAAGCAGGTCGCCGCCGGCTATGCCGTGTACGGCCCGCAGACCACGCTGGTGCTGACCGTCGGCAACGGCGTGCACATGTTCACGCTCGACCGTGAAGTCGGCAGCTTCGTGCTGACCCACCGCGACGTGAAGATTCCGGTCGACACGAAGGAATTCGCCATCAACATGTCGAACATGCGCCACTGGGCCCCGCCCGTGCGCCGCTACATCGACGAGTGCCTGGCCGGCACCGAAGGCCCGCGCGGTAAGGACTTCAACATGCGCTGGATCGCCTCGATGGTGGCCGACGTGCATCGCATCCTCACGCGCGGCGGCATCTTCATGTACCCCTGGGACAAGCGCGAGCCGGGCAAGGCCGGCAAGCTGCGCCTGATGTACGAAGCCAATCCGATGGCCTTCCTGGTGGAACAGGCCGGCGGCGCGGCTACCAACGGCGAACAACGCATTCTGGATATCCAGCCCGAAAAGCTGCACCAGCGCGTGGCGGTGGTCCTGGGATCGAAAAACGAGGTGGATCGTGTCACGCAATATCACCTCGAGGCCAAGCAAACGCCGTAACAACGTCATATAAGGCCGTGGTTCCAGCGGTTCTTGCAGAGCGACAAAAAGTTCTGTTAGAATCGCTGTTTCCGACGCCGCTGTAGCTCAGTCGGTAGAGCAGCGCATTCGTAATGCGAAGGTCACCAGTTCGATTCCGGTCAGCGGCACCAGAATAAAAAAAGCCCAGTCTTCATCGACTGGGCTTTTTGCTTTGCGCCTCCGAAACAAAGCAAGCCAAATCAAGCCGCCGGAATGCGCAGCTTCTGCCCCGGATAGATCTTGTCCGGATTCGACAGCATCGGCTTGTTGGCTTCGAAGATGGCCGGGTACTTGTTCGCATCGCCGTAGAACTTCTTGGCGATGGCCGAAAGCGTATCGCCGCGCTCCACGGTGTGCCATTGCGATTCTTCCGACTCGGTGCTGACCGACATCTGGTCATCCACCGACTTGATCCCCTCGACGTTGCCGCAGCACAGGATGATTTTCTCGCGCGTGGCTTGATCCGGCGCTACGCCAAACACCTTGGCAGCATCGCCTTCCACCTGCACCGACAGCGCTGTGGCGCTCAGGCCCTGCTGCGCGATGTAGTCCTGGATGGCTTGGCCCTTTGCATCGTCGGCTGCCTTGGCGGCATCGGCATCCGCCGACGCATCGGCCGGCGCGGCTGCAGCGCTGCCGTGGAAGAGCTTCTCGCCAGCCTCTTTGATGAAGTCAAAAAAACCCATAACGACCTCCATAAGTACACAACGGGGAACGGGAACGCAGAGAGGCGGGCCACAGCGGAGCGCGCCTGTCGCGGCAGTGTAGCCGCTTGCCAACGGTGTCTCCATGACAGTCGCGCGCAATTGCAAAGTTTGCGCCAAGACCAGGCGCCAATGCGGCGCTTCGCCCACTTTCAATGCTGCATTGCAACAAACTCGCTGGCACACTGTCCTACCAATACCGAAACCCCTTGCGACCTCTCGGAGAGCACGCGCACCATCGTCCTCATCCGAGCAACTTTGCCTCCGCCATGCACCGTAATTGGATGAAATCCATCACCCGCCTGGTCGACGCCCTGACCACACCGGGCTTTGGGCGCCCGTCATGGCCGCCTAAACCGGTTAAGCCGCTCAAGCCAACCACACGCGGCGAGAGCCCGCGCCGCGTACGCCCCACGCCCACCCAGGGCACCTTCGTCCGCGAACAGTTCCTCTACGAACCCGAGTCGCCCGCCGTGGTGGCGCGCCGGCCGGAATACTGGCTCTACACACCGCCCACACGCGGCAGCAAGCCCCCGGCACTGATGGTGATGCTGCATGGCTGCAAACAATCGGCGGAAGTGCTGGCGCATGGCACGCGCATGAACGCACTGGCAGACCGCGAGGGCTTTATCGTGCTGTATCCGGAGCAGCCGCGCCGCGCGCATCCGCAATGCTGCTGGCACTGGTATGACCCGGAGCACGCTGGCGCGCGCGAGGCCGACGGCATTGCCCAACTGATCGAACAAACCCTGGCACAAACTGGCGCAGACCCCTCGCGCGTGTATCTGGCAGGGTTGTCGGCCGGCGCGGGATTGGCCGGCCTGATGGCATTGCGTCATCCGAAGTTGTTTGCCGCGTTGGCGCTACATTCGGGCCCGGCCTTGGGCGTGGCACGCTCGCCGGCGTCTGCATTGAACCTGATGCGCCGCGGGGCACGCGTCGACGCCGTCGATGCGCTCTCCAGCGTGGTAAACGTGGCCGCCTATCCCGGCATGCCAACGATGCTGTTGCACGGTCTGCGCGATGAGGCCGTCAACCCCACCAACCAAGCGCAGTTAGCCGCGCAGTTCCGCGCGCTGAATCATCTGGGCGATGGGCGCAACGTCTCACGCGAAACCACGCGCGGCGAGGGCTATGTCCTGCGCAACGACATACGCGACGGCGAATGCATCGTCAGCCTGTGCCAACTCACCGCCACAGGCCACGCCTGGAGCGGCGGCGACCCGCGCTACGCCTTCCACGCGCCGGGCCCGGACGCGACCTGGCTGTGGTGGCAGTTCGCACGCCGGCACATTCGCGATACAGCGCTCGCGGCGTAAGCGAACGTTAGAGATCGATCGACTGCTGCACGGCGTTGCGCCCCAGCAATTCATCGATCAAGCCATAGCCGCGCGTGAGCCCGGCATCTTCAGCGGCTTCACGCGTGGGCAGCGGGCGTTCGTCATGCGAATGGGCGACGAGCGTTTCGACGGCCGTCGGGTCCGCGCCGGACTCGCAGATGCGCACGACAAAATCCCACTGCGTGGGTCCCTGCCCGCTCTTGTCCGATTTGCGCTCAGCACGCGGAATGGCCAGTACGTAGACGTCAAAGTCTTTGTACAGCTCGGTGCGCCAATTCGATTCCATTGTCATGTGGCCTCCCGGAAGGCGCCGCGGCCTCGCTTTCAGGGGTTGCGGCGTCGACAGACTCGCTTGCAAAAAACAGGCCGGTACATGACCGGCCTGTCGTTGCATCATCAGCATTCGCCCTTGCGTGCGTGGCCCGGGGGGCAGTGGTAGCGGTCGTCGCGGTCGCGGCGACAGTGATTCCAGTCGCGATCCCGATCACCGCCACGCCAGCGACCGTCGTCGCCGCGGTCCCAGCCACCGTCATGCATCTGCCAGCCGTGCGGACCCTGCTCCCAACGCGGCTCGCGCCAGTGATAACCCGGGCGGCCGTGTTCGCGATAGCCGCGACGCCAGACATAGCGGCCATCGCGCCATTGCCAATAACCCGGCACCCATACGTAGCCCGGCTGCAAGACCGGCACCGGCTCATACTGGGGCGGTGGCGGCGCGTAGCTCGGACCGATCTGCACACCGATCGACACCTGCGCCTGCGCCGGCAAGGCGATCGAACCTGCCACACCGGCAGCGGCCAGGCATGCGGCGAGAATCCACGCGTTCTTCTTCATGTGGGGACCTCCTTTCCAAAGCAATCAAGCTTGGGGGCATCGTAGCATCGCGTTTCGCCTCCGCCTCTAGGGTGTTACGCGGCGTTACCTCCGTTACCGGGGATCGGAAATGTGTTCACGTTTGCGTGACGTTGTGGCCGGTCCTCGCCGAGCCACGCGCAAAAAGCCTGCACCACTTCGTCACCGAGATTGCGCGCAGGGCTGTACCAGTAGTAGCTGCGCGCGCCCAGCGCGAGATTGGGGAACGGTGCCACAAGACGCCCCTCCTCGAGATCATCCGTGATAAGCGCCGATGGCCCCATCGCGACACCCAAACCATCGATGGCGGCTTGAATGGACAGATAGAAATGCTCGAACGTTAGCGCATGCGCAGGCCGCAGGTTTGGTACGCCGGCCAGCACCAGCCAGCTTGGCCACACGGAGGGCAGCGTGTCCGAATGCAGCAGCGTGTGATGCCGCAACTCCGACGGCGTCGACAACGGCAAGCGCTCCAGCAACACAGGGCTGCACACCGGAAAGCGGCTCTCGTCCAGAAAGCGTCCCGATCGAAACCCCGCATGAATCTCCGGCCCGCCACGAATGATCACGTCGAAATGGTCGGGCAAGTCCTCGATCTCTTCGATGGAGGTGGTCAACCGCACCTCCACGCGCGGAAAGCGCATCTGGAACGTGGAGAGCCGCGGAATCAGCCAGCGCATGGTGAACGTCGGGATGCTGTTCACGCGGAGGATGCGCGCCGCGTCGCGGTCGCGCAGCGCCTGGCTGGACGTGCTGATGCGGTCAAGTGCTACGCCAATCTCCGACAGGTAGCGCTGGCCCGCATCAGTCAGTTCCACCCGCCGATTCAGCCTGCGAAAGAGCGACACGCCGAGCCACGCCTCGAGTGCCTGAACCTGGCGGCTGATCGCGCCATGCGTAACGTTCAGCTCGTCGCCCGCACGCGTGAAACTCAGATGGCGCGCCGCCGATTCAAACGCGCGCACGGCATTCAGAGGAGGCAGCTTGCGCATATCGCGTGAGTTTTTCGCACAGATCAGGTCAGTATATATCGATTGTTGATCACACTTCCTGGCACTACGCTGGCGCCTTCTGGCTCTTGCCGACACTACATCGGGTGAGAAAAATCGACCCGATCCTCACTTCGCGCACCACGTCATCGTGACCCCCGCCGTTATCGCCCTGGTTCTCTGCGCCGCCCTGCTCCACGCCTCATGGAATGCATTGCTGAAAAGCGGCTCGGACCGCCTGCGCGCCATCACGCTGATGACACTGGCTTCAGGCGTGGCAGCACTACCGATGGCGATTGCATTGCCATTGCCCGCACCGGCCGCGTGGCCGTATGTGGCGCTATCCGCGGTGCTGCACGTCGGCTACAACGTGTTCCTCGCGCGCGCGTATCGGTTTGGCGAGTTCGGGCAGGTGTACCCGATCGCGCGCGGGTCATCGCCGCTGCTGGTAACGGTGGGCGCCTCGCTCTTCGCGGGCGAAATGCCGGGCGTGATTGCGCTCGCGGGCGTGGTGCTGGTGAGCGGCGGCATTCTCAGTCTGGCGCGCGGCCGCAAGGCCGACCTTGGCTCGACGCTGGCGGCGCTCACCACGGGCGTATTCATCGCGTGCTACACGGTGTGCGACGGCATCGGCGCAAGGGCAGCCGGCAATGCGAATGCGTACTCGGCATGGTTGTTCATGCTCGACGGACTGCCGATGGTGCTGCTCTATCGCGTGTGGAAAGGCCCGTTGAACATCGACCTGCGTGACGCCAACACGCACAAGACGTTTGGTGGCGGCGTAGTCTCGCTCATCGCCTACGGCATCGTCATCTGGGCTGTGACGCTCGCGCCGATGGGGCCCGTGTCGGCCTTGCGCGAAACATCGGTGGTGTTTGCCGCGTTGCTCGGCCGGCTGTTCCTGAAGGAGTCGCTCACGGCGCGGCGCCTGTCGGCCTGCTCTGTCATCGCCTTCGGTGCTTACTGCCTGGGGCACCCGGCCTGAGCACAACGCTCAGGCGGTGCGCGGCGGATATTTGACTTCGAGGATGTCGATCTGCTCGACACCTGTGGGCGTGCGCAGCGGCACCGTATCGCCCACGCGCGCCTTGATGAGCGCACGCGCAATCGGCGAGATCCAGCTCACGTGCCCGATGTCCAGATCCACCTCGTCCATGCCGACGATGGTGATCGTCTTCTCTTCACCACGCTGGTTGGCGTAGGTAACCGTCGCGCCAAAGAAGATCTGATCGTTGTCGCCCTGCAAGCTGGCGTCGACAACCTCGGCCTTCTCGATACGGCGCGTGAGAAAGCGGATGCGACGATCGATCTCACGCAGGCGCTTCTTGCCGTAAAGGTAGTCGCCGTTTTCGGAGCGATCACCATTGGATGCCGCCCACGACACGATGCCAACCACTTCGGGCCGCTCGGTGTCGATCAGGTGCATCAGCTCGGTGCGCAGGCGCTCGTAGCCCGCCGGCGTGATGTAGTTCTTGGAACCCGGCGGCAAGGGCGCAGCGCCCTCGGGCAGATCGTCTTCATCGTCGCCGGAATCTTCCCGGACGAAAGCCTTGTTCATGATGGAAGAAGCCACGGTGGATCAAGGCTCCATTATAGAAAGTTGGCCCCTCTCGAAGAAAAAGTGAAGAAGGGGGTTCACAAGGCAAAAAATCTCTGTATAATCTCATTTCTCGGTTGCGGCTGTAGCTCAGTTGGATAGAGTACTTGGCTACGAACCAAGGGGTCGTGGGTTCGAATCCTGCCAGCCGCGCCAACCTAATACGAGAATGAAAGGGGCTTCCAGAAATGGAAGCCCCCTTCATTTGTCCGCGCCGGTCGTGCCAAAGCGCTCTTGTGTGTGCTCTAGCAGGCCACAACCAAAAAAGGCGAAGCCATGTGGCCTCGCCTTTTTTTGTTTCCGCTCGGAGCGTCAATCTCCACCGCGATCTCGCGCAATACGAATCACATCCGGGTTGCGCCGCAGCGCGCGCATCACATCGGCCAAGTGCACGCGATCATGCACCTGGATCAGGAACGTCATGTACGTCGCTTCCTGATCGCCCTCTTGCTCCATCGACACGTGCGCCACGTTGGCGTCAGCCGAAGTCAGGTCGGCGGCGACACGCGCCAGAATGCCCTTCGTATTGCGCACCAGCACCTTGATCGACACATCGAACGCGCGTGTCGTGTGCTCCGCCCACATGACGTCAATCCAATGCTCGGGATCCTTGCCATGCAGACGTTTGGCCACGCGGCATTCCTGCACGTGGATCTGCAAGCCTTCGCCCTTGCCGATATAGCCGACGATCGGGTCACCGGGAATCGGGCGGCAGCACGAAGAGAACACCATTGCCATGCCTTCGTCGCCACTCACGGTGACGGCAGGGGCCTCGTCGCCAGCGAAGGTATGCACGGCCGCCATCAAGGCTTCATCGCCGTCGTGACCGCCTTCTTGCAGAAGAATTTCGAGACGGCGCGCAACCACGGCGGCCACCCGGCGGCCGAGCACGAGATCCGCAAAAACGTCTTCACGCGCCTTGTTGCCCGTCCACTGCACGACGCGCTCCCATACCTGGGCGGACACGGCCTTCATGTCGATGCCGATCTGACGCAGCGCCTGTTCGAGCAAACGCTCGCCCAGTTGAATCGCCTCATCCAGCTTGGCCGTCTTGAGGAAATGCCGGATCGCCGCGCGCGCCTTGCCTGTGCGCACGAACGTGAGCCATGCGGGGTTCGGCTTTGAATACGGCGCCGTCACCACCTCGACGATGTCGCCGTTTTTCAGCTCCGTACGCAACGGCAGCAGTTCGTTGTTGATCTTGACCGCCACACACTGGTTGCCCAGATCGCTGTGCACAGCGTAGGCGAAGTCCAGCGCCGTAGCACCGCGCGGCAGCGCGCGGATCTCGCCCTTGGGCGTGAACACGTAGACCGCATCCGGGAACAGGTCGATCTTGACGTGCTCCAGAAACTCCTGCGAATCCCCCGTCTGGCTTTGGATGTCGAGCAGCGACTGCAGCCACTGATGCGCTTGCTGCTGCGCGCGATCGGGCTCGTCGTGGTGCTGCTTGTACATCCAGTGTGCGGCCACGCCGGCTTCCGCAATCTGGTTCATCTCACGCGTCCGGATCTGGAACTCGACCGGTGTGCCGAACGGGCCCACCAGCGTCGTGTGCAGCGACTGATAACCGTTGATCTTGGGGATGGCAATGTAGTCTTTGAACTTGCCGGGCATCGGCTTGTACAGGCTGTGCAGCGCACCCATCGTCATGTAGCACTGCATCTGCGTGTCGACCACCACGCGAAAACCATACACATCCAGCACCTGCGAAAATGACAACTGCTTGTCGTGCATCTTGCGGTAAATGCTGTACAGCGTTTTTTCGCGCCCGGTCATTTCGGCCGGGATGCCCGCGTCGGTCAACGCACGCTGGGCCGTTTCCAGAATGCGGCTCACGACCTCGCGCCGATTGCCGCGAGCCGCCTTCACCGCCTTCTCGAGCGTGGCGTACCGGAACGGCGAGCCAATGCGGAAGCTCAGTTCCTGCAGCTCCCGGTATGTCGTATTCAGGCCGAGGCGGTGCGCGATCGGCGCGTAAATCTCCATCGTCTCGCCGGCAATGCGGCGCCGCTTCTCCGGCGGCACGTGGTCGAGCGTGCGCATGTTGTGCGTACGATCGGCGAGCTTGACGAGAATCACGCGCACATCGCGCGCCATCGCGAGCAGCATCTTGCGGAAGCTCTCGGCTTGCGCCTGTTCGCGGCTCTGGAATTCAAGCTTGTCCAACTTGGTCAGGCCGTCGACCAGCTCTGCGACTTTGGGGCCGAACTTCTCGGCAAGCTCGCTCTTGGTCACGCCCTGGTCTTCGATCACGTCGTGCAGCAGCGCCGCCATGATCGATTGCACATCCAGCTTCCAGCCCGCGCAGATCTCTGCCACGGCCACGGGATGCGTGATGTACGGCTCGCCGCTTTGGCGGTACTGCCCGAGGTGCGCCTCATCGGAGAAGTGGAACGCTTCCTTCACCAGCTTGAGATCCGCCGGCTTCAGATACGACAGCTTTTCGGTCAGCCCCGCAATGGAGACGACCTGTTGGCGAGGCGGTGCCGCCGGCTGCGAGGTCGGGCCGAAAAGATGCCGATAGGTCTGCTCGAGCACCGCATCAATGAAGAGCGTGTCGGCGCCCTCCGGCTTGGCTGTCGAGCCAGCGGCGTCGGCGCTTGCGCCCTTATGCGATTTGGGCGGCAGGGCTGCCCGCTCCCCTACCAGGTCGGCGCCACGCGGATCAGGCAAGTTCGGCGCACCCGTACGAGGCGACGCGGGGCCGGAGCCGGAAGCGGATGACGGCATGGAAACGATGGAAGCGGTGGAAGACCCGGAAGGGACCGTGGAAGCGCCCGGCTCAGGACCGGACGACCTCGCGGACGATTCCACCGACGGCACGTTGTGTTCGTGCGTGGCGGAATGTTGGGTCCTGGGCGAAGAAGAAACGGGCGAGGTAGGCATGCCGGAGGTCTAGTGCGTTCGCGGCTTTCACATCCACGAAAGATCGCAAGAACGATCAGTGACCGAGGCAGCGTACCACGCCAGGTAATGCCAGGTAACGCGTGTCAGCTCAGGACGGAACCTTCTTGAGCATCTCGATGCCAACCTGGCCCGATGCGATTTCGCGCAATGCGGTCACGGTTGGCTTGTCCTTGGCATCGACCTTGGGCGTGTGGCCCTGCACCAACTGACGGGCGCGGTACGTTGCGGCCAATGCCAGTTCGAAGCGATTCGGAATCTGTTTCAAGCAATCTTCGACGGTAATACGCGCCATGAAAACTCCACCTGGTGGCAAATCTAGTTGATCTCGATATTTTAGCAGCAGCGCAGCACTCCCTTCGGACAGCTCTTGGGCGCAGGCGCTACCACACTTTCGCAATCGCGCTGGAAAACGTGATTGCGCTGCGTGCTCAGTGAATGCCCAGCTCGACGAACAACTCGCCGTGGCGCGCCTTCTGGGCACCGAAGCGCAGGCGCGTGGCCTGCACCACGGTGCGCAGTTCGGCCAATGCGGTATCGAACACTTCGTTGATGATCACGTAGTCGGCCTCGGGCGCGTGCGCCATCTCGGAGCCCGCCGCCAGCAGGCGGCGCACGATCACATTCGGCTCGTCCTGTCCGCGCTTCTTCAGACGTTCTTCCAGCGCAGGGAGCGATGGCGGCAGGATGAAGATTTCGACGGCATTGGAAAAACGCTGATGCACCTGTTGAGCGCCCTGCCAGTCGATCTCGAGCAGCACGTCGGTGCCGGCGCGCATCTGTTCTTCGATCCACACGCGCGAAGTGGCGTAGTAGTTGCCGTGTACCTCGGCCCATTCGAGAAACTCGCCGCGATCACGACAAGCCTTGAACTCCTCGACGGTCATGAAGTTGTACTCGCGGCCGTGCTGCTCGCCCGGACGCGGCTTGCGCGTCGTAGCTGAGACCGACAGGCGAATCGACGAATCCTGCGCCAGCAGCGCATTCACCAGCGTCGACTTGCCGGCGCCGGACGGTGCCACGACCATGAACAGGCTGCCGGGAAAATGATTCTCGATGGGCGTATCAACGGCAGAGTGCGCTTGAGAGGATGGCATGTTCTGGTTCTATCGTTTCAAGTTATTCGAGGTTCTGGACCTGCTCACGCATCTGCTCGATGAGCAGCTTGAGTTCCATCGATGCATCGGCTAGTTCCTTGGCGGCGGCCTTCGAGCCGAGCGTATTCGCCTCGCGGTTCAACTCCTGCATCATGAAATCGAGGCGCTTGCCGATCTGGCCGCCCTTCTCCAGGATGTGGCGCGTCTCGCGCAGGTGCGCCTGGAGGCGCGAAAGTTCTTCGGCGATGTCGATGCGGATGCCGTAGACGGTAGCTTCCTGGCGGATGCGCTCCGACAGCTCGTCGCGCGTCAGTGCCGGCGTGCCTTCGGGCGCGGCCAGGCCAAACGCCTCGCGCAGGCGTTCGGTCAGCTTGTCCTGATGCTGCTGGATCAGGACCGGCACCATCGGCGTGAGCTTGTCGACGATGGCGAGCATTGCGTCAGCACGGTCGAGCAGCACGGCCTTGAGCGCATCGCCTTCGCGACGGCGCGATTCCAGAAGTTGCTTGAGCGCCTCTTTGGCTGCCTCGATCACGGCGTCGCGCAACGCGTCCTGTGTCAGTTGGGGCTCGGCCAGCACGCCGGGCCAGCGTAGGATTTCACCCATGCGCAGCGAACCCGATGCCGGCAGGTGGGGCGTGACCGCCTGCTCAAGCTTGGCCAGTTGTTGCAGCAGTTCCACATTGAGCGCTGCGACATCGCTGGCGGCTTCCTGGCGCTGCAGGTTGATCCGGCACTCCAGCTTGCCGCGCGACAGTGCGCCCATCAGCATTTCGCGCAGGGCCGGCTCGAAGGCACGGCACTCTTCCGGCGCGCGGAACAGCAGATCGAGGAAGCGCGAGTTCACGGTGCGGAACTCGACCGAGACGGTGGCGACGCTCCCGCTGGGTGCGCCATGGGCATCGGTAAAGGCTGCCTGGCGTGTGGCAACGCCGTAGCCGGTCATGCTGTGGATCATGGAATCGTGGTGTGTTGTTCTTGATCGAGTCGGAAAATCCGGCGGCGGTTATTTAACGCCCGGAATTGGCGGGGAATCCCCCACCTTTTGTCGCTTTACAACGTGTGGACTGGTCAGGGAGAATCCGACAGCCATTTCGCCACACAAACCCATGACAGAGTCAAAAGGCTCAGGACAGCCACGCAGTGCACCGTTGCCGGTCGGCACCTTGCTGTCCAATTATCGTATTGTAAAGAAGTTGGCCAGCGGGGGGTTCAGCTTCGTCTATCTCGCCACCGACGAACATGGGACGCCGGTGGCCGTGAAGGAATACCTGCCGTCTTCGCTGGCCCGTCGCGCGCCCGGCGAATTGATTCCTGTCGTGCCCGAAGAAAGCGCGAGTGCGTTCCGCCTGGGGCTCAAGTACTTTTTTGAAGAAGGCCGGTCACTGGCCAAGATTTCCCACCCTGCCATCGTGCGCGTGCTCAATTTCTTTCGGGAAAACGGCACCGTCTATATGGTGATGACGTATGAGCAGGGTAAGACGCTGCAGGAGCACATCCTCACCGCGCGTCAGCAGGGCAAGCTGAAGATGCTGCGCGAGCGCTTCATCCGCCAGGTCTTCCATGACCTGATGAGCGGGCTGCGCGAAGTCCACATCCACAAGCTGCTGCACCTCGATATCAAGCCCGGCAATATCTACCTGCGCGAAGATTTTTCGCCGATCCTGCTCGATTTTGGCGCTGCACGGCAGACGCTCACCGCCGAAGCCTCGCGCTTCCAGCCGATGTACACGCCGGGCTTTGCCGCACCGGAGCTGTACCGCAAGCACAACGAGCTGGGCCCGTGGACGGACATCTATAGCATCGGCGCCACCATCTATGCCTGCATGGCCGGCACGCCGCCCCAGGAAGCCACGCAGCGCGAGAAAGACGACAAGCTGGAAGAAGGCCTGGAGCGCCTGCGCAAGGTCTACACAGCCAGCCTGATCGATCTGGTTGGCTGGTGCCTGAAGATGAAGCCTGAAGAGCGCCCGCAGAGCGTGTTCCGCCTGCAAAAGGTGCTGCGTGAAGAAAGCAACGCGCTGACCGAGTTGCAAGCGTTGACCGCCATCACACAGGGTGGCCCGGTGCCGGAAGAAAAAGAGGCGTTGACAACGCGTTTCATGAGCCGGCTGTTGCGCCGCCGGGACAGTTGACCGCCAAGCCGCCACCCATAGGCGGAGTATGATTCCAAAAGGTGCAACACTCGGCGGGACTAGCCGCTGCACCGCATCCCCTCACCGAATACTCATCTAGCCGCAATGCGATTCTCGGTTTATCAGGAAAGCAAGAAAGGCGCGCGACGCGTCAACCAGGACCGCATGGGCTACTGCTTCACGCGCGACGCCATGCTGATGGTGCTCTGCGACGGCCTGGGCGGGCATTCGCTGGGCGAAGTTGCTGCCCAGCAGGCGCTGCAGACCATGGCGCGCCAGTTCCAGCGCCACGCACGTCCGTCGATCCGCAATCCGCGTGATTTCCTGCACGAGAGCATCATGCTCGCGCACCGCGACATCCACCGCTATGCCGAGACGAACGGCCTGCCGGATGCGCCGCGCACGACAATCGTCTGCGCGCTCGCCCAGCGCGGCTCGCTGCACTGGGCGCACGCCGGCGATTCGCGCATGTATTTGATGCGCAAGGGTGAACTGGTGACGCGCACGCGCGATCACTCCAAGATCGAGAACCTGCTGCAACAAGACCGTGTACTGCCGATGCAGGTCGCGAACCACCCCGAGCGCAACAAGATCTACAACTGCCTGGGCTCGCCCAATCTGCCGCTGATCGACATCGGCGGGCCGGTGAACCTTGAGCCAGGCGACGTCGCCATGCTGTGCTCCGACGGACTGTGGGGCAGCGTGCAGGAAGACGAACTGATCGACACCTGCACAAGCTTCTCGGTCACGCAGGCGATTCCTGAGCTGATTGCCCGCGCATTGCGCAATGCCGGCGACTCGGCAGACAACACCACCGCCATCTCCATGATGTGGGAGCTGGACGCTGTGACCACTACGCAGGATTCGGTGCAGACCGACACCCTCCCGCTAAACGCCTTCACCACGTCCATCCTGGACGCGCCGCAAAGCGAATCGGGGCTGATGTCGGAAGAGGAAATCGAGCGCTCCATCGCTGAAATCCGCGCCGCCATTGACAAGACGAGCAATCTGACGCGCTAAGCGCCACAGCGCAGACCCCCTCCTCCGGCCCGCCCTGCTGAGCGCAGCGCGGGCCGGTATCATGTCGGGCTATCCGTTTCTTAAGCGAGACCCCACATGCGACCCAGCGGCCGCCAGCCCGACCAACTCCGCCCTGTCACCCTCACCCGCAAGTTCACGCGCCATGCCGAAGGCTCGGTGCTGGTGTGCTTTGGCGACACGCAAGTGCTCTGCACGGCCAGCGTGCTGCCCAAGGTGCCGCCGCACAAAAAGGGCAGCGGCGAGGGCTGGGTGACAGCCGAATACGGCATGCTGCCGCGCTCGACGCACACGCGCTCCGACCGCGAGGCCGCACGCGGCAAGCAGAGCGGCCGCACGCAGGAAATCCAGCGCCTGATCGGCCGCGCGATGCGTACAGTGTTCGATCTGCGCGCGCTGGGCGAGCACACGCTGCATCTCGACTGCGACGTGCTGCAGGCCGATGGCGGCACGCGCACGGCCAGCATTACCGGCGCGTTCGTCGCGGCATATGACGCTGTCTCGGTCATGCGCGAAAAGGGCCAGTTGGTGGGCGACCCGGTCCGCGACTTCGTGGCAGCCGTATCGGTCGGGGTGGTCGACGGCGTACCGGTGCTCGATCTGGACTACCCCGAAGACTCCGCCTGCGATACCGACATGAACGTCGTCATGACCGGCAGTGGCGGCTTTGTGGAAGTGCAAGGCACCGCGGAAGGCACGCCGTTCTCGCGTGCCGAAATGGATGCAATGCTGGGCTTGGCCGATCAAGGCATCCGCACGCTGATCAGCCTGCAGAAGCAGGCGCTGGGCCTGTGATCGACACGGCCATGCGCAAGATCATTCTCGCATCAAACAACGCCGGCAAGCTGGCCGAGTTCAACACGCTGCTGGGCACCCTCGGGTTCGACGTGACGCCGCAAGGCGCGCTCGGCATTCCCGAGGCGGAAGAGCCCTATGCGACGTTCGTTGAAAACGCGCTCACCAAGGCGCGCCACGCGAGCCGTGCGTCGGGCCTGCCTGCGTTGGCAGACGACTCCGGCATCTGCGTGCATGCGTTGGGCGGCGCGCCTGGCGTGTATTCCGCGCGCTATGCGCAACTGGTGGGCGAGCCCAAATCGGACGCCGCCAACAACGCCCGCCTCGTCCGCGAACTGGTCGGCAAAGCCGATCGCGGAGCACACTATGTTTGCGTGCTTGTCTACGTGCGCCATGCCGATGACCCGCAGCCGATCATTGCCGAAGGCAACTGGTTTGGCGAGGTGATCGACACACCGCGCGGCGACGGCGGCTTCGGCTACGACCCACACTTCCTGCTGCCCAATCTCGGCAAGACCGCCGCCGAACTGACCAAGGCCGAGAAGAACAGCGTGAGCCATCGTGCACAAGCCCTCGCGCAGCTCGTCGAACGGCTGCGCACCTTTGAAAACGCCTGACGTTCCAATGATCCCGATTTACCCCGCCGGCGCAGCCAAGACGCCTACCGCGACTGCCGCTGAGACCGGTGACAAGGTCACCTCCGTCTTCCTGCAGCCGGGCAAGATCAGCCTGCCCGCTTCGCCGCCGCTGTCCTTGTACGTGCACGTGCCGTGGTGCGTACGCAAGTGTCCGTACTGCGATTTCAACTCGCATGCGGAGCCGGAACAGGGCATCCCGGAAGAGCGCTTTCTGGCTGCCGTGCGGCAAGACCTGGAAGCCGCGCTGCCGATGGTGTGGGGCCGGCATGTGCACACGATCTTCATCGGGGGCGGTACGCCGAGCCTGTTGTCGGCGCAAGGGCTGGACCGCTTGCTGTCGGACATCCGCATGCTGCTGCCAGTTGACGCCGACGCCGAGATCACGATGGAGGCCAACCCGGGCACGTTCGAGGCAGAACGCTTCCGTAGCTACCGCGCCAGCGGCGTGAACCGCCTGTCGATCGGCATCCAAAGCTTCAACGATGCGCACCTGCAGGCCCTGGGCCGCATCCATAGTGCCGCCGAAGCGCGCGCCGCCATCGACATCGCCCGCGCGCATTTCGACAACATCAACCTCGACCTGATGTTCGCGCTGCCGGGCCAGACACTTGCCGAGTGCGAGGCCGATGTTGAGGCCGCGTTGTCGTTCGATACGAATCACGTGTCGCTGTACCACCTGACGCTGGAGCCGAACACCTACTTCGCCAAGTACCCGCCCGCGCTGCCGGATGACGACGCGGCGTTTGCAATGCAGGACTGGATTCACGCGCGGTTGGCAGCGGCAGGCTACGAGCACTACGAGGTGTCGGCATACGCCAAGGCCGGCAAGCGCTGCAAGCACAACCTGAACTACTGGCAATTCGGCGATTACCTCGGCATTGGCCCGGGCGCACACGGCAAGCTCAGTTTTCCGCACCGGGTCATCCGCGAGATGCGGCACAAGCATCCGGACACGTATCTGCGCCAGGCCGAGACTGCGGGCGGTGCGGCCGTCATGCAGGAGCAGCGCGAAGTCGACGCTGCCGACCTGCCGTTCGAGTTCATGCTCAATGCGCTGCGACTGACGGACGGTTTTCCCGTCACGCTGTTCCAGGAACGCACGGGCCTGCCGCTGCGCTCCATTGAGCGACAACTCGACGCCGCCGAGCAGCGCGGCCTACTGACGCGCGACCATGTCGCCATCCGCCCGACCGAACTGGGACAGCGATTCCTCAACGATTTGCAGGAATTGTTCTTGGCCGACGACGAAAACTGACGGTACCCGGTGCCAAGTTGCGCCAGGTACCGTTACAATGGCGCCCTTGCTCGCAACGAGCAGCGCAGTACGAAGGAAGCGTGGCCGAGTGGTTTAAGGCAGCAGTCTTGAAAACTGCCGATGGGGTGACCCATCCGTGAGTTCGAATCTCACCGCTTCCGCCATCTAGCCATCCGCAGGCGTCCGCCAAGTTCCTAGAACGACCGAAAGAACCGCGTAGCGACGCCGTTTTGGGGGTATTTCTCTTCTTGCAGCGTCCCGCCCGCTCCGACACAATCCACCCATCAAACAGGGGTGAGAACAGGGGTCGGAAATGGCGACGCGACAGCTTCAGCGGCTGACAGCACTCAAGATCGGCAAGTTGGACGCACCGGGTCAATACCCGGATGGCGGCAACCTTTATTTCCAGATTTCAGAGACAGGCTCCCGCTCGTGGATTTTCAAGTTCACGCTGCGCCGTCGATCACGAGAAATGGGGTTAGGCCCCCTTTCGCTTATCTCGCTGGCCGCGGCTCGAGCGGAAGCCGCAAAGTGCAGAGCTCTTCTGAAAGAAGGTACCCACCTTTTGCAGTGAGGTAGACGCCAGAGTGGAGTTCTTCTCGTTCAGAGCGGTGAGGTTGAACGTGATCGGCGATCCCGATGGGGATGACAACTCAATGTTGGATTCGACCACTTGCAGCTGCAGCATCTCGTTGTTCTTTGGAAACGTCGACGAGCGCACTTGGCACATATACGAAGCACCTGCATCGAGATATGTGCTGCTACTTGTAGCAACTGGTGAGCTGAAGAACAGCGCCGCACCCGCACCAGCTCCGGACAGTATGAAACCCGCTCCGTACTGGCCAGCGCAGTCATAAACGAACGAGTGTGGGCCGTTCCAGCGGCGACGGCGCAAGTCGAACCAGTAGTCATTGGTCTGGTTTTGACCAGACAATAGCGTCGGCACGCACACTCGATAGACGCTTCCGGAATAAGCTCCCGCCATGCGGGAAGGTTGCGTCGTATTCAGGAACGGCGTCTGTACGTCCGAAGTTGACTTGCCGTCGTTGACGATCTGCTGGACCGCGCCTAGGGGATTGATGACGTACGGTGCGTCCGAGCCCGCGAAATACGTACCCATTGGACTTTGGGTGATGCTGCGCGCCGCGGAAGTCCCGGTTGTCAGCGACAGATAGTTCACCGCCAAGTTGCTGGTGGCGGTATCGCCCGTGACCTGCCAGATTTGAAAGGCCTTGAAAGCGATCAGCGCCGCGACCACCCCGCCAGAGGTGGTTTGGGTCGGCAGCCCAGAGAACCCAATGATCGGGGTGGTGTCACCGAGCGTCACCGATTGAGACGCATTAGTCCGTGTCGTCGCTGCCAGAACATCGCTGAAGTACGCCACGTTGCCGATCGCAAAATATGCTCGGTTGTTGAAGTTGGCGACTGCCGTGGGCACGCCAGGCAAACCGTTCGTGGCTGTGTTCGACGAGCTCCACGCGGGCGTGGCCGGGTTGCTGATGTCGATGACTCCAAAGAAATTCGATCCGCTGCCCGAGAAACCAGGGTGAGTGACGATGATCTTGGTGCCGATCACCGCCATGGTGGGCGGTGTCCAGGGGCCGCTTGTCGCGGGGGAGGATGGCACGTTGCCGGCTGTCACGCCAGAAATCGTGACGAAGCTGTTGCTGGCGACGTTGTAAGCGAACGGCTCGTCGAATCCGGCCGTGCGCCCGCTGGACACCATGCCGTACACAATGTTGCCCAGCACGATGAACACCGAAACGAAAGTCGGCGACGTAAAACCAGAAAACGTAGTTAGTGCCGCCCCAACGCCAGGACGCGGCACCACCAGTTCCGGATTACCCTGATCGAACACCAAGTTTCGCAACAACACGCAAGCGCCAGGGAACGCGTCCGTGGCATCAAGCGCATCACACAACCCCTTGGGGGTGAAGCGAACGGGATATGACCGGGTGATGCCCATGGCTCACCCCGTGACTTTGGTTGCTTTGAGCGCCCGATTGGTATGAAACCTGCGAGGGTCCAGGCGGACCTGCTTGACCACGGCTTGCTCGTCGCCTTCCATGATCAGATGCGTGCGCAGCATCTCCTCGGCTTCCTTGACGAAGCGGTCGTGCCGCTCGTCGTCGGTAATCCTCATCATGCGATACGCCGTGGCATGAATCAGATAGTCAGTGTCCGAGAACCACGGCACGGTAGCCGACGTTTCCGGCGTGAGAATGTCAGCCTGCTGCACCATGTAACGGTGCGTCAGCGTAATCTGCCCTGACGACTGTGGGTAGATGTAAAGGAGACCCACGCCACCAAACGCGACAGGAGACAGGTCGGTTGCGAACTCATACGGATAGTTCGCGATGGATGGGTCTTTAAACTCCTGGTCGTACTCCTCCATCGAAATAGGGTGGAGAAAGTAAGGCAGGTTGTTTTGCGAGAAGAACAGATCGTAGGTGCGGTTGTAGTCCGCCTCCAGATTGAACGGGCCGTTACTGTTGGCCTGGACGACGATCGATTGCGTCTTGCGATTGACCTTCAGGTCTCGGTGCAGGCACAGATCCTGAAGCACCAGATTGAGCGATTGACCGCCTTGCGAAGTGAAGCCGGGGCACTTCGCAATCTGCAGGGCGTACGCGACGATCTGCGCGGCGGTCAGTGCCATGTCAGGCCTCCATGCCCATCTTGACGCGCGCCTTCGCGATCTCGTCGCGAAGCTGCTTGAGCTGGACCGGATAGTTGTCGAGGTGCTGTTTCTGAGCGCTGGGCAGCGTCTTGCGCTTGGCCTGCTCCAGCAGGTCAAGATAGGCCTTCTCGATCTGCGCTTCGGTGCGCACCAGCATGTCCAGCTTTTCCTGCAGCACAGGCCGCTCTAGGATGTCCTGCTGCCGGCGCAACGCTTCCCTGCACGTGTCCATGCGGTCGTTCAGCGATTCGATGGACTCATCGGCGTAGACATAGCCGCTGATCGATAGCTGCGCGCCGTTGGGCGCCGGAAACGAGATCGAGAAATTGCCCAGTACGGGCGTAGCGTTCTGTTGATCCATCAGCGACCCCGGCCGGAAAGAGTGGTGTTCATCTCACGGCGATAGACGTTTTCGTTCTTGCCGTTGATGCTGCGTTCGTGGTCCCACGTGCGTTGAACGATCTCTTTGATCGTGCGCAGCGTGTTCGTGTCGAACGAATACACCTCGCCGTGGTAGTACGGCACACCGTTCAGTTTGATGTCCGTGCCACCAGAGGGCGCCAGGTCGATCTTGAACTTGTACATGTCGACGCCGTCATCGTTCTTCCCCACCCATACTTCTTCCACGGCGGCGTTGAACAGCAGAGCGTTTTGCGCGGCAGCGGCGTTCTCAGCCAGTTCGGCTCGCGCCTTCTCTTCGCCGCTCCGAGCAATCGCCAACTCAGCTTCGAGCTCGGCAATACGCTTGCGCGGATCGATGTCGTTCTTATCTTCGGGGCGGTCTGCGCCGCCCTCGCCATTTCGTGCAGCCATAATTATCTCCTTGCTAAAAATCATTGCGCCGCAGGCGCGTCCACGTTCTCCACCGTCGCGGTAATCACCGCCGCCGTATTTTCCGAAGCAGCCCCGCCGAGAGGCGGAATCGTCATGACAGGTTGCGTGTCATCTAGGCGCAACCACATCGGCGTGCCGACCGCGTACTGAGCGAGAGCATCGGCGAGGTCGACAGTGATCGCGGCCGCAAAGCCGGTGCCGTCCACCGCGATGAGGTTGACCGTAGAAGGTTGGGTGCCGTTCGACTGCAGGACGCCTGGAACAACCGAAGCGACCTGCATCGCTTTAACGAATTCCGTTGCCATCATCAGCCTTGGTTGGCCGTGCCGGCTTGATAACCCGGAGCGAACGCACTCGATGCCTCAACCCGAGCCAGGAAAGACTGGTTCAGGATGATCGAGCCGTAGAACACCTTCCACGACACGACACGCGTCTGGTTGAGCGGATCGCTCTTGTCGGCGCCGGTCAGGTAGTGGAACTCCGGGTTCTCCAGCAGCACCTGGCCGTAGCTGTGGTTGCCGATGAAGATGGTCGGGAACACGGTCACACCTGTAGCCGGAGCAGCCGGAGGCGTCTGCGCATTCCCGATACCCGTGATCGTCACGGTTTGGTTGGGCGCCAGCTGCGTGGCTTGGCCAGCCAGCGGGCCAGTGGTCGGACCGGAGGCCGACAGACCCAAGTTGGCAGGGTTAGCCGACGTGCCAACGTAGACGTTGAACACGTATCCCACCAACTGCGGCAGGGCAACCTGGATGGAGCCGGTCGGGCCAGTCACGGAAATCGAGGTGGAGACCTGATAGATCTGCTGTTCAACCGATGTCTGAGCCGGCGAGGCAGTGACCTGGACGTAATAGGTGCCAGTGGCCAGCGTGCCGCCAGAAGCGGAAGCAGTGCCGTTGATGGCGGCCACGCCGGTCCAGTACGGCATCATGTTGGTTTCAACGAAGCGCGCGCCGTTGAACGGGCCCAGCTCGTTGTTGTACAGGCGGTTCACGTCGCTGTACGCCCAGGCCTGCTGCACCGAGCTGTTCTCGCGCATGTCCTGCGCGGAAAGCGGGTGGATCAGCGCCACGTAGTGCTGCGTCATAGCCGGCGAACGTGACGGGTCGCGATACGCGCCGGCCTCGATCATCATGTCTTCGCGCTCGTCGCCGTTGAAGCGCGGCACGCCGAACGTGAGCATAGAGCCGACCACGCGGTTGACCTCATGCGGACTCATGACGTTCGAACCAGACAGAGCCGCACGGTTGGCAGCGTTGCCGGCAAAGTTTACTTGCGTGGCCGACAACAGGGTGTTGAGCGTGTTGCGCTCCAGCGTTTCCGGCATTTGAAGTGCAACGAGTTCGCACGCTTGCTGGAACAGCGGATGCTTGATCGTCAGGTTGGCCACGTCAGTGATGATGACGCGGTCGCCCCACTGCTGAGCGGTGGCCGTCACCTGCTGCAGGGTCATGGCCTCGCCCGGAGGTGCCACGCCTTCCTGCAGCGGTGCAAACGGCAGAGGCAAACGCACATAGCGCGATGCGGTGTAAGTCGTGCCGCGGTTGGTGTCCAACTTCAGCGGCTTGCCGAACTGGTACGCAACCAGTTGACGGCGAGACAACGGCTCGACTTCTTCCTGGATGTAGGCTTCGACATCCGAGGTGAAGCTGCTCGACTGGTTGGTGACGCCAGGAAGCAGGAACCGGCCGAACCCACCGACCAGCAGCCCCAGCAGGAAGATCAAGAGACCTCGAGCTTTCATGTTGCCCCTCCTTTTGGGGTTTTAGATGTTGATGTTCGCCAGGCGCTCAGCGCGCTTCTGGTGTTCGTTTTTCCCGCCGCGCGCCGTGACATCGGTCTTTGCGCCAGGTGTGCGTCCACGCGGCAGGTCAGCTGGCGGCGCTTTCGGCTTGGCCTTCAGCTTTCCCTCCGCGATGTCCTTGCCGAGCATGAAGTAATACAGAGCTTCGCGCGGTGCGTTTTGCCCACGCTGACGCAGGGTCGTCAGCTCCTGCTCAATCCGATCGGCGTACTTTGAGCGACGCGGATCCGATTGAAACTTGGACTGGAATTGCGCTCGATCGCTCACGTCCTGCGCATGACGCAGAGCCTCTTCGGCCTGGCGCTTGTTTTCACGCAGTGTGCGATTGGATTGAATCTGCCAGCGCTCAAGGTCCGTCAGGTCGGACGCGCGCAGGCGCTCTTCCTCGCGCTGAAACTCTGGGTCGGCCTGCGGTGACGGTGCCGGTTGACTGTTGCGAAGATTGTCCGCGTAGCGCTTGGCGGCCTCGACTTCGGCTTCTAGGCGAGCGAGACGCTCACGCGAGTCGTCGCCGCGACGTGCGCTTACCGGCGGGGTGGGCTCATCATCGACAAGATCGCCGATCGGATCATCCAAATCATCGCCGCTACCGTCACCGAGAGCGCCAATGTCGGCAGGAGGATCGACAGGAGGATCGCCTGCATCGTCATCAACAACGCGAGCCAGCAGAAAGCGCAACAGTTTGGAGGCGTATTTCTTCATGGCCGTGTCCTTAAACCGTGGCAGCGCCGCCGATGTTCTGCATCGTCAGCGTTGTGGCCGAAGACACCGTCACTTGGAATTCACGCCAGGTGTTCTGCGCGATGGTCGCGGTGCCGTTGACGGTGACGCCAGTGCCGCCCACCAGGGTCCACGAGAATGCGCCGCCCGACGTGTTCAGGATGCGTACTTTCCAGCTTGATCCAATGACGGGCGAATTCGGACCAAACAGGGCACTAATGAGTGCGGTCGCTGTCGGTGTGGTCAGGTTCGCGCCGGCACCGAGCGTGCCGGTCATGTTGAGCACACAGTCATTCGCACCAGCCATCTGCGAAACGGTTGCCGTCGTAGCGGTCGTCGCAGCGTTGGTGTTGTACTGCTCGTTTGTCAACGGCGTGATCGCGTTCAGGTTGCCGACGAGAGAACTTTGATCCGGTATGCCGCCCAAGAACACTTGGTTGACTTGCTGCCCTGCGCTGAGGCCCATGGCTGGACTCCTAAAAATTACTTGCCGTTCTAACAATCTTTCCTGAGCGATTCAATGATCTATGGGAGACCGTTAAACGCCGCGCAAAAAATATGCGGTGAACTGGACACTGGACCAATCCAAATTCGCGTTTTGCTGGATCTGTCCAGACGCCGAAACTACTGACTCGAATCCGTCTGTAAAGCCGTCAGGTACGCAACGGACCAAGACATCGCCCACATTTAAGCCCGCGACGCTAACAGCCCCTTTGGTTGTGGATCCGCTGAAATTTGCCTTAACGATCGTTGCGGTTGCCGTAGTTGTTGCCATTACCTAATCCTCCGCGCCCGAATGAATCCAGTGGCGTTGAGCGTACTGGTCGTGAAATTTGCGATGACTTCCAAATAGACTGTTGTTGTCGCGGACAACGAAACCCTTACGACGGGGCTTGCCGTGGTCTGGCCCGTCCCTGTTGTGGAATAAGCGGGAGATACGTAACTGCCAATTGGCCCGAAAGTCCCTGATACCGTGGATATACCGACAACCCATGAGCTGAGTACCGTGGCTCCCGAAGGGGCCAGTTGAGCAACGCCACTTACATCCCAGTCGCCAGCCGTCAAACTGAGGGATATAAGGTTTGTGTTGACGCCCGACGTCATCCCTGTACTGGCTGAGGTCGCGGTTTGATATTCCCCGACGCTCCCGGCATTGGCGTTGTCGTTGGTAGTTGTCCCGACAATGCCTCCCGTTGACTGCGGAGTGATTGCCCCAGTGAAGGTAAGGCCAGCTACCGTAGTGGAGAACGACGGATCTGCGGAGGAGCCCTGAGAAACAAGGGGCACACCGGTTGAAGCATTCGGCCCGACTGTCGCAACGCCCCCAGTTCCTTCGCCGACAATGACGCCGTGCGCTGTCAGAGTCGAGCGACCTGTGCCGCCAGAGGCCACCCCTATCGCAGTGGAGGCCGTCAACGTTGTGAACGCGCCGGCATTGGGCGCCGTACCTCCGATGGCCGGTGGGGAAGCCAGGTAGTTAGAAAAGCCCGTACCGCTGACGCTGCTGCTCGCGCTAAGCGTCGTGAACGACCCAGCTGCTGCAGTGGTTTGCCCGATCGGCGTGTTGTCGACTGTGCCGCCGGTGATCGCAACATTGTTCGCGTTTTGCGTGGCGATTGTGCCCAAACCTAGGTTCGTACGCGCGCCGGCCGCCGTGCCCGATCCCGTACCACCGGACGTGATCCCCAGGGGATTGGCGGTGAAGTTGACCGCTCCTGTCGCTGCCAAACTGGTAACGGTGGCAGCCGCTGGAGTCGTCCCTCCAATCACAGCGCCGTCGATCGTCCCGCCTGTAATGGCAACAGCATTGGCATTCTGGTTCGCCATCGTGCCAGCCGCCAGGCCGTTCACTTTGGCGACGGTCGGATTGGGGTACGTGCCGGACAGATCTCCGCCTGCTGCGCCGGATGGTGGCTGCGTCGACAGCGTGTTGACGAAGACCAGGAAGCTTTTGGTCAGGTAATTGAAGCCGTTCTGGACGCTCTCGTACGTGACACCAGTGCCGTTCGACTGGGCTTTTGGCGGGGCTAGGGTGAATTCGTCTGCCATGGCTCACCCCTTCGCCAGGCGCGCGATGCGCGGCTCGAGCGTTGCATCGTTGTATCGACCGCGCATGCCGCGCAGCACGCGCAGCAAGGACTTCCGATGGCCGCGCTCGCATGCGTAGCGATCGGCAGCCAGTTCCTGGGACAACACCAGGGCGCGGGTGGCCTTCGGCGCCCACAGCGGCGCGCCGATCAGAGCCCAGAGCATGCGGGTCACACCATGCCAATGCGCGATGTGGCCTTCCTCGTGCGCGAGGATGGCGCGTTTCTCATCAGCCGGCCGGCCCATGAAGCCGGGGCCCACGCGCACGCATGCCAGTGGGCCGAACGCGATCGCTTCCGCGACGAACGGAGGACCGACTTGCGCCGAATCGTTGAACAGGGATTTCTCGCTGTAGACGATCTTCATCGCGGCCCCGCCATTGCATCTTGGATATGGTCCGGGTGGATGGCGCCCGGGGGCTGCTGCGGCCGCGGCATACTCGGTTGCGCACCGAGGCGCGGCGTACCTGCCACGCCTGGCCCGGCTCCACCCGGTACGCCGGGCATTCCTTGAGGCTGCTGCGCGCCCATCTGCTTTTGCAGCTTGGTCTGCATCGCCTTCATGTGCTCCATGATGTGGGCCCGGAACTTGCCAACCGGATCTCCTGTCATCACGGCGCCGCGCTGATGGGACTGGATGTGCTGGGCGTCCTCGTCGGCCTCGTGCACGATGGCATCCAGGCCGTTGTGCATCATGAGGTTCTCTTCTTCGGGATCGATCGTGAACAGGTTGCGCTCGTCGATTAGGATCCGAGGCGCCACGTCGACGCCGAAGATCTGTTCGGTGCCGAACTCCAGGATCGGTGTGACATCCAGCTTGCGGCCGTTGAGTAGCTGAGGCGGTACGCCGCGCAGCACGTTCATCCACGCGATCATCTGCTGCATGCGCTGCATGCCCATCACGTAGGCCGTGCCACTCCAGCGGAAGAAATAGCGCTCACCGAAGGCCTGGGGCGGGATCTCCTGGAGACGCTTCTGCGTGCCGGTCTCGCCCATCGTGGCCACCGTCAGCTCCTTGGTGCGGAACTGGCGATCGAGCTCGAACAGGTCTTCGAGCAGGGGATTGAGCATCACCTCCTCGTAACGCTTGGCGTAGTCGATGATGACCAGCTGTTCCTGCTGCGCCATGGCGCCCATTTGCGCGGCGTTCTTCCGGCCTTTTCCCTGCGCCGGCATCATGGCCTCCGTGACTTCCAGGGACTCCATGATCTGCGCCTTGATTGCTTGGCACAGGCCGATGGCGTCCTTCCACAGCGCGGGGAACTGCGCGAACTTGGTCTTGTTCGGGTCGGCCAGCCACACGGCTGCCAGGCCCATCACCATCGACTGGTAATTCGGCTGCGCCAGCGGGTCAGTCATGACGATGGGCAGCAGTGCGTATTGCGCGCTGTCCTGACCCATGTTCCAGTAGTCGTTCAAGTTCCACTGCAGGTACTTGACCGGCTCGATCTTCGAAATGCCGAAGAACGATCCCTGCACGCGCTCGATCGGCGCGGAGCGCACCGGCCGTCGGCCGGACCATCGCGGATTGCGGATGATGCCCAGGATCTCGTTCTGACCGGCGTAGTAGACGTACACCGGTTCCTTGACGCCTTCGCCCAGATCCAGGTCGGTGTGCGCCTCGAAAATCAACGCGTACTTGTACGTGCCCTCAGTGCGCACGCCTGCGTCGCTCGTGCGGCGCTTGGGTGGATTGTGCTTCTCGCGGCTGTTGTCGGGCTTGGCCAGGCGCTCCATCAGCTCAGTCGCGCTAACCCCGACGAACACGCCCTCATCGATGAGCTGCTGCACCTTGTCGGAAGACATGCGCAGGCGGATGCAGGTGGCTTCCGCTTCCTCGATGCTGTTGGTCGTGGGCGGATAAACCGCCAGGTCCTCGGTGGCGAAGGGCACGATCTCCGGGCCCTCATCGATTACGTCCGAGGTTTTCAGCTCGAATTCTTCGTCGCCCGCCGTGTCCTGTGCCTCGATGCCGTCTTCGGATTCGAGCGTCGGCGGCTGCGAGATGACCTCGGTGACGCGCCGGTAGCTCTTGGTCCAGTCCAGGTACAGGTTCCACTGACCCGTCACGTCGCCAGCCAGCAGATCAGCGCGCACCGCGTCCTTAAGCCGGCACTTGCGGATGTAGTGCTCGAGCAGCGCCATCTGCGCCCACGGTGAATCACCGGTGGGGCCGGTCACGTCGACGTGCTTGTGGTTGGTGGGGAAGAGCTGATTCAGCGCCCGACGCATCCGCATGTGGATGCCGTCGCGCACGGCGGGGATGTAGCAGGTGGAGTTGCCCGAATACTGCTGGTTCTCGTCCGGCTGCGCGTTGTAGATGTTCCAGTATCCTCCGGCTACCGGAAGTCCTCAAGGTGGTCGGCCTGAGCCGGAGCACCGTGTACGCCCGCATTCAGGCCAAGGACTTCCCTACCCCTATCAAAATGGGGCGATCAGCCGGCTGGATCGAGTCCGAGATTCAGGCTTGGATTGAAGGACGGATTGCAGCTGCGCGTGGCACAACCTGAATAAGCCGGTGGATGACCTTGCGCCCTTAGCCCGAGCGCCTACACTGGCTGGGTTACGCTGATGGTCGGCACGGTTGCAATACCACAGAGCCCGCTTGCGCGGGCTTCTGTCATTGGGAACCTCAGGATGAAGATCACTCTGATCAAGTGGGCGGAACAGAATTTTGACCCGCCTCCGCATATCAGCACCCTACGAGCTTGGGCACGCGATGGGAAGATTTATCCTCCGCCGTTGAAAGTAGGAAGGACATACTACGTCGCAGAAGACGCACTTCATATCACCGAATACGAACAAGGTCCCAGACTCGTTCATCGACTTGGCCTCGAGAAATTTCCGAAGTAGGCCCTACTGACGCTTGACGGCAGCTACCACCCGCTCGTTCAAGCCGACGCGATAGAGCGTCGCACCCACCCGCTCCAACAAAGCTCGTTCTTTGCCATGGATATTGGCATCGGTGAGAAACGCGGCTAGGCCCGCGATAGCGTCATCGACATCAAGATCGACCAGCTCGTCGAGCGCCAGCCGCTCAAACTCCAGAATCACCTCATCAGGCTCCATAGCTCGCTCCTCCAGTTTGCCACCCAGTGTAGTAGCGTTCCGTCATTGATCGATGGTGCCCCTGAGGTAGGGCCAGGAAACGCACACAGAAGACGCCATTACAACCAGATGTAAAAACAATTCACCGCCACCCCCTCCCAAAGGGGCATGTCACACCCAACCAATGTGACAACATCTTCGCATTGCTATTTTCCGATTAATGATCATGGCACGACGATACGGCAACCCCAAAAATCGCGTCCCGCCTCAGTTCCGTTACCTAGCCGAGGGCGGCCAGGTAGCTCTGATTGCCTTGGGAAGCTTGGTTCTTGCCTGGTTCGTCAATGAGCTGCCCTGCTCGATCATGAAGGGGGTCAGTCCCAAGCTAGTGTGCGAACCGACAATGCTGTGGATGTTCTGGATTCCATTTGCACTGTTCGTCCTCGCGTTCGCGGTGGGTGGATGGCGATATTACAAGGACTACCACTGCGGCGAGCTATGGGACGATTTGTAGAGTAAACCGCTAACGCTCCACATCAATCGCCTTCAGCAGGCCGCCCATAAACCCAATAAAAACAAGGTCTTAGATATGAAATTCGCCGTACAGCAGGCCGCCTCAAAACAGATGCCGCTTGATCTCGGAATTGAGGTTCAGAAAGACATCAACGGGATCGAGATGGGAGTGCTGGACAACGGCATCCCCTATCTTACTCAGCGCGGCCTAGCCGGAATCACTGGTGTCGCGCGCAGCCTAATCCAGACGATCAGCAAGGAGTGGGAGGCTCATTACCATGACGACGTCATTGGTAAAGATCGCATCTCGTACTTCAAGCAATATCTCTTCGAAAAGGGCTTCCATGAGCCCTCGCTTCACATCGAAACCTTGCAAAACGGGACAGTGCACTATGCATACCCGGACATCGTCTGCATGGCTTTTCTGGAGTACTACGCCTTCGAGTCCAAGAGCGATAGCGCCATCGCACTCGAGAACTACCGCAAGTTCGCTGCGTTTGGCCTGCGCAGGTTCATCTACGAGGCCCTGGACTACACACCCGGCGACAAATGGAAGTACCACCACGACCGCGTGTCGCTTCTTAAGGACAGCGCTCCTCCGGGACACTTCATCATCTTTCAGGAAATCACTGGCCTAGTGGTGGACCTTATCAATGCCGACCTGACGGTGAACCATAAGACCATCGCAGACATAAGCGTAGGCATCGCATGGGGGAAGTACTGGACCAGCAACAACCTTGAAGCGCAGTTCGGCAAGCGCATCCAATGGGACCACAACTATCCCGACTACTACCCTCAATCGGCCAGCAACCCACAACCTGCCAATGCATATCCTGATGCGGCCCTCCCAATGTTCCGGCAATGGTTCAAGCAGGACTATTTGCTTACGAAATTCCCGAAATACATCTTGAGCAAAGCAAACATGCTGCCTGGGGGGAAAGAAGAGGCGCTGAAGATCGGGGGCATGTATCAAAACAAGGCTCTGCCACCAAATAAGTAACTACTGCGCGATGATGACCCTGCGGCGCTGACGGCAGCAATTTTAGTCTGGGATCAAGACGCGTCGAAATTCTGAAAACAGGGGTCAGAATGGGGGTCTGGATTGGCTGACGATGGGAGACCCAAACACAGCAAGGCCTTGCGGGAGATGTTTGGCCCCCACCGCTTCCGCCAGGCCCTGGTTCCAAGGCGCTCCAGATTTCTCCCGCACTCTTCCGCGCACCCCAATAGCAACGTCGCAACGGCATGGGGCCGATTTCTATTCCAGCCCGTGCCGTTTTGTCAGTGCCGCGCCGTGGGCCAAAGCGCATCGGCGTGTTCTCCCAGCGCCTCGGCAATGGCGAGGCGAACGCGCTTCGCTCCATTGCCCGCGATGGAAGACGACAGCAATTGCGGCGTGACGTCGTCCAAACCCAGTTTTTCCGAGAGCCCACGCAGAGTGGTCTTCCCGAAACGCTCTTCAAGGAGGCGTTTAACGAGTGGGACAGCGCGGGAAACTTCACGAGGATCCAACGGCAGTCCTCCTGCCGGACTTCTCTTCTTGCGCTCTTTCGGCTTGATCGGAAGATCTACCGATTGAGGAAGAGGATTCTCGGCCATGGAGCGACCCAGATTTGCTAACGCTTCGGCGACGTTTCGCCCGGTGCTGGAGCACATCGCGCCCGGCGCTACCAACACCGCAAAACAATTACCGCGATCTTGGTACAACCTGACCTTGCAAATCAAATCCATATGATTTGAGCGTTAAATCAAAATAGTTTTATTTTTTATTGTTTTATGGAATGAAATAACCTGGCAGCGCTCCGTCATGCCCCGTTGGCAAAGCAGGGACACGAGCACCACCCCAAGCCCCGAGGGGGCTTGAGGCAGGTCGAGCGCGTCAAGACACTCCCCGTTCTTCGAAGTCGGTGTGACTCGTTATTATGTGGTGTTCACCAATCATCTTATTGGTGATCACCCGCGCATCAACGCCGAGCAATATCGCCGAAATGCCAACTCGAAAAAACAGGGTGAATCCGCTCACCCCATTCCTCCGAAGCTGACCTGGCCTGACTAGGCCAAGCGACCTGCTGTTTTCCCCGTTGCTCGCCCTGCGTCGGCTCCATGGAACCGCGCGGGCGCTGAACTTTTTTATTAGGCGTGATGCCGATGCCGAATATTGTCGAGAACGATAACAGACGCTATTCTGGCTGGCACCCTGCTAATTAGAGGGTAAGAACGTGCCGGCACGCCGTTCACGCGAGCCAGCACGCGGGCAATGGGGCAAAGTCGCGGTAATCACAACCTTGTGCAACCGCTTGTCGCTGCCTGAAGACGGCGACCGCACCTGGTAATGCTCCTCGGCGCCTGGCCATCGGTTCTTTGTATTGCAACCCACTGCAGCCGACCATGGAAGTCCTCAAGGATGTAAGCGCGATTGCTTTGGCCAATAGTCTTCCAGACGGCGTCTTTCTGGTCGACGAGCGTGGGCGGATTCGTCACGCCAATGCAGCGTGGGAAGACATTCTTGGTTATCGGCCATCCGAGCTGCTGGGGCAAACCATGCTCGAACTCGTGGCGCCGGACGACCGCGACAGAACGCAAATGCAAGCGGGTCGGGTTCAGGCGGGGGTGAAGTGCAGCGGATTCGAGAATCGCTATCGGCACCAGTCGGGCACCGATGTCCATTTGTCATGGTCGGCACAGTGGAACGTGGAGCATCGACTGCGCATTGGCGTGGCGCGCAATGTCACCGCATTGAGGACGCTGGCGGAGCCCAGTCCGCTGGCGCAACTGCAGGCGCGTCTGGCGCCTCACGAATCCAGGGTGTTGCAGTTGCTGTTGACTGAAGCCGCAGAAAAGCAGATTGCGGAACAGCTCGGTCTGGCCACGTCGACCACGCACTCTTACATTACGGGCGTCTATCGCAAGTTCGGCGTGCGTGGCCGCGCTGGGCTGATGAGCCTGTGGCTCAAAGAGATGCGAAGCCGCTGATACCCGCCCTGTATCACAGCATCGTCGCATCACCATCTGGCACAAATAGCGCGTGCCCCCTGCGCTATACTGCCGCCCGTCACGCACACAACGTGACCTCGGATTGGCGTCCGAGAATATCGCAGGCGGGTATGACCGCCGGTTGGCGGTTTTTTTACGCCCGTACATCAAGCGCCTCCTATGGTCGGGCCTTGGTGGGGGAGCGCTCGCGCTCGCCGGTTGCCTGCGATACCGGTACGCCAACTCTACCTTGTGCCCGGCCACCCTGATTGGCGTCAGGGAGCGGGATACCAACCCATCGCAGGAGGCCCCAACGTGCGCCATGCCATCGCTCGCCCCGAGCAATCGCAATCCCCCTCCCCAGACGGCGGCCGTAAAGTCCAGCGCGAGATTGAATCGCTTCAGCAGCAACGTGCCGACCTCGTGCGAGCGTTGGCAGCGGCCGAAGCATCCGTAAGAACATTTCCCATCGGCTCATTGCAACAGGCCAACGCGCGGGCCCGCGTCACGCGTTTGCAGAGAGAGTTGCGGCGCTTGAAAGCCGCGCTTGGCACGTCAAAGCGGCATCAGGACGTGGGCGTCTTCCTGATCGAGATGTTCCGCGAGCGCGTGTCTTTCAGCGAATGGCAGTGCATCGTGGCCGAGGCGCGACGCCGCCATGATTCAAAGGCGACGGAAGGTCAAATCGGTACGCTCGCTGCGGGGCCGGGCGCACAAAGCTGATATAGTCGCGTCGCCTCCGATTTCTGAACTTTGCGATGTCTCTCGTACTCCGCCGAACCGTCCTCACGTTCGTTGCCGCAGCCTCGGTTGCGGGCGCCGGCCTCGTCCACGCACAAGCCAGTGCACCACAAGCGCCGGCAATGTCCACGGCTGCGTCGGGCGGCACCGTCGCTGAACTGCAGCAGTTGCTGGCGCAGAAGCGCCTGACCGAACTGCGCACGACTTACAACGGCGACTACGGCACGAGCCTGCTGCTGGTCAACGAAGACACCACAGCGTACGTCGCCCTGTCGTATCGCAAGGAACTGTGGCGTGTGTACAAGTTTGCGTCGGTCGCTCCAGCCGAAGGCGCATACGAGACGCTGACCGGTCAGACCCGGACGTGGGCCGAAGATGACCTGCGCCGCGCCGTCACGGCGGGCCAGAAGGCGCAACTGGAGCGCGAAGCCCAGGCAGCGCAGCAGCGCGCCGCATCCCTGAGCCAGGAAGTGCGCATCATGCAGGCGCAGCGCCAGAAAATGCTGACTGAACAGCAGACCATGCGTCAGGAGACGAAGGCGCTGGACATCGAGCGCCGCGCGTACCAGACCCAGGTTGAATCGTTGCAGCAGCAGATCCGCTTGCTGGAAAAACAGCTCAACGATCCGCACTGGTCGCCCGCGCCTTAAACGTCTCGTCAAGGTCTTTGACATTCACCTTCCTGGCCTGGCGCAACTGCGGCAGGCCAGCGACCTCCGCTCCTTCGATCCAACGCGCATCGACTTAAGAGCAATCTGATCGACCACCGTCCATCTGCCGCTTAGCATGGCGCCTGCTTGCGCAGCCGGCTTGGATGCGCGCTGCGGCCATCAGCGGAGACGGACTTGGAATCCCCCAACTTCATCATCGACGGACACCTGCGCCTACCGGGCTTGGTGCGTATGCCGCCGCCTTTCGGGCCAGCACTCGACAGCGCGCAGCCCGGCGCCGCGACACAGGTCAGCGCGTCGATCGATCCAGCAGCCCACACGTGCGGTAGCGCCGGTACAGCCCGCCATAGGCAGTGGCCTCAACGCATGACCGCGCTGTCGATTGGCATGGCATGCACGCTGGCGGCCGCGCTGCTTGGCTGGCAGACCGGGCAGCATCGCCCGCCAGCCGCAGAGTTTGATCAAGCAACCGTGGCCGCCATCGCCCAGCCGACCACACCGATCGTTCTGCTCGAGAACCCTCCTGCCGAGCCCGTCGCGTCAGCGCAAACCCAAGAGCCCAAGGAATCCGAAACCGCTATCGCAGCCGCAACGGCGGTCGCGCGTGCTCCCGACATGACGTTGGACGGTGCGGAAGTCACTAGGCCGGTCATCGCTGCTGCATCGCCGGTGGTGACGCAATTGCCGGCGAAATCGATCCGGACGCGCATGCTTGTGCGGGCCGTCGAGCCAGCACCGACGCACGAGTTGGAACGGCCGGCCGCACTGCTCGACGAGGAATCTGCGTTCATCGAATTCGAGTCGGCACCGATCGACACGGCGCCAATCGCTTCAGGCTATGCGGCGCCGGGCGCGCCGGTGCATATCGAACTGCAACGGCATACGCGCTTCACGGACTGACCGGAGCGCGTGCCGCCACGCCGGCTCAGTGCAACTGGCCGCCGGTTTCGCGTACGTCGTGCAGCGTGCGCAGCGTTGTCTCGATGGCGATGCGCAGACCGGTGACGATGGTGTCGTGCGCCATGCTCGGTTGCCCCGGGTGCTTGGCGGCCTGCGACGGCAGATACGGGATGTGGATGAAGCCGCCGCGCGTGGGCAGCTTGTGGCGGGAGATGGCATGCATCAGCCCATAGAAAACGTGGTTGCAGACGAAGGTACCCGCCGTCTGCGAGACCGACGCAGGAACGCCACCCGCACGCAGTTCGCGCACGATGGCCTTGATCGGCAGCGTTGAAAAATACGCGGCCGGACCGTCACTTGCGATGGCGATATCGATCGGTTGCTTGCCGGCGTTGTCGGCAATGCGTGCGTCGTCAACATTGATGGCGATGCGCTCGATGGCCATCTCGGCTCGGCCGCCAGCCTGCCCCACGGCAATCACCACCTCCGGCTGCAGCGTCTGCAGCAACTTGCCGAGCACTTTGTTGGATTCGCCGAAGATGGTCGGCAACTGTCGCGCGACGATCTCGGCGCCGGCGATTCCCTGGCCATCGAGGGTGCGCACGGCTTCCCACGACGGATTGATGGGTTCGTTCTCGAACGGATCGAAACCGGTGACGAGGACGGTAGGCATGACGTTCTCCTGCTTGCTGCGTAAGACAAAAACGATGATAAACGTCCGTCGAACATCATGCCCGAGCGCGTTGCGGGGTCAGTTTGCCTTGCTGCGCTTGTTCTCGAAGTTCAACAGGATGTCGACTTCTTCCGTGCCCGCGGTGTGCAGCCATTCGCGCGTCAGACGTTCGCCCAGGCGGCGCATGTCGCCCTGCAGCGTCACGTCTGGATTGAGCACGCGCACGCCAGTTTTGGCAAGTTCGGCTTCGTCGCGCTCGTAGGTCTGGCGGCTCGAGTCCCAACCGCGCGCCTCGTAATCCTTGGCGAGTTTGAGCACGGTCTGCTGCGTCGCGGGCGGGAGCTTGGCGAAGCGCGCCTCATTCACGAACACGGCGTTCTTTGGGATCCACGCGTTGACCTTGTAGTAATAGGTCATGCGCTGGCCAGCCTTCGTCTCCAGACCAGTGGACGGCGAGGTGACCATCGTGTCGATCCGGCCGCCGGCAATTGCGGCAGTCAGATCAGCGGCTTCCACCTGCACAGCCTGCGCACCGTACAGCTCGGCAATGCGTTTTTGCGCTGCGTTATAGGTGCGCAAACGATGTCCTTTCAGGTCGGACAAACGGGCGATCGGTGTTTCGGAATACAGGTTCTGCGGCGGCCAGGGCACGGCGTACAGCAGGCGCAAACCATTGGCCCTCATCAACGCTTCGATGTGGCTGCGCGAGGCATCCCACAGCAGGCGCGCATCGTTGTAGCCCGACACCACGAAGGGAATCGAATCCACGCCGAAAAGCGGATCGCGCTGAGCCAGCGTCGAGAGCATCACTTCGCCCGCTTCCGCCTTGCCGTCCTTGACGCCGTCAAAGATGGCGGCCGGCTTGAGCAGCGTGCCGTTCGGATAGACCTCGAGCTTGAGCCCGCCATTGGTGGCGCTGCTGACTGCGGTGGCAAAGGCCTGCAGGTTTTGCGTATGGAAATTGACGGCCGGATACGGCGTGGCCACTCGGAGCGTTTCCGCGCTGGCTTGCGCGGCGGAAATCAACGACAGCGCGCTGGCTGCGAGAACACAAAAAAAGCGGCGTCCCGACATGGAACGGCCGCTCGTCATCTGGCTGCTCATGAATCCCCCCGGAGAAAGAGCACGATGCGAGGTCGACACGACTGCATGCCCTTGTCTCCCGGGCAGCGATCGCGCTGGGTGGCGTCCGCCGGCTAAGAACCGCCAGCGTGACGCACACCGCACGCGACGCATTAAACACGATTAGTGGAGCATCAGGAAGTACAAGAGCACGATATTGGCTGCAAGCAACAGTAGCGCGGTCGGGACTTGCGCTTTGATCACAGCGTTCTTATCGGACAACTCCAACAGCGCGGCAGGCACGATATTGAAGTTCGCCGCCATCGGGGTCATCAGCGTGCCGCAGTAGCCCGAGAACATGCCGATAGCCGCCATCACCGCCGGATTGGCATGGAACACGCCCACCAGGATCGGCACGCCCACGCCGCCTGTCATGACCGGGAAGGCCGCAAAGCCGTTGCCCATGATGACGGTGAAGAGCGCCATGCCCACGCAATAGACGACCACCGCGACCAGTCGATAGTCCATGTTGATGTAGGCGGTGGTCAGGTGCGCCACGGCCTTGCCCACGCCGGCATCGGCGAAGACCAGGCCGAGCATGGCCAGCATCTGCGGCAGCACCAGCGCCCAGCCGAGCGACTCCGTCAGCCGACGCGACTCACGCATGGCCTGCACCGGCGTGTCGCGGGTCAGCCAGCACGCCAGCGCGAGCGAGATGATGCAGCCCAGGCCCAGTGAGACGAAGGTCTGGTTCTTCGGATCGAGCAGCAGGTCGCCACCGATCTTCACGTCCTTCAGGAACACGCTGCCGATGACGGTGACCAGCGGAATGGTCAGCGCCGGAATGAACAGACGGTTGCCCAGGCGCTTGGCCGATGCGCGGCGCTCTTCTGCCGGCAGTTCACCGTGCTTGCCCAGCGTCACGCCGCCGGTGCCGGCCAGCAGTGCCATCACCACGGCACCCACACCAACCACGATCGGTGGGATCTTGTCGCCAACAAGGAAGATGACGGCGAAGATCGCCCAGAACAGGCCCGTGGTCCAGCGACGCGGGTGGTTCTTGTCGGCAAAGGTCATCAGCGCGGTGATCGTCAGGATGATCCCGGCCAGCCAGTACAGATAGTTGATCGACAGAATCATGGCTTACCCCTGCTTGGCCGCGGCCGTGTTGGTATTGCCGGCGGCGCCCCGCTGGTTACCCATCTCGCGGGCAAGCCAGCCGTCCAGGCGCTTGAGGCGCACCGAGTGGATCAGGAACGCGCAGACCGCCGTCGGGATGCCCCACACAGCGATACGCAGCGGTTCCACGTCGATGCCCGAGCCGAGCAGGAACGTGTGCATCAGCGCGATGGCGCCGAAGGCCACGAAGATGTCTTCGCCGAAGAACAGGCCCACGTTGTCGGTGGCGGCGCAGAAGGCCAGCAGGCGTTCACGCACCGGCGCCGGCAGCTTGCCGAAACGGTTCTCGGCGGCGCCTTCGGCCATCGGGGCCAGCAGCGGACGCACCATCTGCGGATGACCGCCGAGGCTCGTCAGACCGGCAGCTGCCGTCAGCTCGCGCACGGCGAGGTAGACGATCAGCAGACGGCCAACGGTGGCCGATTGAATGCGCGCGATCCAGTTCTGCGCGTGTTCACGCAAGCCGTGGCGTTCGAGCAGACCCACCACCGCGAGTGGCAGCAGGATGATCAGCGGCAACGTCCGCGTCTTGATGATGCCCGTCCCGATCGCCGTCAGGATCTGCTCGATGGACATCGATGCCGCAAAACCGGTGGCGATGGCGGCCACGGCCACCACCAGCATCGGATTGAATCGCAGGATGAACCCCGCGATGATGACGACCACCCCGATCAGCGGCCATAGATTCACTGCCGTACCCATGTGGTGCTTCCCCCCAAGTTGATAAAAAGCCCCGCTGGAAGGACGGGGCCGTGGCTCAGGCGCCGGCGCGAACAGCGATGCCTTCGCTGCCAAGCCGTTCCCGAATGCGTCGCGCGAACGCCAGCGCATGCGCGCCGTCGCCGTGCAGACAAACCGTTTCCGCGCGGATCGGAACCCACGTGCCGTCGATGGCCTTCACGCGCTGCTCGCGCACCATCGTCAGCGTCTGGTCCAGCGCGGCATCTTCGCTGTCGATCAGGGCGCCCGGCGTACCGCGTTTGACGAGCGAGCCGTCTGCGTTGTAACCGCGATCGGCAAACACCTCTTCCTTGGCCTGCAGGCCAAGTTCACGCGCGGCCTTGACCAGTTCACCTCCCGCCAGGCCAAACACCACCAGCGACGGATCGAAATCGCGGATCGCGTGCACGATGGCCATGGCCAGCGGCCGGTCGCGCGAAGCCTGGTTGTACAGCGCGCCGTGCGCCTTCACGTGCGCCAGCTTGCCGCCCTGCGCACGCACGATGGCTGACAGCCCACCAATCTGGAACAGCACGCCCGCGTAGATTTCATCGGGCTGCAGATGCATCTCAGTGCGGCCAAAGTTTTCGCGATCGGGAAAGCTCGGATGCGCGCCAATCGACACGCCCTGGCGCAGCGCCCAGCCCACGGTCTGGCGCATCGTGTTGACGTCGCCGGCGTGCCAGCCGCAGGCGATGTTGGCGGAACTCACCAGTGCGAGGAGCGCCTCGTCGGTATCGCAGCCTTCGCCGAGGTCGGCATTCAGATCAATTGCGGTCATGGTGTTGTCTTCCGGTGCATCAGGCGTTCAGTCGCGTCTTGGCGGTGCGATGCGCGCTCGACAGAATGCCTTGGCGCTGCCAATCCAGTGCGGTTTCGATTTGCTGCAGATACCGTGCCACGTCGGCGCGGGCGGCTTCGGCCTCTTCCAGCGTGACACGCTCGAAGCGCACGCGCGTGCCGAGCGGAATCTGCGCCAGGCGCCATTGGTCGGCCAGGATGACGGAGCCGATCTTCGGATAGCCGCCCGTGGTTTGCGCATCGGCCATCAACACAATGGGCTGGCCAGACGGCGGCACCTGGATCACGCCCGGCACCACGCCGTGCGAGAGCAGATCGCCGCTGCGCTGCTTTTTGCGCTTGAGTTCCGGCCCCTGCAGGCGAAAACCCATCCGGTTGCTGTTGGGGGTGAGCGTCCAGTCCGATTCCCAGAATGCGGCTTGCGCGTCGGCAACGAAATCGTCGTATTCAGGACCGGGCAGCACGCGCATGACCGGCGTGTCCTTCTGCGCGCGGTCGAACGTCCAGCGGGCGGCCTTCACGGCAACGGTATCGCCGCTGATGTCGGGGGCGTACGTTGTGTCGGCAGGCAGCACGGGCAGCCTGTCGCCGTCTTTCAACGGGCGCCCTTCGAAACCACCAAAGCCGGCTTTCAGATCGGTGCTGCGCGAGCCCATCATCTCGGGCACATCGATGCCGCCGGCCACGCAGAGATACGCACGCACCCCGCCCTGCGCCACGCGCAATGTCAGCATCTGCCCGCGTTGCACGGGGATGGCGCGCCAAGCATGCACCGGTGCGCCGTCGAGCGTGGCGCGGCAATCGGCGCCCGTCAGCGCGATCAGGCCATTGGCGTGGAAGCGCAGCGTGGCGTTGCCCAGCGTGAACTCGATGCCCGCCGCATCGCTGCGGTTGCCAACCAAGCGGTTGCCCACATACAGCGACAGCGGATCCAGCGCGCCCGACGTGCACACGCCAAAACGGCGATAGCCGGTGCGGCCCAGGTCCTGCACGGACGCCAGCACGCCGGCCCGCACGATCTCGATCATGGGTTGGGGTTTCGAACTCATGCGCGCACCTTCGAGGCAACAAAGCGGATGCGGTCTCCGGGCGCCAGCAGCGTGGGGGGATTACGCTGCGGCATGAAGAGCGCCGCGTCTGTGCGGCCAAGCAGTTGCCAGCCACCGGGGGATGCGGCCGGGTAGATGCCGGTCTGCTCGCCGCCGATGCCGACCGAACCGGCCGGCACGGCCATGCGCGGCTCGGCGCGACGCGGCGTGGCGAGTGACTTGTCGAGCCCGCCCATGTAGGCAAAGCCGGGCTGGAAGCCCAGGAAATAGACGATGTATTCCGGCGCGGTGTGACGGCGCACGACTTCGGCCGTGCTGAGGCCGGTGTGCTTGGCGACTTCGCGCAGGTCGGGGCCTTCGTCACCGCCATAGGCGACTTCGATGTCGACGAGTTTGCCGTCGGCCACCAACGCCTGGCTCTCTTCCCAGGCCTCACGCAGCTGCGTGGTCAATCGCTGCGCATCGGCCAGTGGACCGAACACGAGCGTGAGGTTGTTCATGCCGGGCACCACGTCGACCACGCCCGCCCAATTGGACGCGCGCGAAGCCATGGCCCAGATGCGCTGCTGGCAATTCAGGGTGGCCGGTGGCGGCACTTCGCACAACAGCGCGAGTTCGCCCAGCCGGTGAATCGTGCACTGCAACTTAACCCCCGTCTCGTGTGCGCCGTTGGCGGGAAGATCCCTGCAAAACGACGCGCGTTTGAAAACAAAAGCGATACGTTAATAAATTGTCGATAAATTCTGTATAAGAAGTAACCCTTAGTCGTTCAGGGCCAAGTCGCTGCTGAACGCGGTCCGGCTGCACTCATCATAGGTGCCGGACGCGGTTAGCGTGACAGGCATGTTATGCCAAAGTCATATGAAAGGAGGAAGACGCCCCCAGAACAAGAGGCGTAGATCGAGACCGGAACTGAGGGTCAGGCGGCGGGCTCTTCGCGCGTGATGCGCAGACCCAGAACGAGTGCGGCGACGGCGCAGACAGCCATCATGCCCAGCAGCGGCAGCGCCGTCTGGCCGACGGCGGCAACCACCGTACCGGTCACCATGCCGAGGCCAAATTGCATGGCGCCCATGAGCGCCGAGCCCGTACCCGCACGCGCACCCTGCCCCGCCATTGCCAGCGCGCCGGTGTTGGGAGAGATGCAGCCGATCGAGGCGATGTAGCAGAACAGCGCCGCCAGCACGAGCGGCAGCGGCGTAAAACCGGCCGCGGCGGCAGCGGCAGCCAGCACGCTGGTGATGGCCGGCACCCACAGCGCCCGTCGCAGCACGCGCGCCGGCGAATACTTGCGCACCAGCCGCACATTCACGCGCGAGGCCGCGATCATCCCGGCGGCGTTGCTGCCGAACACCCAGGCGTACTGCGACGGCGTCAGCCCATAACCGTCGATCAGCACGAACGACGACACGGTGATGTACGCGAACATGCCCGACAGAAACACGGCGCCGCACCACATATAGGCAGCGTAGTGGTGATCGCGCAGGAGTTCCCAGTAGTCGCGCAGCACGTGGCTGACCGCCAGCCTGCGCGCCTGCTCGGGCGCCAGCGATTCGCGCATCAGGTAGTGCACCGCCACCAGCGACAGCACGCCAAACGCCGTCAGCAAGGCAAAGATGACCCGCCACGTTGTGAACTGCAGCACCGCGCCGCCAATCATCGGGGCGAGGATGGGCGCCACCCCCATCACCAGCATCAGCGTGGAATAGGCCTGTGCGGCGCCGGCCGGGTCCATGCGATCCCGCACGGCAGCGCGTGCGATGACCATGCCCGCGCAGCCGCCAAACCCCTGCACGCCGCGCAGCACGGCCAGCATCGTGGCGTCTTTGGCGAACGCGCAACCGATGGACGCCGCCACGTACATCGCCAGACCGATATAGAGCGGCGGCTTGCGGCCAAACCGATCGCTGGCTGGGCCGTAGATGAGCTGGCCGATCGCCAGGCTGATCAGGAACACAGTCAGCGTGAGCCCCGCCGCGGCCGACGACGTATTCAGATCGCGCGCGATGGTCGGCAGGCTCGGCAGGTACATGTCCACCGACAGCGGGCCGATGGCCGTGAGCGCGCCAAGCAGCAGGAGCCAGCCGGGGATCGGGCCGGGCATGCGGGATCGTGCAGGAGCGGGAGCAGTCATGAAGGGAGAACTTGACGCGGCGGCAGACGGGAGGCCCGCGCCGGAGCAAACCGGGAACTGTAGCGCAAAGCGGCGAGCCACGCGCGCGCACTGGTCAGGTGCACGACGGCATGCGCGCCCCACCCGAGGGCTGCACGTGCCACCTGCATACATCGGCATGACAAGCTGTACCCCACAAATCGCCGCGATCGGGCCGGCACGGGATTTGCACTCCGCCACCCCTCGTACGAGGCAGTCCCAAGCCGGCCGAAATCGCCGTTCGGCATGGAGCCGAACGATATAATTCGCGGTTGATGGCAGGCATCACCCAACCATGATGATTGCTGCGATGCGTCGGCGCGAATCTGCGTTGGCGTTGCCTGCAGTGAAGTGTCGTCAACACCCAAAAACGAGACCGCCTCCGCTGCGTACCGGCACGGTGAGCGGCACGGAAACCACGAGCCAACCTGTTGTGACACAACTCCCACCACGCCTGTCGCTGACGGGCATGACCAAGCGCTACCCAAGCGTGGTCGCCAACGACGGCGTGAGCCTGACCGTCGCGCCGGGCGAGATCCACGCCGTACTGGGCGAAAACGGCGCCGGCAAGTCGACGCTGATGAAGATGATCTTCGGCGCCGTGCAGCCTGACGCCGGTGAGATGCTGCTCGACGGCCAGCGCGTCGAGATCGCCAATCCGCACCAGGCGCGCGCACTTGGCATCGCCATGGTGTTCCAGCACTTCTCGCTGTTCGACACGCTCACGGTGGCAGAGAACATCCTGCTCGGCCTGCCCTCGGGCACGGATCTGCGCGACGTGGCTGATCAGGTGCGCAGCACGGGCGAGAAATACGGCTTGCCGCTGGAGCCGCATCGCCATGTGCATACGCTTTCCGTGGGCGAGCGCCAGCGCGTGGAAATCGTGCGGGCGCTGCTCACCAAGCCGCGCCTGCTGATTCTTGACGAACCCACCTCGGTGCTGACGCCGCAGGCCGTCGAGAAGCTGTTCGTGACGCTGCGCCAGTTGGCGGCAGAAGGCACGAGCATCCTCTACATCAGCCACAAGCTCGACGAGATCCAGGCCCTGTGCCACACCGCCACGGTAATGCGCATGGGCAAGGTCACGGGCGTGTGCGACCCGCGCCAGGAAACGGCGGCGTCGCTGTCGCGCATGATGATCGGCGGCGAGCCTCCGCGCGAATTGCGACCGCAGACCACACCGGGCGACGTGCGCATGGAGGTGGCCGGACTGTCGCTGCCCAAGGCCCATGCCTTTGCGACGGAGCTGCGTGACATCGCGCTGCAATTGCGCAGCGGCGAGATCGTCGGCATCGCAGGCGTATCGGGCAACGGGCAGCAGGAACTGCTGGCAGCCCTGTCCGGCGAAGACACGCGTGCGTCGGCGCAGACCATCAGCATCGGCAACGAGCCGGTCGCCAAGCTGGACCCGCGGGCGCGCCGCAAGCGCGGGCTGTCGTTCGTGCCGGAAGAGCGCCTGGGGCGCGGCGCCGTGCCGTCGCTGTCGCTGGCCGCAAATACGCTGCTGACGCATCAGCGTGCGCCACAGGTGCGTGGGGGGCTCATCGACAAGAAAGCCGCCGCCAAACTGGCTGCCGCCATCATCAGCCGGTTTGGTGTGAAGGCCGGCGGCCCGGATGCCCTGGCCAAGAGCCTGTCGGGCGGCAACCTGCAGAAATTCATCGTCGGCCGCGAAATCGAATGCGCGCCGCGCGTACTTATCGTCGCGCAACCCACCTGGGGCGTGGACGTGGGCGCGGCGGCGCAGATTCACAACGAAATCCTCGCGCTCAAGGCGGGGGGCTGCGCCGTCCTGATCGTGTCGGAAGAACTCGACGAACTCTTCGCGCTTTGCGATCGCCTGCACGTGATCGCCAACGGGCGCCTCTCGCCCTCCACTCCCACGCACGCCACCAACCGCGAACAGATTGGTCTGTGGATGAGCGGCATGTGGGACAAAGCCCCGGCTTCGGCGGCAGCGACCTCGGAGGTGGCCCATGGCTGACGTCATGCATGGCAGCCGCCTGGCGCTGCCGGTTTCGCTGGAACTGCGGGCGATCCCGTCGCGCACCATGGCCTATGCCTCGCCGCTCATCGCGCTGGTGCTGACGATGGTGTTCGGCCTGCTGCTGTTCGCGCTGCTTGGCAAAGACCCCGTGGCCGGCCTGCGCGTGTTCCTGGTCGAACCGCTGGTCAGCAAGCGGGCGATTGGCGAAGTGCTGCTCAAGACCGTGCCGCTGGTGCTGTGCGCGCTGGGCTTGTCGGTGTGCTATCGCGCCAACGTGTGGAACATCGGCGCGGAGGGGCAACTGATCTTGGGCGGCATTTTCGCCGCGGCTACGATCGTCTACTTCGATACGCCGACACCCGCCATCCCGGGCGGCTTTGCGCTGGTGCTGGCCCTCGTTGCTGGCCTTATCGGCGGCGCGCTGTGGGCGGCGATCACTGCGCTGCTGCGCGATCGCTTTCATGCCAACGAGATCCTCGTCTCGCTCATGCTCACGTACATGGCACAGTTGCTGTTGCTGTACGTGGTCAACGGGCCGTTGAAAGACCCGAACGGCATGAACTTCCCGCAATCGATCGTGTTCGACAGCGCGTTCGTTCTGCCGACGCTCGTGGCCGGCACGCGCCTGCACGTTGGCTTCCTGTTCATGCTCGTGATGACGGCGGCGATGACGTTGTTCGTCTTCCGCAGCTTTGCGGGCTATCGCCTTCAAGTCGGTGGCCTGGCCCCGCAAGCCGCGCGCTATGCGGGCTTCTCGTCGCGCGCGGCGCTGTGGACGGCGCTGCTGGTGTCGGGCGGCCTGGCAGGCGTTGCCGGCGCCTTCGAGGTCACGGGGCCGATCGGGCAACTGCTGCCGTCCATTTCCCCCGGCTACGGCTTTGCCGCCATCGTGGTGGCGTTCGTCGGGCGCCTGAATCCGGTGGGCACCGTGCTGGGTGCGATCGTGATGTCGCTGTTCTACATCGGCGGCGAGCTTGCGCAATCGCGCCTGGGCCTGCCGTCGGCCATTACCGGAGTGTTCCAGGGGATGCTGCTGTTCTTCCTGCTCGCCTGCGACACGCTCATCGAATACCGCCTGCGCTGGCGCGCACATCACTGATCGGGCCGCATACATGGAAAGTCTCGCTCCCCTGATCGCCGCGTCGATCAACGCCGGCACCCCGCTGTTGCTGGCCGCCCTGGGCCTCTTGATGAACGAGCGCTCCGGCGTGCTCAACCTCGGCGCCGAAGGGATGATGCTGGTGGCCGCCGTGGTCGGCTTCATGGTCGGCTACCAGACGCAGATTCCGCTGCTGGGTTTTGCCGCCGGCGCGCTTGCCGGCATGGTGATGGCCGCCCTCTTCGCCTGGCTGGCGCTGGTGCTCGTCACCAACCAAGTCGCCACGGGCCTCGCCCTGTCGATCTTCGGCACCGGGCTGTCCGCCTTCATGGGGCAGCGCTTTGTCGGCATGTCGCTGCCGGCGCAGGCGCACGGCATCCCCGGGTTGGAGTCGATTCCGTTTGTCGGCCCCGCCCTGTTCGCGCACCACTGGATGGTCTATTTCAGCCTGCTGCTGTGCGGCGCGATTGCGTGGTTCCTGTTCAAGACGCGCGCGGGCCTCACGCTGCGCGCTATTGGCGAATCGCCGGAATCGGCTCACGCGCTCGGCTATCCGGTACGCACCGTCCGCTTTGGCGCGCTGTTGTTTGGTGGCGCGTGCTGCGGGCTGGCAGGTGCCTACCTGTCGCTGGTCTACACACCGATGTGGGTCGAGAACATGGTCGCCGGCCGCGGCTGGATTGCCCTCGCGCTGACCACCTTTGCCACTTGGCGCCCGCTACGCATTCTGTTCGGTGCGCTGCTCTTCGGCGGCGTGACGATCCTGCAATTTCACCTGCAAGGGATGGGCGTGTCGGTGCCGTCGCAGATTCTGTCGATGGCGCCGTTTGCCGCCACCATCGTCGTGCTGGCCATCATCTCGCGCAATCCGGATTGGATCCGCCTGAACATGCCCGCATCGCTCGGCAAGCCGTTCCGCCCGGGGGCTGCCTAAACTGCATGCAGCGTCAGCTTCTGCATTCCGCTTTTATTTGCTTCAACACAGTCAACGAGCCACACAACAGGAGAAATCGATGAACGTTACCCGCAGGATCACGCTGGCCGCCCTGGCCGCCGGCGCTGCCCTGACCCTCTGGGGTTGCGGCAAGTCCAACGACAACGCTAGCGGCAATTCCGCGCCGGCCGCATCATCGGCCCCCGCCGCTGCCGCACCGGCGCCGGCCAATGAACCGCTGAAGATCGCGTTCGTCTACGTCGGCCCGGTGGGCGACGCAGGCTGGACGCACGCCCACGACGACGGCCGCAAGGAAGTCGAAGCCAAGTTCGGCGACAAGGTGAAGACCAGCTTCGTCGAAAGCGTGCCCGAAAGCGCTGCGGACGCCGAGCGCGTGTTCCGCGACCTGGCCACGCAAGGCAACAAGGTCATCTTCGGCACGAGCTTTGGTTTCATGGAATCGATGCTCAAGGTCGCCAAGGAATTCCCGGATGTGAAGTTCGAGCACGCCACCGGTTTCAAGACCGCCGACAACCTCGGCCAGTACGACGTGCGCACATATGAAGGCGCCTATCTGGCAGGCGTGGTGGCCGGCAAGATGAGCAAGTCGGGCAAGCTGGGCGTAGTGGGATCGGTGCCCATCCCCGAGGTGATCCGCAACATCGATTCGTTCACGCTGGGCGCACGCAGCGTCAACCCGAAGGCCACCACCCGCGTGGTGTGGGTCAACAAGTGGTTCGATCCGGGCAAGGAGCGCGAAGCGGCCACCACCCTCATCGGCCAGGGCGTCGACGTGCTGATGCAGAACACCGACTCCGCCGCCGTCGTGCAGACCGCGCAGGAGAAAGGCGTCTACGCGATCGGCTGGGACAGCGACATGACCAAGTTTGGCGAGAAGGCCCACCTGGCGGCTTCGATCAACAAATGGGGCGTGTACTACACCAAGGTCATCGGTGATGTGCTTGAAAACAAGTGGAAGCCGGAAACCGTGTGGTGGGGCCTGAAGGAAGGTGCGATCGACCTCGGCGCATACAACGCCGTGGTGCCGGAAGACGTGAAGACGCTGGTCGAGACACGCAAGAAGGGCATCATCGACGGCTCGGCTCCGATCTGGAAGGGCCCGCTCAAGGACAACACCGGCAAGGAAGTCCTGCCCGTCGACAAGGTCGCCGACGACGGCTTCCTGCACGGCATCAAGTTCTACGTGGAAGGCGTGGAAGGCAAGATTCCAGGCTAAGTCGTACCCGTCTCGGCAAAAGCCGGCGTCTCGCGAGAGGGCCGGCTTTTTTCATGGACGATCGCGCCTCTTCTTGAAAACCGGACCGTTTCCCCAAGCTGATACGATGATCCGCCGGCCAAACGGACTCATGTGACGCCGGCTTTTCATCAAGGAGCCCACGATGTTCGGACGACTTTTCCGCCTGTGGAGCGTGGTGCGCAACGACGTGCGCCTGCTGTGGTTTGCGCTGCGCCATCCGGACAAGCCGTGGTGGCTCGCGCCGGCTGCGCTGCTGCTGGTGGGGTATGTGGTATCGCCCGTCGACCTGATCCCGGACGTCATTCCCGTGATCGGCTGGGTGGACGACATCGTGCTGGTGCCGTTCGCGCTGCACATGTTGCTGCGACGCCTGCCCGACCGCGTGCGCGAGGATGCGCGCTTTGCCGCCGCCCGGCGGGTGAAGCCCACCGGGCGGTAACGTCTCAACTTACGGCAAGAGGATCGTCGACCCGGTCGTCTTGCGCGCTTCCAGATCGCGGTGCGCCTGCGCCGCGTTCTGCAGTTCGTAGCGCTGGTGAATCTCGATCTTCACCTTGCCGCTGCTCACCACATCGAACAACTCTGCCGCCATCGGTTCCAGCAGCTCGCGCCGGGCCGTGTAAGTCATCAGCGTCGGGCGCGTGATCTTGAGCGAGCCTTTTGCGCTCAGCACGCTGAGGTCAACCGGTGGCACTGGGCCAGATGCGTTGCCGTAGGTGACCATCATCCCGCGCGGTGCGAGACAATCCAGCGAGCCCGTGAACGTGTCTTTGCCAATGCCGTCGTAGACCACCGGCACGCCCTTGCCGCCAGTGATTTCGCGCACGCGTTCGGTAAAGTTCTCACGGGTGTAGACGATGGTGTGGTCGCAACCGTGCGCGCAGGCAAGTTCAGCCTTGGCATCGCTGCCAACGGTGCCAATCACCGTGGCGCCGAGCGCCTTGAGCCACTGGCACGCAATCAACCCCACACCGCCAGCGGCTGCGTGAAACAGCACCGTATCGCCGGGCTGCACGCGATAGCTGTCTCGGATCAGGTATTGCGCGGTCATGCCCTGCAGCATCATCGCAGCGCCGGTTTCAAAGTCGATCGCATCGGGCAGGCGCACGAGAATGTCGGCCGGCATCGTGCGCAACGCAGCGTAGGCGCCGGTCGGACGGCCGGCATAGGCCACGCGGTCGCCCGGCTTGACGTGCGTCACGCCCTGGCCCACGGCTTCGACCACACCTGCGGCTTCCATGCCGATGCCGTCAGGCAGGGGCTGGGGATACAGCCCGGTGCGGAAATACACATCGATGTAGTTCAGGCCGATGGCGTGCTGCTTGATGGTGGCCTCGCCGGGGCCGGGCGCGGGCACGTCGACATCGACGTATTGCATCACTTCGGGGCCGCCGGTCTCAAAGATGCGGATGGCTTTCGCTTGTGTCATGCGTGGATCTCCTTCGGATCGGGCGCCACCCGTTGCAAGGCAGACATCACCAGGTCGGCGGTTGCGAGGTTGGTGGCGCAGGGGATGTTGTGGACGTCGCAGGCGCGGACCAGCGCGTTGATGTCGGGTTCGTGCGGCTGCGGCGTCATCGGGTCGCGCAGGAAGATGACGGCGTCGACACGGCCTTCGGCCAACTGCGCGCCAATCTGCAGGTCGCCGCCCCACGGGCCGGACAGCATGCGCTGCACGGTCAGGCCGACTTCCTTCTCCAGGCGGCCACCCGTGGTGCCGGTCGCCAGCAAGTCGCATTGCGACAGGAAGGCCTGGTGCGTTTGGGCGAAAGCGACCATGTCGTCTTTCTTGTGGTCGTGTGCGATCAGGGCGACGCGGCGTTTGCGAACTGCGCTTTCGGGCGTAGCGGGCGTAAGGGTGGTCATGTCGATTGGCTTAAAAGGTGCCAGGGAAGCTGCCGCCATCCAGCAGGATGTTTTGCGCGTTCAGGTAGCCGGCATGCTGGCTACACAGGAAGGCACAGACGGCGCCAAATTCGGCCGGTTGGCCAAAGCGTCGAGCCGGATTGCCCTGCCGCTTGCGGTCGAAATTCTCTTCTGCGCTGATGCCGGCAGCCTTGGCGCCTGCCTCCAGCGTCTTGGTCAGGCGGTCGGTCTCGAACTGGCCCGGCAGCAGGTTGTTGATGGTCACGCCGTGCTTGGCGACTTCACGCGCCAGGCCGGCAACGAAGCCGGTCAGGCCGGAGCGCGCGCCGTTGGACAAACCCAGCACGTCGATCGGCGCCTTGACGGCACCGCTGGTGATATTGACAATGCGGCCCCAGCGGCGCTCGATCATCTTGTCGACGGTGGCTTTGATGAGGTCGATCGGCGTGAGCATGTTGGCGTTGAGCGCGGCATTCCATACGTCGCGGTCCCAATCGCGGAAGTTGCCCGGCGGCGGGCCGCCTGCGTTGTTGATGAGGATGTCTGGCGAGCCGCCCAGACGCTCGCACGCGAGCAGCGCTTCGGCACGGCCTTCCGGCGTGGTGATGTCGGTCGCCACTGCTTCCACGCGCACGCCGTGCGCCGTGCGGATGCGCTCTGCGGCTGCCGACAACGCTTCGGCACCGCGCGCGACGATCACCACGTCCACGCCTTCGGCAGCCAGCGCATCGGCGCACGCAAAGCCCAATCCCTTGCTTGCGCCGCACACCAGCGCACGCTTGCCTTTCAGCCCCAAGTCCATCCTGTCCGACTCCTTGTGATTGTCATTTGGACTGTCCCGCCAATCAAGCGCGACGGCGTGACAGCAGCGCCATACCGGCAAGCACCAGCGCGCTGCCGGCAATCTGCCAAATCGTGATCGGCTCGCCCAGCAGCCACCAGCCCAGCAGCAGTGTCGACACCGGCCCGATCATGCCTGCCTGCGACGCCACGGGCGCACCCACGCGCGCCACCGCCATCATCGTCATCGTGACCGGCGCCACCGTACAGAACACCGAGTTGATGGCAGACAGCCCGTACACCTGCCAAGGCAACACCAGCGCCGACACCGGCCGCAGTACCAGAAACTGGACGATACAGGCCGCGGTCGACACGCACATCGCATAGGCGACGAGCCGCATCGATCCCACGCGTTTGACCAACTCACCGCTGGCCAGCAGATAGATACCGTAGCTGACGGCGCTGGCGAGCACCAATCCGCCGCCCAGCCAGACGTTGTTACCGCCCAGGTTCAGGTCGTGCGCGAACACCAGCACGATGCCGGCATAGGCCAGCGCCAGCGACACCCACTGCAAGCCTGTAATGCGCCGCTTGAATACCGTCGACGTAATCAGCAGCACGAACGACGGTGTCAGAAACAGAATCAGCCGCTCCAGCCCTGCCGTGATGTATTGCAGGCCGAGGAAGTCGAGAAAGCTGGAGAGGTAATAGCCGATGAGGCCCAAGCCGACGATGCGCCAGCGGTCTGCCACGGCCAGGGGCTGTGCACGGCGCGACTGCCACCACCCCATCGCCATGAACAGCGGTGCGGCCAGGAGCATGCGCAGGGTGATGACCCTGACGGCATCCACCTGATAGCGGTACATCAGCTTGGCGACGATGGCCTTGGCGGAGAACAGCACGGCGCCCGCGGACGCAAGCAGCAGACCGCCGGTGTCGGTAGTTCTTGCGGGCGTGGTAGACGCAGAAGACGCTGTGGTCACAACGGGGCGAGAGAGAGATGCGGGCGGTGTTGGAGAGCGTCGTCGATTGTATTGGAATTCAACAAAACGTTCCGGCGCGGGGTGCGCTGCACTTGGCACAGCTTTCGCTTGGGCATGCTGGTGACCGCCGTACAATCGCGCCTGCATTCCGAATATCTACAACGACAACGGATCCCACTTCGACATGAGCCAAACCACCTCTTCCGCGTTCTCCGCGGACGCCGTCGGGGCACCCGACCCGACCCTCTGGAACGAAGACCTCAACCCCACCCCGCCCGCCGCCCGCACCTGGACGGCCACCAACTACGCCGCGCTGTGGGTGTCGATGGTGGTGTCGGTGCCGGCCTACATGCTGGCTTCGGGCCTGATGAGTGAGGGCATGAACTGGTGGCAGGCCGTGCTGACGGTGTTTCTCGGCAACCTGATCGTGCTCGTGCCGATGGTGCTGGTGGGGCACGCGGGTACCAAGTACGGCATTCCCTTCCCTGTGCTGGTGCGGGCCTCGTTCGGCGTGCGCGGTGCGCAGTTGCCGGCCATTCTGCGGGCCATCGTGGCGTGCGGCTGGTTCGGCATCCAGACGTGGCTGGGCAGCCAGGCGATCTACACGATCCTCAACGTCGTCACGGACAACATGCTGGTCGGCAGCAATATTCCGGGGCTGGGCATCAACCCGGGCCAGGGATTCTGCTTCCTGCTGTTCTGGGCGCTGCACATCTGGCTGATCACCAAGGGGCTCGAATCGATCAAGCGCTTCCAGGCGCTGGCCACCCCGCTGCTGATTCTGGCCGCGCTGGGCCTGGTCTGGTGGGCGTATACCAATGCGGGCGGCTTTGGCCCGATGCTGTCGGCGCCGTCGGCGTTTGCGGCGGGCGGCAAGCGCGCCGGCGAGTTCTGGGGCTTCTTTTGGCCGTCGCTCACCGCCATGGTCGGCTACTGGGCCACGCTGGCGCTGAACATTCCCGACTTCACCCGCTTCGCGCGCAGCCAGCGCGATCAGCTTGTCGGGCAGGCAGTCGGCCTGCCGCTGCCGATGGGGCTGCTGGCGCTGGTGGCCGTACTCGTCACGTCGTCCACGGTGGTCATCTACGGTCAGGCCATCTGGGATCCGGTCACGCTGGCCGGCAAGATGACCGGCCCGTCGGTCATCGTTGCGCTGCTGGCGCTGATCACCGCCACGCTGATGACGAATATCGCCGCCAACGTGGTCTCGCCGGCGTATGACTTCTCGAACCTGGCGCCGCATCGCATCTCGTTCCGAACCGGCGGCTACATCACGGCAGGCATTGGCCTGGCGATGATGCCGTGGAAGATCCTGGAAACCACCAAGGGCTACATCTTCACGTGGCTGGTCGGCTATGGCGCGCTGCTCGGCCCCGTGGCCGGGATCATGATGGTCGACTACTTTCTGGTGCGCCGCACCGTGCTCAAGACCGGCGAGCTATTCCGCGTAGACGGCCCGTACGGTTACGGCAACGGCTGGAACGGCCGCGCCATCGCCGCGCTGGTCATCGGCGTGCTGCCCAATCTGCCGGGCTTCTTCAAGCAGGCGGGATTCGTCGCCAGCGTGCCCGGCGTATTCGAAGCGCTGTACACGTATGCGTGGTTCGTGGGCCTGGCGATTTCCGCCGTGGTGTATGTGATCCTGATGCGCGGCCGCCGTTGAGCGCTTCCAAAATCGACCCGGGGCGCGCCGGTACAATGCGCCCCATCTGAGAATCCGTTGCCGCCATGAAACAAGATCCGCGCTTTCCGAACCTGTTCATCCTCAATCACCCGCTGATCCAGCACAAGCTCACGCACATGCGCGACAAGGACACGTCCACGCGCACGTTCCGCGAGTTGCTGCGTGAGATCACGCTGCTGATGGGCTACGAAATCACGCGCAACCTGCCGCTGACCAGCCGCCATATCGACACGCCGATGGGCCCGATGGAAGCGCCCGTCATCGCGGGCCGCAAGCTGGCCGTGGTGCCGGTGCTGCGCGCGGGCGTGGGCATGAGCGACGGGCTGGTGGAGCTGATTCCGTCGGCGCGCATCGGCCACATCGGCGTGTACCGCGATGACCAACACCGTCCGGTGGAATACCTCGTACGCCTGCCCGACCTGGAGGACCGTACCTTCATCCTGTGCGATCCGATGGTCGCCACCGGTTACTCGGCCGTCCACGCCGTCGACGTGATGAAGACGCGCGGCGTGCCCGACGAGAACATCCTGTTCCTGGCACTCGTGGCGGCGCCCGAAGGCGTGGAGGTGTTCCAGAAGGCGCATCCGGGCGTGAAGCTGTTTGTGGCGTCGCTCGATTCGCACCTGGATGAAAACGCCTACATCATCCCGGGCCTGGGCGATGCGGGCGACCGCCTGTTCGGCACGAAAAACTGATCGCACGCTCCCAGCGCAAGCAAAAACAGCCGGCAATGCCGGCTGTTGTCTTTGGTACGTCGGAAGCGCTCAGCGCCTCTTCGATCCGCCCAGAATGCTGCCCAGCACGCCGCGCACGATTTCGCGCCCGACGGTTGAACCGATGGTGCGCATCGTCGACTTGGCCAACGTTTCGACAATCGAATCGCCACGGCCGCTGCGGCCCGTACCCTTTGTGAGGATCGAGCCCACATCGCCCAGCCAGCCGCCGCTCTCCTGTGGCGCGGGCGCGGGCGCCGATGCGGGTGCTGAACCAGTCGATGCCCCGAAATCCGTGCCGATGGAACCCGGTGCAGGCGCCGATGTCGCCCCGCCCTTCGCCACGCGGCCGTTCAGGATTTCGTACGCCGATTCGCGGTCGATTGCCGTGTCGTAGCGGCCGGCCACCAGCGAATTCGTCATCAGCTCGCGGCGCTCGTCGTCCGAGATCGGGCCGATGCGCGACGCGGGTGGGACGACAAACGCACGCTGCGTGATCTCCGGGCGACCGCCCTCGTCCAGCATGGAAATCAGCGCCTCGCCCACGGCCAGTTCGCCGATGGTCTCTTCGATGCTGAACTCCGGGTTCGCGCGCATCGTGGTGGCCGCGGCCTTCACGGCCTTCTGGTCGCGCGGTGTGAACGCCCGGAGCGCGTGCTGCACGCGGTTGCCGAGCTGGCCGAGCACCGTGTCCGGCACGTCGGCCGGGTTTTGCGTCACGAAGTACACGCCCACGCCCTTCGAGCGGATCAGCCGCACCACCTGCTCCACCTTCTGCAGCAGCGACGGCGGCGCATCGTTGAACAACAGGTGCGCCTCGTCAAAGAAGAAGGCGAGCTTGGGCTTGTCCACGTCGCCCACCTCCGGCAGATGCTCGAACAGTTCGGAGAGCAACCACAGCAGGAACGTCGCGTACAACTTGGGCGCGTTGAGCAGCTTGTCGGCCGCCAGGATGTTGATCACGCCCTGGCCGCGCACGGTCTGCATCAGGTCATTGATATTGAGCATCGGCTCGCCGAAGAACTGGTCGGCGCCCTGCTCTTCCAGCGCGATCAGGTTGCGCTGAATGGCCCCGATGCTGGCCGATGAGATGTTTCCGTACTTGTTCGTGTAGTCCGAAGAATGCTCGCCAACGTGCTGGAGCATCGCGCGCAGGTCTTTCATGTCGAGCAGCGCAAGGCCCGAGTCGTCCGCAATCTTGAAGACGAGATTCAGCACACCGGTCTGGATGTCGTTCAGCTCCAGCATGCGCGAGAGCATCAGCGGGCCCATGTCGGACACGGTGGCGCGCACGGGGTGGCCGCGCTCGCCATACACATCCCATAGCGTGACGGGGCAACAAGCCCATTGCGGCTCTTCCAGGCCGCGCTCCTGCAGGCGCGCCTTGAGCTTGTCGTTCGGTTGGCCGGCCTGCGAAATGCCGGCCAGATCACCTTTCACATCAGCCAGGAAAACCGGTACGCCAATCTTCGACAGGCCCTGGGCGATCGTTTGCAGGGTGACGGTCTTGCCGGTGCCGGTGGCGCCGGTGATCAAGCCATGCCGGTTGGCGAGCTGGGGCAACAGCACCAACTCCGCTTTGGCGTTCTTGGCAATCAGGATGGGATCGGTCATGGCGTTTGGACGAGGATCAATCTGGGGGGGCAACACACCGGCCACTCGACCAGACGGACGGGGCGGCGGGCGTGTGCAGCATGCTAAAATCCGCGACCGATTATAGAGCGTGCAGGTGGCGTCAAACCGCCATCTGGGCGCCAGATTCCACTGCATTCCGCTCGGAGAGTTTCATGGCCGGTCATTCCAAATGGGCCAACATCAAGCATAAGAAAGCCGCTGCCGACGCCAAGCGCGGCAAGATTTGGACGCGCCTGATCAAGGAAATCACCGTGGCGGCCCGTCTGGGCGGCGGCGATGCCGACTCTAACCCGCGCCTGCGCCTGGCCATGGACAAGGCCACCGACGCGAACATGCCCAAGGACAACATCAACCGCGCCATCCAGCGCGGCGTGGGTGGCCTGGAAGGCGCAAACTACGAAGAAATCCGCTACGAAGGCTACGGCATCAACGGCGCCGCCGTGATCGTCGACTGCCTGACCGACAACCGCACGCGCACCGTGGCCGAAGTCCGTCACGGGTTCGACAAGTACGGCGGCAACATGGGCACATCGGGCTCCGTCGCGTTCCTGTTCGACCACATCGGCCAGTTCATCTTTGCCCCCGGCACGCCCGAAGACAAGCTGATGGACGCCGCGCTCGAAGCCGGCGCCGATGACGTCATCACGCACGACGACGGCTCGCTCGAAGTCATTTGCCCGCCCCACGATTTCGCCAAGGTCAAGACCGCGCTGGAAGCCGCCGGCTTCAAGGCCGAACTGGCCGAAGTCATCATGAAGCCGCAGACCGAAGTCGTGTTCACCGGCGAAGACGCGGTCAAGATGCAGAAGCTGCTAGACGTCCTGGAAAACCTGGACGACGTGCAGGAAGTCTTCACCAACGCGGTCATCGGGGAGTAAGCCCCGGACACGCGCATAACGGCGATCGACCTCACGATCGCCGTTTTTGTTTTCCAGATTTCGAATCGGATTTTGCAATTTCAGGTAGGTACAGCATGAAAGTGATGGTGGTCGGTTCGGGCGGTCGAGAGCACGCCCTGGCATGGAAGCTGGCGCGCTCGCCCAAGGTACAGGTGGTGTACGTGGCCCCCGGCAACGGTGGCACGGCGCTCGACAAGCGCCTGCAGAACCTCCCGATCACGGATCCGGAAGTGCTGGCCGCCTTTGCCGAGCGCGAGGGCATCCACTTCACGGTGGTCGGCCCGGAAGCGCCGCTGGCCGCCGGCATCGTCGACCTGTTCCGCGCCAAGGGCCTGCGCATCTTCGGGCCGACCAAGGCCGCCGCGCAGCTCGAATCGTCGAAGGATTTCGCCAAGGCATTCATGCATCGTCACGGCATTCCGACCGCCAAGTACCAGACCTTTAGCGATGCTGCGCAGGCACATGCGTACGTTGACCAGGAAGGCGCCCCGATCGTCGTCAAGGCCGATGGCTTGGCCGCCGGCAAGGGCGTGGTCGTGGCCATGACGACCGAAGAAGCACACAGCGCCATCGACATGATGCTGGCCGACAACCGCCTGGGCGACGCCGGTGCGCGTGTGGTGATCGAAGAATTCCTCGCCGGCGAAGAGGCGAGCTTCATCGTCGTGTGCGACGGCAAGAACGTCGTGGCGCTGGCCACCAGCCAGGACCACAAGCGCCTGCTCGACGGCGACGCCGGCCCCAACACGGGCGGCATGGGCGCCTACTCGCCCGCCCCGGTGGTCACGCCCACGCTGCACGCCCGCGCGCTGCGCGAAATCATCATGCCGACCATCCGCGGCATGGAAAAAGACGGCATCCCGTACACCGGCTTCCTGTATGCCGGCCTGATGATCGACGCCGAAGGCAATCCCAAGACGCTCGAATTCAACTGCCGCATGGGCGATCCGGAAACGCAACCCATCATGGCGCGCATGAAGACCGACCTGTACGACGTGCTCGACCGTGCCATCGACGGCAAGCTCGACGGCATGGAGCTGGATTGGGACCGCCGCACCGCGCTGGGCGTGGTGATGGCTGCCCACAACTATCCGGACACGCCGCGCAAGGGCGACGTCATTACCGGCATCCCGAAGGAAACCGAAGACAGCGTCACCTTCCATGCCGGCACCACGCTCAAGGACGGCGTGCTGACCACCAACGGCGGCCGGGTGCTGTGCGTGGTGGGCCTGGCCGATACCGTCAAGGCAGCCCAGCGTGCCGCGTACAACGCCATCGAGCAGATCCACTTTGACGGCGCCCAGTACCGTACCGATATCGGACATCGCGCCATCCGCCATTGAGCGACAGCCCGCCGCGCTGATGCCCCACGATGGGGCAGGCGCGGCATCCGTCACCCCGGGTGATCCCCGACTTGCCCCGGCTGCCCGCCCGCTACAATGGTGACAACCGTATGACTCGGCCCGACTCGCCCCGACGAGCGGCCTCTCCTGATCGCATGGATACCCAAGCCGTCCGCGCCTACCTGCTGGACCTGCAGGACCGCATCACCACTGCCGCCAGCGCGCTGGACGGCGGCACGTTCGTCACCGACGCATGGGAGAAGCCGCCCACCGAGCGCCTGCGCGGCAGCGGCCGCACCCGCATCCTGGAAGGCGGCGCGCTGCTCGAGCGCGGCGGCGTCGGTTTTTCGCACGTGATGGGCGACACCCTGCCCCCGTCGGCGACCGCCAACCGGCCCGAACTGGCCGGGCGGGGTTTCGAGGCGATGGGCGTGTCGCTGGTCTTCCATCCGCGCAACCCCTACGTGCCGACGGTGCACATGAATGTGCGCTGCTTCGTCGCCGTGCGCCCCGATGCCGACCCCGTCTGGTGGTTCGGCGGCGGCATGGACCTCACGCCCTATTACGGCTTCACCGAAGACGCCTCGCATTTCCACCGCACCTGCCAGGGCGCCCTCGCCCCCTACGGCGACGAGCTGTACCCGCGCTTCAAGCAATGGTGCGACGACTATTTCTATCTGAAGCACCGCAAGGAAGCGCGCGGCATCGGCGGCATCTTCTTCGACGACTTTGCGGAGCTGGGCTTCGAGCGCAGCTTCGAGATGATGCGCTCCGTCGGCGACGCCTTCCTGCCTGCGTGGCTGCCCATCGCCGAACAACGCCACGCGACGCCCTATGGTGAGCGCGAACGCGCCTTCCAGGCCTATCGACGTGGCCGCTATGTCGAGTTCAATCTGGTATTCGACCGCGGCACGCTGTTCGGCCTGCAAAGCGGCGGCCGCGCGGAATCGATCCTGATGTCAATGCCGCCGGTGGCCAACTGGCGCTACGACTGGCAGCCGGAACCGGGCTCGCCGGAGGCCGCGCTATACACCGATTTCCTGCCGGCGCGCGACTGGGTATGACGCTTCCCACGTTCGTGCGCCCCACTCTCGATCGCCCCTACCGGCTTGGCTTGCTGGGCGGCACGTTCGATCCGCCACACGTCGGCCACATCGCCCTGGCCGAACTGTGCATTGCCCGCCTCGACCTCGATGAGCTGCTGTGGATTCCGACCGGCATGTCGTGGCAGAAGGCCGCCGACATCACACCCGCTCCGCTGCGCTTCGCCATGACCGAACTGGCCGCCAAAGCGGTACGCGGCGGCCGCGCCCGTGTCCATGTGAGCGGCATGGAAGTCGACCGCCACGGCCCCAGCTACACCATTGACACCGTGCGCGAATTGCGCGGCGTCTACGGCCCGGACACCTCCATGGCGTGGCTGATGGGCGCCGACCAGCTCGTCGGCCTGGACACCTGGCACGGCTGGCAAGACCTGTTCGAATACGTCCACTTGTGCGTCGCCACACGCCCGGGTTTCGACCTTCAGGCACTGCATGTGCCGGTACAGCGCGAGCTCGATGTGCGCCGAGGCGACACAGCATTGATACAATGCGCACCCGCCGGCCATATGTGGATCGACCAGACCCTGGCCGTCGACCTGTCATCCACCCGCCTGCGCCAGCAGTTGGCCACCGGCGCGCGCTGTGACACCGACCTGCCCGCCGGCGTGGCCGACCTGATCCAATCGCATTCGCTGTACCGCCGTGCCAATGGCACGGTCAGTGCCTGACCGCGTGATTGACCGCCTTCACGCGCTTTTTTGACCTTTTTCTCGCCTTTTAAACGTTCTTCTCACTCAGTATGGATATTCGCAAACTACAACGCGTGATCGTCGACGCGCTCGAAGACGTCAAGGCGCAAGACATCAAGGTCTTCAATACGACGCACCTGACCGAACTGTTCGACCGCACGGTCATTGCCAGCGGCACCTCCAACCGCCAGACCAAGGCCCTCGCCGCCTCCGTGCGTGACGCCGTCAAGGAAGCCGGCGGCCACATCATCGCCGTGGAAGGCGAAGACGTGGGCGAATGGGTGCTGGTCGACTGCGGCGACGCCGTGGTCCACATCATGCAGCCGCAGCTGCGCCTGTACTACAACCTCGAAGAGATCTGGGGTGACAAGCCGGTGCGCATCGAACTCGGCGGCACCGGCAAGCGCGGCCTGCCCAAGGCCAGTGAAGGTTACGACGACGAGGAAGACGAGGCCGAAGAGGTCACGCCCGCCAAGCGCCGCACCACCAAGCCGAAGCTGGCTGGTGAGCGCCCGACCAAGGCCGCCGCACCGGCCAAGAAGGCTCCTGCCAAGACCGCCCCCAGGAAGCCGGCCACCAAGCGCGCACCCGGCACAGGCAAGCCCGCCACGAAGACGGCCGCAAAGACGGCCACCAAGCGCGCGCCAGCCAAGAAGCGCGCGGCGTAACGTCTGGCAGACCGTCTCACCATGCAGTTGCTGATCGTTGCCGTCGGGCACAAGATGCCGTCCTGGATCGAGGAAGGCTTCTCTGAATATGCCAAGCGCATGCCGCCCGAACTGCGCATCGAACTGCGCGAGATCAAGCCTGAGCAACGCTCGGGCAGCCGCACCGCCGCCACCGTCATGCAGCTTGAGGCGGCGCGCATTGAAGCCGCGCTGCCCAAGGGCTGTCGCATGATCGCGCTGGATGAACGGGGCAAGGACCTCACCACCGTCGCACTGGCTGAATCGCTCACCGGATGGCAACAGGAAGGCGGCGACATCGCGTTCGTGATTGGCGGCGCGGATGGGCTGGACCCGGCACTCAAGGCAAAAGCCCGTACGCTGATCCGCCTGTCGAGCCTGACGCTGCCCCACGGCATGGTGCGTGTGCTGCTGGCCGAGCAACTCTACCGCGCATGGAGCATCACGCAGAACCACCCGTACCACCGCGTATGACCATGGATGCACACGGCGCGCCTCACCTCTATCTCGCCTCGCAAAGCCCGCGCCGACAGGAACTGCTGCGCCAGATCGGCGCGCGCTTCGCGCTGCTGCTCGCCAGCGACGATGAAGATGCGGAAGGGCTGGAAGCCGAGCTCCCCGGCGAGACGCCCGACGACTACGTTCAACGTGTCTGCGCATTGAAGGCTCAGGCAGCTGTGCGTCGCCGCACTGCACGCAACCTCCCCGCTTTGCCGATCCTCACGTCTGACACGACGGTGTGCCTGGGCGGCGAGATCCTCGGCAAACCTACTGACGCAGCCGACGCCCACCGCATGCTGCGCGGCATGTCAGGGCGCGAACACCGCGTGCTGACCGCCGTCACCGTCGTCAAGGCCGACGGCACGCCGATGCACGCGCTGTCCGTTTCGGACGTGCGCTTTGCCGTGCTGACGGACAACGACATCGCCCGCTACATCGCCAGCGGCGAGCCCTTTGGCAAGGCGGGCGCGTACGGCATCCAGGGGCGCGCAGCCGCCTTTGTGGCCCATATTTCGGGAAGCTATTCGGGTATCATGGGTCTACCCCTGTTCGAGACCGCCGCACTGCTCGCACAGGCGGGCATCACGCTGTGAATCACGCTGTAACTCGCGCTCTCTGACCGGCCACCGATGCACGCGCCGGACAGCGTGCGAGGGCCGGTTTCAAGACACGCTTCGGGCAACCCTGTCCGGCCCAGAGGCGGGTGCTGAAACCCGCTCTCCTGGTACCTCTCCATGTCCGAAGACATTCTCGTCAATATCACGCCGCAAGAAACGCGCGTGGCTATCGTCCAGCAAGCCGCCGTTCAGGAGCTTCACATCGAGCGCACGCTGACGCGCGGCCTGGTCGGCAACATTTACCTTGGCAAGGTGGTGCGCGTGCTGCCTGGCATGCAGTCGGCCTTTATCGACATCGGGCTGGAGCGTGCGGCGTTCTTGCATGTGGCTGACATTTGGCACCCGCGCGACGCGAAGGACGCGCCGCCCACACCGCAGGTCGCCATCGAGAAGACGCTCTTCGAAGGCCAGGCGTTGATGGTGCAGGTCATCAAGGATCCGATTGGCACCAAGGGCGCACGGCTCTCCACCCAGGTGAGCATCGCCGGCCGCACGCTGGTGTATCTGCCGCAAGACCCGCACATCGGTATCTCGCAGAAGATCGGCAATGAGGCCGAGCGTGAAGCGCTGCGCGCACGGGTGACCGCCATGGTGCCCACCGAAGAACGCGGCGGTTTCATTGTGCGCACGATCGCCGAAGAGTCGACCGACGAAGAACTCGCCAACGACGTCGCTTACCTGCGCAAGATCTGGGCGACCATCCGCCACAATGCAACCACCCTGCCCGCCCCCTCGATCCTGTACCAGGACCTGAACCTCGCCCAGCGCGTGCTGCGCGATTTCGTGACGGACGAAACGCGCAGCATCCAGGTCGATTCGCGCGAGAACCATCAGAAGCTCGTCGAGTTTGCGCAGGAGTACACGCCGGCCGTGGTCGAGCGCCTGACGCATTACACCGGCGAACGGCCAATCTTCGACCTGTACAACATCGAGGCGGAAGTCGAGCGCGCGCTGTCGCGCCGGGTCGACCTGAAATCGGGCGGCTACCTGATGATCGACCAGACCGAGGCGATGACGACCATCGACGTCAACACCGGCGGCTACGTGGGCGCGCGCAACTTCGACGACACGATCTTCAAGACCAACCTGGAAGCCGCGCACACCATTGCGCGGCAACTGCGGCTGCGCAACCTGGGCGGCATCATCATCATCGACTTCATCGACATGGAGTCGGCCGAGCATCGCGATGCGGTGCTGGCGGAACTGCGCAAGGCCCTGTCACGCGACCGCACGCGCATCACCGTCAACAGCTTCTCGCAGTTGGGGCTGGTGGAGATGACGCGCAAGCGCACTCGGGAATCGCTTGCGCACGTGCTGTGCGAGCAGTGCCCGGTGTGCCAGGGCAAGGGTCAGGTCAAGACACCGCGCACCGTGTGCTACGACATCCTGCGCGAGATCATGCGCGAATCGCGACAGTTCAATCCGCGCGAATTCCGCATTCTGGCGTCGCAGTCAGTGATTGACCTGTTCCTGGAAGAAGAAAGCCAGCACCTTGCGATGCTGGGGGATTTCATCGGCAAGCCGATTTCGTTGCAGGTGGAATCGTCGGCGGCGAGCCAGGAGCAGTACGACATCATCTTGATGTAGCGCCACACCCGGCCAGCGGCGCTGGGCTACGGCTACGACTTCTTCTCGCGCGGCAGACGGCCCAGCAGGAAGAACTCTTCGTTCGGCCGCATCGAAATCACATTCGCCATGCGATTCGACAGGCCGAAGAAGGCGGTGATGCCGGCGATGTCCCAGATGTCCTCATCATCGAAACCGTGCGCACGCAGCGCTTCATAGTCGGCGTCGTTGACGGTGTGCGATGCGGTGCAAACCTTCATCGCAAAGTCGAGCATGGCGCGCTGGCGCGGCGTGATGTCGGCCTTGCGGTAATTGACGGCCACCTGGTCGGCCACCAGCGGATTCTTCTCGTAAATGCGCAGGATGGCGCCGTGCGCGACCACGCAATACAGGCACTGGTTGGCAGCGGAGGTGGCGACCACGATCATCTCGCGCTCGCCCTTGGTGAGGCTGCTGCCTTCGCGCAGCATCAGCGCATCGTGGTACGCGAAGAAGGCACGGCACTCGTCGGGCCGATGCGACAGCGCAAGGAAGACGTTCGGCACAAAGCCGCTCTTCTCCTGCACCTCCAGGATGCGCGCGCGGATGTCTTCGGGAATGTCGGCCAGTGAAGGAACGGGGAACCGGCTGATGGGCGACGTGGTGGTCGTCACGATGTCTCCTTTGATGTGAGCATCCTGAGCACGCCGCCCGCGAGGAAGGGCTTACTGGGTAGCGAACTGGATGCGATGGAGTCCAGCATACAACCCATCGCGCTCGATGAGTTCGCGGTGCGTGCCGGCTTCGGCAATCTTGCCGTGCTCGAGCACGATGATCCGATCGGCATTTTCGATGGTCGACAGGCGGTGCGCGATCACCAGCGTCGTCCGGCCCTCCATCAGCCGTTCGAGCGCGGCCTGCACCTGGCGTTCGGACTCCGAATCCAGCGCGGACGTCGCTTCGTCCAGGATCAGGATCGGCGCGTCCTTGTAGATCGCACGTGCAATTGCCAGGCGCTGGCGCTGCCCACCGGACAGCTTCGAGCCGTTGTCGCCAACATTGGTATCGATGCCCTCGGGCAGGTTGTCCACCACATCGGTCAGGTAGGCCGCTTCGAGTGCACGGCGCACGCGGGCCATGTCGATCTCGGAGGCGTCGCGCGCGCCATAGGCGACGTTGGCGGCGATGGTGTCATTGAACAGCACCACATCCTGGCTCACGAAGGCGATCTGCCGGCGCAGGTCGTGCAGCGCCAAATCCGCCAGCGCATCGCCGTCGAGCGAGATCGTCCCCGAGGTCGGATCGAAGAAGCGCGGCAGCAGGTTCACCAGCGTGGTCTTGCCGCTGCCAGATGGCCCGACCAGCGCAACGACCTCGCCCGGCTTGACGTGCAGGTTGACATTATCGAGCGCCGCCCGGCCATCTTCCCCATAGCGGAACGTGACGTTGTCGAAGCGGACATCGCCGCGGGCACGATCGATCTTCTTGCCGCCTTCTTGCGGTTCGATCGGCGTGTCGATCAGGCCAAAGATGAATTCGGCGGCGGTCAGGCCGCGCTGCAGCGGCTGATTCACGTCGGTCAAGTGCTTGAGCGGCGAGATCAGCAGCAGCATCGCCATCACAAAGCCGGTAAAGCCGCCGACCGTGGTCTGATTGGCCTGCGCCTGCATCATGGCAATGGCCAGGATGACAGACAGCGCCAGCGCTGCCAGGAACTGCGTCACCGGCTGGTTCAGGCCGCCGGCCACGGCCACGCGCATGGCGTAACCACGGAGGCGGTTCGTCATGGCATTGAAGCGCAGCGATTCATACGCCTCGCCGCCATGCAGCTTGACGACCTTGTAGCCGCCCACGGCCTCTTCGACCACATAGGCGGCCTGGTTGGTCAAGTTCTGGCTTTCGCGGTTGAGCGAGCGCAGGCGGCGGTTGATACGCGACATCAGCAGCCCGATGATCGGCAGGATCACCGCCACCACCAGCGTCAGACGCCAGTTGGTATAGAAGAGGAAGATCAGCAGCGCCAGCACCGTCATCGAGTCGCGCACCAGCGTGATGAACACGCCGGTCAGCACCTGCAGCACCTGGTTCACTTCAAAGATGACCGCGTTGATGATCGACGCGGCCGTATTGCGCTGATAGTACGAGGCCGGCGCCTGCAGCAGGCGCTCGAACATCTTCATCCGCAGATTCAGCAGCACCTTGTTCGATACGAGGCTCAACAGATACGTCGACGCAAATTGCGCGATGCCGCGCACCACCGCAATACCCACCAGCATGGCCGGCACCTGCCACAGCTTGCCGGCGTACTCACCGCCGAAACCCTGATCCAGCAGATCCTTCACGACCTTGGGGATGATCCCCTCCGTGGCCGCCACCACACCCATGGCGACCATTGCCAGGATGAAGGCGGTCAATTCGGGGCGAAGGTAGCCCCACAACCGCTTGAAATGGCCGGGCTGAGGCGCCGGTGCTGTGGTGTTTGAAGAATCAGTCACTGCCATAGAATCAAAGGGAAAATCAGCCGGAGTCGATCCGGACCTCGTGTCATTAAAAGCTCAGAGAACGTCGACGGCGGGACGCAGCCGCCGCGACAGATCGTTGCGTCGCAAGTCCCAGCGCAGCTTTGAGGTCAGTTCCGGCTCTGGCAATCGCCAGTTGGAGCCGACCGGCGTGCCGCGACGCAAGAAATACTTGTCGAACGTCGACTGCGACAGGCCCCACTTGTTGAGGAACTGACGTCGGCCATCGTTCTTCTGCACCTTGCCGGTCGACTTGCACTGGAAGTGATAGACCAGCGAGTCGCCCACCCCGAGGAAGATTCGGCAACCGGCATGCCACAGCTTCATGGAGAAATCGTTATCGCTGCTCATGCCGGGCGTGAGCTCGCTGCTGTAGCCGCCGAGCTTGAACCACCAGCGTCGGTGCACCACGGTCGGTGGCCACGTGGCACCATACCAATCACCGCGCACCAGGCGCGGCGCGTCAGCCAGCAGACGGGCTTCATCAAAGGTATCGGCATCACGGCCGTAGTCGCCCACGACCACACATGGGTTACCTGTGTTGACCGGTTCGATCATGGAGCCGGACAGCATGAACAGATCGGTATCCAGCTTCTCCAGACGGCGCACGAGTGCGGTATCCCAGCCAGGGCAGCAGACCATGTCGTCATTCAGGAAGACGATGTAATCGTGCTTGGCCAGCATGGCAGACTCGTTGACCGCCAGGCAGATGCCGACGTTCTGCGGTGAATGCGTGTGATCCAGACCCTGCTCGCGCACCCACTCCAATGTGCCGTCGGAACCATCGTTGACGTGCACGATGATCTGATGGCCGTACGCCGAATGCGTGCGGATGCTGTGCACGCACAACTTGAGCAGTGGGAGGTTGTTCCAGGTCGGCAGTAGGATGGAAAACATAGTGTGACAGGTCGGCCGCCGAATCGGGGCATGCAGACGGCTGCCGGTATACTCCGGCCTGAACGTCCGTGCCGTGCAGCTATCTTGCTGACGGGCACAGGGCGCACGCAATGGCGATTGACCATCAAAATAATCAATCGCGTATTGTACAACCGGCTACGTCGGCTCCCGGAAGGTAGCCCCGTGGCGTAGTATCCGCCACCCCGTCTGGATTCCTGCACGCCGTTGCGATGACCGCATTTTTCCCGTCTTTTGCGCCCAGCCGTTGGATGCTGGCGCGTCTGTGCGCTGTTTGCTCGCTGTTCCTAATTCCGATCTCCACCGCCGGCGTCAATGTACTGGCGCCCCTCATGGTGGTCATCATGCTGACCTGTCGCCGGTTCTGGGATGCGGCAGGCGCGTTGCGCCACAACAAGCTTGCCGCGGCGGCGACCGGTCTGTTCGTGCTGCTGGCAATGAGCCTGCTGTGGGATGTTTCCCCAGTGCATGAGTCGATGTCGATCCTGCTCAAATACCGCAAGTTACTGTACCTGCCGTTTCTCCTGATCCTATTTGACGACGCCGCGTGGCGCAGGCTGGCCATGCTGGTGCTGCTGGCATCGCTCACGCTGGTGCTGATACTTTCATGCACCAACTGGTTGGGGCTCACACATGTGGGGCAGTTGTACGCGCCGGACCCGATCCGCTCGAGCTGGGTGTTCAAGCACCACATCACCCAGGGCATCTTTACCGCGCTGCTGGTCTATCTGGCACTGACGCTTGCAACGCTACCCCAGAATCCGGCGCTGGCCGGGCGTGTCCGCTTGCCTGCGGGCGTCCGCGCGCTGTGTGCGGGTATCGTCCCGCTGGCCCTCATTAATCTCTTCCTAATACAGCAAGGGCGAACAGGCCAAGTGCTGGTGCTGCCGCTGATGGTGCTGTGGAGCTGGCAGACGTTTCTCCGTGGTCGCCCCCTGCAGCTCGGCCGCATCGCAGTGACCCTTGGCTTCGCCATCGCCATCGCAGGCGGAGCGCTAGCCTATGTGTCGCACCATAAGGCATCGCGCATGGCGGAAGTCAACACGGAAATCCAGAACTATGAAAATCATGGCGAAGTCACTTCAATGGGCCTGCGCCTGGAGTTCTACAAGCGCTCGCTGCACTTGATCGCGCAGCGGCCGGTCTTTGGCTCTGGCGTGGGCAGTGTGGAATCGCAGTTCCAAGAGATGACGGCAGGCCATGCCGGAGCGCAAGGCATACTGACAGCGAATCCTCACAACGAATACCTGATGATGAGCGTGCAGCTTGGCGCCATCGGCCTTGCAGCCTTTCTGTGGCTGCTGTGGCAGCTCTGGCAAACAAGCCTGCGCACGCCGAGCCTGGAAGGCGTGTTCAGCGCCGGTTATGTTGTCGCATTCGCCGCGGCCTGTGCAGCAAACTCGCTGCTGTTGGATTTTCCCGAGGGTCACTTGCTGATCTTCCTGGCTGGCATACTGCTCGCCGGCGTCGCACCGACCACCAAGCCTCTTCACAACCATGTCCGGCAAACTGACGGCCACCATCCTGACGCGCAACGAAGCGCATAACATTGGCGACTGCATCGCCTCGCTGGCCGATCTGGCTGATCAGGTGATCGTGCTCGATTCCGGCAGCACAGATGCCACCCGCGACATCGCCCGCGCACGCGGTGCCATTGTCATTGAGGATAATGGCACTTGGCCAGGTTTCGGCCCGCAAAAAAACCGCGCGCTCGACCATGCGACGGGCGAGTGGGTGTTGTCCATCGACGCGGACGAACGCATCACGCCCCAACTGCGCACTGACATCCTCGCGGCTATGCATTCGGCATCGCAAACCGTTTTCGCCATGCCACGACTATCGCAGTTCTGTGGTCGATTCATCCGCCATGCGGGTTGGTATCCGGACCCGGTGATGCGATTATTCCGGCGCGGAGCGGCGCGATTCTCGGATGACCTAGTCCATGAGAAACTCGTCTTCAGCGGCGCCACAGGCATGCTCGCGCATCCACTGCTGCACTACAGCTACCGCGACTACTCGGACGTGCTACGCAAGATCGAAGCGTATTCCAGCGCTGGAGCGCGCCAAGCCTTCCAGGCTGGCAAACGGGCCACGCCCAGCAGCGCCCTCTTCCATGGAGTGTGGGCGTTCGTGCGTACCTACGTCGTGCAGCTGGGGCTACTGGATGGAGCTCAAGGCTTTGGCGTGGCATGCATGAACGCGCAGGCCAGCTATTACAAGTACATCAAGCTGTGGCATCTGGCGCGGACGGCACAACCGCGCGCATCAGACGCTCATTCGTAGACGGTTGCCACATTGTCTGCGTCCAGCGCCTGACGCAGCGCGGCGATCGCCGCTTCGCTCGGAACAATGCGCCACGCATCGCCGAGCACCGCTTCGCAGCGTGCCTGCTCACAAACGTAGTTGATGCGTACCGAGACGCCATTGCCATCGGCCGCCACATGCGGCGAGAGCAGATCACGCAGCTTGGCCGCCGTTGAATCGCCATTCATCGACAGCCGGATCGCCCGCGCGAACTTGGCGCGCGCCTGCGTCATGTCCATGACCGACTCGGCTGTCACGCGCACGCCGCCAGTGAACATGTCATGGCGGGCGCTGCCCTGAACGATCAGCACTTCGTCTTCCTTGAACAGCGCGCGATTCGCTTCGAAAACTTCGTTGAAGACCGTCACCTCGGTAGCTTCGCTGGCGGAGCCGTCGTCGAGCATCACGATCAGCATCTTGCCGCGCTGCGTCATCTGGGTGCGCTGGCCTACGATCACGCCGGCCACGGTCTTGTTGCGCGCATCGCGGTTGCCGTAGCCGCCCCCGTTGCCCTTGTCGGTCACTTCGCGCGCCAGATCGGCCAGCGTCGTGCGTGCGAAGCGGCGCACCTCGTCACGGCATTCATCGAACAGGTGGCCGGAAAGGTAGAAACCCAGCGCCTGCTTTTCTTCCTGCAGCTTGCGCTTGGTCGACCAGGCCGGCTCGTCGACGAGTTCAGGGCGATGCTGCTCGGCATCGTCGCCGCTCATCAGATCGAACAGCGACACCTGGTTGGCGGCGGCTGCCTTCTGCTCTGCGGCTTCCATGGCCAAGCCGATCGAAGCGAGCAGCTGCGCGCGGTTAGCGTTGAGGCTGTCGAAGGCGCCGGCGCGCACCAGCGCTTCGATCGTGCGGCGATTGACCTGGCGGCGGTCGACGCGTTCACAGAAGTCGAACAAGTCCTTGAACGGGCCGTCTTCGCGTGCACGCAGGATGTCTTCGATCGCGCCCTGGCCGCTGCCCTTCACGCCGCCCAGGCCGTAGCGGATGGTCTTGGCGTCGGTCGGTGCAAAACGATACTGGCTTGCGTTGATATCCGGCGGCAGCACGGTCAGTCCGTTCTTGCCTCGGGCATCGTCGTAGAGGATCTTCACCTTGTCGGTGTCGTCCATGGCCAGCGACATGTTGGCTGCCATGAATTCGGCCGGGTGATGCGCCTTGAGCCACGCCGTGTAATACGCCAGCAGCGCATACGCGGCCGCGTGCGACTTGTTGAAGCCGTAGCCCGCGAACTTCTCCATCAGGTCGAAGATTTCATCGGCCTTTTCGGTGGAGAGCCCGTCCTTGGCTGCGCCCGCACGGAACAGCGCGCGGTGCTCGGCCATTTCTTCGGCCTTCTTCTTACCCATCGCTCGGCGCAGCAAGTCGGCGCCGCCGAGCGAGTAACCGCCCACGATCTGCGCCATCTGCATCACCTGCTCCTGGTAGACCATGATGCCGTAGGTCTCCTTGAGCACCGGCTCGACGCGCGGATCGGGGTACTCCACCTTCTCGCGGCCGTGCTTACGTGCGCAGAAGCTGGGGATCAGGTCCATCGGGCCCGGGCGATACAGCGCCACGAGGGCGATGATGTCCTCAAAGCGGTCAGGCTTGGCGTCCTTCAGCATGCCCTGCATGCCGCGGCTTTCCAGCTGGAACACGGCCACCGTGTTGGCCGTCTTCAGGATGTCGAACGCCTTCTTGTCCGTCAGCGGAATGTGGCTGCAGTTCCAATCCGCCTTGGACGGATCGAGCATGCGGATGTAGCGTTCGGCCCAGTCGAGGATCGTGAGTGTGGTCAGGCCCAAGAAGTCGAACTTGACCAGGCCGACAGCTTCCACATCATCTTTGTCGTACTGACTGACGACGCCGGCATCTTCACCGCCTTGCGTGTAGAGCGGGCAGAAGTCGGTCAACTTGCCCGGGGCGATCAGCACACCGCCAGCGTGCATGCCGACGTTACGCGTCATGCCTTCGACGCGCTGCGCAAGTTCCAGCAGCTGTTTGACTTCTTCTTCGTTGGCCTCGCGCTCGGCCAGCAGCGGCTCTTCCTTCTTGGCCTCTTCGAGCGTAACGAGCTTGCCCGGCTTGAACGGGATCAGCTTGGCTACGCCGTCAACGAAGTTGTAGCCGAGGTCCAGCACACGCCCCACGTCGCGCACCGCGGCCTTGGCAGCCATGGTGCCGAAGGTGGCGATCTGCGAGACGGCGTCCTTGCCGTACTTTTCCTTCACGTACTGGATGACGCGGTCGCGGCCGTGCTGGCAGAAATCGATGTCGAAGTCGGGCATCGACACACGTTCCGGATTCAGGAAACGCTCGAACAGCAGGTTGTATTTGAGCGGGTCCAGATCGGTAATACCCAGCGCGTACGCCACCAGAGAGCCGGCGCCCGAACCCCGGCCCGGCCCCACTGGCACGCCATTGTTCTTCGCCCAGTTGATGAAGTCCGCAACGATGAGGAAATAGCCGGGGAAGCCCATCTTGATGATGGTGCCGGTCTCGAACTCCAGGCGGGCGTAGTACTCAGCGCGCTTGGATTCGCGCACCGCCTCGTCGGGAAACAGCACTTCCATGCGCTTTTCCAGCCCTTCCTTGGCGAGCTGGACGAGGTAGTCGTCCAGCGACATGCCGTCGGGCGTCGGGAACAGCGGCAGCTTGGGCTTGCCCAGTTCCAGCTTGAGGTTGCAGCGCTGCGCGATCTGCACTGAGTTGGCCAGCGCGGACGGGATGTCGGCAAACAGCGCGCACATCTCGTCCTGCGTCTTGAAATACTGTTCGGTCGTGAAACGACGGGCGCGGCGCGGATTGGCAAGCAGTTCGCCCTCTGCAATGCAGGTGCGCGCTTCGTGGGCCGTGAAATCGTCCGGCGTCATGAACTGCACCGGATGCGTGGCCACCACCGGCAACTGCATGGCCGAGGCCAGCTTCACGGCCTGCTGAATATAGGCCTCGGTACCGGCGTGCCCGGCGCGCTGCAGTTCGATGTAGAAAGCGCCTGGAAACACGCGCGACCAGTTCGTCGCGAGCTTGCGCGCCAGCGCATCGTTTCCATTGGCCAGCGCCATGCCGATATCGCCCGCCATGGCGCCCGAGAGCGCCAGCAGACCGGTGGCCAGCGGCGCGTTCTCAACGCCCGGCTCGTCGAACCACTCGGGCGCGATTTCCGCGCGGCCGCGATGCTGGTTGGAGAGCCAAGCGCGGGCCAGCAACTGGCACAGGTTCAGGTAACCCTGCTTGTCACGCACCAGCAACAGCAGGCGCGTCGGCTTGTCGCGCTCGTCGTGATTGGTGATCCACACGTCGGCTCCGACGATGGGCTTCACGCCCTTGCCGCGCGCCTCCTTGTAGAAGCGCACCAGCCCGAAGGCATTGGCGAGATCGGTCAGCGCCAAGGCGCCCATGCCATCTTTGGCGGCAGCCTTGACGGCATCGTCGAGACGGACATTGCCATCGACGACGGAATATTCGGAGTGGAGACGGAGGTGGACGAAGCGCGGCGAATTCATCCGCGTATTGTAACGGGTGACACCTTCCGCAAAGCATTCCGGGCGTGCCCGATTGACCCGGAGCAACCCCGCACGGCTGCGCGGGCGGCTATAATTTCGGCTTACGAATCAACGGGTTACCCAAGGCGCCAGAAAATGGCGCGGCAGCACATGCAGATCGTCAATATTTCCGCTTACAAATTCGTCACCCTCGATGACCGCGAGACCTTGCGCCCCACCCTGCTGGCCGAGTGCCAGGCGCGCGAGCTGAAGGGCACCGTGCTGCTGGCGCCCGAGGGCATCAACATCTTCCTGGCCGGCTCGCGCGAGGCCATTGACGGCATCGTCGGCTGGCTGCGCGCCGACGCCCGTTTTGCTGACCTCGCACCGAAGGAAAGCCTGTCCGACCACCAGCCGTTCCGCCGCCTGCTGGTGCGCATGAAGAAAGAAATCATCACCATGCGCCACCCGCTGATCCGGCCGGAAGACGGCCGCGCGCCGTCGGTCGCGCCGCCCGACCTGAAGCGGTGGCTCGACCAGGGCCACGACGACGAGGGCCGCCCCGTGGTGATGCTCGACACGCGCAATGACTATGAGGTTGCCGTCGGCACGTTCAAGAACGTCGTCGAATACAACCTCAAGAAATTCACCGAGTTTCCTCCCGCCATTGCCGCGCACAAGGACGACTTTGTCGGCAAGACGGTCGTGTCGTTCTGTACCGGCGGCATCCGCTGCGAAAAGGCGGCGATCCACATGCAGGAGATCGGTGTCGAGCGCGTCTATCAACTCGAAGGTGGCATCCTGAAGTATTTCGAGGAAGTGGGCGGCGCCCATTACGACGGCGATTGCTTCGTGTTCGACCACCGCACCGCTCTCAATGCCGAACTGCAGCCAGCAGGGCCGAAGCAGTGCTTCGCCTGCCGCGCCGTTGTCACGCCGGAAGAACAGCAGTCCGCCGAGTACATCCCCGGCCAGCGCTGTCCGCATTGCGCAGGCAACCAAACGCGCGCCGCCGCATGAAGCGCCTCGCCGCCCTCCTCCTCGTCAGCGCGCTTTGCCTTGCAGCATTGGGAGGTTGCGCGACGAACTGCGAGGGCGGATCGAACCGCGGCGTCTTCTGCGGAGCGGGCACGCGGTTCTGATCCTTCATTGCGTGCCAGCAAAAAAACGCCGGACATGCCGGCGTTTTTCTTTGAGCGATCCGCTTTACTGACGGCCGCGCACAAACTGGTTCGTGATCGCAACAATGCGCTCGCCGAACAGCTTGGCGGTTTCCAGGTCGCCCGGCAGCGGACCTTCCTCGGGGCTCGCATCCGACGGCGATTGCGCCAGCGCGCCGCCAAAACCCGCCAGGTAGTTCACGTCGTTGCGCGTGGCGGCTTTGCTGTTGGCCGGCATCATGCCCGTGCCGACCCAGATCATTCCGTGCTGCTGCGACAGCGTCCACAGGTACTGGATCGACGCGTACTTGTCGCCGTTCATCGACGCGGAATTCGTGAACCCCGCGGCGATCTTGTCCTTCCATGCGCCGGTGAACCATGCCTTGGACGACGCATCGGCAAATTTCTTGAAGTCGCCCGAAACGCCGCCCATGTAGGTCGGCGCGCCAAAGACGATCGTGTCGACGCCGGCCAGCAGGGCCCACGTGTCGTCATTGACGTCTGTCACCGAAATCAGATGTGCTTCCGCGCCGGCGCCTTGCACGCCTGCAAACACGGCCTCGGCTTGCTTCTTGGTGTGGCCATAACCGCTGTGATAAACGACTGCAACTCGTGCCATGGGAATCCTCTTGGGGTTGGGGTACCGCGGGGGAACAACGGAAAAGAAAAATGGCGCACACAGCGTGCGCCACGAACATTACGGCAGATCGAACACCAGCACTTCGCTGTCTTCGCCGCCAGACAGCATCACTGTCTCTTCTTGCGTCAGCTTGGCGGCGTCGCCGCCCACCAGCGTGCGACCGTTGACGCTCACCTTACCGCGCACGACGTGCACATAAGCGCGGCGGCCTGCGGCGATCGGCAGGGACGCAGTTTCTGCTCCATCGAACTTGCCGGCGTAGAGGGCCATGTCCTGGTGCACTTTCACCGATCCGTCACGGCCGTCGGCGCTGGCGATCAGGGCCAGCTTGCCGCGCTTGGCCGCCTCGTCGAAATGGCGTTCTTCGTAACCCGGCGTCAGGTTCAACTGCGCCGGCAGCACCCAGATCTGCAGAAAATGCGTGGTCTGGTCCTGCGCGTGGTTGAACTCGGAGTGACGCACACCTGTCCCAGCCGTCATGCGTTGCACGTCGCCCCGGCGCAGCACGCTGCCGTTGCCCATGCTGTCCTTGTGCGCCAGCTCGCCGTCGAGCACGTAGCTGATGATTTCCATGTCGCGGTGGCCATGGGTGCCAAAGCCCATGCCGGCGGCGACGCGGTCCTCATTGATGACACGCAGCGGTCCGAATTGAACGTGCTGCGGGTCCATGTAATCGGCAAACGAGAAGCTGTGATACGACTTGAGCCAGCCATGGTCTGCGTAACCGCGATCTTGAGAGGGGCGGATTTCAATCATTTTGATGAATCTCCTATCCAAATTACTGCGCTGATGTGTGAATGGTACGCAGATTGGCTATAGTTGCGAGGCAAGGCTTTGATTCAATACATCAAAAATTCTGAACATGGCGCTATCGCTGGAATCTCTGGAAGTGCTGGATGCGATTGAACGCAAGGGCAGCTTTGCCGCCGCGGCGCACGAACTGGGCAAAGTGCCCTCGGCGCTCACTTATGTGGTGCGCAAGCTGGAAGACGATCTCGATGTGCTGCTGTTTGACCGACGCCGCCACCGTGCCGAACTCACGCCCGCCGGCCGCGCGCTGCTCGACGAAGGTCGCCACCTGCTGCAGGCCGCCGACGACCTCGCCCGCCGCGTCAAACGCCTCGCCACCGGTTGGGAAGCCACGTTGACCATCGTAGTCGACGATCTGGTGCACTTTCGCGCACTCATGCCCGTCATCCAGGATTTCTACGCCGAAAACACCGCCACGCGCTTGCGCTTCTGCCGTGAGGTCCTGGCCGGCACGTGGGACGCACTGCTTTCGGGCCGCGCAGATCTGCTGATCGGGCCGGCGCAGGTGATGCAGGTGCAGGGCATTCAGACGCGCACGGTGGGCAACATCCCGTTCGTGTTTGCGGTGGCGGCACATCATCCGCTGGCGCAAATGGAGGAGCCGTTGCCTGCGGCCGCCATCACGCGGCATCGTATCGTTGCGGTGGGGGATACATCGCGCAATCTGCCTGCACGCACCATTGGTGTGATGGCTGGACAGGACACGCTGGTGGTGCCATCCATGGCCGACAAGGTGCAGGCACAGATTCGTGGCCTGGGCTGCGGCTGGTTGCCGGTGCCGTTGGCACAACCGTATCTGGATTCTGGCGTGCTGATCGCTAAGGAAACCACCGAAGACAAGCGCGCCGCCACCTTTCAGGTTGCCTGGCGCAACAACATGCGCGGCAAGGCGCTGCAATGGTGGGTCGACAAGCTGGAAGACCCGCGCCTGGGGCAGGCCCTGATGATGCAATAGGCGCCTCGCGCGGACAAATCGCGCACAATAGCGTCATCGACCTCTGCGCCTGGAGCGTTGCGTTGTCCCAAGCCAATCTCGATTTTCCGGAATCCACCACGTCGTCGCGCGGCCAATACCGTGGCCGCTTTGCGCCCTCTCCCACGGGGCCGCTGCATATCGGCTCGCTGGTCACCGCGCTGACCAGCTGGCTGGATGCACGCGTCTACGGCGGCGCGTGGCTGGTGCGCATTGAAGACATCGATTTCCAGCGCAACGTGCCCGGCGCCGACCGCGACATCCTCGCCACACTGGATGCACTCGGGCTCATTCCCGACGAGGCTCCGCAGTGGCAGAGCACGCACCTGTCACGCTTTGAACAGGCGCTGGAGCAGTTGCAGGCCAACGGCAACCTCTATCCGTGTGGCTGCACGCGCCGCGAGATTGCGGATTCCGTCACCAGCATCGACGCCAACGGGCACCTGCGTCACCAAACCCTCATCTATCCCGGCACGTGCCGCAACGGACTGCACGGCCGTCCGCCGCGCGCATGGCGCGTGCGCGTGCCGGATGCCGATGCCGCGACCATCTGCTTCAACGACCGCTGGCAAGGCATGCAATGCCAGAACCTGGCTGAAGCCGTAGGGGACTTCGTGCTCAAGCGCGCGGACGGCATGTGGGCGTACCAGATTGCGGTGGTGGTGGACGATGCCACGCAAGGCATCACGGACGTCGTGCGCGGCGCCGACCTGCTCGACTCGACGCCGCGCCAGATCTATCTGCAGCAGCTGCTCGGGCTGCCCGCGTTGCGCTATCTGCACGTGCCGGTGGTCGTGAACCCCGACGGCGAAAAACTCAGCAAGCAGACGGGCGCGCGCGCCATCAACCGTAGTCAACCGCTGGCCGCGTTGACGGAAGCGGCCCAACACCTCGGGCTCGACATTCGCGCGGGCGATGTGGAGGGGTTCTACCGGGACGCCGTCCCGGCATGGGCCAATCGCCTGGCACAACCTGCCCGGTGCGATTGACCCCGGCGGCTGGAGCGCCGCCGTTTTCAGTCGACTGACTTAACGCTTGCGCGGCACGCCACCGAGCAGCGCCGCGATCGGGCGCTTGGCGGTGCGCGGGTGACCGGCTGCTTGCGCTGGCTTGGCAGCCTCCGCCGATTCCGCTGGCACGGACGATTCGTACGGGCGATTGAAGAACGGGTCGTCGGAAGGGCGGAACGCCGGGCGCACGATCGTGTGATCGAGCACGCGGGTACCGTTGCGGTCTTCCCGCTCGCGGGAGCGGCGGACTTCGCTGCGGGCACGCTTTTCGTCGCGCTCGCGGCGCTCACGGTCGCGCGCCTGTTCGCCGGTCGGATCGAAATCAGCCAGCTGCTCGCGCGGCAGGTTGCGCTTGATCAGCTTTTCGATGTCGGCCAGCAGGCGTTCATCGCCCGGGGCGAACAGCGACAGTGCATCACCGGAAGCACCGGCACGGCCCGTGCGGCCAATCCGGTGCACGTAGTCTTCTGCGTTGAACGGCAGGTCAAAGTTGATCACGCACGGCATCTGCGAGATATCGAGACCGCGCGCGGCAACGTCGGTGGCGACTAGTACATCAACGGCACCCTGCTTGAACGCCTCGAGCGTTTGCATGCGCTCGGTCTGCGTCTTGTCGCCGTGGATGGCGTTGGCGTTGATGCCTTCGCGCTCCAGCGCGCGCGCCAGGCGCGAGCAGCCGATCTTGCTGTTGGAGAACACGATGCACTGGCGCGGCAGGCCTTGCTCCGCGCGCTGGCGCAGCAGGTGCACGAGCGCGGCCTGCTTGTGGTTGTCCGGCACGGTGTAGATGACCTGACGGACGTTCTCTGCCGTGGCGTTGCTGCGTGCCACTTCAATAGTTTGCGGATGACGCAGGTAGCTCGCGGCCAGCCTCTTGATCTCGGGCGAGAACGTGGCCGAGAACAGCAGCGTCTGGCGGTGTGCCGGCAGCAGGTTGATGATGCGCTGCAGGTCGGGCAGAAAGCCCATGTCGAGCATGCGATCGGCTTCGTCCAGCACCAGCATGCGCACCTGCGACAGGTTCACGCTGCGCTGCTGCACGTGGTCGAGCAGGCGGCCCGGCGTGGCAACCAGGATTTCGACGCCGCGGCGCAGTTGCTCGGTCTGCGGGTTCATGTCGACGCCGCCGAACACGACGGCGCTGCGCAACGCCGTGTACTTCGCGTACTTGGCAACGTTGTCGTACACCTGGTCGGCCAGTTCGCGCGTGGGTGTGAGGATCAGCGCCCGCACCGGGTGGCGCGCCGGCGACGCGCTCGTGTTGGCGTCGGGCAGCAGGTTATGGATGATCGGCAGCGAGAAACCGGCAGTCTTGCCGGTGCCGGTTTGCGCGGCGCCCATGACGTCGTGGCCGGCGGTCACCACCGGAATGGCTGCGGCCTGGATGGGCGTGGGCTTGGTGTAACCGCTTTCGGTCAGCGCGCGGAGGACGTCCGGATGCAGGCCGAAGCTGTCGAATGTCACCGATTCATTGGCCGGCGCTTCTGACGCTTCAGACATCGTTGCAGTATTCATAGGGGAGATGCGGCATGCCGGTTGGCATGGCGGCGCGCCAGACCCAAGCGGAGAATCCCGCGTGCGGCTCGCGCAAAGCGTTAAAGATCAAAAGTTTATCACGTGAGACCCCACCCGGGACGGATGATGGGCCCACCCAGGCCAATGCCGGCGCCACAGCTGCCTTGACACGGATCAAGTATGGCCGGCACGCGCTGCGCCACCATCCGGGCATTGCCACCTGCGCCCTGCCCTCTCCCATGGTCACCACGCTTTATGAATCGCCCGGACATGCCTGCCTGATGTTTTCCGACCTGGTCGACGATCACGACGACCTGCCAGTGCAGACCAACCAGTTCCTCATCGTCGATCACGGACACGGCGCGCTGATCGATCCGGGCGGCCAGATGACCTACAACGCGCTATTTCTGGCCATGAACCGGTACTTTCCGCCCAAGCAGCTCGACTACGTGCTGGCTTCGCATGCGGACCCGGACATCGTCGCGTCGGCGGGAAGGTGGCTCACGAGTTCCAGCTGCGACATCCTGATCTCGCGCGTGTGGGAGCGCTTTCTGCCGCATTTCTGCGCCGTCGGCAAGACCGAGGGGCGCATCGTGCCGATCCCGGATACGGGCATGGCGATTCCGCTGGGGCAATCGCACTTGCTGGCGGTACCGGCGCATTTCCTGCATTCGGAAGGCAATTTCCAGTTCTACGATCCGGTGTCGCGCATCCTGTTCTCGGGCGATCTGGGAGCATCGATGGTGCACGCCAACGTGGCCGCCAAACCCGTGGACGATTTTGATGCGCACCTGCCGCTCATGGCACCTTTCCACCGTCGCTACATGAGCGGCAACCGCGTATGCCGGCTGTGGGCGCAGATGGTGCGCGGATTGCAGATCGAATGGATCGTGCCGCAGCACGGCCAGCCCTTCCGCGGGTCGGCCATGGTCAACCGGTTCATCGATTGGGTGGAAACGCTCGACTGCGGCATCGACCTGATGACGCCAGAGCTCTTCCGTCTGCCCGCCTTGCCGAACGCACCGGCGGGCGCGACGCTCAGGGCGCGGGCTTAGCTGCCGGGCTCGGGGCGGCGGGCAGGATGATCTTCATCATGGCGCCCGACAGTTCGACGGCCAGCACCTGCGCATCGATGCGCGACGGGTCGTGCCAGGTGTACATGAAGCCCATGACGCCGCCCATCGAGTGCGCCGCGACACGCGCATCGCCAAAGTCGAACACGCCGGCGCGCTTGCCCTCGTCGAGCAGCGCATAGAGATCGCGGTAGTAACCGCGCGACATGCCGTGCAGCCATTCCACAGTTTCGGGGCGCAGGTATTGGCGGTCACGATACGTCAGCGCAGCGGCGTAGTGACAGTCGATGCAACGACGCGCCATTTCCAGCAGACACGCCTGCAAGCGCTCTCGCACAGGCAGCGCCGGGTTGGCGGTTTCGCGGATGGCCGACAGGCAGATCTGCGCGGCCTCGCGGCACAGGATGTCGAAAATCTCGTACTTGTCGGTGAAGTAGTAGTACACCGCCGGCTTGGTCACCCCAAGCGCGTTGCACAGGTCGCTCATCGTCATGCCGGCATAGCCCTTCGTGAAGAAGAGCTGCGCAGCCGTGTCGAGAATCTGCCGGCGGCGGGCCTCCTGCCGCTCGGCGATGTGGGGGCGCGTGGCCGGCGGTGTGATGCTGGGGGCGTCGGCGGCCCCGATGTCAGCAGACGGATGCGCGTCAGGAACGGCAGATTTGCGGGCGGTGGACATGGCGCATATTTTCGCATGTCGCCTGCAGATGCGCCGGGGGCATGCGCGCATCTTGGCGACATCTTCGCTTCCCGATGCTTGACGCATCAAAGAACGCTTTCTATATTCTTACCCGTTGGTATAAAAAATTACTTTTCAGTATAGATAGTGCGGCGCCACTTTGCGAACGCACTGCACAACCCAACGGAGACAAGCTTTGGCGATGGACGAGTCCGAGTATCTCGGCCGCGTTCGCGCGCTCTGGGCGCGCGCATGGCCGGTCGATACCCCACGTGAGCCGCATTACCCGATCGGGCGCGTTGCCCTTACCGACTATCTGCGGCATTGGGCGCGCACCACGCCAGACAAGCCAGCGATCCATTTCTACGGGCACGACACGACGTTCGCCCAGCTTGACGATCTCTCCGACCGCGTCGCCGCGCTGCTCGCGCAACACGGCATTGGCGCGGGCGACCGCGTGGCCGTGTTCCTGTCGAACTGTCCGCAGTTCAATGCAGTGTTCTTCGGCATCCTCAAGCTGGGCGCCGTGTATGTGCCGATCAGCCCGCTGTCGCAGCGCGCGGAGTTGATGCATGCGCTGGGCGACGCGACACCGCGCGCCATCGTCACGCTGGACCGCCTCATGCCGCTCGTGCGTGACGTGCGCGCCGAAACATCGATCGAGCACGTCTTCGTCACACGTTACGCAGACGTGCTGCCCGCAGAGCCGACGCTGCCGCTCCCGGCAATGCTGACCGAACCGCCGCTGGCCTGCGGCGATGCAATCGACTTGTTGCCCGCATTGGCACAGACCACGCCGATCCCCCTGCCGGCGGGTTCGCTCGATGCGGTTGCCGCGCTCAACTACACCGGCGGCACGACGGGGCTGCCGAAGGGCTGCATCCACACCCAGGGCGACATGGTCGATATGGCGGCCGCCTTCTCGACCGTGTCGATGCGCGCGGATGCGGACACCGTCATGCTCAGCTTCTATCCGCAGTTCTGGATTGCGGGCGAAAACACCGGGCTGATCTTCCCTGCCTTCCTTGGCGTGCCACTGGTGTTGCTCGCGCGTTGGGATGCGGAGGCCTTCATGGCTGGCGTGCAGCGCTATCGCGTGACCAACGGCTCGATGCTGGTCGATAGCGCCGCCGAGGTGATGGCGCATCCACGCGTGCATGCGTACGACTTACGCTCGCTGCGACATACGGGCGTGTCGTCATTTGTGAAGAAGCTGAACCCCGAATACCGCCGCGCGTGGCGCGAACTGACCGGCTCGACGATGGCCGAGAGCGCCTGGGGCATGACGGAAACACAGACTTGCAACAGCTTCACTGTCGGCATGCAGGACGATGATTTCGATCTGCGCTCGCAGCCGATTTTCGTGGGCCTGCCGGTGCCCGGCACCGATTTCAAGATCTGCCATTTCGACACGCACGACCTAGTGCCAATCGGCGCCGAAGGCGAACTCTGCGTACGCACGCCCACGCTGCTCAAAGGCTACTGGAACAAGCCCGAAGCAACCGCCCAAACACTGCGCGACGGCTGGTTCCACACCGGCGACATCGGCTGCATCGACGAACAGGGCTACGTCCACTATCTCGGTCGCCGCAAGGAGATGCTCAAGGTCAACGGCATGAGCGTGTTCCCGGCGGAGATCGAGGCCATGCTGGGCAAGCACCCGGCCATCCTGGGTTCTGCCGTGGTAGGCCGCGCCGACGAACACCGAGGCCAGCTTCCCGTCGCCTTCGTGATGCTGCGCCCCGAGGCCGTCGGCACGCTGGACAGCGCCACGCTCACCGGCTGGTGCCGCGAGAACATGGCCGGCTACAAAGTGCCCATCGTGCGCATCGTCGATGCACTGCCGCTCACGGCCACCGGCAAGGTGCGCAAACAGGATCTCGCGCCGCTCGCTGAACAGCTCCAACCCACATCTGCTCCATGACGTTTCGCAAACTGCTGATCGCCAATCGCGGCGAGATCGCCATTCGCATTGCCCGCGCAGCCGCCACGATGGGCTTGCCCTCCGTCGCCATCTATTCCGAGGACGATCGCGACGCGCTGCATCCACTACGCGCAGATGAAGCCGTGCCCTTGTCCGGGACCGGCCCACGCGCATACCTTGACGGCGCGGCCATCCTCGCCGCTGCACGCGCCGTCGGGGCCGAAGCCGTCCATCCCGGCTATGGGTTCCTAAGCGAGAACGCCGCGTTCGCGCGCCAGTGCGCCCAGGCCGGCGTGCAGTTCATCGGGCCGTCACCGCGTGTGCTCGACCTCTTCGGCGACAAGGCACGCGCTCGGGCCCTTGCACACGAGGCCGGCATTCCCGTCGTCAGCGGCACGCAAGGTGCGACCACGCTGGAAGAGGCGCGCGCCTTCTTCGCCGCGCTGCCGCCCTCGCACGGCATGATGATCAAGGCCGTATCCGGCGGCGGCGGACGCGGCATGCGCGCCGTGCACGATGCGCAGGCGATTGCCGACGCGTACGCGCGCTGCGTATCTGAAGCGACCGCCACGGGTGGTGGCAGCGACGTCTATGTGGAAGCGCTGGTGCCCGCCCCGCGCCATATCGAAATCCAGATCGTCGCAGACGCGCACGGCCACGTTACGCACCTCGGCGAGCGTGAATGCAGCCTGCAGCGCCGTCACCAGAAACTGATCGAGATCGCGCCCAGCCCCGCGTTGGACGATGCACTGCGCGCACGCATTGCAGAGGCTGCCGTCACGCTCGCCAAGGCGGCAGGCTACAGCGGCATCGGCACCTTCGAATTCCTCGTGGAAGGCGCGGGCACGCCGCACGCCACCTTCTACTTCATGGAGGCCAACCCACGCGTGCAAGTCGAACACACGGTCACGGAAATGGTGACGGGTATCGACCTGGTCGTGACCCAGCTGGCGCTGGCGCAGGGTGCGTCGCTCGCAGATGTCGGGCTTGCTCAGCCGATCGCGCCGCGCGGCCACGCCGTGCAGGTGCGCATCAATGCGGAGACCCTCGATGCAAGCGGTCAGCCGCACCCGTCCACCGGCATGCTCACCGCCTTCGAGCCGCCCAACGGCCCGGGCGTGCGCGTCGACACCTGCGGTTATGCAGGCTACCGTCCGAACCCGCGCTTCGACTCGCTGCTGGCCAAATTGATCGTCCACGCGCCGCACGGCACGTATGCGCAGACGCTGACACAGACGTACCGCGCGCTGTGCGAATTCCGCATCGAAGGGGTAGTCACGAACAAGCGGCTGCTGCAAGACCTGCTGCGCGATGCCGACGTGCAGACCAACGCCGTGCACACGCAGTTTCTCGATGCAAAGCTCGCCGACCTGGCCGCAGGCAACGGTGAAGCGCATCCCGCACTGCACGCCACGTCGGTCACCACCCCGGACTTGACGCCCGCTACGTCATTCCTCGACGAGCTTCCTGACGACGCAGAAGTGCTCACCGCGCCAATGGATGGCGCGCTGATCCAGATCCATGCGCAAGCCGGTGCCACGGTCGCGCGCGGCGAGGTGCTGGCCGTCATTGAAGCGATGAAGATGGAGCACGTCGTCACGGCGCCGGCGGCCGGTCGTGTCCTGCAAGTCTGCGCACAGCCGGGCGCAACGGTGCGCGAGGGCCAGCCGCTGGCCGCGCTGCAGCCCGGCGACGCGCAACACGACGCCGACGCAACCGACGCAGAGATCGATCTCGACCACATTCGCCCGGACCTGCAAGCCGTCATCGACCGCCATGCATTCGGTCTCGACGCGAACCGTCCGGATGCCGTTGCCCGCCGCCGCAAGACCGGCCAGCGCACCGCGCGCGAGAACATCGCACACCTGTGCGACCCAGACTCGTTCATCGAGTACGGTGCACTGGCCATCGCAGCGCAACGCCAGCGGCGCGCACTCGATGACTTGATTCGCTCGACGCCGGCCGACGGCATCATCACCGGCATTGGCACCGTCAACGGCACGCACTTCCCCGATCACGACGCGCGCTGCATGGTGCTCGCGTACGACTACACCGTGCTGGCAGGCACCCAGGGCACCTTCAACCACAAGAAGACCGACCGTGCACTGGAGCTGGCGCAGCAATGGAAGCTGCCCGTTGTGCTGTTTGCCGAAGGCGGCGGCGGCCGACCGGGCGACACTGAAAAGCGCGGCGTCAGTGGTCTGGACTGCCCGACGTTCATCCACTTCGCGCGCCTCTCGGGGCTGGTACCGACCGTGGGCATCGTCTCGGGCCGCTGCTTTGCAGGCAACGCCGCGTTGCTAGGCTGCGCCGACGTGATCATCGCCACGCGCGACGCGACCATCGGCATGGGCGGTCCCGCCATGATCGAAGGCGGCGGCCTTGGCATCTACGCGCCTGAGGAGGTCGGCCCCGTCAACGTGCAGGCGCCGAATGGCGTGATCGACGTGGTCGTCGAAGACGAGACCGAAGCCGTGGACACCGCGCGCCGCTACCTGAGCTATTTCCAGGGGCCACTCGCCCACTGGGAAGCCGGCGACGTGCGCCACCTGCGACACGTGATTCCCGAAAACCGCTTGCGCAGCTACGACATGCGTGCCGTGATCGACGCCTTGGCCGACACGGGCTCCGTTCTGGAACTGCGCCAGGCCTTTGGCGTGGGCATCATCACCGCGCTGATCCGCATCGAAGGCCGCGCCTTCGGCTGCATTGCCAACAACCCGCGCCACCTGGGCGGCGCTATCGATTCTCCGGCGGCGGATAAGGCGTCGCGCTTCATGCAACTGTGCAACGCATTCGACCTGCCCGTCGTCTCACTGTGCGACACACCGGGTTTCATGGTCGGGCCGGAGGCGGAAAAGACCGCCACCGTCCGCCACGTCAGCCGCATGTTCGTGACAGCCGGCAACTTGCGCGTGCCTTTCTTCACCATCGTGCTGCGCAAAGGCTACGGCCTTGGGGCGATGGCCATGGCAGCAGGCGGTTTTCACGCGCCGCTGTTCACCGCGTCGTGGCCGAGCGGCGAGTTTGGCGGCATGGGCATCGAAGGCGCCATCCGCCTGGGTTACCGCAAGGAACTGGAAGCGGTGGAAGACCCGGCAGAACGCGAGGCCCTGTTCCGCAAGATGGTTGACGCCGCCTACGATGAAGGCCGCGCGCTCAACATCGCCAGCTATCTGGAGATCGACGCGGTGATCGACCCGGCCGATACGCGCCGCTGGCTGTTGCGTGGGTTGCAATCGGCGCCGCCCGCCCCGCCAAGGCACACACGTGACCCCGCCACGCGCCGCTTCATCGACACGTGGTAGACGAGAACACACAAGGAGGAGACATGCCTGCAGTGATCCGCTTTGCCTGTCCGTTGTCCGCATTGGCCTGCGCTGGAGCGTTGCTGTTCGCACCGCCGACGTACGCCGCCGACCCGTCGCCGATCAAGGTGGCGTTCATCGATCAGCTGAGCGGGCCGCTCTCGAATGTGGGCGAGCAGTTTCTGGCAAATCTGAAACTCGGCATTGACGATGCCAACGCGCAGCCGCAGGGCGTGCTGAACGGCGCGCGCTACGAACTGTCGACGTACGACAACAAGCTCTCGGCGCAAGACAGTCTGTCGGCGCTGCAGAGCGCCATCGATGCCGGAGCGAAGATCGTCTTTACTGGCGGGTCGGGCTCGTCCGTGGTGGCGGCCATGGTGGACGCTGCCACCAAGCACAACGAGCGCAATCCGAACAGCCGCGTGCTGATCATCAACTACGCATCGATCGATCCCGACCTGACCGGCGCGCATTGCAGCTTCTGGCATTTCGCCACCGAGGCCAACACAGCGATGAAGATGCGCGCGCTCGCCAACTTCGTAAAAACGCAGCCCGATATCCGCACGGTCTACTCGCTGAACCAGGACTACGCGCACGGCCGGCTGTGGGCCTCGTTGGGCAAGCAGATGCTCTCGGCCGCGCGACCCGACGTGCAATTCACCGGAGAGACGCTACACCCGATCGGCAAGGTGAAAGACTTCGCGCCTTACGTCTCGAAGGCCAAGGCGACGGGCGCGGACACGCTCCTCACCGGCAACTGGGGGCAAGACCTGAACCTGCTCGTCAGGGCCGCCGGCGACATGAGCTACGACGTGCGCTATCTGAACCACAGCGGCGCAGGCGCCCCGGGCACCGTGCTGGCAGTGTCGCAGGCCAAGATTGGCAAGGTGACCTGGGTGTCGGAATGGACGCCAGGCAACGGCAACGCGCAACTGATGCAGATGGATGCGCGCGTGCGGCAGACACCCGCCGGCGAGCACTTCGCGCCGCGCACCGTGTTGTCTGTCGAACTCGTGACGGACGCCATCCGCAAAGCCGATTCCACCGATCCGCTGAAGATTGCGCTGGCGCTGGAAGGCATGCAGAAGCAGAGCTTCCTCGGCAACGTCACGATGCGCAAGATCGACCACCAGTTGCTGCTCCCGCAGGTCGTATCGACGATCGCACCGGTGGACGGAAAGACCGTGAAGGTCGGCTACGACGGCACCCAGTGGGGCCACAAGACGGAGAGCACAACCGCAGCCAAAGACCTGGACCTGCCGACCGCTTGCAAGATGAAGCGGCCGGCGGGCGCTTAAACGATCAGGCCGACAATCAATCAGCGCGGTCCGTGCGCAGCGGGCCGTATTCGATCGGCACCCAAGCGAAGGCGTTGCCGTCGCGGCGCACGTGGCCCAGGCCCGGGAACGGCAGATGTGCGCCGGCCACCCAGAGCTTGTCCCGCGCCGCTTCCGCAAACAGCTTACGGCGCGTGGCGACAGCGGCCTTCTTGTCGACGTCATATTCGAACGCGACCTCGGGGTGCTGGAACTGCACCGCATGACTGTGCACGATATCGCCCCAGACGAGCAGGCTGCGTCCCTTCGAGGCAAACAGATAGCCGCTATGCCCCGGCGTATGCCCGTTGGCGACGACCGAGCGCACGCCCTGCACGACCTCGTCGCCCGGCTTGAACTGTTTGAGCTTGCCCGCTGCCGCATACGGCGCCACAGAGTCGCGCGCCATCTTGAAGAACGGCTGCATGTCGCTTGGCTTGGAAGCGGCGATCGTTTCGCTCAACCAGAAATCGGCTTCTGGTGCGGCCACATACACCTGCGCATTCGCAAAGGCCGGTTGGCCTTGCGGCGTCAACAGGCCGCATGCATGGTCCGGATGCAGGTGCGTCAGCAGCACTGCGTCGATCTGCTCGGGCTGGTAGCCGGACGCGCGAACGTTGCCGGCCAGGCCGCCCATCGTCGGGCCAAAGCACGTGCCAGAACCCGTATCGACGAGGATGCGTTTATCACCCGTGTCGATCAGGAAACCGTTCACCGCCGTCTGCATGCCCGGCGTGTTCGATACAAACATCCGCGCCAGCAGGCTCTGCACCGATTGCGCGTTCAGGCCAAGCAGGGTCTTAGCAGGCAGATCGGTGTAGCCGTCGTAGAGCGCGGTCACAACGTCGTCGCCCAGCGCCATGCGGTAATAGCCGGGCACCTGGGTGCGTTGCTGCGTAGCGGCGGCCGTGACAGCAGGGCCGGCGGCGCCTGTTGCGGGTTGGGCGTGGGCGAATCCGATGGACGCCGCCATCGCGGTAGCCACGGCGGCAGAGGTGAGCAAACGCATGTCTTGGCTCCTGGAAAAGACCGCTGCCCCGGTGCAGCGGCGAAAGCCGGATCATGCCACCGCCCAGCACATTGCGTTGCCGCCATTGGCGACAGGGGTATTGCCCAGGGAGAAACATGCCCCGCAGAAAAGAACAAGGCCCGACAGGCCGGGCCCATGCTTCAGACCAATCGACGGCGGCTGCGCAACCGCCCGTCAACCAGGTACGTGCTGACTGCACGTGGAACTTCGGCGTCGATACCACCGTGCCGCTGCACCGTGCAGTCGGGCGTGAGCAGTGCGTTGGTGAACGTGAGCGACGAGTTCGGATCGTTCCAGGCGGTCACGACCTTGCTGGGGCCGCAGCTGCCCAGCAGGAACACGCTGACGGCTGCGTTGTTGATCGACAGCTGGGTGGTGCTGTCGGCCTGGCCAGTCCACGGGGTCGCGCCCGAGATGAGGCCGCACGTCCCGCCGCCGGTAAACGATGTGGACGTGATGTTGACGATGCCCGAAGGCGTGATCGTGCCGGTGAAGGTCGCTGTGCAATTGGCGCTGATGGCGCCTTTGGACAGCGTGGTCGCCCCGGTAACCGAGAACGGCTCGCCATTCGGGTTCATCGGTTGACCATCGACACGCGAAACGGTGACGGCAAGTGCGGGTGTGGCTGCTACGGTGGCAAGTGCGAGTGCAACTGCAAGAGATACGACTTTACGTGTGCTCATTTATTGCCTCACTAGAACTGACGGTAGAAACCGCCTTAAGAATGCGGCGCGAACCGGTTCCCGCTCGAATCACGCCGCGCCGATTAGCCAGGCGCAGACAGCCGACACCCGGCTAAAACTTGTACGACACCCCAACGAACGTGATGATCGGATTGGCCTTGAGCGTGGTCTTGGTGGTGGCCAGCGTGGTGCCATCCGACGCTTTGATGACGGTCGCCGCCTCGGTCTTGAGCGGCAGATACGAGACCGTTGCCGTCAATGCCCATTGCTTGTTGATCGCGTAGCTCGCACCGAGGTTGAAGATCGGCGCCCACGACGAAGACGATTTCCCCTCGACATACGTCGGCCCCGGCTTGCCCGCCCCCGCTGCCAGCACGCTCCCCAGTTCGCGGTTCACCGCCGCCGCAAAGTACGGATTCAGCTCGATGTTGGTGAAGAAGCTGTAGACCACACCCACGCCCACGAACGGACGGAACGTCGACTGCGCGTGCCCGAAGTACCACTGCAGAATGACCCCGGGGCTCCATTGGCGGGCCTTGCGCACGGCGGGCTGATTGGACGGATCGTCCAGATCGACGTGACCAAGTGCGCCGGCGGGCCCCGGCGCCCGGATCACGCCATGCCCGGTCAGTTTGAATTCGGGCGGTACGCCGGCAATCGTGGTCAGCGCAATGTTGTCGGTAAAGAAGTGCGTGAGCGTCAGGCCCAGCGTGTTGGCGTTGCTTACGCGCAGCCCGCTGTTGGGCGACGTGAAGCTGCCGGGCAAGCGCAGCGGATCATTGATCGGCGCATTGATCACGCTGGTGGTCAGGTTGTTGCTCGAGTCCTGCGGCATGATGTGGAACCAGCCCACCGTCGCCACGTTGTCACCGGCCTGCTGCGCCATGGCGCCTGCGGATGCGCAGGCCGCCATCAATGCGACAGTCAGTTTCTTCATGATGCTTCCTCCTGTTGTTCTGAGCGGAGCGCGGTTCTCTGTGCCGCGCCCCGTGGCGTGTGTTTCCGGAAACGTCACTGCACGAAGGCGCCCACGGTGAAGTACGGGTTCTTCGTATCGCTCATGTCCAGGAAGCCGAAGGTCTTGCCGGTGAAGATCAGCTTGCCCGTCGGGGCCGAGCCGGCCGGCGCGCTGGTCTGCGTGGTCCGGATCACGCCCGGGACGGTCTGCGTGAAATCCAGGTTCAGCGGTCGCGCCAGCGCGGCCTGCGACGCGTTGAACGGATCGAGCATCGTGGCCTGCGCGCCCACCAGCGCCGTGGCACGGTAGTTGAACGTGCTGTCCACACCGGTGTATTCGCCGTCTTGCGAGCCCTGCGCGATGTTGCCGACCGGTGCCATGATCGAAATGCCGGACTCGTCGTCTGCCACCGGCGGGCCGGCCGTCAAGTCGGAATTGGCCGCACCGACGCGAATGAAGATCGGCACGAGCTGGCCATACAGCTTGCCCACGATCATCACGCCCTTGCCCGCCTTGGCCGGATCGAGCGACGACACGGTTGCCGGCACCTGCGGCTGATAGTTCAGCGTGGTGAAGGCCGGCGCGTCGCCGCGCAGCGTCAGCTTCTGGTTGACCGTCGCGCTTGACGTCAGGCAGGCTCCGCCGTTCTTCACGCCCAGGTTGTCGCACTCGGTGTAGGTGCCGTCAGCGTTGATGGTGAAACGCGCATCGACCGCCTGCTGCGAGAAGTTCTGCGACGGCACCTGGTGGTAGCCGAGCTGGTTGTAGTTGCCGGCGATCTTGGTCAGATCAGTCTCGGTGTTCGAGAAGCTGATGAACGGGTAATACGGGAACGTGGTCTGCGCAATCTTGCCCACGCCAACGATGCCGTCGAACTGGATCGTCGCCCCCGGAATCGTGCCGCCCAGCACGCCTTGCCCCAGGAAGAACCGCGCCGGACGGCTCGGATCAAGGCTCGCGTTGTTCAGGCGGAACGCACACTGGTTCAGCTTCTCGGTCGGCAGCGCCGTCTCTTGCGTGAGCGTGCCGGTCTGCACGTTGTTGGGCGCCGTATCGCGCGTGGGCGCCACCGTGCCCGTCTTGACCGGAATCGGCGAGGCCAGATATGTGATCTGGTACGTCATCTTCGTCGTGTCGAGCTGAACCTTCACGAGTTCACCTGAGCCCGACCCGCCGGTGAACACGGTGTTGTAGTCGATGGCCTGCGGACACAGGCGCTGGATCACCGGGGGCGGCGGATCATCGCCGCCTCCTCCGCACGCTGTCACCATCGGTGCGCACGCGAGCACGACCAACCATTTACGCCATTGCATTTGCGTCTCCTCCATGTTGTTGTTCAGCCGCGGCAGCGCAGCGTGCACAGGTCACGCACGCCACCGCATGTGGTTTCGTTGCTGCGCGCCTCACTGGACAAATGCGCCGACCGTGAAGAACGGGTTGTACTTGTTGTTGTTCATGAGCATTGCGTACACGTTGCCCACCTTGACGGCCACGCCGGTGTCGCCGGCCTTGAACAACGCGACGTTGCCGCTGGCGCCTTGCGCGTTGAAGTCGTTCTGCGCGGTCACGATCAGCTTGCCCGGCGCGCTTTGCGTGTAGTCGAGCCCGAACTGCGCTGTCACACGCGATGTGAGCGGGTTGATGAAGGCCGCGGTGCCGTTCTGGAACAACGTGGATGTGTAGTTGGCGGCGAGTGTCGACACGGCCGTCCCGTCGCTGCAGTTGCCGGCATTGGCGTGGAAGAAGCCCCCACTAAAGGAGCCGGACAGTTCCGGGTGATCAACCGTAGCGTTCAAGCCGTTGCCGCTGGCAGGCGCACCACTCGGGCCGTTGTTGGTGACCACGCCGCAAGCCGAGCCGCTGGTCGCCCCAACGAAACCGCCCTTGAGCGCATTGGCCGGGATCGCCGTTGCCGGCGAGAGGATCGAGATGCCGATCTGGTCATCCGCCACCGAAGCCAGCAGGTTTGTCGGATCGCTGTGCGAATAGCCAACACGGATCACCACCGGCACGACCTGTCCGTTGAGCTTGCCGGCAATCAGAATGCCCTTGGCCTGGCTCGGCGCCAGCAGCACCAGCGGTGAGACCTGGCCGACATACGGATACGGCACGTTGCTGCTGGTCGGGTTGCTGACAAACACGTTGTCCTGCGAGCCATCGGTGTTCTGACGCAGCGTCCAGGGCGTGCCCGTCGTGTGGCAGGAATAGTCGATCCCTTCGGCCGTACACGAGCCGTCCGCTTTTAACGTTTGCGTCCAGTTGACGGCATCGGGCTGCCAGCCTTGCGGCGCCGAGGTTTGGTTGCCCGAACCCGTGGGCGTGACATGCACGCCGACCTGGTTGTAGCGCCCCGCGACCTGCGAGAAATCCGTCACCGTCTCGGAGAAGCCCAGGAACGGATAGAAATCGAACGTTCGCGACGGCACTGCGCCAATCACGACGCCCGGAATCGGCTGGATGCCTGCGAACTGGATGGTCGCCCCCGGGATGCCGCCCCCCACGATGCCCTGACCGACAAACAGCATCGGCGGATCCTGCGGATTGACGGTGATCGAGTAGCTGTTGTCCGCCGTCTTGCCCGACTGCAGCACGAAAGCGCAGCGGTTCTGCTCGGGGGTCGGTAAGTTGGCCGGATGCACGAACGTACCGTCGATGATCAATCCCTTGCGCGTCGTATTGACCTGGCCCGCCGAGGTCGGCACCGACGACTCGAGGAACTGCATCTGGTACGTGTTCTTGCTCGTGTCGAACTTGACCTTGATGTACTCGCCGCTGCCCGAGCCGCCGGTGTACGTAGTCGTGTAGTCCAGCGCCGCCGGGCACAGACTGGTTGGCGTGCTGGGCGTGGTGTTCGCTCCGCTAGGCGGACAAGAACTCCCCGAACACTGCGCAACATCCGACGAGCCGGGGTCATCCGCCCCACCGCACCCGCCAATGAACGGCGTGGCCACCAGGCAACTGGTTGCCATGACAACAAAAAGATGACGTCGGCTACCCATGGTTGTCTCCTCATGTTTTGGAACTTGTTGCGTTTTGGGCCGGCGAATGTGTGCAACGGCCGGTCAATACCCCCGCCTGTCGGCAAACGACAGCCGACAGCGCACGACCTGCCCCGTCGGCAGATCGACCTGCAAACGACAAAAACGACAGACGTGCTTGGGTCGCGTTACCCGACGGTCAGCCGGTATCACGCAGATCGGCCGGGCGCCGATCCCAAGAGAATCGAGGTAAAGGTGCTAGCGTGGACGCGCCTCGCCACTGCAGCTGCAGTGACGACGATGGCGATGACGCGCGTGGGCACGCGCAGAAGCGGAATGCTGGAAGGGCCCGTTTTGAATGCGTAACATCCTGTGTCTCCGAAGGGTACGCTACTGGCTATTTACTTATCGTTATGGCCGAAACTATGGTCCGCCCGGAGTATGAAGTAAATAGAGATTTCATTCAAAACAGCGGCGGCAATCCCCCGCACAAGCAGGCGCGGCGCGGTTTCGCGGATTTTCAAACGAGGAAATGAAACCGTTTCGTTTGAAGCGTTTTAAACTCCCCCTCCGGTTGGGGGGAATGCCCGCGCAATGCGGCTTATTTAATTATGTCGAAATGAATATATTTCGCCGAGAGCAACTGCGGTAGCAAAATACGATCCCGAAACAATAACGCGCGTAAGAAAAAGAAAAAGCCGCCACATGAAATGGCAAACAAACGCGGATGAAAGGGAAGAAAAGGCAGCAGGGGAAAGAATGGTGGGCCGGGTGGGATTCGAACCCACGGTGTCCTTTCGGAGGCGGATTATGAGTCCGCTGCCTGCAACCAGCACGGCGTCCGGCCCTGTAAAACGAGAAAAAAAGAGACCCGGCGCTTAGGCCGGGCCCGATGCGGGATTTTACCTGAAAGGGGGCGCGAGCCCACTCGGAAAATCGCCTGCTTCGCTACAGGATCAGCTTCCCTCGAGGAAGCTCTTCAGCTTGTCAGAGCGGCTCGGATGGCGCAGCTTGCGCAGTGCCTTCGCTTCGATCTGACGGATACGCTCGCGGGTCACGTCGAACTGCTTGCCGACTTCTTCCAGCGTGTGGTCGGTGCTCATCTCGATACCAAAACGCATGCGCAGCACCTTGGCTTCGCGCGGCGTCAGCGAATCGAGCACGTCCTTCACCACGCCGCGCATGGAGCCATGCAGCGCCGCTTCGGCCGGGGCCAGCGTGTTCGTGTCCTCGATGAAATCGCCCAGATGGGAGTCGTCGTCGTCACCGATCGGCGTTTCCATGGAGATCGGCTCCTTCGCGATCTTCATGATCTTGCGGATCTTGTCTTCCGGCATCTCCATCTTCTCGGCCAGCGTTGCCGGATCCGGCTCGTTGCCGGTTTCCTGCAGGATCTGACGCGAGATGCGGTTCATCTTGTTGATCGTCTCGATCATGTGCACCGGAATACGGATGGTGCGCGCCTGATCGGCGATCGAACGCGTAATGGCCTGACGGATCCACCACGTGGCGTACGTCGAGAACTTGTAGCCGCGACGGTATTCGAACTTGTCCACCGCCTTCATCAGGCCGATGTTGCCTTCCTGGATCAGGTCGAGGAACTGCAGACCGCGGTTCGTGTACTTCTTGGCGATCGAGATCACCAGACGCAGGTTGGCCTCGGTCATCTCGCGCTTGGCCTCACGGGCGCGGCGCTCGCCTTCCGACATCTTGCGGTTGACGTCCTTCAGCTCGGTCAGCGGCAGCACCACGCGTGCCTGCAGGTCGATCAGCTTTTGCTGCAGTTCGTGCACGGCCGGCACGTTGCGCTCGACGATGGTGCTGTACGGCTTGCCGTCGGCCACCACGGTCTCGATCCACTTCAGGTTGGTCTCGTTGCCCGGGAAGCGCGCAACGAAGTCGCTGCGCGGCATGCCGCACTTGTCCACCACGATGTTCAGGATGGCGCGTTCGAGCTTGCGCACTTCGTCCACCTGGCCGCGCAGCGTGTCGCACAGGCGCTCGACGTTGCGTGCCGTGAAGCGGATCGTCATCAGTTCGGCCTGGATGGCTTCCTGCGCCTTCACGTAAGGCTTGGACTTGTAGCCTTCCTTCTCGAACGCACGGCGCATCTTGTCGAACTGCTCGCCGATCACACCAAACTTGAGCAGCGCAGCCTGCTTGAGCTCTTCGAGTTGACGGGCCGAAGCTGCGGCAGCGCCGGCACCTTCATCGTCCTCGTCTTCCTCTTCGTCGCCCTCTTCTTCGGCTTCCTCTTCCTCGAATTCCTCTTCTTCCTCAGCAGCAGCGGCTGCATCGGCTTCAGCGTTCGGATCGATCAAGCCATCGATGTACTCGTCGATCTTGGCTTCGTCGTTGGCAACGCGCTCGCCCATGGCGAGGATTTCGGAGATGGTGACCGGGCAGGCCGAGATGGCCATGACCATGTCCTTCAGGCCGGCTTCGATGCGCTTGGCGATCACGATTTCGCCTTCGCGCGTCAGCAGCTCGACCGTGCCCATTTCGCGCATGTACATGCGCACCGGGTCGGTCGTGCGGCCGAATTCGGAGTCAACCGTCGACAGCGCGGCTTCAGCTTCTTCTTCAGCTTCCTCTTCCGTGGTCACGGAAGGTGCGTTGTCGTTCAGGAGCAGCGTTTCGGCGTCCGGCGCCTGCTCGTACACGGCAACGCCGATGTCGTTGAGCGTGGCAACCAACGTTTCCAGCGACTCCACATCGACCATGTCGTCGGGGAGGTGGTCGTTGATTTCGGCGTAGGTCAGGTAGCCGCGCGATTTGCCCAGCTTGATCAGCGCCTTGAGCTTCTGGCGGCGGGCCTCAAGCTCTTCTTCCGAACCGCCTTGCTGCGAGGCAGCGAATTCCTTGAGCAGGGCTTTTTCCTTGGCCTTGCGGTCACGGGCCTTCAGCTTTTCGGTTTTCGGTGCCGGAGCGGCGGGGGTGTCAAATTCTTCAGTCACGTCCGTGCTGCTGTCGTCTGCCTGCGTCTCTGCCTTGGGCTTGCGGCCGCGCTTCTTGGGCTCGGCTGCTGCCTCGGCGCGGGGCGCGGGAGGAGTTGTGGGGGTGGCCTCTGCCTGGGCGGTGCGCTTGGTGTCTTCCGCGGCCGCCTTGGCTGGCTTGGCTGCGGTGTTGGTACGAGCGGTACCCGTCTTGGTTGCGCTTGCGCTGGCAGGGGTCTGCTTGCTCTCGACTTCGGTAACTTTCGATTTCGCCACGGTGGTTGTCTTGCCCTTGAGTGCGACGGAAGCGGCTGTGCCGCCAGGTCTGGCGCTCGTGCTCATCGACGTCGAGACCTTGCCTGAGGTTGAAGATTGGATCGCGCCCTTTGTGCGCGCTGTCGGTTTGACAGTCTTGGCGGCGACGGCGATATCGGCGGTCTGGCGCGGCTGGGTTTTCCCCGTCTTTGCCGGCGCAGTGGCCTTCACCCCTGTCGATCCTGCCTGCCCCATATGGATCCGACCATTTGCGACTTTCGCCGTTCCCGCTGGTGGCTTTCCTCCTCCCGAGCCGCGCGCCGATGAGGATCGCTTGGCAGAAACAGAAGCAGGACTGGCCTTGGAACCGGCCTTCGCGGAGGTCTTCACCTTCACCATGGGCACGCTCACTCCCCCAAAAATGGGAAAAAGGACTTGCAATCCAAACCGGTTATTCTAGCACGCCAGACCAAGCCGGTCTAAACGAAAGTCGGGTTTTCGCCTGAGAAATCAAGGGGCTACCCGCAATTGCCCGCCCCGCTTGGAGCTTGCCTCTGCGGCGCATGCGCTACACGAGCTGTCGGCGGCGGCTGATTTCGCCCACCAGCCAGCGCATGCGCTCCTTGTCGTCGTCGCCGGCATGGCCGGCTTCCATCTTGCGCTGCAACATCTCCAGCTCGCGCTTGAGCGGCTCGGCGAGCATCTTTTGTACGGCAGTGTCGAATTCGGACATGGCCGGCTCCAGTTCGATGTCGTCCTGGAGCACAGCCGTGCGCAGCCCGGCAAAGGCCTCGGCATAGGGCGTCTGCCCCAAGCGCTCAACAAAGGCGCCGAAGTGCACTTCCGGACCCACAGCATCGCATTCGCCCAGCAGCACCGCCAATACCTCACCTTGGGGCAATTGCGGCGCTGTCAACTGGGCGCGGGCATCGGCGTCGAGCCGAGCGGCCAGCGCGGGATAGCGCATCAGCAGGCGCAACACCTTCTGCTCAAGCGCCGTAGGTGCGGTGCGCGCCACGCGGGGCCGCTTTTGCGTCATGCGGCCCGCTTGGGCCGGGTCGCTGCGAAGGCCACATAGCGCTTCGATGTCGGCAGGCGTGGTGCCTGTCATGTCGGCCAGGCCGCGCACAATCTGCAGGCGCAGGCCGCCGGCGGGCATGGCGCTCAGCAGCGGCTTGGCCTCGTATTGGGCGCGGGCACGGCCCTCGGGTTGACGCAGGTCGAGATCTTCGGTCACCGCCTGGAGCAGGAAGCGCGACAGCGGCATCGCGTTGTGCACTTCACGGGCGAAGGCCTCGGTGCCCTCTTCGCGCACGAAGCTGTCCGGATCGTGCTCGGCGGGCAGGAAGAGGAACTTGATGGTCTTGTTGTCGGTGGCGTGCGGCAGGCAGGCTTCGAGCGCACGACGTGCGGCGCGGCGCCCGGCGCTATCTCCATCAAACGAGAAGATGACGGTGTCGACCTGCCGCAGCAGCTTCTGCACGTGAGTCGGCGTGCACGCCGTGCCCAGCGTGGCCACCGCATTGGCAAACCCCAGCTGCGCCAGCGCGACGACGTCCATATAGCCTTCCACGACCAGCACATAGTCGAACTCGCGGATGGCGTTGCGTGCCTCGAACAGCCCGTACAGCTCGGTGCCCTTGCTGAACAGCGGCGTTTCGGGGGAGTTGAGATATTTCGGCTCGCCTTGCCCCAGCACCCGGCCGCCAAAGCCGATCACTACGCCTTTGGTATTGCGGATGGGGAACATGATGCGATCGCGGAAGCGGTCGTAGCGGCGGTGCGAGCCATCGGCGCCGGTCTTCTCGCTTTCAATGACGAGGCCGGCTTCGATGAGCGGTGCGGCAGTGGCGTCTTCGCGGTATGGGCCGAACACGGCTTCGAGCGATTGCCAATCGTCCGGCGCATAGCCGAGGCCGAAGTGTGCGGCGATCTCGCCGGTCAGGCCGCGGCCTTTGAGGTATTGGATGGCATTGGGGGCGCTGCGCAATTGCTTGCGGTAGTGGTCGCAGGCACGGGCCATGACGTCGCCGAGTGCGACGGTCTTGGCTTGCTGCTCCGCACGCGCGGCGGGCGGCAGGCCACCGCGCTCTTCGGGCACCACCATGCCCACGGACTGCGCAAGATCCTTGATGGCCTCGACGTACGATTGCCCGGAAAACTCCATCAGGAAGCCGATGGCCGACCCATGCGCGCCGCAGCCGAAGCAGTGATAGAACTGCTTGGTGGGCGACACCGAGAACGACGGCGATTTCTCGTTATGGAACGGGCACAGCCCCATGAAGTTGGCGCCGCCCTTCTTCAATTGCACGTAACGGCCCACCACGTCGACGATATCGACGCGGTTGAGCAGGTCGTCAATGAACGGCTGCGGGATCACGCGGAGTGCGCCCCTTGGATGCTGCGAGGGTGGAGGGGGATTCAGGCGCCGGTCAGGGCGGCCTTCACGCGTGCCGAGACTTGCGTCATGTCGGCACGGCCAGCCAGGGCCGGCTTGAGGACGCCCATCACCTTGCCCATGTCCTGCGGGCCCGAGGCACCGACCTTGGCCACGGCGTCACGCACCGCAGCGTCGACTTCGGCTTCCGACAGCTGTGCGGGCATATAGACCTGCAGCACAGCGACTTCTGCCGCTTCCTTGGCGACGAGATCGTCACGGCCGGCTTGCTCGAATGCGGTGATGGAATCCTTGCGCTGCTTGAGCATCTTGTCGATCACGGCCAGCACGGCAGCGTCATCCAGTTCAATGCGTTCGTCCACCTCGCGCTGCTTGATGGCAGCCTGCAACAGGCGGATCGTGCCCAGACGATCCGTTTCCTTGGCGCGCATGGCGGCCTTCATGTCTTCCGTGATCTGTGCCTTGAGGGACAACTGCGACATTCCGAACTCCGATAAACAGCAAAACCCGCTTGGACGGTAGGCCCAGCGGGTTGCAAACTTTGAAAAATGGATCACTGATCGTAGCACAGAACCCGAACAGTTCCAGGACAGATCCGTGGGGGATCAACGGGCCGAGGCAGCCTCTCCTGCCGCGACGGCCGAAGCCCACGCCCACTGGAAGTTGTAGCCGCCGAGCCAGCCTGTCACGTCGACCACCTCGCCGATGAAGTACAGGCCGGGTGCCGATTGGGCCTCCATGGTGGCGGATGACAGCGCGCGCGTATCGACCCCGCCGCGCGTCACCTCGGCTTTCCGATACCCTTCGCTGCCGGACGGGGTCAATTCCCAGCGGTTGAGTGCGGCGCCAAGTGTGCGCAGCACCTTGTCGGGCAGCTCGGCAATCGGCGCCTGCGGGTTGGCGCCGTGCGTGGCGCACCATGCCTGCGCGACGCGTTCCGGCAGGCGCTGCGCCAGGACCGTACCGAGTTGCTTGCGTGAGCCGGTTTTCTCATCGCACAGCCACTGCCCGGCGTCGGTGTCCGGCAGCAGATCGATAAGAAGCGGCTGGCCGGCATGCCAAAAACTGGAGATTTGCAGCACGGCCGGCCCCGACAGCCCGCGATGGGTCAGCAGCAAGTCTTCGCGGAACATCGTCGCGCTCCCTTTGCGACCGCCCTTGCCGGGAGGCTGCGCAACGGTCACGTCCACTTCCATCGACACGCCCGACAACGCCGAGAACGGCGCCCAATGCTCGGCGTTGAAGGTGAGCGGCACCAATGCCGGGTGCGTCTCAACGATCTTCAAACCGAATTGGCGCGCAATGCGATACCCGAAATCGGTCGCGCCGATCTTGGGGATGGACAGGCCGCCCGTGGCGATCACCACCTTGTTGGCGACGATCTCGCCCGCACTGGTCGACAGGCGATAGGCCTCGCCGTCCTTGCCGACTTCAGCGATCGCGCAGCCGGTGCGCCAGATGACGTTGCCCCGCTCGCATTCCGTTTCGAGCATGCGGATGATGTCTTCCGCACTGTCGTCGCAGAAAAGCTGGCCCTTGTGCTTCTCGTGATACGGAATGCGGTAGCTGGAGACAAGGCTGATGAAGTCCTGCGCCGTATACCGCGCCAGCGCCGAACGGCTGAAGTGCGGGTTGTTCGACAGGTAGTTGGCGGGGCCCGCGTTGACGTTGGTGAAGTTGCAGCGGCCGCCGCCGGAGATGCGGATTTTCTCGGCCAGCTTCGTCGCGTGGTCGATCAGCACCACACGTGCGCCGCGCTGCCCGGCCACGGCCGCGCACATCATCCCGGCCGCGCCTGCGCCGATCACCGCTACATCGCACCGCATCATGATCGCTGCGCCGCCCTATTCTTGAAGAAACCGCGCATTTTAACTTGTGCTATCTTCGGCGGCCTTCCCATTGCATTCCTCACGCCCCGCCTGCCATGCTGGTCCTCGGCATCGAATCCTCCTGTGACGAAACCGGCGTCGCCCTGTATGACACCCACTCCGGCCTGCGCGCGCATGCGCTGTATTCGCAGATCGCGATGCACCGCGAATACGGCGGTGTGGTGCCCGAGCTGGCCTCGCGCGATCACATCCGCCGCGTGATTCCGCTGCTGGAAGAGGTGCTGGGCAAAGCCGGTGTGGCGCGTACCGACATCGACGCGATCGCTTATACGAAAGGCCCAGGGCTGGCCGGTGCGCTGCTCGTCGGAGCTTCGGTGGCCAATGCGCTGGCGTTTGCGCTCGACAAACCGCTGGTAGCCGTGCACCACCTCGAGGGGCACCTGCTCTCGCCGTTGCTGGAGGCCGACCGGCCGGAGTTTCCGTTCCTGGCGCTGCTCGTCTCGGGCGGGCATACGCAGTTGATGCGCGTCGATGCCGTCGGCCAGTACACGCTGCTCGGCGAGACGCTCGACGACGCCGCCGGCGAAGCCTTCGACAAGACCGCCAAGCTGCTCGGCCTCGGCTACCCGGGCGGCCCCGCCGTTTCGCGCCTGGCCGAGTTCGGCAACCCGGGCGTGTTTGACCTGCCCCGACCGATGCTGCATTCGGGCAATTTCGATTTCTCGTTCGCGGGCCTCAAGACCGCGGTGCTCACCCAGGTGCGCAAGCTCAACCTGACCGATAGCGAGACCTGTTATCAGCCGCGCGCCGATCTTGCGCGCGCGTTTGTCGACGCTATCGTCGAAGTGCTGGTCAAGAAGACGCTGCGCGCCGCGCGCGAGCATGGCCTCAAGCGCATCGTCGTGGCCGGTGGGGTGGGCGCCAACCGCCAGTTGCGCGAGGGCTTGAACGCCGAGGGCAAAAAGCGCGGCTTGCGCGTCTACTACCCCGACCTGCAGTTCTGCACCGACAACGGCGCGATGATCGCCTTTGCCGGCGCGATGCGGCTGCAGGCTGACCCCGCACAAGTGCAGGACGGCTACGGCTACGGCGTCACGCCACGCTGGGACCTCGAAGACATCCGCATCCGGCACGCATGAAAAAAAGCCGCTCGATTGAGCGGCTTTTTCTTGGGGCACAGCCCGATTACTTGTCGGAGCGCTTGTCGCGCTCGATCAGCGCATAGGCGCTGTGGTTGTGAATCGACTCGAAGTTTTCCGCTTCCAGCGTGTAGGCGACGATGCGATCGTCCTGGTTCAGGCGCATGGCGATATCGCGCACCAGGTCTTCCACGAACTTCGGGTTTTCGTACGCACGCTCGGTCACGAACTTCTCGTCCGGACGCTTGAGCAAGCCCCACAGTTCGCACGACGCTTCTTCTTCGGCCATGCGAATGAGCGCCTCGACCGGCGTATCGGCCGCCAGCTCGGCGTCGATCGTGATGTGCGAGCGCTGGTTGTGCGCACCGTACTGCGAGATTTTCTTCGAGCATGGGCACAAGCTCGTCACCGGCACCAGCGCCTTGACGCGGACCTTGGTGTGGCCGTCGCGCACTTCGCCAATCATCGTCACTTCATAGTCCATCAGCGACTGCACGCCCGACACCGGGGCCGTCTTGCTGACGAAATACGGGAAGTGGACTTCGATGCGGCCGGCGTCGGCTTCGAGCTTCTCCAGCATCTTTTCCAGCAGCAACTGGAACTGCGCCAGATTCAGCGGCTCGCGCTCTTCTTCAAGCAGCGCGACGAAGCGCGACATGTGCGTGCCCTTCTGGTCGGCCGGCAGATGCACGTCAAGATTGTACGTGCCGACGGTGTTCAGCACGCCTGAAGGGGTTTGCAGCGACATCGGGTAACGCACGCCGCGCACGCCAACACGCTGAATGGGAATCTGGCGGGTATCGTGGCTGGACTGCACGTCCGGCATCGCGAAAGCCGGGTTCATATCGTTCATGATCGGTTTCCTTTACGGTCGCCCGGCCATCGCAGTCGGCCGGCACGCAACGAGTGTGAAACCGCGGAACTTGGCTGACGGTGACCACCCCTCAAGTGATCCAATCTGCCCATCCCGCGACTGCGCACACAATTCAAAAATAAGACTGGCGGAGTGTAAAAGAAATTTCCTACCTTTGCAGTCAACTACTCAAACCCGCGGCTGCAATGCGGGTGATTGATTCTGCCTATGGCACGGCGCCAAAGTGCCTCAGGCGACGCGCGGGGCTGCAGCGCGCGGCTGCACGGCAAAACGCTCGCGGATGGAAGCGAGGATGCCATTGGCATCCAGCCCGCACTGCGCCAGCAGCGCCGCGTGATCACCGTGATCGACAAAGCGGTCGGGCAGGCCGAGCTGCAATACCGGCGTTGCAACACCGGCGGCGGCCAGCGCTTCCAGGCAGGCGCTGCCGGCGCCGCCCATCACGCAACCTTCCTCTGCCGTGACCACGAAATCGTGCGTGCGAGCCATTTCCAGCACGCAGGCCACGTCGAGCGGCTTGACGAAGCGCATGTTGACAACGGTCGCATCCAAACGCTCAGCTGCTGCCGAAGCAGGGGCCACCATCGAACCAAACGCCAGAATCGCAACGCGCTGGCCGGCCGGAGCCGTGGACGTGCGGCGCGCTTCGGCCTTGCCCACAGGCAGCGGCTCCAGCGTCGGCTGCACCGCCACGCCCGTACCGGCACCACGCGGATAGCGCACCGCTGTCGGGCAGTCCTGCGCGAACGCGGTACTCAAAAGCTGGCGGCATTCGTTCTCGTCGGCCGGCGTCATCACCATCATGTTGGGGATGCAGCGCAGGTAGGCAATGTCGTAGGCACCCGCGTGCGTGGCGCCGTCTGCGCCCACCAGACCCGCACGGTCCAGCGCGAATACCACCGGCAAGTTCTGCAGCGCCACATCGTGGATCAACTGGTCATAGCCCCGCTGCAGGAACGTCGAATAGATGGCGACGACGGGCTTCAGCCCCTCGCATGCCAGACCGCCGGCGAAGGTGACGGCGTGCTGCTCGGCGATGCCGACGTCGTAATAGCGGTCGGGAAAGCGCTGCTCGAACTCCACCATCCCGGAGCCTTCTCGCATGGCCGGCGTGATAGCCACCAAGCGCTTGTCGGCCGCCGCCATATCGCACAGCCACTGGCCAAACACCTGCGTATACGTCACCTTGGCTGGGCGCCCCGAAGGCTTGATGCCTTCCTGCGGGTTGAACTTGCCCGGGCCGTGATAAAGGATCGGATCGGCCTCGGCCAGCTTGTAACCCTGGCCCTTCTTGGTGACGACGTGCAGAAACTGCGGGCCACCGCCTTCGCGTGCGCGCTGGCGGATGTTCTGCAGCGTCGGCACGAGCGATTCGAGATCGTGCCCGTCGATCGGGCCGATGTAGTTAAAGCCGAACTCCTCGAACATCGTGGCTGGCACGAACATGCCCTTGGTGTGTTCCTCGAAGCGCTTGGCAAACTCGAGCACCGGCGGCGCCACCGACAGCAGTTTTTCCACGCCCTTCTTGGTGGCCGCGTAAAACTGCCCGCTCATCAGCCGCGCCAGATAGCGATTCAGCGCCCCCACCGGCGGCGAGATCGACATGTCGTTGTCGTTGAGCACGACCACCAGCGGCAGGTCTTTATAGACGCCCGCGTTGTTCATCGCCTCGAAGGCCATGCCGGCGCTCATCGCACCGTCGCCGATCACCGCAATGGCGACGCGGTCTTCACCCTTGGTCTTGGCGCCCAGGGCCATGCCAAGCGCAGCCGAAATCGACGTGGACGAGTGCGCGGTGCCGAACGTGTCGTACGGGCTCTCGCTGCGGCGCGGGAAACCGGAGATGCCGTCCAGCTGGCGCAGCGAGCCCATCTGGTCGCGGCGGCCCGTCAGGATCTTGTGCGGATAGCTCTGGTGGCCGACGTCCCACACGATGCGGTCTTCCGGCGTGTTGAAGACGTAGTGCAGTGCGATGGTCAGCTCGACCGTGCCCAGGTTCGACGATAGATGGCCGCCCGTTTGCGAGACGGAATCGAGCACGAAGGCGCGCAACTCGTTGGCCAGCGGCCCGAGTTGGCGGCGGTCCAGTCGGCGCAGGTCGGCCGGATCGTCGATGGTGTTCAGAAGTTCGTACGTCATGTGGGACCGCCGCTCAAGCGTTTTGGCAAAGACTTCTAACGTCGATGCAATGTTGTTCAGTGGCCACGCCGCACGATCAGGTCGGCCATCTCGGCCAATCGAACGGTACGGGCTCGGCCCGCTTCACAGCCGATCTCGCGGGCCAGTTCCGCGACCGCCGCTCCCGCCGCGGCGTGCAGCTCATCGGCCAGTGCCCGGGCCTTGTCCAACCCAAGGATGGACACGTAAGTCGGCTTGTCGTTGGCCTCGTCCTTGCCCGCAGTTTTGCCCAGCGTGGCGGTATCGGCCGTCACATCGAGAATGTCGTCGACCACCTGGAACGCGAGGCCGACAGCACCCGCATAAGCATCGACATGCTCCAAGGCAGCGGCATTCACTTCAGCACAGAGCGCGCCCATCCGCAGGCTCGCCCGCAGGAGCGCACCGGTCTTCATGCGGTGCATCGCTTCCAGTTCGACTTGCGACAGCGCAATGCCAACGCTCTGCAGATCGATCGCCTGGCCGCCTGCCATGCCCTGCGAACCCGAGGCGCGCGCCAGTTCGCCCATCAGCACTGCACGCGTGGCCGGGCGCACCGCACCCTGCTCTGCCAGCACGATGAACGCCTGCGTTTGCAAGGCGTCACCTACCAGAAGGGCCGTCGCTTCATCATAGGCGCGATGTACGGTGGGACGGCCACGGCGCAGATCGTCGTCGTCCATGCAAGGCATGTCGTCGTGGACGAGCGAATAGGCGTGGATCATCTCCACCGCGCAACTCACGCCGTCTAGCGCCTCCGGCGATGCGTCGCCCAGCGCACCGGCAGCATGTGCCAGCAATGGGCGCACACGCTTTCCCGCACCCAGCGTGGCGTACCGCATGGCGGCATGCAGACGTTGTGGCGAGACGGTTTCGGCCGGCAGCGCGCGCTCGAGCGCAACTTCCGTCCGCGCGACCACAGACGCCATCCATTGGGCGAAATCGCTCATGCGTCGCCCTGTTCGTTCGTGTTGCTATCGTCGCCCAACGGCTTCAGGGCATCGCCGTCAAGCACGCGCACCTGTTGCTCCACGCGCTCCAGCACCTGCTGGCAGTACTTGACCAGTTCCGCCCCGCGTCGATACGCCGCCAGCGAGGCCTCCAGCGGCAATTCACCGGATTCCATGCTGGCGACGAGGGTTTCGAGTTCGGCCATGGCCGCTTCATAGGAAGCCGGCGTAGCGGAGGGTGTGGCGGACGCGCTGGGGGCGTCGTTTGAGGCACGGGGCATGCCGATTGCGAATCAGAAAAGGACAATCTGGCATTTTACGGCAATTCCGCGTGCGTTCTGCGCACATCCCGCAACGCGTGGGGTAGCGGTTTGCAACGGCAAGGCAGGGCATCGTCAGCCTGGCCGCCGAGCGACTGGCGGCAGAAAGCGGTCGAAAATCAGGGACTTATCAATTTCCCTGGGGTACAATCCCCCCCTTTCCTCCAAAGGCCGGGCCGGTGTACGCCGCTCCGCACGATGGTTTGGGTCTGTTGGCCCATTGAACGTATGGTCGTTGGCCCAAGCGGGGGCCAGCAAGCGCTCGTTTCCTACCTCAACAGACCCTAGGCCACCTGCCGATGGCGTCCTTTCCCAAATCGATCTTGTCGATGGTTGGGTTGTTCACTGCTTTCACCGTTATTGGGAGTGGGGATAATGTCCAATCTCAGCGCCGCACTGAATCTGGTGCCGTCTGAAACCCAGTTGCCCGTCTCTGCTTACTTCGACGAGGCGCTGTATCAAACTGAAATCGAACGTCTGTTCAAACATGGCCCCGGTTACGTCGGCCATGAGCTGATGGTCCCGGAAGTTGGCGACTACCACACGCTTGCCGCCGAGGCCGAAGGCCGCGTGCTGGTGCGCAACCCGAACGGCGTCGAGCTGCTCTCCAACGTGTGCCGGCATCGGCAGGCAATCATGCTCAATGGGCGCGGCAATGCCCAGAACATCGTCTGCCCGCTGCATCGCTGGACATACGACCTGCAGGGCGACTTGCTGGGCGCACCGCACTTCGAGAAGCAACCATGCGTGCATCTTTCGCGCTCGCCGCTGCAGAACTGGAACGGTCTGCTGTTCGAAGGCAAGCGTGACGTGCGTGAAGACCTCGCTCGCCTAGGCGTGGCGCGCGATCTCGATTTTTCCGGCTACATGCTCGACCACGTCGAGGTGCACGACTGCAACTACAACTGGAAGACCTTCATCGAGGTGTACCTCGAGGACTACCACGTCGTGCCCTTCCATCCTGGCCTCGGCCAGTTCGTCTCGTGTGACGACCTGGAATGGGAGTTTGGCGAGTGGCACAGCGTGCAGACGGTCGGCATTCATGCCAATTTGCGCAAACCCGGCACACCGGCCTACCAGAAGTGGCACGACGCCGTGCTTCGCTTCAACAACGGCGAGATGCCGAAGTACGGCGCGGTGTGGCTCACGTACTACCCGAACGTGATGGTCGAGTGGTATCCGAACGTGCTGGTGGTTTCGACGCTGCATCCGCTCGGCCCGACCAAGACGCGCAACGTGGTCGAGTTCTACTACCCGGAAGAGATCGTGTTGTTCGAGCGTGAATTCGTTGAAGCCGAGCGCGCCGCCTATATGGAAACGTGCATCGAGGACGACGAGATTGCCGAGCGCATGGACGCGGGGCGCCTAGCGCTGCTCAAACGCGGCACGAGCGAAGTCGGCCCGTACCAGTCGCCCATGGAGGACGGCATGCAGCACTTCCACGAATGGTATCGGCGCACGATGCACTACTAAGCAACGACTGAGGTAGGCATCCGCAGCCTTCCGCGTCACAATAGGAACGGTGCAGCCCCCACGGGCCGCACCGTTTTTTTTCGCCCCTCTCCCTCGCCATGCCTGCCGATACTGCCACCGCTGCTCAGACTGCCGCCCAGACGGTCGAAAGCTCCTCCCGCCAATCGCTGTGGATGATCCTCGCCGCTTTCGCCTTCTCGGCAATGGGCGTGTGCGTAAAACTGGCCTCGGCGCATTACAGCACCGGCGAGATCGTCTTCTACCGCAGCGTGATCGGCATGACGCTGATGGGCGCCGTCCTCGCCAAGACAGGCGCGGGCATCCGCACACCCTATCTCACGGCGCACATCAAGCGCAGCGTGTTTGGCGTAACGTCGCTTCTGCTGTGGTTCACGTCGATCAGCCTGCTACCGCTGGCAACAGCCATGACGCTGAACTACATGTCGCCGGTGTGGATTGCGCTGATCATCGGCGCGGGTGCTGCAATGGCCGGCAAAGCCGCGGGCGCCGACAAGAAGATGGTGGCTGCGATCCTGATGTCGTTTGTCGGTGTGCTGTGCCTGCTGCAACCGAGCGTGGGCGGCGGGCCATCCCAGCTCGCCGGCGGCATGGTCGGGCTGGTCTCTGGCGTGTTCACCGCCCTCGCCTATGTAGAGGTCCGCCAACTGGGCGACCTGGGCGAGAACGAGGCACGCATCGTGTTTTACTTTTCCCTGGTGAGCGCAATTGCCGGCGGCGTGTGGATGCTGATCGGCGGGGCGCAATCGCATACGTGGCATAGCGCCGGCCTGCTGCTGGCTGTCGGGCTGCTGGCCACGCTGGGCCAGACCGCCATGACGCGAGCCTACAAGCGCGGTAATACGCTCCTGACTGCCAACCTGCAATACACCGGCATTGTCTTTGCGAGCGGGTGGGGTATGTTGCTGTGGAATGACCACCTGAACGCGCTGTCGTGGGCGGGCATGGCGCTCATCATCGGCAGCGGCATCGTGACCACCGTCATGCGCGCCCGCCAGTCGGGCACCGAGCATCCGACGCCGCAGACAGCCGTGTCGGGCCCGGAAGCCGAGATTCACCCGGAAGTTTGATCGACCCAGGAGATTGCCGCCATGAGCGAACGCGCTCACTACGCCACCCTCATCACCGCACCGCAACTGGCCGCACTGCAGCAGAGCGCACCCGAAGCCGTGGTGGTCATCGATTGCAGCTTTGACCTCGCCAATCCCGCTGCGGGGCGCGATGCGTATCACGCCAGCCATGTGCCCGGCGCGTTCTACATGCATCTCGACAACGAACTGTCGGGCCCCAAAACCGGCACCAACGGCCGCCATCCGCTGCCCGATGCAGAGGCACTAATTGCGCGCCTGCAGGCGCTGGGCGTGAACGATGACACGCAAGTCGTCGCGTATGACCGCCAGGGCAGCATGTACGCCGCGCGCCTGTGGTGGCTGCTGCGCTGGGTCGGCCATGCCGACGTGGCCGTGCTTGATGGTGGCCTGCAGGCTTGGGAAGCGGCGTACTTCCCCGTCGACCAGGTCATCCCGGAAGAACCGCAGCTCAACGCCACGCCCGGCAACATCACGCGCAAGCCCTCGCTCGTGCAGATGGTGACGGCCGATATCGTGCAGAAGTACCTGGGCCACGCCGACAAGCCCGTCGTCGACGCACGTGCCCCCGACCGCTACCGCGGCGAGAATGAAACGCTGGATCCCGTTGGCGGCCACATCCCTGGCGCGCGCAACCGCTTCTTCCGCGACAACCTGCAGGCAGATGGCACGTTCAAGCCCGCGGAACAATTGCGCGCCGACTTCGCGGGCGTACTGGCCGGCGCCCGGCCGCAAGACGCGACGCTGCAATGTGGTTCGGGCGTGACCGCCTGCCACAACGCCTTGGCCATGGAGATCGCCGGCCTGACGGGCGCCGCGCTCTATGCCGGCTCATGGAGCGAGTGGTGCAGCGACCCGTCGCGCCCGGTGGCGACGGGGCCGAATCCGTAATCTGCGAATCCAGCGCGCAGCAAAAAGCCCGGTATCGACCGGGCTTTTCTTCTAGAGGTGGATGCGTCGCCTCAGTGCGCGTGACCATGCAAACCTTCGGTCAGCAGAAAGATCATCGCGATGCCCGCCGTAATCAATGCGACCTGCACCGCCGATTCCTGCCAGCGCGGCCGGCGCTTCATCTGCGGCATGAGATCGCATACGGCGATGTAGATGAAGCTGCTCGACGCCACCACGAGCACGTATGGAATCCACGACGTCAGGCGGTCCAGCAGGTAGTAACCCAGCACCGCGCCCACCAGCGCGCAAACGCTGCAGATCAGGTTGTAGACAAAGGCGCGCGTCTTGGAAAACCCGGCGTTGAGCAGCACCATGAAGTCGCCGATCTCTTGCGGGATCTCGTGTGCAGCAATCGCCAGCGCCGTGACGATGCCGACCTTGGTGTCCGCCAGGAACGCCGCCGCAATCACGATCCCGTCCGAAAAGTTATGCAGCCCATCGCCCACGAGGATCATCAGGCCACTGCGCCCGGCTTCCTGCCGGTCATGGCCGTGGTGATGGCCGTGCCCATCACCCTCGTGGTGATGTGAATGGCGGATCAATGAGATCTTTTCCAGCAGGAAAAAACCCAGCAGCCCGGCGAGCAACGTGGCGAACAACGCATGCGTATTGGGCTCGATGCCGCGATGGGCTTCGAACGCCTCCGGCAACGAATGCAGCAGCGACGTGGCCAGCAGCACGCCCACCGAAAAACTGACCATCCGATCGACCATGCGCGACAACACCGTGAGCGACAGCACGGCAGCGCCCGCCATGCTGCCGATGCCGGACAGCGCGGTGGCCACGAGAATGCCTAACAGGGTGGTATCGAAGGTCATGCGGAGGTGACGCAGCGGGAGCCAATAAACGCAACAGAGTTGCAAGAAGGGCGGATTGTATGCCGCTTTGCCAACCTTTGCCAGTGCAGGCAAAAGAAAAGGCCCCGGGGCGACTCCCCAGAGCCTTTCGCGTTCGGCGCGTCGCGCTGCTACACCACGCCGTGATCCTTGAACCAGGCGAGGCACTTCTTCCAGCCATCTTCCGCATCCGCCTTCACATAGCTCGGGCGGTAGTCAGCGTGAAATGCGTGGCCGGAATTCGGGTACACGATGATGCGCGATGCATGCGCCTTGGGGTTCCTGGATTTTTCCAGCGCGACCTTCATCGTGTCGCGCACGTCTTCCGTGATCACGGTGTCCTTCGCGCCGTAGAGACCCAGCACGGGCGCTTTCAGTTCGTCCACCTTGTCGACGGGCGAAACCGGTTGCAGCGGATTCGGATTGCCCTTCAGCGGCCCGTACCACGCTACTGCAGCCTTGATGCCGGGGTTGCGCTCCGCAGCCAGCCAGACTTGGCGCCCGCCCCAGCAGAAGCCGGTCATGCCAATACGCGCCGCGTCGCCGCCGTTCTCGGTGGCCCATGCGATCGTGGCGTCGATATCGCCCGCCACCTGGGAATCCGGCACCTTTGAAACCACGTTGGCAACGGTTTCCTGCACCGTCCCATAAGCACGCGGATCGCCCTGGCGCACAAACAGTTCAGGCGCGATCGCCAGATAACCGAGCTTGGCAAAGCGCCGGCAGATATCGGCAATGTATTCGTGTACGCCAAAGATCTCGCTGATGAGGATCACCACTGGCAGCTTCGTCTTGCCTTCTGGCTGGGCCCGATAGGCCGGCATCTTGAAATCGCCCACCGGCACGGTCACCTCTCCGGCCGTCAGCCCATTGAAATCGGTATGGACGGTCTGCGCCGACACTGGCAGCACCGCCGCCGCAAAGGCTGAGCCCAACGCCGTCTTCATGAAACCGCGACGATCAAAGCTGCGGCCGGGTACCAGACTCTCCACTTCTGCATCAAGCTGCATCGCACTCTCCTCGCGCCCACGGGCGGTTACGGTGAACGAAGCGACTAGTCTACCGAAGCAAATGCATTGTTGCCGAGCCAGACATCCGGCTCGGCCACGAGGACGGGCCTAGTGCAGCTTGACGCGCGGATTCGTCTTGCTGCGCAGCCAGTGCATGACCGTATCGACCGACATGCGCACCCAGCCGTGCAGCGCCAGCACGTGCATGCGATACAGCGACGTGTACATCAGCCGCGCCATCAAGCCTTCGATGAACATCGAACCGCCGATCAGCCCGCCCATCAGGCTTCCGACCGCGCTGAAATGGCCGAGCGACACCAGCGAGCCGAGATCCTTGAACGCGAAGGGTTGGACTGGCCTGCCGTCCATGCGCTTGCGCAGCGCATCGAACAGATACGTAGCTTGCTGATGCGCAGCCTGGGCACGCGGCGGCACGCTGGACGACGCCTCGGGCCAGGGGCAGCTTGCGCAATCGCCAAACGCGTAGATCGAATCATCGCCTTCTACTTGCAGCGTGCGCGAAACGATCACCTGCCCCAGCTTGTTCACCGGCAGCCCCAGTTCGCCCAGCACCGACGGTGCACGGATGCCTGCAGCCCACACGGTCAGATCCGCCGGAATGAACTTGCCGCTGGCCGTGTTGACGGCGCTGGCGGTGACTTCGGTCACGCGTTCGCTGGTGATGACGTCCACGTCGAGCTTGCGCAGCAGCTCCGTGGTCGCAGCCGAAATGCGCTCCTTGAGCACCGGCAAAATACGCGGACCGCCTTCGATCAGATGGATGCGGATGTCGTGGCGCGGGTCAAGCTTGTGCAGCCCATAAGCCGCCAACACGTGGGCGGTGTTGCGCAGCTCAGCCGACAGTTCCACGCCCGTGGCACCCGCCCCGACGATGGCGATATCCACCTGCGGACGTGCATCGCCCACACCGTTCTGCGCGCGCATGCACGCTGCGATGAGCCTGCGGCGAAAGCGCTCGGCCTGCCATGCGGTGTCGAGGGCGATGGCGTGCTCGGCCGTGCCAGGCACGCCGAAGAAATGCGTCACGCTGCCGATTGACAGCACCAGCGTGTCGTACGAAATGGCGCGCTCGGGAAGCACCTCGGTGCCGTCCGCGTCAACGCATCGGGACACCATGATGGATTTGGCGACGCGATCGAGGCCCCTCAGCTCGCCCTGCTGGAATTCGAAGCCATGCCAGCGCGCCTGCGCAGCGTATTCGAGCTGATGCGTGTTCGGATCCATGCTGCCGGCAGCAACTTCATGCAGCAGCGGTTTCCAGATGTGTGTGGGGTTGCGGTCGACCAGAATGATCTGCGCCGCGCCGCGCTTGCCGAGCTTGTCGCCGAGCCGTGTTGCAAGCTCCAACCCGCCGGCGCCCCCGCCGACCACCACAATGCGAGGCCCGTTCGTACCGCCTGCGCCACCCGTCTGCCCTGCCATGTGCCTCTCCTGGAGCCGTTGAATCTTTTCGATCACTCGATCTGTCAGGTGCAGTCTGCTGCAACGCAAAATCCGCCGCAACCCCAGGCGCATGGATACGGCGAATCATGGCAACCGCATGCCAAGGCCATCCGCAGGCTGCCTCGGCAGGCAAACTCGCGCCACGCGTTGTTTCACGGTGTGGCGCTGGCGGGGCAAGCGATTGCGTCAGTGCGCTTCTTCCCAGTTCGCGCCCACGCCGACCTCGGCCACCAGCGGCACGCGCAGCGTTGCGACGCTGCACATCAACTCTGGCAGACGCTCGCGCACCACGGCCAGTTCGTCCTGCGGGACTTCCAGCACCAATTCATCGTGCACCTGCATGACCAGGCGCGAGCGCATCGCTTCCGCGTCGAGCCAGCCTTGCACTGCCAGCATCGACAGCTTGATCAGGTCAGCCGCCGTGCCTTGCATCGGCGCGTTAATGGCGGCGCGCTCGGCAGCCTGACGGCGCGGGCCGTTGCCGCCATTGATGTCGGGCAGCCACAGGCGACGGCCAAAGACGGTCTCCACGTAGCCTTGCTCGCGCGCCCGCTGCCGGGTTTCGTCCATGTAGCTCGCGGCGCCGGGGTAGCGAGCGAAGTAGCGGTCGATATAGAGCTTGGCTGCATCGCGCCCAATGCCCAGGTTGCTCGCCAGCCCGAACGCGCTCATCCCGTAGATCAGGCCGAAGTTGATGACCTTGGCCACACGGCGCTGATCGGGCGTCACCTCCAGCGGCGTCACGTTGAACACTTCGGCAGCGGTCGCGCGGTGAACGTCCTGGCCCTCACGGAATGCGCGCATCAGGCCTTCGTCCTGCGACAGATGGGCCATGATGCGCAGTTCGATCTGCGAGTAGTCGGCCGACACGATGACGCTGCCCTCCGGCGCGATGAATGCCTCGCGAATGCGCCGCCCTTCTTCCGTGCGCACTGGAATGTTCTGCAGGTTCGGATCGGTCGAGGCCAGGCGCCCCGTCACCGCCGTCGCCTGACCGTAGGTGGTGTGGACCCGGCCAGTGCGCGGGTTGACCATCTTCGGCAGCTTGTCGGTGTAGGTCGATTTGAGCTTGGCCAGGCCCCGGTAATCGAGCAGCAGCTTCGGCAGCGGGTAGTCTTCGGCCAGCTTCTGCAGTACCTCCTCGTCTGTCGACGGCGCACCGCTCGCGGTCTTCTTGATGACCGGAAGCTTCATCTGATTGAAGAAGATGTCGCCGATCTGCTTGGGTGAGCTGAGGTTGAACGGCTGACCCGCAAGCTTGTGTGCCTCGGCTTCCAGATCGATCAGGCGCAGGCCCAGCTCGTTGCTCTGCTTGGCCAGGCGGTCGGCATCGATCAGCACGCCGTTGCGCTCCATCTTCTGCAGCACGATGGAGGTGGGCATTTCGATCTGCTCGTAGACGTAGCGCAGCTTGTCGTCTTCGGCCACCTTGGGGAACAGCGTGCGATGCAGGCGCAGCGTGACATCGGCGTCTTCCGCTGCGTACTCGGTCGCGCGATCGAGCGGCACCTCGTCAAAGCCGATCTGCGATGCGCCCTTGCCGCACACGGCTTCGTAGGTGATCGTCTTCAAATGCAGCACCCGCTCGGCCAGTGCATCCATGCCGTGATTGCGGTGGGATTCGAGCACGTACGATTCGAGCATCGTGTCGTGCTCGATGCCGCGCAGCGCGATGCCGTGGTTGGCAAACACATGCGCGTCGTACTTCAGATGCTGTCCGACTTTCTTGCGCGACTCGTCTTCGAGCCACAGCTTCATGCGCGCGAGCACCGTGTCGCGCGAGAGCTGCGCTGCCGCATCAAACCCGGCCACATCCGGGCCACGATGTGCCACCGGGATGTAGCAGGCCTCGCCCGGCTTGACCGACAGCGAAATCCCCACCAACTGCGCGAGCATCGGGTCGATGGACGTCGTCTCGGTATCGATGCAGACGAGGTCCACTTCATCCAGACGCTGCATCCACGATTCAAGCTGCGCCTCGGTCGTCACTGTCTCGTACTTGATCTCATCGGGCGGCGCTTCCACGTCGAACAGGTTGGCCTGTGCTTGCAGTTGTGCGGCCTCGCCGGCGTAATTCTTCACGGGCGTCGCGGCCTTGCGCGCGGCCCCGACGCTGCGCGTATCGGGCAGCGCTTCACCGGAAGCCTCGCGCAGCCACGTCTTGAAACCGTAACGCGAGAAGAAATCGACGAGCTTGGATTTGTCTTCGCCGCCGTCGATCAGTGCATCGAATGTCGGCACCTCTTTGCTGAGGTTGCAGTCGAGCTTCACGGTCAGCAGTTCGCGGCCCTTGGGAAGCCATTCGAGCGTGTTGCGCAGGTTCTCGCCCACCACGCCCTTGATCTCGCCTGCATGCGCGATGACGTTGTCGAGCGAGCCGAACTCCGTCAACCATTTCACCGCGGTTTTCGGGCCCACCTTCGGCACGCCGGGCACGTTGTCCACGGTGTCGCCAATCAGCGAAAGATAGTCGACGATGCGCTCGGGCGGCACGCCAAACTTGGCTTGCACGCCGGCCGGATCGAGCGTTTCGTTGGTCATGGTGTTGACCAGCGTAACGTGGTCATTCACCAGTTGGGCGAGGTCCTTATCACCCGTTGAGACGATGGTCCGGACGCCTTCGCGAGCAGCCCGTTCAGCCAGCGTGCCGATCACATCGTCGGCCTCGACACCTTCGACCACCAGGATGGGCCAACCCAATGCCCGCACGGCTTCGTGGATCGGTTCGATCTGCGCGCGCAGGTCATCGGGCATGGGCGCGCGATGCTCCTTGTAGGCCGGATAGAGGTCATCGCGAAAGGTCTTGCCTTTGGCGTCGAAAATGCAAGCGCTATACTTGGCCGGGTAGTCGTTGCGCAGTTTGCGCAGCATGTTCACGATGCCGTAGATGGCCCCCGTAGGAAACCCTTCCCCGTTTCGCAAGTCGGGCAGTGCGTGATAGGCACGGTACAAATAACTCGAGCCATCGACGAGCAACAGCGTTTCTTGACTTTCCGACATTCCCATGGACTCTAAAGTGACTGGAACGCCAAAAGGCGTTTCCGATAATGGCGCTTCCGCTGAAGGCGGCGTGGCAAAGCAGGCTGCCGGTGCTTCCGCGTCGGAGGTTTCGGCGACAGAACTGACCGGGGTGAGCCCCTCGCGCCAAGCCACCACGGCCGACATGGATGTCAACGTGACGGTGGGCGTCGAACACGAGCCCAAAGCGGACCTGGCACATGGCCGTACCGATCGCAAGATGATCCCCAGCCTGCGGGCACTCGCCGACGAAGAACGCGCTACCGCAAAGAAAGCGCGCGCTTCCTGGCAGATGTTCACGATTATGGCAGAGTTCATCGAGGCGACCGAGTACCTCTCGGAGATCCGTCCGGCCGTCTCGATCTACGGCAGCGCGCGTCTGCGCGAGGATTCGCCGTACTACGAACGCACCATCGAAATCGCTCGGCTGTTCTCGGATGCGGGCTTCGCCGTCATCTCCGGTGGGGGCCCCGGCATCATGGAAGCGGCCAACAAAGGCGCGCACGCGGGCAAGTCGGCCAGCGTCGGTCTGAACATCGAACTGCCGCACGAACAGCAAGGCAATCGATACCAGGACATCTCGATGCGCTTCCGCCATTTCTTCACGCGCAAGGTCACGTTCGTGAAGAATTCGGATGCGTTCATCGTCATGCCAGGTGGATTCGGCACGCTGGATGAACTCGCTGAGGTGCTCACGCTTGTCCAGACGGGCAAGTCGCGCAGTGTGCCGGTGGTCATGTTCGGCAGCCATTTCTGGAAGGGTCTGCTGGATTGGTTCCGCTTTACGCTGCTGCCGATGGGCCTGATTGCCGAGCACGACCTCGACATCATGCGCATCGTCGACGAACCCAAGGATGCGCTGGATGCCGTCTACGAGTTCTACGAAAAGCGCGAAGGCACCTCGCCGATTCCGCCCAAGGAAGAGATGTTCTATCTGTAACCTCGGGTGTGACATTCGGCGCCACGCGAACGGACGATGGCGGGAGGCCGGACTGCTAGAATGTAGGGTCCCAGATCACCCGCCGGAGTCCATGATGGATTCGCTGCTTCACCCGTCCGCCGCCGTCCCCTCCGGCTTTGCCAATGCCGCGCGCCTGATGCGCCACGCTGGGCTGCTGGCAGGGGCCGCTTTCTGCCTCGGCATCGCCCTGCCCGCGCATGCCGAGGTGACTTCCGACAGCGCCGGTCTGGACCTGCCCGACGTCAAGGCCATCAACAATCAGCCGATTTCCAAGCCGACCCGCGGCGCGATCCACAACGAGCGCATCAAGCCGAGCTTCGATTACCGCGACAACGACGGTACGCAGGTCGAGGAATACCGCTTCCAGAAGGGCCAGGCGCCGGACATCCATGTCAAGTCGGGCATGGGCACGTCGTACAACCTGAGCAAGCCCGAAGACAGCTCGCCGCGCATTCGTGAGCGCGGTGATATCGATCGGGTGCCCTCGGTCAACGTCCTGAAGTTCTAAGCCTGTGCCGCGAGCGCGGCGCTTGCAAGGCGGCCGCGCTGTGAGCCGGCTGCCTTTCCCTCCACCCGTTTCCCATTCCTGAAGCATGGCTGTTTTCACCCCGGTCTCCGACGCCGAGATCGCTCTCTGGCTGGATCAATACGATGTGGGCGCCGTGCGCGCATTTCGCGGCATCCCCTCCGGGATCGAAAACTCCAATTTCTTCCTGACCACGGAAAAGGATGGGCAGACGCACGAGTACGTCGTCACCCTGTTTGAACGGCTGACGCTCGAGCAACTGCCGTTCTACCTGTATCTGATGCAGCATCTGGCGCAGCACGACATCAGCGTGCCGGCGCCGATTTCGGGGCGCGACGGCGAGATCCTGCGCACGCTCAACGGCAAGCCGGCGACCATCGTGACGCGTCTGGCGGGCCGCTCGAACCTGGCGCCCACGGTGTCGGAATGCGGCATCGTCGGCGACATGCTCGCGCGCATGCATCTGGCCGGGCGTGACTATCCGCGCCATCAGCCAAATCTGCGCAGCCTGCCGTGGTGGAACGAAGTCGTGCCCGACGTCGTACCGTTCGTGCACGGCGACACGCGCGCGCTGCTCGAAAACGAACTCGCGCACCAGCAACGTTTCTTTGCCAGCGCCGACTACGCTGCGCTGCCCGAAGGCCCGTGCCATTGCGACCTCTTCCGCGACAACGTGCTGTTCGAGCCGGCCGCTGACGGCCAGCCGGAACGCCTTGGCGGCTTCTTCGACTTTTACTTTGCCGGTGTCGACAAGTGGCTCTTCGACGTGGCCGTCACCATCAACGACTGGTGCATTGACCTGGCCACCGGCGTGCTGGACACCGAGCGGACACGTGCAATGCTCCATGCGTATCACGCTGTGCGCCCGTTCACCGATGCCGAAACGCGGCACTGGCAAGATATGCTGCGCGCTGCTGCGTACCGCTTCTGGGTCTCGCGCCTGTGGGATTTCTATCTGCCGCGCGATGCCGAACTGCTCAAGCCGCATGACCCCACCCACTTCGAGCGCGTGCTGCGCGAACGGGTTGGCGCGGGCGCCCTGACTCTGGATCTTCCCCAACCATGCAACTGATTGAAGTACCGGCCAAGCAAGGCTACGTCTGGCTACGCCAGGGTGCGTGGCTGTTTCGCAAGAACCCGATCGGGTTCTTACTACTGCTGTTCATCTACCTGTTCGCGGTCAACCTTCTGATGCTGCTGGTGCCGCCGATTGGGGTTTTTGCCATCCTGCTGGTGAATCCGGCTATCTTCGTGGGCTTCATGTCGGCCTGCCGCGATACGGTCGCGGGCAAGCGCGTGGGGCCTGCGTCGCTCATCGCCGGCTTTCGTGCATACGGGAAGGATGCGATGCGCAGCCTGCTCAAGCTCGGCGGCATCTACGGCGTGCTGGTGCTGGTGGTCAGCGGCGTGCTGATGACCATGGTGGATGTCGACACGCTGATGACCGTGGTCAGCGACAAACCGCTCACCGCTGACGCCATCCGCGAGTTCTACCTCGCCATGGTGATGGGCTCGGTGCTGTATATCCCGGTGGCGGTGCTGTTCTGGTTTGCGCCGTTACTGGTGGCATGGCACGGCATTCCGGTGGGCAAGGCGCTGTTCTTCAGCTGGATGGCCGTGTGGCGCAACCGCGCCGCGTTCATCGCGTACGGCGTCCTGGTGGCAATCCTGCTGATCGCGGTGCCGTTGTTCATCGATGCGTTGTTCGCGTCGAGCGGTGCCAACAACATCGCCCCCATCATTGCCACGCCGTACCGGATTCTGGTGATGGCCGTGCTGTACTGCTCGTTCTACGCCACCTACCGCGGCTGCTTCAACGTGACGCAAGCGGCCGGCCAGACGGCTGACAAGGCGGTCTGACCGGCACGATGGCCCGGTCGACGCTCAGTTGATCGGGTCCAGCTTGGCGATGCCCAGCGCCAGCGTCTTCACCCCGTGGCGGTTGAACTTGATCTGGGCGCGCGCCTCGGCGCCCTCGCCTTCCAGCGTCGTGATGACGCCTTCCCCGAACTTGTTATGGAACACCGACTGGCCGACGCGGAAGCCGGTGGCCTCTGCGCGCTTGGCGTCGGCGTAGTTCTTGCCGGTGTCCATGCCGCCGGTCGGGCGACCGGTGTAGGCGTCGTCATCGCCACGCTCTGGGCGCTTGAACCAATCCTTGCCCCATGCGGTATCGCCTTGCACACGACGCGTCGCCTGGTAGCCCGAGTGCTGCGGCGTCAGCCACTTCAATGTGTCTTCGGGCAGTTCGTCAAAGAAGCGTGAGCGAATGTGGTAGCGGACCTGCCCGTGCAGCACGCGGCTTTGCGCGAACGATAGATACAACCGCTCACGCGCACGCGTGATCGCCACGTACATCAGGCGGCGCTCTTCCTCCAGGCCGTCCTTCTCCATCTGGCTGTTTTCGTGCGGGAACAAGCCCTCTTCCAGCCCGGTGATGAAGACGACGTGGAATTCCAGCCCCTTGGCCGCATGCACGGTCATCATTTGCACGGCATCCTGGCCGGCCTGGGCCTGGTTGTCGCCAGCCTCCAGCGAGGCATGCGTCAGAAACGCGACGAGCGGCGTCATCTCTGCAGGCGTTTCGTCGGTGACGAGTTCAGAAGCGGTATCGATCTCGCCGCCTTCGATGCGCAGCATGGCATCGTGGCGCACGGGCAGCGCGGTCGCAATCGCATCCACGCCGTAGCCTTCTTCAGCAACGAAAGCTTGGGCGGCTGTCACCAGTTCCTGCAAGTTCTCGATGCGGTCCTGGCCTTCCTTTTCACCCTGGTAATGCGTGATCAGCCCGCTGGCGTGAATGACGTGCTGAACGATTTCGGGCAGCGTCATCTGGCGCGTGTCGGCACGCATCTGTTCGATCAGACGCACAAACGCGGACAACTTGGTGCCTGCTGCCCCCGTGAGGTACGGCACCGCCGCTGCGAGCGAAATGCCATACAGCCGCGCCGCATCCTGCAACTGCTCGAGCGAGCGAGCGCCGACGCCGCGCGCCGGAAAGTTCACCACACGGCCAAACGCGGCGTCGTTGTCCGAGTTTTCCAGCAGCTGGATATACGCCAGCGCGTGCTTGATTTCCGCGCGCTCGAAGAAACGCAGGCCGCCGTACACCTTGTAGGGGATGCCAGCCGAGAACAAGGCGTGCTCGATCACCCGCGACTGCGCGTTGCTGCGATACAGGATGGCGATTTCCGAGCGCGACATGCCGGTCGCAATACGGTCGCGGATCTCATCGACAATCCAGCCCGCCTCCTGCCCGTCCGTCGCGGCCTGATAGACGCGCACCGGCTCACCGTGGCCGGCGTCCGTGCGCAGGTTCTTGCCCAGCCGACGCGTGTTGTGCGAGATCAGGTGGTTGGCGGTATCGAGGATATGGCCATGCGAGCGGTAGTTCTGCTCCAGCTTGATCCGGTGCTCGACGCGGAATTCGCGTTCAAAGTCGACCATGTTGCCGACATTGGCACCACGAAACGCGTAGATGCTCTGGTCATCGTCGCCCACGGCAAAGATGGCGTTGGGCGTGACGCCGGGCTCGCCCAGGCCGGCCAGAATCTTCAGCCACGCATATTGCAGCTTGTTCGTATCCTGGAACTCGTCCACCAGGATGTGCTTGAAACGCCGTTGGTAGTGCGCACGGATGGCGTCGTTGTAGCGCAGCAGTTCGTAGCAGCGCAGCAGCAGCTCGGCAAAATCGACCACGCCTTCGCGCTGGCATTGCGCGTCGTAAGCGGCGTAGAGATCGGCCATGCGCCGGTCGTACTCGTTGGCGATTTCCAGATCGCCCGCGCGCAGGCCCTGCTCCTTGGCCCCGTTGATGAAGTACTGGACGTTCTTGGGCGGGAATTTCTCGTCGTCGATATTGAGCGACTTGAGCAGGCGCTTGACGGCGGAGAGCTGGTCTTGCGTATCCAGAATCTGGAACGTCTGCGGCAGGCCGGCATCGCGGTAATGCGCGCGCAGCAACCGGTTGCACAGACCGTGGAACGTGCCGATCCACATGGCGCGCGTGTTGATCGGCAGCATGGCCTGCAGGCGGGCCGTCATTTCCTTGGCTGCCTTGTTCGTAAACGTGACGGCCAGCACACCCGACGGCGACACCCGCGCGCTTTGGATCAGCCACGCGATGCGGGTGGTCAACACGCGCGTTTTGCCGCTGCCTGCGCCCGCCAGGATCAGCGCCGATTCATCGGGAAGCGTGATGGCAGCGCGTTGTTCGGGGTTCAGATTTGCGAGCAGGTCGGACATGCGGGAGGAGCCTCGGCAGAATCCTGAAATTATACCGGCCGCATTCGCCGCTTCGCCCGTGCCGGACATCGACACGCCGTATAATTCCAAGCTTTCGCCCGCCATTTTCCTGGGCCAAACGTCTTTTTGCGCCCATTGCGCCCCGTCAGCATGACCGATCAGAACCAGTCCCTCGCCAAGAGTTTCGAACCCGCCACCATCGAGCAGAAGTGGAGCGCGGCCTGGGAAGCAATGGGCGTCTCCCGCGCGACGCTCGAGGCCGGCAAGCCCGACTTTTGTATCCAGCTCCCGCCGCCGAACGTGACGGGCACGCTGCACATGGGCCACGCGTTCAACCAGACCATCATGGACGGCCTGACGCGCCACGCGCGCATGGCCGGTGCCAACACACTTTGGGTGCCCGGCACCGACCACGCCGGCATCGCCACCCAGATCGTCGTCGAGCGCCAACTGGATGCTCAGGGTGTATCGCGCCACGACATGGGCCGCGAGAAGTTCGTCGAGAAAGTGTGGGAATGGAAGGAGCAATCGGGCTCGACCATCACGCGCCAGGTGCGCCGGATGGGCGCCTCGATCGACTGGGAGCGAGAATACTTCACGATGGACCCGAAGATGTCGCGCGCGGTCAGCGACGTGTTCGTGCGTCTCTACGAGCAAGGCCTGATCTACCGCGGCAAGCGCCTGGTCAACTGGGACCCGGTGCTGGGCACCGCAGTGTCCGACCTGGAAGTGGTGAGCGAGGAAGAGGAGGGCTCGCTGTGGCACATCCGCTATCCGCTGGCCGAACCGGATACCGTGCATGGCCTGACGCACCTGACGGTCGCCACCACCCGTCCGGAAACGATGCTCGGCGACACGGCCGTGATGGTGCATCCTGAGGACGAACGTTACGCCCACCTCATCGGCAAGTTCGTCCACCTGCCGCTGACCGATCGCAAGATTCCGGTGATTGCCGACGAGTACGTCGACCGCGCGTTCGGTACCGGCGTGGTCAAGGTGACCCCGGGCCACGACTTCAACGACTACGCGGTCGGCCAGCGCCACAAGCTGCCGCAGTTGTCGATCCTGACGCTCGACGCGAAGATCGTTGCCGATGCTCCCGCCGCCTATGCCGGCCTGGATCGCTTCGACGCGCGTAAAAAGATCGTCGAGGACCTCGAAGCGCAAGGCCTGCTGGCCGAAGTCAAGAAACACACGCTGATGGTGCCGCGCGGTGACCGGACCGGTGTCGTGATCGAGCCGATGCTGACCGACCAGTGGTTCGTCGCCATGAGCAAGCCGGCACCGGAAGGCACGCGCTTCCCGGGCCGCTCCATCGCTGAAGTGGCGCTGGACGCCGTGCAGAGCGGCAAGATCAAGCTCGTTCCCGAGCAGTGGGTCAACACGTACAACCAGTGGCTGAACAACATCCAGGACTGGTGTATCTCGCGCCAACTGTGGTGGGGCCACCAGATTCCGGCGTGGTACGACGAAGCCGGCAATGTGTACGTGGGGCGCACGGAAGAAGAAGCCAAAGCGCAGGCTGCCGCCAAGGGGTGTACCGGCGCGCTCACGCGTGACGACGACGTGCTGGATACGTGGTTCTCGTCTGCGCTGGTGCCGTTCTCGTCGCTAGGCTGGCCGGCCGATACGCCGGAACTGAAGCACTTCCTGCCCTCCACCGTGCTGGTGACGGGCTACGACATCATCTTCTTCTGGGTGGCGCGCATGGTCATGATGACCCTGCATTTCACCGGCGAAGTGCCCTTCCACACCGTCTATGTGCATGGCCTCGTGCGCGATTCGGAAGGCAAGAAGATGAGCAAGTCCGAGGGCAACACGCTCGACCCGGTGGACCTGATCGACGGTATCGCGCTGGAGCCGCTGCTGGCCAAGCGCACCACCGGCCTGCGCCGCCCAAAGGATGCGCCCAAGGTCGAAAAGCGCACGCGCAAGGAATTTCCCGACGGCATTCCCGCATTCGGCGCCGACGCGTTGCGCTTCACCTTCGCGTCGCTCGCCACGCTGGGCCGCAGCATCAACTTTGACCCGGGCCGCTGCGAGGGTTACCGCAACTTCTGCAACAAGCTGTGGAACGCCACGCGCTTCGTGCTGATGAACACCGAAGGCCAGGACTGCGGCATGCAGGAATGCGTCGGTGATTGCGGCCCCGAAGGCGCGCTGCACTTCTCGCAGGCTGACCGCTGGATCGTCTCGCTGCTGCAGCGCGTGGAAACCGAAGTGGAGAAAGGCTTTGCCGACTACCGCTTCGACAACATCGCCAACGCCATCTACAAGTTCGTCTGGGACGAATACTGCGACTGGTACCTGGAACTGGCGAAAGTGCAGATCCAGACCGGCACGCCGGCCCAGCAACGCGCGACGCGCCGTACCCTGCTGCGCGTGCTGGAAACCGTGCTGCGCCTGGCGCATCCGATCATTCCGTTCATTACCGAAGAACTCTGGCAGAAGGTTGCGCCAATGGCGGGCCGCGCCAAGGGCGACGGCACCGAAAGCCTCGCGCTGCAGGAATACCCGCGCGCCGCGCTATCCAAGATCGACGAGCAGGCCGAGCAGTGGGTGCAGCAGCTAAAGGCACTGGTAGACGCCTGCCGCAACCTTCGCGGCGAGATGAACATCTCCCCTGCGCAACGTGTGCCGCTGTACGCCAATGGCGAAGCCGAGTTCCTGCAGGTGGCGGCGCCGTACGTGCAAGCGCTGGGCAAGCTGTCCGAAGTGAAGGTCTACACGGACGCTGCCGCCATGGAGCAGGACGGCGCCGGTGCACCGGTCGCCATCGTCGGCGAGAACAAGCTGCTGCTGAAGATCGAGATCGACGTGGCTGCCGAGCATGCGCGCCTGTCGAAGGAAATCGACCGCTTGCGCGGCGAGATCACAAAGTGCGAAGCCAAGCTCGGTAACGAATCGTTCGTCGCCCGCGCGCCGGCCGCCGTGGTGGAACAGGAACAAAAGCGTGTGGCCGATTTCAAAGCCACGCTGGCCAAGCTGGAAGCCCAGATCGCACGGCTGCCGGTACAGGCAGCCTGAGCGCCCTGAACAACCGATATCAAGGAAACCACGATGCAACGCGTCACCAAAGCCGTTTTCCCCGTCGCGGGGCTCGGCACACGATTCCTGCCGGCCACCAAGGCCAGCCCGAAAGAAATGCTGCCGGTCGTGGACAAGCCGCTGATCCAGTACGCCGTGGAAGAAGCCATGGCCGCCGGCATCACCGAGATGATCTTCGTGACCGGCCGCAGCAAGCGCGCAATTGAAGACCACTTCGACAAGGCCTACGAACTCGAAGCGGAACTCGAAGCCAAGCAGAAGACCGCGCTGCTCGAAGTCGTGCGCTCGATCAAGCCGTCGCATGTGGATTGCTTCTACGTGCGCCAGCCTGAAGCGCTGGGCCTGGGCCACGCAGTGCAATGCGCCGAAAAGCTCGTCGGCGATGCGCCCTTCGCGGTCATCCTGGCGGACGACTTGCTGGACGGCGACCCGCCCGTCATGAAGCAGATGGTCGACCTGTACGACCACTACAACTGCTCGGTGATCGGCGTGGAAGAAATCGACCCCGTGCAGAGCCGCTCGTACGGCGTGGTCGATGGCCGCCCGTGGGAAGAAGACGGCAGCGTGATCAAGATGTCAGCTATCGTCGAGAAGCCGGCACCGGAAAATGCGCCGTCCAACCTCGGCGTGGTCGGCCGCTACATCCTCACGCCGCGCATTTTCGAACACATCCGCAACCTCAAGCCGGGCGCCGGCGGCGAGTTGCAGCTGACGGATGCCATCCAGTCGCTGCTGTCGGCCGAGCAGGTGCTGGCCTATCGTTACAAGGGCGTGCGCTACGACTGCGGTAGCAAGCTGGGGTACCTGAAGGCAACGGTGGAACTGGCGCTCAAGCACAAGGAAGTTGCTGACGAATTCCGTGCCTATCTGGCTGCACGCGGCTGAGCCTAACACGCACGACGCCATGGAAAAAACCCGCGCAGCATGAGCTGACGCGGGTTTTTTGTTGCCGGATCGTGTCTCGTCCGTCCGGCTCGGAGTCCTACCCTTTTGCAAGGAGAGGCTGCAGCCTCTTCTTATTGCGGAGCTGCCAGCGGCTTGATGGTGTTGTTCAGCAGGCTCCAGTATGAACTGGTGCTGTACGGCAGCATCTGCTCAGCGTAGTTCCACCAGAAGTAACCACCGATGAAGCGCCGATCCGCTGCCATCGTGGTGGTACCCATCGGGTAGTACGACTTGAGCAGGTTCTGCTGCACCGAGGCCGGAGCCGAAGTGCTGGACGTACCGATCTCACCAAAGCCCACCTTCGCGACCGGGAAGATGCTTTCGAGCAACTTGAAATCGTTTGCCCACGTCGGGTTCAAACCGGGGCAGTCTTGGTAAGGGTAGTAGCTGAACAGTGCGTAGTCCGCACCCTGGCGCACACGTGCGGGCAGATACGACTGTGCCCAGGTACGCCACGAGTCCATCGGCAGCTCGTAGCAGTTGGTGCCCTTGCCGTCGTCGTTGTAGTACATCGTGACAGCAGTCAGGCCGCCCGCAGCTTTGACGATGTCATGCGCCGCCGCCACCATGTTGCCGATGTCCTGCTCCTCACTCGCGGCCACCGAATTCGGGCCGGTCGGGTCCGTGCGCAGCCACTCCCCATTGATCTCGTTAGCGATCTCCCACACGTCCACCACGTTCTTCAGCGTGCCCACCAGCTCATTGGTACGGTCGGTGTACGTCTGCAGATCGCTCGGGAAATAGTACGAGTCCATGATCTCGCCCATCACGTAGGCGACAGCATGAAGCTTGACGAGTGCCGGGTAGTACTGCGCAGCCGTCGTACCCGGGTCAAAGACCACGCGCACGGTAGGCTTGTACGGCAGGTGCGTAAGCGATGCCACGATCGCGTTGATGTTGCTGACGTCATCAACCGTGACGCCGTAGATAGGTGCCTTCGGGCGCGTGGCCTGCGCCGAGGCGGTTTGTATTCCCAGGCCTGTCAGCATCGTTGCCGCCGTCAGACCCACCAAAGCGCGCAGGCTCATGCGCGCCGCCCTCTGTGCTGCTTTTTTGGTTTCCAACATTGTGGTTTTCTATTCCCTCGGACGCAAAACGTTACGCCCAGTACTTCGATGGACAAGCGCCGTCCTACCTGTGCGGTATCCCGATGTGGTGTGACTCTTGTGACACACTGAACACCGAACGGGTGCGAGCGTCAGATGACGCCCCGGTCGGCGAATGGATGCGCGATTAGAGGTCCTGCGGAGTCGATGGATCGATCAGCGGCCGTGCGCTTATTGATGGACTGGTACAGCTGGCGCGCGCTCACCCGAGGGCAGCACGCGGCTTGAAAAATGCGACAAGCCCTGCACTTCAGCTGGCTGCCAACTGTGTTCCCCCCGTTGACAGCCAAGCGGCATGATACCGGATGTTGTCTGGAGATCAACGAAATTTAACGCTGCTTACGCAACAATAATAAAAAAACCGCGGGTCGAGCAGACACGCGGTTTCTTCGAAACGCCCACGGGGTGGACGTCTTGGCGGCACAGCCGTTTTTACTTGTGCCGGTAGTTGATGCGACCCTTCGTGAGGTCGTACGGCGACATTTCCAGCTTCACGCGGTCGCCCGCGAGAATACGGATGCGGTGCTTCTGCATCTTGCCCGATGCGTAAGCCCAGATTTCCACGCCGTTTTCCAACTGCACGCGAAAACGATTGTCGGGTAGTGCTTCAGACACCACCCCTTCAAATTCAATCAGTTCTTCCTTGGCCAAACTCGTTCCTTTGTATGCAGCACGCGGCTGCGCCGATGGTTGCAATGATGTGATGACCCACCCGAACCATGCCACACGCCTCGAAGGGCATGCAGCGGTACGCCGCGATCATCTGCCCGGACAGCGGGCTTGGGGGGTACCGAGCTGCACGGAACACAAATCGCGCCCGCCAATGGCGCGCGCCGTTTCGTGCAAGCGAGAGCGAGGATGGGTGGCGGTCGCAGATGCGCGCCGCCCGACTCGGCGCGGGGTATTCCCCGGTGCTGGACTCAGCCGCCACCGGCCATGATTGGCGCGGCGGCGAGCCGGATTCGCCCGCTATTCTATCACGGGCGGGTTCCGCAGTTTCAGGCGCCGTCGGCAGGAAGCGACAGTTCAGGAACGTCGCCATCGATGATGCTCTCAGCAAAGCGCAGCGCTGCAATGCGCGCAGCACCCACATTGCTGAATTGCCGGTCCCCGGAGAGGCGGAAGACCTGGGTCTGGCCGGGTTCGGGCGACTCCCCCGCCCGACAGATCATCACGGCTGCGTTGTAGCTGCGATCTTCCCTGGCCTCGGGCCAGCGTGCCGTGCGTTCATGTTGGAAAGCCAACGGATAAATGTCGAAGCCTTTGTATTGGCCCGCCGGCGAAGTGTCCATCTGAAATGCCCCCTTCTTGAACGTCGAGTGCTGTCTGACTATACACCCGTGCGTTTTGCATGGCGATGAAAGCGACGGCAACGTTTGACTTCGGGCACGGCACCACATGCGCATGCCGATCACCCAAAGCAAAGCCTTCGGAGCGATCACGAACGCTGGTCTAAAGAAGTTTCATAACGTCGCCATTTCACGGCAATGTCGGCGTAATCCGATTGTGCTAGCTTGGTTTGGTGCTTGCCGTGGCATCCAAACGGATGCGCTCCGTCTGATCAAGGCACTCCTCACCTACCCCTCTCAAGATGACAATGCGCCTGATCTCTCCGATTGCCCTGGTGTGTGCCGGGCTGATGCTGGGTGCCTGCGGTGGCGGCGACGGTGGTTCGTCGTTGAGCCCGCAAACCGGGGCTGCTCCCAACACAGCGAATACCGGGTCAAAAACCGAGGCTGCAACCACCTCAACCACCACACCTGCTTGCGGAATCAACGGCTCCTCGCCACTGGCAGGCGTGCAGACGTGGATGTATCAGCTGCAGGGCATGACCACCAGCGCGCAGATCGATGCACTTGACGCGCAGCCATACGACATGCTGGTGATCGAAGCCAACAACACCGTCAAAGGACTGGAGAACTTCAACATCGTCGACATGGTGGCGCAGCTGCGCACCAAGCCTGACGGCTCCGCGCGCAAAGTGCTCGCCTACATCGACATTGGCGAAGCCGAAGACTTCCGCACCTATTGGACGTCAAGCTGGAAGGCGCCCACGGCTAACGGACCCGGCACGCCAGACTTCATCATCAAGGCCGACCCCGATGGCTGGGCCGGCGACTACCCTGTCGCGTTCTGGGACCCGCGCTGGCAAGCGCTGTGGCTCGGGCCGAACGGCGCCGTCGCACAACTGGCGCGCGAAGGATTCGATGGCGTCTATCTGGATTGGGTCGAGGCGTATGCCGAGCCTTCGGTGGCGGCCGCAGCCCAGGCGGCAGGCATCGATCCGGCACAGGCCATGGTCGATTTCATCACCAAGATCCGTGCGGCGGGTCGCGCCATCAACCCGCAGTTTGCGGTGATCCAGCAGAACGCATCCTCGTTGATTGACGACGGTGGTGGATCAGTGCTGCTCGCAACGATCGATGGCATCTCGCAGGAAGACACATGGTTTGGCGGCAGTTCGGGCGCCGCGTGGGGCAGCGCCTCCGGGGGCGACAGGGCAGCGAGTGCCGATGAAACGCAATGGACCATCGACCAGTTGCAGAAATACTGCGCCGGCAACGTGCCTGTCTTTACGATCGACTATGCGTTGCAGACCGCCAACGCGCAGAAGGTCTACACGGCGTCGCGCGGGCAAGGCTTCCACCCGCTGGTCTCACGCATTGCGCTGTCCAAGCCGACCACTACGCCGCCCTGGAATTACTGACGAGGCTCAACGACGCGCCGGCGGGAGCGTCGGCAAACGGCAGGCCGACGTAGTTTTCGGCCAGCACGCGCGCGCCGGCCGGGGAGCCGGTCACGTAGTCCAGCTCAGCGCGCTGCAGCTTTTGCATGAACGGCGTGTGGTCGTCAAAACGATGGAGCATCGACGTCATCCACCACGAGAAATGCTCGGCGCGCCAGACGCGTTGCAAGCAGCGTTCGGAGTAACTTGCGAGCGGGGCAGTGTCGCTCTGCTTGTAGCGTGCAGTCAGTGCCTGAGCCAGCACGCGCACGTCGGCGACGGCAAGGTTCATGCCTTTGGCGCCAGTGGGCGGCACGATGTGCGCGGCGTCCCCCGCCAAGAACAGGCGCCCGTACTGCATCGTCTCGCAGACAAAGCTGCGCATCGGCGTGACGCTCTTCTGCAGGATGGGGCCTTCCTTCAGGTGCCAGCCGTCGTTGTTCTCCAGGCGCGTGTGGAGTTCATCCCAGATGCGTGCATCGGACCATTCGGCGAGGTTCTCATCCGGCTTGCACTGAAGGTAAAGCCGCGTGATCTTGGGTGAGCGCATGCTGAACAGCGCAAAGCCGCGATCATGGTTTGCGTAGATCAGCTCTTCCGCCGCCGGCTCGGCTTGCGCCAGGATGCCAAGCCAGGCAAACGGATAGACGCGCTCGAACACCGCTTGCCGCTGTGCCGGAATCGCCTGCCGGCAGATGCCGTGAAAGCCGTCGCAGCCGGCGATGTAATCGCATTGCAATGTCTGCGGAACACCCTCGTGGACGAACTGCACCGAAGGCGTGGCCGACTCAATATCGTGCACCGACACCTCGCTCACATCGAACAACAGCGGCGCGCCTTGCTCCACACGTGCGGCAATCAGATCCTTCACCACCTCGTGCTGCCCATAGACCGTGATCGAGCGGCCGCCCGACATCGCCGTCAGGTCGATGCGATGGCGCTTGCCACCGAACAGCAGGTCGATACCGTGGTGCACGAGCCCCTCGCGCCGCATGCGCTCGCCCACGCCCGCTTCGTTGAGCACGTCGACCGTGCCTTGCTCCAGAACGCCGGCGCGGATGCGCTCTTCAACGTACGCGCGGCTCCTGGTTTCGAGGATGACGGCGTCGATGCCGTTGCGGTGCAGAAGCTGCCCGAGCAGCAGGCCTGCCGGGCCCGCGCCAATGATGGCGATCTGGGTGCGCATGGTGGTTGTCTCCGGATGGATTGGAATCGTTCTGGCAACCATTGTTGGCGTGCATCTTGATATCGCACAATGAAATATTGGCGATAAACTTTATCGCCGATTCAGATAGTGCGATTGCCATGTCCACCCTGCCCAACTTCGATCTGAACCTGTTGCCAATCCTGCTGGCGCTGCATGACGCGCGCAGCGTGAGCATGGCGGCCCAACAACTCGGCATGAGCCAGCCAGGCGTGAGCACAGCGCTGGGCAAGCTGCGCGCTGCGTTTGACGACCCGCTGTTCGTCCGGACCTCACGCGGCATGGAGCCGACGCCGCGGGCGCTGGCGCTCATTCCTGCGGCGCGCGATGTCTTGGCGCGTGTGCAGCAGGGCATTCTGGAAACTGGCGCGTTCGATCCGGCCACAACCACCCACACGTTCTCGATCTCGTTGTCGGACGTGGGAGAGATGGTGTTCTTGCCGCGCATTGTCGAGGCGATGGCTCGGCACGCGCCACGGGCGTCGGTGCAGTCCGTGTCGCTGCCGCCCGCGCAGATCGAGCGCGCGCTGGAGACCGGTTCGCTCGACCTGGCTGTTGGTTACTTCCCCGACCTGAAGAAGAACAACTTCTTCCAGCAGCGGCTGTTTACGCACTACTTCATATGCATCGTGCGCGCCGATCATCCCGTCACGCGCGGTGGCAACACGAAGCTATCGATGGCGCAGTTTCTGGAATACGGGCACGCTGTGGTGCGCGCGGAGGGGCGCAGTCAGGAACTGTATGAGCGCTTTCTTGAACGCAAGCGCATCCGCCGTAAGCCGTCGCTGCTCACACCGCATTTCATGAGCATCCCGTTCATCCTGGCGCGCACGGACTTGATTGCGACGGTGCCGCACGCGGTGGGCCTGTCGTTCATGCAATCGCACGCCAACATCTGCGTGATGGAGCCGCCGCTGGAGCTGCCGAGCTTCGATCTCAAGCAACACTGGCATCGCAAGTTCCATAACGACACACGCAGCCAGTGGTTTCGCGCGCTGGTGTCGTCGTTGTTCAACGACGAGGCGGATGAATGGCGCGAGCCCGACCATCGGCCCGCCAAACGCAAGAACACGAAGTAACCGACCCGGCTTAAGTGTTCACAATCCGAACACTCGATTGCAATGCGAACACAGAGCCTTTAGGATCGTCGGCACGCGCAGGCGACGCCACTGTGTTTTTTCGGCTCACGCTTGCCGATCAACCTTTGGAGACCTTCATGAGACGTCGTGTGCTGCTGACTGTCGTTGCCGGTACGCTGATGACCGGCCTGCCCGCCTTTGCGGACGAGCCGATCAAGATTGGCCTGATCGCCCCCTTCTCCGGCCCCTTTGCCGACTATGGCAAGCAGATGGAAGACGGCATCAAGGCGTATCAGAGGCTGCACGGCACGACCGCCGGTGGGCGGCAGGTGCAGATTATCGTGAAGGACACGACTGGCCCCGTGCCGGACGTCGCCAAGCGCCTTGCGCAGGAGCTGGTGGTACGCGACAAGGTGGATTTCCTTGCGGGCTTTGGCCTCACGCCGGAAGCACTGGCGGTGGCGCCCATCGCGCAGCAAGCCAAAAAACCGATGGTGATCTTCAATGCCGCATCGTCGTCGATCACCACCAAGTCGGACTATGTGACGCGTGTGTCGATGACGCTGCCGCAGATCTCCACACCGATCGCCTCGTGGGCTTTGAAGAACGGCATCAAGCAGGTGGCTACTGTGGTTGCCGATTACGCGCCCGGCATCGATGCGGAGAACGCATTCAAACAAACGTTCACCGCCGGCGGGGGCCAGGTCGTGGAAGCCGTGCGCGTGCCACTGCGCAATCCTGAATTCGCGCCGTTCATCCAACGCGTGAAAGATGCCAAGCCGCAAGCCGTGTTCGTCTTCCTGCCGGCCGGCGAGCAAGGCGTGGCATTCATGAAGGGTTTCCGCGAGCGCGGATTGGCGCAGGCCGGCATCAAGGTCATCGCAACGGGCGACCTGACCGACGACCACGTGCTCCCGGCCATGGGCGACGCGACGCTGGGTGTCATCACCTCGTTCCATTACTCCGCCGCGCACGACTCGCCGCAGAACAAGACCTTCCTGAAAGCCTTTGCGGAGGCCAATCCGGGCGCGGGCCGCCCGAACTTCATGGCAGTGGCCGCGTATGACGGCATCGGCGCGATCTACAACGTGATCAACAAGCTCGGCGGCAAGATCGACGGGGAGAAGGCCATGGCCGCCTTCAAGGGCATGAAGATCGACAGCCCGCGCGGGCCGATCACCATCGACCCGGCCACGCGTGATGTGGTGCAAACGGTCTACATCCGCAAGGTGGAAAAGGTCGGCAACGAGCTGTACAACGTCGAGTTCGACAAGTTTGCCGACGTGAAGGATCCCGGCAAGTAAGCACTACGCAACAGCCACGAGCCGTTGCAGTAACGGCGCATCGGCCAGCAGATCGGCGCTGGCTGATGCGTGCACGACGCGGCCTCGATCGAGCACCAGCGCACGCTGCGTGAGCTGCAGCGCCAGACGCGCATGCTGCTCCACCAGGATCACCGCCATACCCCCCTCCTCAACGAGCGCGCGGATAGCGCGGCCAAGCTCCTGCACGATGATCGGTGCGAGGCCTTCCATCGGTTCATCCAACAGCAGCAGTGCGGGATTCGTCATCAGCGCGCGAGCGATGGCGACCATCTGCTGCTCGCCGCCTGAGAGCTGATTGCCGAGATTGCGGCGCCGCTCTTGAAGGCGCGGAAACGTCTTGTAGACGCGCGCCACATCCCAGGCCCCGGGTCGCGCCACGGCTGTCAGATGCTCTTCCACCGTCAGCGACGGAAACATCCACCGCTCCTGCGGCACCCAGCCGAGCCCTGCGCGGGCACGCCGGTGTGGCGGCATCTTGGCGATATCCGCGCCCAGCCAGCGGATACGCCCGCCGTGCAGGCGCGTGAAGCCCATCAGCGTGGCGAGCAGCGTGGTCTTGCCGACACCATTGCGGCCCAGCAGCGCAAGGCTGCCGCCTGCTTCGAGCGCGAACGACACATCGTCCAGCACGACAGCATTGCCGTAGCCGGCGGTCACATTTTCGAGCGACAACAGTTCACGCATGCTCAACCTCCCCGAGGTAGACCTCGCGCACACGCGGGTCGGCCGCGATCTCCTGCGGCGTGCCTTCAGTCAGCACGCGGCCGGCCAGCAGCACGGTGATCCGCTCGGCAAAGCGGAAGACAAGGTTCATGTCGTGCTCGATGAAGAGGATCGTGATGTCGCGCGGCAGGCTGGCGATGACCTCGAACAGTTCGGTGCTTTCTCTGCTCGGGATACCGGCGGCAGGCTCGTCGAGAAGCAGGATGCGTGGGTGCGTCGCGAGCGCCAGGGCGATCTCCACCAGGCGCTGTTTGCCGTAAGGCAACGCATGCGTGGGCGCCAGCGCGTCGGCACCGAGTTGCAAGCGGCATAGCAATGCCATCGCTTCGTCGCGGGCGTCCTTATGCGATGCAACGGTGCGATGCCAATGCCACGACGCGCCCGTGCGCTCGAAGATGGCGAGCATCACCGATTCCAGCACCGTCAATCCCGGAAACAACGTGTTGATCTGGAAAGTGCGCGTGATGCCGCGCTTGACGCGCTGGTGTGCGGGCAGGCGGGTGATGTCTTCATCATCCAGCAGCACTTGGCCCGCAGTGGGTGCGAGCGTGCCGGTGAGCAGATTGATGAAGGTGGTCTTGCCCGCGCCGTTCGGCCCGATCAGCGCGTGGCGCGCGCCGGGCGCAAAAGACAGCGAGATATCGGAATTGGCGTGAAAGCCGCCCCAGCGCCTGGACAGGCCACGCGTGCTCAATGTGGGCGGAGGATGGATCGTGGGCGCAGTCATGAAGCACCTCCCTTGCGAGCGCGCCGCGCCCTGACCGCAGACACCGCAGTTTCCAGCCCACCGAGAATGCCGCCCCGCGCAAACAACACGATCGCCATCAGCAGCAGGCCGATCCAGAACTGCCAGTAGACGGGATTGATGCCGGCCAACACGTCCTGCGCAATCATGAACACCGCTGCGCCAATCAACGCGCCGTACAACCGGCCTGCACCGCCCAGCACGAGCATGATCAGCAACTCTGCCGAGCGCGAGAAGCCCAGCGAATCCAGACCGACAAATTGCGTGGTCTGCGCGAGCAGCCCGCCTGCGACACCGGCAATCGCTGCGCTGACGGTGAACGCGGCCACCAGCCGCATGCGAACATTCGCGCCGATAGCCGGCATGCGCTTCGGCCCCTGCTGAATGCCGCGCAGCGACAACCCAAACGGCGAGCGCACCAGGCGACGCAACCCCACAAACACCAGAAACAGCACGACCAAGTTATAGAAGTAAGCCGTGCGCCCCTCCAGATCGAACTCAAATGTGCCGAGCAGGTTGCGCATCGCCACACCGGAAAGGCCGTCCACACCGCCCGTGAGAAACGCCATCTTGTTGGCCGCCTCATACAGCATCAGACCGATGCCGAGCGTGACCATCAGTCGTGTCAGATCCTGCCCGCGCACGACGAGAAAGCTCACACAGAAGCCGGCCAGCGCAGCGACGACAGCGCCCGCGGCCAGACCGGTGAGCGGTTCACCCCAGCCATGTGCCGCGAGCAGTCCGGCGGTATAGGCGCCAAGCCCGAAGAAGCCTGCATGTCCGAGCGACACGATGCCCGCATAGCCGAGCACCAGGTCGAGCGACAACGCAAACAGCCCGACGATCAACACCTGGCTGCCGAAGACGAGGTAATCGGGAAGAAGAAAGAACACCGCGATCGGCACGCACCAGAACGCGATCTCAAACGGCGACCAACGCGCTTGCGGCAACCCATGCGCCGCAGAGCCCTCAACAGGCCGTGCAGACCGCCTCAATTGCTGCAGCCCGCTCATGCGCGCCTCCCCAGCAAACCGCCCGGGAAGAGCACGAGCAGCACGACCATCAACCCATAGATGACGAACGCGCCCACGTCCGGCACGTAGTACTTGCCCGCCACGTCGAACACGCCTAGCACGAGCGCTGCCAGCAATGTGCCCTTGATGGAACCCGCACCGCCGACGGCCACCACCAGCAGGAAATACACCATGTATTTGATCGGGAAGGCTGGATCGAGCCCGAGCACATCGATGCCCAATCCCCCGCCCAGCCCTGCCAGCCCCGAACCCAGCGCGAACGTTACGGAGAACACCAGGCTTACGTTGATGCCCAGCCCTGCGGATGCCTGCTGGTTATCCACCGACGCGCGCACCTGCGCTCCAAAGCGTGTGCGCTCAATCAGCCATGCCAGCAGCGCCGTCAGCGCAATCACCACCCCGATCAGGAACAGGCGATAGCGCCCGACTTCCAATCCACTGTCAAACACTGGCCATTGCCCACGCAGCATCTCCGGCAGCTCAACGGGTTGCTGCGACGGCCCCCACACGTAGGTCGCACCCGCCATCGCCATGAAAACGAGCGCAATGGAGAACAGCACCTGATCGAGCGGGCTCGCGCGATAGAGCCGCCGGTACAGCGTGCATTCGAGCACAAAGCCGATGATTGCGGTGACCACGAAAGCGATGGGCAGCGTCGCCAGAAACGGCACGCCGAGGCGGTTCATCAGCACCACGCACACATAGCCGCCCGCCATGGCGAACGCCCCGTGCGCAAGGTTGATGAAGTTCATCAGGCCCATCGTGACCGACAGGCCGATGCTGATCAGGAACAGCAGGCTGCCGTAGGCCAGCCCGTCGAACAACACACCCAATGCGCTGAGCATGGGTCTCCTCCTTGGGTTTTTCCAGCTCGGCGGCCGGTTTGCCCGGTGTGTTGCGTGGCGTCTCCCCGGAGACGGCGGTATTACTTTTTCGCAGCGCCCTCCGCATCCATCTCGGCAAACACCGTCTGGGCGAGGTGGAAGGCATGGTTGGCAGCCGGCACGCCGCAGTAGATGGCGGTCTGCAGCAGCGTTTCCTGAATCTCGTCGCGCGTGACACCGTTGTTGGCAGCGGCGCGCAGATGCAGGCGCAACTCGCCGTCGCGGCCGAGCGCGACCATCATGGCGATCGTCAGCAAGCTGCGCGTGTGGCGCGGCAAGCCGGGGCGTGTCCAGATTTCACCCCAGGCGTAGCGCGTGATGAGGTCCTGAAACGGAGCCGTCAGATCGGTCTGCGCGGCGTTGGCACGGTCGACGTGGGCATCGCCCAGCACGGCGCGGCGCACCGCCATGCCTGCGGCGTGGCGTTCGCGATCATCCATGGGCGCCCTCACGTGCAACGCCGGTCGTCAAGAAGCTGACGAGCGCTTCGGTATAGCCGTCGGCCTGCTCCCAGTTGGCGAGGTGGCCGGCTGAAAGCTCGATGTACTGGGCGCCGGGCACGCCGTCGGCAATGAGCTTGGTCTGCGCAGCCGGGGTGGAGATATCGTGTGTGCCGCCAATCACCAGCATCGGCACCCGGATGTTCGGCAGTTGCGCGCGCAAATCTGCATCGCGAATGGCTGCGCAGTTGCCGTTGTAGCCGGCATCCGGCGTGGACAGCAACATTGCCTTGACGATGTCGACGCGGCTAGCGTTGGCATCCCGGTAGCCCTGCGTGAACCAGCGCTCGAGCACCGTTTCCGTAATGCTCGCCATGCCGCCCTGCTCGACCTGTGCGATGCGCGTATTCCAGCTTTGCTGCGTGCCGATGAGCGCGGCGGTATTCGTCACGACCATGCGCGGGAAACGCTCGCCGTGATGTGCGGCCAGCCACAGGCCGGTCAACCCGCCCATCGACAGACCGCAGAACAGCGCAAGCTCAATGTTGTAGTGGTCGAGCAACGCGAGCACATCACCGCCGAGTTGAGCAACGCCAAACGGCGCGTCCGGCACGCTCGATTGCCCGTGACCACGCTGGTCATAGCGCAGCAGGCGGAAATGCTGGCGCAACGCTTCGAGCTGCGGCTCCCACATGCCCAGGTTGGTGCCGAGGGAGTTCGACAGCACCAGCACCGGCTTACCCGTGGCGGGGCCGTCATCGAATTCGTGATACAGGCGGACGTTATCGTGTTCAAGCCAGGGCATGGTGTCTCCGTGGAATACGTGTTCAGGGGTGGCGGTGGGCGTGTTCTGCGAGCACCCGGTCAACGGCGGCGCCCGCATCGCCAAGGTAGTGGGTGGGCTCAAGCAGTGTGCTCAACCGTTGAGGCGTGGTCGCGCCCCAGATGCGAAGGACCGCTGCGTCTTGCGCCAGTACGTCATGCAGCGTCTTGTTCTCTTGTACCGCTTTGCGGCTGGCAGCTTCGACCACATGGTGCGCTTGCAGACGCCCAAGATCCGCACCCAGCGCCAGCATCACGGCTTCACCGAGGATCAGGCCGTGCGTAAGGTCCAGATTCGCGCGCATGCGACCAGCGTCGACCTGCAAACTTTCAACGATGTCGCGCATGCGATCGAGCGCGCCCGCCGCGAGGCAGGCCATCTCGCGCAACGTCGCCCACTGCGCCTGCCAACCGCCGAGCGCGCGCTCGTGCTCCTGCGGTAGCGCAGCGAGCAGCGTGCTCGCCAAGCCAGGCATGCGCGTGGCCGCCGCCAGCACCGTCGCGCACCCGACCGGGTTGCGCTTGTGCGGCATGGTGGAAGAACCACCCTTGCCCGCACCGGAAGGCTCGGAAACCTCGCCCACCTCTGTCTGCATCATCAACGAGAGATCACGCGCGAAGTGGCCCAGCGTGCCGGTCAGCAACGCGAGCGTCGTGCCGATCTCGGCGATTCGATCCTGCTCGCCGTGCCACGAGAGCGCCGGCAGCGGCAGATCAAGCTCGTGCGTCAGCGTTTGAGCGACGGCGCGCGCATGGTCGCCCAGGCTGGCAAGCGTGCCTGCCGCCCCGCCAAACTGAAGCACGGGCGCATGCGCGCGCAGCGCGGCAAAGCGATCCTGCGCGCGATGCACCGCTTCCAGCCAGCCCGCAACCTTGCGCCCGAACGTTGTCGGCAGGGCTTGCTGCAACCACGTGCGCGCCACCATCGGCGTATTGCGATGACGTTGCGCCAGCGCAGCAAGCGCGTCCGCCAGTCTCAGCAGATCCGCTTCGATCAGGTCCGCCGATTGCCGCCACTGCAGCATCAGACCGGTATCGATGATGTCCTGGCTGGTCGCGCCCCAATGCACGTAGCGCGCGGCGTTTTCATCGTGCTGTGCGACGGCCGCAGTCAGTTGCTTGACCAGGGGAATCGCCAGGTTGCCTGCGGTGGCAGCAGCGTTGCCCAGCGCGTCCAGATCCAACGTCGCCTTGGCGCACACCGCGCGAATCGGCGCGACGGCTTCGGGCGGAATCACGCCAACCGCGCCTTCGGCCTGCGCAAGCGCGGCCTCCACATCGAGCATTGCGCGCACCGTGGCCGCATCGGACCACACCGCCAGCATGGCCGGCGTGGAGAAGGCGCGATCGAGCAATCCGCTTGTCATGGCCGTGTCAAACGCGTTCGATCACCAGCGCAATGCCCTGGCCCACGCCGATGCACATCGTGCACAGCGCATAACGTCCGCCCGTGCGTTGCAACTGATACATCGCCGTCGTCACCAGGCGCGCACCGCTCATGCCGAGCGGGTGGCCGAGTGCGATGGCGCCGCCGTTCGGGTTGACGCGCGGGTCGTCATCACGCAGGCCCAGTTGACGCGTCACCGCTAGACCCTGCGCGGCAAATGCCTCGTTCAGCTCGATCACATCCATCTGATCGATGCTCAAGCCGAGCTGCTTGAGCAGCTTCTGCGACGCCGGTGCCGGGCCAATGCCCATCACGCGCGGCGGCACGCCTGCGGTGGCCATGCCGACAATGCGCGCACGCGGGGTCAGGCCAAAGCGCTTGGCGGACGCTTCATTGGCGAGGAGCAGCGCGCACGCGCCATCGTTCACGCCCGAAGCATTGCCGGCCGTAACGGTGCCGTCCGGGCGCACTACGCCCTTGAGCTTGGCGAGCGCTTCCATGCTAGTCGCACGCGGATGCTCATCGCGGTCCACCACGATAGCGTCGCCCTTCCTCTGCGGGATCGTCACCGGCGTGATTTCCTGCGCGAGCGTGCCGTCTTCCTGGGCTCGCGCGGCGCTGGCCTGGCTGCGCAGCGCGAAGCGGTCCTGATCTTCTCTGTTGACCTTGTAGTCGGTGGCGACGTTCTCGGCGGTTTCGGGCATCGAGTCGACACCGTATTGCGCCTTCATCAGCGGGTTGATGAAGCGCCAGCCGATGGTGGTGTCGTAGATAGCAGCGTCGCGCGAGAAGGCGCTGGCAGCCTTGCCCATCACGAACGGCGCGCGGCTCATGCTCTCCACGCCCCCGGCGATCATCAGCGCGGTTTCACCTGAGCGAATAGCGCGCGCCGCGGTGCCGGTGGCGTCCATGCCCGAGCCGCACAAGCGGTTGATGGTCGAGCCCGGCACGCTATCGGGCAAGCCAGCCAGCAACGACGACATGCGCGCCACGTTGCGGTTGTCTTCGCCCGCCTGGTTGGCGCAGCCGAAGATCACGTCGTCGATGGCCGACCAGTCGACCTGCGGGTTGCGCGCCATCAGCGCCTTGAGCGGCACCGCGCCGAGGTCATCGGCGCGCACGGCGGACAGGCTGCCGCCGTAGCGGCCGATGGGCGTCCGGATGGCGTCGCAGATAAAGGCTTCGGTCATGATTGTTCTGTCTCCACTAATTCTAGGCACGACGCAACGGCGCTGCCGTCATCGTCTGCAGCGTATCGAAATCGAGGCCGTCGGCCATCTCGCGCACCACCAGCCCCTCGGGCGTGATGTCGATCACAGCGAGGTCGGTGTAGATGGTATCGACACATCCAATGCCCGTCAGCGGGTACGTGCACGACGGCACGATCTTGCTTTCGCCCTGCTTGGTCTGGTGCTCCATCATGACGAAGACGCGCTTGGCACCGATGGCCAGATCCATCGCGCCGCCCACGGCAGGAATCGCGTCCGGGGCACCGGTGTGCCAGTTGGCCAGATCGCCCGTGGCCGATACCTGAAAGGCACCGAGCACGCAATAGTCGAGATGGCCACCCCGCATCATGGCAAACGAATCAGCATGATGGAAGAACGATGCACCAGGCTTGATGGTGACCGGCTGCTTGCCAGCGTTGATGAGGTCCTCGTCTTCTTGCCCGGGCGCAGGCGCGGGACCCATGCCGAGCAGGCCGTTCTCGGTGTGCAGAATGATTTCGCGATCGGCCGGCAGTTGGTTCGCCACCAGCGTCGGCAGGCCGATGCCCAGGTTGACGACCGAACCATCGGGAATATCGCGCGCCACACGCGTAGCGATCTGATCGCGCGTCCAGCGCTGGATCTTGGCGGTAGTTTCGGCGCTCATGCGGCCTCCTTGGCGGGTTGGGCGGCGGCGAGCTGGACGACGCGCTTCACAAAAATGCCCGGCGTGACGATGTGCTCTGGGTCCAGCTCGCCTAGCTCCACCGTCTCGCTGACTTGCGCGATGGTGCACTTGGCCGCCATCGCCATCACCGGCCCGAAGTTGCGCGCGGTCTTGCGATAGACGAGGTTGCCCCAGCGATCAGCGCGCAGGGCCTTGATGAGAGCGTAGTCGGCAGTCAGCGGCAGCTCGAACACGTAGGGCTTGCCGTCGATGATGCGCGTTTCCTTGCCTTCGGCCAATTGCGTACCGTAGGCGGTCGGGCAGAAAAAACCGCCAATGCCGGCACCTGCGGCGCGGATGCGCTCGGCCAGGTTGCCTTGCGGCACCAGTTCCAGTTCGATCTCGCCGGCACGGTAGAGCGCATCGAACACATACGAATCGGCCTGGCGCGGGAACGAGCAGACGATCTTGCGTACGCGGCGCGCCTTGAGCAGTGCGGCCAGGCCCGTCTCGCCATTGCCGGCGTTGTTATTGATGATGGTCAGCTCACGCGCGCCATGCGCGATCAGCCCGTCGATGAGTTCCGAGGGCATGCCGGCGGTACCGAACCCGCCGATCATGATGGTGGCACCGTCCGGGATATCGGCCAGGGCGGCCTCCACAGACGGACAAAGCTTGTTGATCACGTGCATTCTCCGGCAAGGGCGCCGCACATTCTCGATGGCTGGCGCGGGTCGGAGCATCGCGAGGGGCCGGACATGGCCGAGCCGCAACCGAGCGGCCTGCGAGTCTCCTGTTGAGGATTGGATCGACACAGGCCTTTGCTGTCCGGCCCACGTTTGCTTTCGCTCATTTGTTCGCTATACGAACCTACGTTCGATCCAAGAACTAATCTACGCCTCCCGTCCAGAGCGTGTCAAGGCGTACGCATCCCGATCAACTGTTCGAGTGGCGAAATCGAGGCAATGTCAGTAGTCTTGAGGCCACTGCACCGCTTTTGCCTTCTTTGCATGTCTGCTGCCGAACTGCCCACCGAAAAACCCAGCGATTCCTACGTCCAGTCCTTTGCACGAGGGCTGTCGGTCATCCGCGCGTTCAATGCCGAGCGCCGGGAGCAAACGCTTTCTGAAGTGGCCGAGGCGACGGGCCTGACCCGCGCCGGCGCCCGCCGCATCCTTCTCACGCTGGTCAGCCTGGGCTATGTCACCTTTGAAGGCCGCCTCTTCCGCCTCACGCCCAAGATCCTCGACCTCGGGTTCGCCTACCTCACCTCGATGCCGTTCTGGAACCTCGCCGAGCCGGTGATGGAAGAGCTCGTCCAGACGGTGCACGAAAGTTGCTCCGCCTCGGTACTGGATGGGACGGAAATCGTCTACGTCCTGCGTGTGCCCACGCAGAAGATCATCGCGCTGAACCTGTCGGTCGGCAGCCGCCTGCCGGCGTTCTGCACGTCGATGGGCCGCGTGCTGCTGTCGGGTCTGCCCGAGGATCGGCTGGACATTGCGCTGCGCGAGTCGGACCGCCGCGCACGCACGCAGCGCACCATCACAGACGTCGACGCATTGAAAGAAGTCATTGCCGGCGTGCGCCAACAGGGTTGGGCGCTGGTCGACCAGGAGCTTGAGGAAGGGCTGATTTCGCTGTCGGCACCGATCCGCAATCGGGCGGGCGACATCATCGCTGCCATGAACATCAGCGGCCAGGCCAACCGAACTTCCGGCAAACAGATGACGAAGCAGTTTCTCGGTCCGCTGCAGCAGGCTGCCGAGCGCATTTCGGCCATGGTGCGCGTACGGACCTGAGCTGAGTTAAAAGAGCCAGCGTCAGTGCGCTGCGCGCCTCGCATCCCGACGGTTTTTTCAATAAAATTGTGGCTCCGTGGGCAAAGAGGATGTCTGTGACTCAACACACCGCCATTCACACCGGTCTGGATGTGAAAGGCCGCCATCGCCGGGCGCGTGCTTCGTGCGTCCTGGCGCTTGCCCTGCCGTTGCTGTCCAGCCTTGCATGGGCCCAATCGACGCCGCTGGCGACAGCCATGCAGGAACTGACGCCACTGGCCCGCATGCTGGTGGGCGCCGCGACGGGTCGCAGCACGGCCGCTGCCGGCGTACCGGCCCTCACGGGGCCTGCCCGCAATGCAGACCGCGCCCTCGCCCAGGCCTGCGCCGAAATCAACCGCTTCACCCCCGTCCCGCTCGACCGAGAGACCGCGCTGGCGCAATGCTCGCTGGCGCAGAAGAAGAACCTCGTCTTCGTCATCACGCTGACCAACTACGCGGCGCACTCGGCCGCATCGCAGGGCTTTCGGCTGAATTTCGTTCCGATCCTGCAGAAGAACATCTGCAACAACGGCGACGTGCGCATCCTCACGCGCCTCGGCCTGAGCCTGGTCTACCGCTATCGCGGCAACGACCACGAGACCGTGGGCGACGTGCCGATCAACGAATCGATCTGCGGCGCGCTCTAAGCCCACGTTCTGCCCCGGGAATCCCCTGATGGAGTGCAGTCGGCTGCCATGTCATTAATGACAGACGAAGTCTCATTTCACGCAACGTCTGCCGGGCTCCTGCCTTGCTGCGCCAGCCTAACCGGGCTGCACGCGCGCAACCCGGCAACCCCAACATCCCGCCTGTGCACCGCACTCCCGCCCTGCTTGTTATCCGCCATCTGTGCCGCGTCGGCATGGACTATAGTTGGGCGTTTCGCTCGGCGTCATATGGTTATCCGAAGTCCGCGCATGCAAACGGCGCATACGCCGGTATGCTCGCGGGCGATTCCGATTCGCACACTGTTCACCACCCAAGTCGTCAAGGAGGAAATCCGATGAAAACAAGCCGACGTCTGACGCAATTTGCAGGGGCCGCCATCCTGGCCGCAGCAACCCTGGCCGCCACCACCGCGCACGCTGATCAAGTTTCCGACATCAAGAAGAAGGGCGAACTTGTCTGCGGCGTGCTCGGCACCGACGAGCCGTTCAGCTTCCTGAAGGACCCGATGAGCCGCGAGATCGTCGGCTATGACGTCGACATGTGCGACGCCATCGCCAAGAGCCTGGGCGTCAAGCCCGTGCTCAAGCAATTGGCCGTGGCGGCGCGCCTGCCCGAACTGCAGCAAGGCCGCGTGGACCTGCTGGCCGCCTCGCTCACGCACAACAAGGAGCGCGAGGCGCAGATCGACTTCTCGGTGTCGACGTTCATCACCGGCCAGAAAGCCATGGTGAAGAAGAGCAGCGGCATCACGTCGCTCGCCCAGCTTGATGGCAAGAAGCTCCTGACGGTCAAGGGTTCGACCATGGAAGCCAACATTGCCAAGACCATCAAGAACGCCGACGTTGTCTCGTTCGACAACAGCCCGCAGGCACTGCTGGCCCTGCAGCAAGGCAAGGGCGTCGCGTACGTGAACGACGAAACCACCCTGATCGGCAACATGGCCAAGATGGGCCCGGCAGCCAAGGATTACGCGCTGCTGCCGCAAAACCTGTCGACCGAACACCTGGCGCTGGGCATCCGCAAGGGTGAGCCGGCCTTCAAGAAGCAGGTTGATGACGTGCTGCTCGGCATGGAAAAGAGCGGCGAGGCGCAAAAGCTGTTCGACAAGTGGTTTGGCCCGAACACCAAGATGGCCTTCCCGCAGCGCACCTTCAAGATTTCTACCGACAAGATCGATTAATCGTTAAAGGTCGGGCCGCCCAGACACCGTTCTGGGCGGTGAATCTCCATGCCCCATTTTGATTTGTCGATGCTGCTCTCGGGGCAGTATCACCAGTGGCTCGTCAGCGGTTTCTTCCTGTCGATCAAGCTCTCCGTACTGGCCTTCGTGTTGGCGCTGCCGCTTGCCATCACGGTCGCGCTGCTGCGCCTGGCGCCGGTCGCGCTGCTGCGCAGCATCGGCCAGACCTATGTCGAAGCCATCCGCAACGTGCCGCTGCTTGCCCACATGCTGTTCTGGTATTTCGGCGCGCCGCAGATCCTGCCGGAGTTCATCCGGGACTGGCTCTACAGCATGAACTACGAGGCCGCGAGCGCCGTCATTGCGCTCGTGCTCTACACGGCCGCTTACATGGCGGAAGACATCCGCAGCGGCATCCGCTCGATTCCGAAGGAACAGCTTGAGGCCAGCCGCGCGCTCGGGCTCTCGTTCCTGCAGGCCATGCGGCTGGTGGTGCTGCCGCAATCGCTGCGCGTGACCGTCCCGCCGCTGGTCAGCCAAACGTTGAACCTGTGGAAGAACTCCAGCATCGCCATGGTGATCGGCGTGGCCGAATTGATGTACCAGGCGCAGCAGGTCGAGTCCGCCACCTTTCGCGGCTTTGAGGCGTTTGCGTTTGCCACCGCGGCCTATCTGACCATCTCGATCGCGATCACGGTGTTCTCCGCCTGGTATCAGCATCGCTACCCTGTCCGAACGCTGTAGCCATGCTCGATCTCATCCAAACCTACGGTATCTATTACCTGATCGGCCAGTACCCGAATGGGCCGCTGGGCGGTCTGGCGCTGACATTCCTGCTGGCGTCCGCCGGCCTTGTGCTCGCGCTGCCGGCGGGCATCATCCTTGGCCTGTGCCGCGTCAGCCCGATTGCCGCGCTGCGCTGGCCGGCCACGGCGCTCGTCTACGTGGTCCGCGGTACGCCGCTGCTGATGGTGATCTTCTGGGCGTATTTCCTGCTGCCCTCCGTTACTGGCCAGCGCACGGACCAGTTCAGCACCATGTTGACCGCGCTGGTGATTTTCGACGGCGCGTATCTGGCGGAGATCGTGCGTGCGGGCATCCAGGGGTTACCGCGCGGGCAGATGGAAAGTGCCCGCTCGCTCGGCCTGTCGTACATGCAGGCGATGCGCCGCGTGATCCTGCCGCAGGCGCTGCGCAACATGCTGCCTTCGCTGGTCAATCAGCTCGTGTCGACCATCAAGGAAACCTCGCTGGGTTACATCATCAGCCTGCCCGAGGTGTCGTTCGTGGCCGGGCAGATCAGCACCGCCGTGATGGTCAAGTCTGCCGAGGTGTACGGCCTGCTCGGCATCAGCTACTTCATCATGTGCTTCAGCCTGACGCGCGTGGCGTTTTACCTGGAGCGCCGCCTTGCCGCGCGTGCCCCGTCCAAACCATGAACATGATCACGATCGAACACGTCGACAAGTGGTACGGCGATTACCACGCGCTGGTCGACATCAACGAAACCGTTGCCAAGGGCGAAGTGGTGGTGGTGTGCGGGCCGTCGGGCTCGGGCAAGTCAACGCTCATCCGCACGCTGAACCGGCTCGAAGCCATTCAGAAAGGCCGCATCGTTGTGAACGGACACGAGGTGCATGCGCCGGGCGTGGACGTCAACGTACTGCGCAGCGGCATCGGCTTCGTCTTCCAGCAGTTCAACCTGTTCCCGCACCTGACCGTCCTGCAGAACTGCACGCTCGCACCAGTGCAGCTCAAGCGCATGCTGCCGCAGGAAGCCAAGGACTTTGCGATGAGCCTGCTCGAACGCGTGGGCCTGCCGCACAAGGCTGGCGCCTACCCCGGCGAGCTGTCGGGCGGGCAGCAGCAGCGCGTGGCCATCGCGCGCGCCCTGGCCATGAAGCCGCCCGTGATGCTGTTCGACGAGCCGACCTCCGCGCTGGACCCGGAGATGGTGAACGAGGTGCTGCTGGTCATGAAGGACCTCGCCCGTGACGGCATGACCATGGTGTGCGTCACGCACGAAATGGGTTTCGCCCGCGAGGTGGCCGACCGCGTCCTGTTCATGGACCAGGGACAGGTGCTGGAACGCGCCACGCCCGAAGATTTCTTCCAGCGCCCGCAGCACCCGCGTGCGCAGCGCTTCCTGGCCGACATCCGCTCGCCGTGGAGCGAACCCGCCTGAACCTTCAGGCAGCAGGCAAAAAAAACGGGGGATTCAGTCCCCCGTTTTTTTTTGATGCGCGGCGACGCGGCTTACTGAATGGCCTTGTCGTTCGGGTGCGCGTACAAGTCCTTCATGCCGGCCGTCATCGGGTAGTTCAGGTTCAGGCCCTTCGGCGGAATCGGCGACAGGAACCACTTCTTGTACAAGTCGTTCGCCTTGCCCGATTTCATCAGATCGGCAATCACGTCGTCGGCCACTTTCTTGAACGCCGGATCGTCCTTGCGCATCATGCAGGCGTAGGTTTCGGTCTGCAGCGGCGTGCCGGTGACCACCCAGTCGGCCTGGTTCTTGGCCTTGGTGCGCTCGCCATACAGCAGCGGTTCGTCCATCACGAACGCCACGGCGCGGCCCGATTCCAGCGTCAGGAACGCCTGGCCGTGATCCTTGGCGAGGATCAGATTCATCTTGTCGGCGTCCTTGGCTTCGCCGTTCATCTTCTGCAGGATGCGGTCTTCGGTGGTGCCGGCGGTGGTCACCACGGTCTTGCCCTTCAGGTCGGGAAAGTCCTTGATGCCCGAGTCCTTCTTCACCAGCATCAGCATGCCGTAAATGAAGATGTTGTTCGAGAACGCGACCTGTTTCTGACGCTCGAGGTTGTTGGTGGTCGAGCCGCATTCGAAGTCGATCGTGCCGTTCTGCAGCAGCGAGATGCGGTTCTGCGACGTGATCGGCGTGAGCTTGACCTGCAGCTTCTTGCCCACCGCCTTTTCCACGCCGGCGACGATCATGTTGGAGATCTCTTGCGAATAGCCGGTGATGGTGTTCGCGTCAGCCTGGTACGAGAACGGAATCGACGACTCGCGATAGCCCACCGAGATCACGCCCGATTGCTTGATCTTGGCCAGCGTGTCGTTCGACTCCGCCTGCGCGCCCGTCGACAGCATTGCCAGCGCACCGGCCGCAGCCAGCGTCAGGCCACACAGAATACGTTTGGTCGAATGCAAGGTCTTCATGCTTCCCCTCCTATGGGTGTGTTCGCTCCAGACTACTTTGGTTACCAATCGGCGCGGGCCGGATACCCATCATCGGACCTGCGCGCTCGGTCTCTTGATTCTCGTTCTTGTGTCACGCGGCCAGCGCATAGGGCACTGGGGAAATCGCGGGCTTGCGGCCGGCAATCAGATCGGCCAGCAAGCCCGCACTGCCCAGCGCTAGCGTAAAGCCCAGCGCACCATGGCCCACGTTCAGCCACAACCCTTGCACCGGCGACGCCCCCACCACGGGCACGCCCGTTGGCGTTGCAGGCCGCATGCCAGCCCACGGCGCCGCATCGGCACCCGCGTCATTGGCGCGCATGGCGCCCGGAAACAGCGCGCGGGTTTCGTCATACAACGTCTGGGCGCGGCGCGTATCCAGCGCCGTTGACCAGCCCACCAGATCCGCCATGCCCGCCACACGCAGCGTCTGCCCAATGCGGGCATAGACGATCTTGCGCGCCGCATCCGTCACGCTGATCAACGGGGCAACATCGCCCTCCTCCAGCGGCAGGCTGATGCTGTAACCCTTGAGCGGATACAACCCCGGGTCGATGCGCAATGGGCTGAGCAGCCTGGCGCTCGTCACGCCCGCTGCCATCACCACCGCATCGGCGGCAACCTGCTCGCCATCGGCCAGATGGAGACCGCGCACGCGGCGGCCTTCGGTCCACAACGCATCTACGCCGGTATTGAAACGCAGCGTCACGTTTGGCATCGCGCGCAACCGGTTGAACAAGCCGACGCAGAGTTGGTGACAATCGGCCACGTCTTCGTCGGGCGTGTAGATGGCGCCCACGATCTGGTCACGCGCGCCGGCAAGCGCGGGCTCGTGGGCCACCGTTTCGTCGGCGGACAATGCATGCTGCTCGCAGCCGAGCGTCGCCTGATAGCCGACCTGCGCGCGGGCCGATTCAAACGCCGCAGCCTCGCGATGCACCACCAGCTTGCCGCGGCGCGCAAAGCTGAACGCCAGATCCGGCGACGCCTCCCGCAACGCTTCCATGCGTGCGCGGCTGTAGAACGACAGCGCAAGCAGCTCGCGCGTGGTGCGGTCGGCACGGTCACGATTGCAGGCCGCGATGAAGCGCAGCCCCCAGCGCAGCAACGCCGGGTCCAGCGATGGCTTCAGCCGCAGCGGCGAATCGCGACGCAACAGCCAGCCCGGCACATGCGAAAGCACGCCGGGGCCGGCCAGCGGCGCCACATAGCTGTAGCTCAACTGGCCGCCGTTGGCATAACTGGTGCCCTCGCCCGGGCCCGGATGGCGCTCGACCAGGGTGACCTGATGGCCTTCCTGAGCCAGCGCATGGGCCGTGCTGATGCCGATGATGCCGGCGCCGACTACTGCGATTTGCATGAAGAAGCTGCGTATTTTGGAATGTCGGTGCAGCTTAAGGAGCCCGGCGGGGGTTGGGCAAATGCGGAGTTGTTGGGAGGGATGTTGTGGAGCTATGGGCTTTTTGGGACTGGTGGTCCATCCCCTGTTTCATCCCCTGCCGGGGCTGACTCACTTTCTTTGTCTTGCCAAAGAAAGTCAGCTCAGAGCTCCAGCCGTCGAGTAAAAAGCTCGGGACGCCGAGCTTAGAGCTCCGACCGTCGAGATCGGAGCTAGAAATCTTCGAGCAAAAAGCGCCGAGTGCCGAGCTCGAACCCTCACCCGTGGAGCAGGAAGCCCCGGGCGCCGGCCTCCAAGCCCCGATGACCGGGCAAAAAGCGTCATGGTGTTGCTGCAAAAAACAGCAGTCGCCAAGCAAAAAGCCTCACGGCTGGCGCTTGGAGCGCGGTGCGCGAGGCTTGAAGGGTCATGAACGGGGGTTGATGCGTCGCTGGCGTGGTTCCGAACGGCGACTGAGGCTATCGGCCAGCCTTACTGCAACATGAATGTCTCGTACTCCAGCCGATCCAGCTTCCGATCGAGAATCACCAGGCTGGCCATCACCACCAGCAGCAGCGACACGGCAAATCCGTATCCATACCAGGCCGGGCCGAGCTGCAACGTAATCCAGGTCAGCACGCCGTTGAGGGCCACAAACGCCGCCGTCAGTGCCAGCACCACGCGGCGCCGGTCGAGGTAGAAGAAGATGTTCACCACGCCCAGGAACACCACCTGCAAGCTCGCGGCAATGGTGTCGACATACAGCAGCGGCAAGTACAGCTCGGAAATCTGCAGCGCCCGCAGCACTGCAGCGCCCACGGCAAACAGCACCAGCGCGGCCATGGCCTGGATCTTCACGATCTCGTACAGGCCCGCGCGAATGGTCTGCACCATCGTGTTGCGCATGTCTTCGATGTGCTCGAGCGATGCACCGCCCCGCACCGCGTTATAGAACGCGTCGTAGTACTCGACAAAATCCGTCTCGATGCGCACCAGGAACACGGCCATGCCGGGAATGATGCCGAGGTACGCCAGGAACACCGGAATGTCATAGATGACCGAGGCATTCAGCGGGCCGATCACCTGCTGCCCCGTGCCCGGCGCATACCAGAACATGAACTTGTCGAGCCAGATGCCGAGGTTGTACAGCAGCCCGATCAGCATGAGCGACGGATACGCGAACCGCTTGTCGAACACCTCGAACGATAGGAAGCGCCGCCCGCTGAAGTTGCGGTAGATGAGCGCGGCCATGCCGATCAGCAGGAACAGCTGCCCCGTCACGAACCCCAGCAGCAGCCCCTCCAGCCCGAGCCGGTTGAACAGCAGTGCCAGCAGCACGGTGAGCGTGTAGCCGACCAGGAAGATCCAAACGATCGCCTTGTACTGCTTCATGCCCGACAGGAAGATCACCGCGATCCAGATGTTGGCCATGACCACGAAACCGGCCAGCATCAGCAGCCGGTAGATGGCCGACTGCTGCGGAAACGCAAACACGATGAAGAGCAGCCCCAGCCCACCCGCGACCAGCGTCATGACAAGCGACACGGCGTGGTAGTTGGGCAGGATCAGGTCGTCGCGCTTCTCGAACAGACGGTCGGACGTAAAGCGCGTGAAGGCAAGCTGCAGCGGCCCGGTCAGGATCAGGCTGACCGCAATCAGGTACGTGACCGACACCTGGAACTGCGTGATGAGCGAGCCGGGAACGACGAACGGCAGGCTCAGGATACCGATCAGCAGAATCCCGACGATGGAGAGAATCCACGGCCCGGAACTGATGATGCCGGCGTAGGTGTAGGCACGCAGCAGCCCGAGCAGGCTGTCGCGCTTGAGCATCTTGCGCAGCTCGAAACCAATGCCGGCCATCAGCGGGCTCCCTCATGCGGCTTGTTCTGCTGGGCGTGGTGCGGGCAGGCTGCGGAAGCAGCCTTGGCACCGTGCTCCGTACTCAGGTCGGGCAAGGTCTGTAGACGCGTGTAGAGCTCGCGGTAGCTGCCGACCATCATCTCTTGCGTGTAGTAGCGCTCGACGCGGGCGATGCCGGCTGCCTGCGCCGCATGCCAGCGCGTTTCATCGCGCAGCAGCGTCAGCACTTCGGCGGCCAGGGCGGCAGGGTCGGCAATGCGCACGACCGCGCCGGCCGCGCCCAGTGCCGCGTCTTCGCCCTCCAGGCCGAACAGGAGCTGCCGGCACGAACCCACATCCGTGGTGACGGACGGCACGCCCGCGGCAAACCCTTCCAGCACCACCAGCGGCAGCGCCTCGCTGATGGAACTCAGCACCAGCACGCCCACCTTCGGCAGGATGTCGTCGATCTTCTGAAAGCCCAGGAACTTGATGCGGTCGCCCAGGCCCAGGCTCTCGGCCAGGCTGTGGCATTCCTGCGCGTATTCCGGATCTTCATCTTCCGGGCCGGCAATCCAGCCTTCTGCATCGGGCATCTCGCGCGTGACGGTCAGCATCGCGCGGATGAACGTCTTCACGTCCTTGATAGGCACCACACGGCCGATCAGGCACATCACGCGCGGCACGCTGGCCGGCCGCTTCTCACGCAGCGCGGCCAGGCGCGGCAGGTTGATGCCGTTGGGAATGCTGCGCGTCTTCTCGGCCGGCGCGCCGTCAATGACCTGCCGCTGCCGGTTGCCTTCATACAGCGCAACGATGTCTTCGGCCGCGTCATAACAGACACGGCCCATGGTCTCGAAAAAGCGCACCCACAGGTCGCGGAAGTAGCTGATCTGTGCGATGTCCTTTTCGAAGATGCTGCGGTTGTCACGGATCCACTGGCTCTGGAACAGGTCGATCTTGCGTTCCTTGGTGTAGATGCCGTGTTCCGATACCAGCAGCGGCCGCCCGCGCTTGTAGCGCAGGAGCGCGCCCAGGAACCCCGCATAGCCGGTCGAGATGGTGTGGAACACCTTCACCGGGATAAGGTTTTCAGCAGTGCGCACGAGCTGCCACAGCGGCTTGTGCATGATGCGTACGGTCCAGAAATAGTCGGTGAACGACGGGTCGGTGCAATAGCGCCGGTAGTAGTCCGTCATCATGTCCCACGCGCGGTGGCTGTAGAGGAACTGTTCCTCGGCCAGCGGGCCATCGTCGCGTAGGTCGGCGATCGAGGCGCGGATCAAGTCGGCCGTCTCTTCCTTGTTGGCCGGATTGCGCAGCGCGTCGTGCAGCTTGCGCGAGCGCTCGAACGCGGCGGCATCGCCACCACTGGCCTGCACCAGCGGCGGCGGTGGAAAGTCGTACAGGTAGTGGCACTCCAGGTGCACCACGTTGTCGGGAATGGCGTAGACGGGCTTGCCGTAATCCTCCCGGCGGCTGCCGATGAAGACGACGGCAAAGCGGATGTCCGGAAACGCCCGGATCATCTGGTTGACCCAGCTCGACACCCCGCCGCTCACGTAGGGAAACGTCCCTTCGAGCAGCAGCGCGACGTCGGCCGACTGGGCGCGAGGAAATTGGTCGTTGCTCATGATGTCCAGTAGCGCAGCAGCGGGCGCAGCAACGGCAGCGGAGACCGGCTGGAGAACTGCGCCAGCGCGGCGCGCGCGCCGGCATAGTCGCGGCGCAGGTAGCAGGCTTCGGCCAGCGGCGGCAGCAGGCGGTCACGCGGGAAGCCAAGCGATTCGGCGCGGCGCAGGTGAGACTCCGCCACATCGGGCTCGCGGCGCGACAGGGCAAGCCGGCCACGCATGTACCACAGGGCGGCGTTGTCGGGCTGGATGTCGAGCGCGGCGCTGGCGTAGCGTTCGACCTGCTCGGCGGTATAGCGATACACGTCGCCCTGCACCAGGTTCTGGTAGATCAGCTCCCAGTACAGGTCGGCCAGGCGCTTGTTGATCTCGTAGCGCGCCTCGGGCGTGGTGGCTTCTTCCAGGCGCGGCAGCTCGGCCAGGATCTTTTGCGTGAGCACCTTTTCGGCGTTGTCGAGCATGCCGTAGGCCAGCAGGCGGATATCGTCCACCGGGTCGGCCAGCAGGTCGCGCAGCACGGGGCTGGCGGTGCGCGTGGGCATCGACTGCATGGCCACCAGCGCGGTCATGCGGCTTTGCACCGGCGCGCGCTCGTTGCTCAGTTGCGCACGCAGCCGCGCCCCGCCCCCGTGCGTCACGCGCGAGATCAAATGCGCCACGAACACTGGCAGGCCGATCTCGGCGATGTCCTTGTCGTCTTCCGGCTTGGGGAACAGCTTGCCGAGCAGCAGGCTGCCGAGCACCAGCAGGCCACCGGCCACCGGCACGAAAAAGCACAGCGCCGTCAGGTAGCCATACGTCCACACGAACGGCACGCGATAACGGCGCGGCAGCAAGCGCCACGCAGCCAGCCCGATCAGCGCCGCGGCGGTGCCCTGCAGCATCAGGCACGACAGCAGCAGCGCAAGGCTGTTGCCGGCATGCAGTGCCATCACCACTGCCGCAATCTGGGCCGAGATGCCGCCGAGCGTGAGCTTAAACATGGTCGATCCGCATGGCCTATGCGCCCCTATGCATCGAGATGGCAGCGCGAGAGGAAGCGCTGCAGCGCTTCGCCCGGATGCTCGCCGGTCACATGCAACGTCTGCACGCTGATGTGCCCGCCCTCGAAATCGACGCCGAACTGCGCACGCAGGCTGTCTTCAATGCGCACCAGATAGGCCGACACGGCACCCGCGCCCGACAGCGGCATCAGCGTGATGATGGCGCGGCGGCCCTTGCCGCTCGCCTGCCAGACGACGTCCAGCGCGCGGCGGCTACGCACCACGCTCTCGAACAGCGCATCGCTGGCCTCTTCCTGGTCAAAGATGAGCGCCACCACCGACGAATCGATGCCGGTATCGCGATGCAGGCGCGCCAGCCGGCCGAGGTCGAGCGCAAACTCGTACGGCGCGTCGGGCACGAGATCCAGAATCTCGGAGCTGACGGTGAGATGGCGCACGCCGTCGGCGTAGTAGCCAAGCAGCACCAGCAGGAACTGCAGGTTCTCGTACGACAGCGAAAGGAACGGCATCTGGTGCACGACGACCAGGCCGATCAGCTCGTCCGCACCCGACAGCACGGGCGCGCACGCCACGTAGCGCGAGCTCTCTTCGGGGTTGTTCACATTCCGCAGCTCGGGCGCCTGCGGGTGACCGAGCGTGTGGGTGTCGATGCAATGGCGGATCAACGGATCATCGGCAACGATGTCGAACGGCGTGCCGACGCGGGCCACCGGTTCGGTGTCGATGCGGTTGCCCGTCACGCGCACCATGGCCGCCACTTCCAGCTGGCAGGCCTGCGCCGTCCATTGCAGGAACGGCTCGGCGCCAGGCAGTTGCGCCACGTCAGGCGCGTTCTCGGCTGTGCCGTGCTCGCGCGCAGCCAGCGCAATATTGCGCAGCTGCGTGAGCGTGTCGCGCAGCGTGGTCGGCTTGGCCAGCAGATCGTTCTCCAGGCGCTCGTGCGAGAGGCGCAGCAGGAAGTGATTCTTGGTGAGCGCTGCCAGCCGGTCGTTCAGATAACCATTGACGGTGCGGGCACGCGACAACCGCGCGCCCCAGATGTCGCCATACTGACCGCCAATCAACACCAGCATCAGGCCGCCCAGGAAGTACATGCGCGGGAAGCTGCCGGCGGCGGCAGTCTGTCCGTAGAACACGGCCCAGGCGCCCAGTACCACCAGCGCGGCCAGCGCGCCGAGCAGCGTGCCGTAGCGCAGCGCCAGGATGAGCGGCACCAGCCAGATCCACGGAAAACCGTAACCGAGCAGCAGCGGATTGTCCGGCGCGAACAGCCAGACGATGCCGATGGCCGCCACCACCGCGCCCAGCGTTTCGAGCGCAGCGCTCGGGCTGGACACGGCGGGCGCAATCAGGCGCCCATACCAGGTCGACGCGCCAATGCCTTGCGCGTTGCGCCGGCGCTCGGTTCGCCCACCCTGGCCGCGCGCATCGGCGGCGGCGCGGCCGGCCGATTGGGCGGAACCTGTCGACTCGGTCTTCATCAGCCCCGGCCCAGCGGCGAGAGCAGTTCGCGCAGCAGCTTCTGCGCCACTGCCGACACGGCATCGCGGCTCCAGCCGGTGCGGCTGCCGGCCGCGCTCCAGATCACATTGCCGGTCTGCACATCAATTACCTGCAGCGTGATGCCGACGGCAGGCTCGCCATCCACGCCCACCTTGTAGCGCCATTCATCCACGGCGCCGGTCAGCGCGTAGCGGGCCTTCTCGCCGCGCGCCCAATCCAGCGCACGCGACACGGCTTCGCGCTCGGCGGGCTCGAACAGCGATTCGCTGTTCAGGTTGGCCGGATACTGCTTCAGGTTGGAGAAGCCGCGCGCCTTGAGGATGCTGGCGGCAATCGTCTCTGCGCGCAGGCCGGCCTGCGGCGTTTCGGTGTAGTTGACGATGGGCAGCACGACCCATGCATCCGAGGCGCTGGTTGCCGGCGCTCGCCCACTGTCGACCACCGCGCAGGCGGACAACGCAAGTGCCGCACCAACGCCCGCTGCCATCGCCAGCCAGCGCCGGCGGCCGGCCTTCATCTTGTTGATCAAGGGTGTCATCGCGTTCTCCTTGCTTGCGTTGTTCTTCATGCTGTTCATTCCCCGTTGTTTCGTCCGATTCCTTTGCTTCGCTTGCGCATCATCAGTACAGCCAGCGGTAGCGCAGCCCGATCTCCGTCAGCGGCGATGTCCCCGCCCGCGTAATCGACTGGTGTTCGATGTACAGCGCCAGATGGTCGTTGCCAAACACGCTGCCTGCCACGCCTATCTGGGCCTGCACGCCCCACCCTTCGCGATTGTCATGCAGCATGCCCGCGTCCATAAAGGGCCGCCAGGCACGCGTGTAGCGGTCCAGATAATCCGTGCCGAAGCCAAACAGCATGCCGAACTGGTTGAACGAGCGCGGCATGATCTGGTCGACGTCCGGGGCAGCGCCCGAAGGAAGGAGGCGAGCCATCAACGGGCTGACCGTGCCCGTTGCGTTGTAGCGCGCGACAGTACCCACCACGCGGATCGTGTAGTCCGGATACTCCACCCGGAAGCGGTGGCCAATTTCGCCATCGAACACCATGCCGCTGCCGAGGAACGAGCGATCCTGCCCGTAGAAACGGTTGCCTTCCACGCGAGCGCGCACGTATTCGTTCTGCGTCACCCGCCAGTTGTTGCCGATCGAAAAAAGATCCTTCACGCCGCCCACACGCAGTTGCGGCGTTTCATTGGCCGGCTGGTTGCGACCAATTGACAGCTCGGTGGCCAGTGGACCAACCTGCCCCAGCAGACCATCCAGCCGGAACGCGTAGAGCGAGCCCAGCCCCTGGCGCCAACCCACCGTGCCCTTCCACTGGGCGTTCTGCGTCTGGTATTGCGAAATCCAATCCAGCTGCCGATCCTGCGCGGGCACGCCCGTCAACTGCGTATCGTCGGTCGAGCGCTGGTTTCGCTGCGTGGCGCGCACCAGCATGCTGTAGTGGTCAGTCAGGCGGATGCCAGCGGCGGCGCTGGACTCGAAGTAGGTAAGCGGCGCCTGCTTGAACCACGTCTCGCGCGGCTCCAGCGCCTGCGCATTGGTCAGCAGCGTCTCCCGCACACGTTCGTGCAGTTGCTCGTCATCGGGTGCGGTGGTCAGCCCTTCAAACGACAACCGCTGCGCTTCGCCGAGGCGGTCCGTCATCAGGTTGGCATCAATGCTGTTGTAGAGCGGAATGCGGTCGGGCGTGTCGTCCAGCAGCCGGTTGAGCGTCTGCAAATCGCGCTCGGCCAGGGCGATGGAGATCTCGGCATAGGCCGGGCGCGTCATGCGGCGTGTGTACTGCTGCAGCAGCCACGCGCGCGCCAGATCGTTCGCCTCCTGCGAAAGCGCCCAGCCCAGCGCCGCTTCCTTGGCCACAGCGGAAACCAGCTGATCGCTCACGCGGGCCTGCTTGCGTTTGTCGGTGGGGGTCTGTGGCGGCTCAGCCGGCAACGTGTCGATATCGCCCAGTTCGGACCGATCCATCGCCGAGCGGCCACCTTCGCGGGCCTGCTTCGTGGCGCGGCGATCATCGCGCAGCAACTCGATCAGCAGACGCTGCGACAGGTCGCCGGACCCGAATGTTTGCGCCAGAGAGACGCGCCGGGCGCGCAATTCAGTGCGTGCGTCTTCTTCCAACGGCGCAGCATCGCTATCCCCCACCGTGACGCGCGTGCCGACGCGGCGGCCCGCGGGCGGCTTGGCCTTGCCGCTGCCTGTCGTGTCTTCAGCGCGCCACAGCAGCCACCACGCCTCGCGGCGCAGCGCCCAGGCAACATCGGCCTGACCGGCCATTTCGCGTGCGTCGGCATAGGCCAGCAACCAGAGCGGATCGGTCCGCATCGACTTGCCCTGGCGACCCAGGAAGCGCAGCGCAAGGTTGGCGTCAAACAATTGCAGGCCGGCGGCAGCGTAGGCTCCCCAGTATGCGGAATCGTTTTCGGCCTCGCCACGCCAAAGCGCCAATGCGCGTTTCAGCTCGGCGTTCTGCCCGGAATCCAGCAGGCCCCACAGGAAGGCCGCCTTCACATCGCTGCCCGCATCAGGCAGCGACACGGCGCGCCGCAGGTCACGCATGGCGGCATCCCACTGGCCGCTCTGGCGGAAATACTCGGCGCGGGCGCCCAACACGCCGGCAGATTGCTCGGCCGCTTTGCGTTGTTCTGGCGTGAGCGAGGCCAGCAACCCGTCGATGCGTCGGAAGGCGCGCGCTCGCGTGTAGTAGTAGATGGCCTGCTGCAGGTGGACCATCGTGCCGTCTTTTCGGAAAGCGAGTTCAGCCAGGCGGCCAGCATCGATGGGGCTGGCGTCGTAGAAGTCGATCATCGTTGTCAGATCGTCTGGCTCAGCCCTGCCGCCGATCAACAACTGTCGATACGCCTCACGCGACAGATCGTCACGCTGGTTCAGGCGCGCGAGCTGGGCGAAGGTCCGCCAGTAAAGGTCGTCGGTGGGCGACGCCACCTTGCTGGCGGCCTCCATGGCAGAGAGCGCCTGCGCGAACTGCCCGCGCACATACAGGATGTTCGCCAGCTTGAGCGCGTACTGCGGGTTGGGGCCGAACTCCTTCTGCAGACGGGCGTAGGTGTCGTAGGCCTGATCATCTTTGCCGGCGCGCTCGGCCAGATTGGCATAGCGCTCCAGCACCACTTGCCGATGCGGACCGTGCGCGATGCTGTTCAGATACGCCAGCACTTCCACGGGTTCGCCCAGGCGCTCGTATGCCGCGATGACCTGGTCGAGCAACTTCATGTCGCCCGGGTTGCGGCTTGCCTGGTAGCGCAGCCCAGCCAGATAGGCGTGGTCTTCGTTGAGTGCGGGCGCCAGACGCAGCACATGCTGCCAGGCCGCGTCATCGCCGGTGGATTGCGCGTAAGCCAGCCAGTAGTTCAACGCCGCCATCGGTTGGCGGTTCCACTCGGCCACTTGCGCGGCACGTTCGGTCCAGATTTTCAGATCGGGGCGTTGGCGCACGGCGGCCTCGGCCACGCGCATGGCATCGTTCAGATTGCCGCTGCCCATGAAAACCTGGAATGCGAGGTCGTAGTCTTCCGCATTGAACGGGGCGATCCCGCGTGCGATGGCCTGTGCGCCCGACGGTTTTGAAGACGACGTAGCATCGTCTGCCTTGTTCGACCCATCCGCCACCGGGCGAATGCGCGCAGCGTGGCGCTGGCGACGCGCCAGGCCTTCCCAGCCATCCATGAACACCAGGTCTGCAGGGCCTGGCAGCGGCTCAGGCCGGCCGGCGAATGCCCAGTCATGACGTGCGACACCGGCCGCCAGGGCAATGTCCTCCCCCGCCTGATGCCACGACAGTCGCAGCAAGCGGCGCGCATATTGATCGGCAAGATCCGGCCGGTTGCATGCCATCGCCAGGCGCGTGAGAAAGCGCAGCGTTTCGGTATCGTCGATCAGCGGGCCAACCCGGCGCTGCGCTTCCGTCATGGCGTCGTCGAGCAGATTGCCGGCCTGCAGTGCCTTCAACCCTGCGATGAAGTAGCGGCGCTGTTCGTCGCGCGACGTGGCAGTGGCCTGCGCGGCAAAGTTGGCAGCCGCAGCGGCGCGGTATTCGCCCACGCCCAGCGCAATCTCGGCGGTACGCGCCTGCCATTGCGTGGCGCGCGCCACGTCCTGTTTAGCCAGACGTTGATAGAACTGGATGGCAATCGCGCCCTGATCCAAACCACGCGACTTGGCGCCGAGCATCTCCAGCTCAGCCGCAGTCCAGCGATAGTCCAGCGCCTGCTTGAGCAGACCACGCAGGTCAACCAGCATGGCGGCGCGCTGCGGATCGTTCGGCTGCAGCGCGTAGGCGCGTTGCTCCCGGATGGCGATATCAAGCAGCAGCGCTTCACGGTCGAGCGTCTTGTCGTGCAGCGCACGCATGCGAGCGACCATGGCTTCGGCTTCTGCCAGCCGGCCCGTGCGCACATACTGGGCACCCAGCACGCTCAAGAACTCGCCATCGTTCGGGCGCACGCGCAACCAGGCTTCCAGGTAGGCCACCGACAGCGCATCGACCTTGCCGCCCTCCAGCAGGCGAGCCTCCAGACGTTCGCGGGGGAACATCAAGGCGAGCGCCAGCCCGATCAGCGCACCCAGGGTACCGATCAGCCAGGCCGGCAGCAGCCGTTCACGCGGAGTCAGGTCAGCAGACCACATCGATATGTTGGTAGGTCACGGTTTGCGCGGCGGCTCCTGTCAGATCAACGCGCACGGTATTGTCTTGTGCGCGGGCGGTGCGCGCCGGGTTGCCATTGACCTTCACGCGGCAGGCTCCTGCGTTGGCCAGACGAACAAACGGCTTGTAGTAGCCACCCGCCTCGAAACTCAACGCATTGCCGTTTCGTGCGAAGTTGCGCACGAAGGCTGCGGCTTCTGCAATGTATGCAGGCTTCGACGATTCTGCTTCAGGTGCGAGCGTAAAGCGTGCGGCCCCATCATCGAGATGGATATAGATACCGCCCGCCGCCTTGTCATACCCCACCACCCCCTGGGCATCCGCCATGCGCGGCGTGCCGCGGGCCATCCAGCGCAGTTCGCGCAGGTCGCCATCACCGCGCACCAGCCAAGTGTTGCCATCCCCGATTTCTCTGGCGATGGCCATGTTGCGGAAGTCCAGCACCTTGACCACATACTCGGTCGAATAGATCGGGAACACGGGCCGCGACAACGCGTAGTCATAGACCTTCTTCAAGGCCTTGAGCGACGCAAGCTTGGTGCCCGAATACATGTGGTAGTAGATGTTGATCGGCTTGAAGCGATAGGGCGTGTCAGTCAACTGCAGCGTTTCAATCAGGCGGTCGAACCCATAGAACGGTCCGGTCCAATCGTTTGTATAGACGTTCTCGTTCTGGTTGGGCGCAAACACTTGGTAAGCCCCTGGGCCCTTGTCGATGCCCAGTGGCGCAATCTCTGTCCATGATGGCGAACTGCGCGTGATGGTGGTATCGCCCCCGTTCAGGTTGAGCACGCCTGCATCCCAAGCCATGCGCACGGCAATCTCGGGGGGGCTGGCAGTCGCCCGACCACTGCAGGAGCTTCACGCGCTTGCCAGGCGGTGCCAGGCGCGCGTTGATGTAGTTGATGGAGCCTGATATCTCGCGGTCGAGACTGAACTTGTAGCCCGGAATGGACAGGGCGAATGCAGTGTCGCCGCCGCCCTTGTCCGCACCTGGGCCTTCCTTGGTCCGATCTCCTGTCGCGCCGGGCACCGTGCGGCTCCAATCAAACGGGTGCGAGTAGGTATGCGTGCCCAGCTCGACGTACGGCAACGCGAACATCTGGCGCGCAATCGCTTCCAGGCGCGGCGTCAGCTTGGGGTAAAGGCCGCTTGCGCCCACCTCGCCTTCGATGATCGACAGCGTAGTGGGGATGCGGTACTTCTCCCACACGTCCTGCAGCAGCGCCTCGCCGGAATATTCGGGGCCGGGAAACTCGGCGCGCGAGGCAAAGCCGTCGCCGTCCACGTGCACGAGCATGAGCCGGCGGCCGTTTTCAGAGGTCACGTCGGGGATCGGCATGTCAGGCAGCGCAAGCGCCCGGCGCAGGAACTCGATCGGCTGCACGACCCACCGCGCCTGCTCAACGGTGTCCATCGAGAACACCGCATACGGATTCAGTACGTAGCCGCCCCAATCCGTAATGGCAGCGGCATCAAACTCAAAGTTGCCCGACTTCAGCCGCAGCAGCGACTGCCCGTTCGCGCTCACCTGAATCGGCTGGGCCTCACGGCGCTCCGGTTGCGGCGCCATCTCAAAACCCATCATCTTGTCTTGCGACACCACCGACAGCGGCCCGGTGGCACGGCCACGCACGAGCTGCAGCTTGAACATGTCGGCCATGCTGCCGTCCACCGGCAGGCCGAACTGGTTCAGGAAGGCGATGTGCACACCGTCATGAATACGTTGTCGCACCCACGACGATAGCGCTGCCACCTGCTTGATCGGACTGGTGTTCACCCACACCACCACGCCGGCGTAGCGGTCGGGCGGTACCGCAGCGGGCAGCGGCTTGTTGATGTCGGCGTACTCGACGTCGTAGCCAAGAAAATTGAGTGGCGTGGCCACAAAGCGCACGCCCTCGCTGGTGTCAATGGTGGTCCGCGGGTCGCGGTCCTGCAGGATCAACACCTTGCGCGGCAACACCTCGATGCGCCCCACGCCAATGGTCGACAAGTCTGGATCGGTCACATACGGCACCACGCCCTGCGCCTTGATGCGCTTGGCCGTTTCCCGCGCGCAGGCACGGTCGGTCGGCGGGCAGTAGTCGATGGCGATAACCGGCAGGCGGTACTCGTCGCGAATCTTGCGTACATGGCCCATCAGCCATTCGCGGTCCGCATCGTTCACTTGCTTGTACTGCTTGCTGCCCTGGTCCCAGCCGCGATACAGCGATTCAAACGCCACCGCATAGGCGAGGTCGTGCACCTGCGGCAGGATTTCAAAGCCGCGATTGAAGATCAGCCTGGCATCCGGATAGCGTGCCTTGATGGCGTGAATCACGCGCACCATGCCCGCTTCCTGGGCCGCACGTGAGGCGTCGTCCTTGGCCACCAACTGATACGAGTCGAGCGTATCGAGGAAAAAGCCACGGTAGCCCTTGTCCCACAGCGGCTTGATAACGTGATCGACATAAAACGCCGGCCACTCGGGCTGGGTCTGGTCCACCACGCGCGACGCCCACGCCTCGTTGCGGCCCAGCAGCCAGGTCTTGGGCAGATCCTTGTACCAGCGGCGCTCGGGCGTGACCTCGCCCACGCTCACGTAGGCGTACCACTGCGTCTTTGGCGTCTTGAACTGCGATGGATCGAACCCGTGGTCAGGCTCCACCACGACTGCATCGAACGCGCGCAACTGCGCCACGGGCGGTTTGTCGCCGTAGAACCACGCGATGTTCGGCGCGTTGACCGAAACTGAAGCTGTTACCCCTGACGCCCCGGAGCCGGTGGTGGCAGGCGCTTGTTGAGCAAGCGTCACACAAGGCATCGAAACGGTGGCGGCCAAAAGAAGCCCAGCCCACCGTGCGATCGTCCCTGCCGTATTCCCCCGTTTCCCCCCGGTGCGCCGCTGTAAACGGCTGAGAACCCACATGAACTGGCACTCCGCTATGCAACTATGTGCATCAATTGGGCCGATCTGCGCCGGCACTGAAGATCGGCGCCTGTGATGACGCCGTTCGGAACTGCTATTTTTCTTCACGGTTGCCGCCCGCAAACGCAGGCCCCGCAAGGCATCCCGAGACAATGTGTCCGAAGGTGAAGTATCGCCGATGCCATGGGTACACGGCAAACCACATTTTTGATGACCGGGTACCCTCCTCGGACATAAACAATTGTTTGAGATCACCCGCGCACGCCGCGGTTTGACAAAGCGATTGGGGCTGCACCATGATCAGCCGAAGCCACATTTCACGCGCCCGAGCAGTTGTCGCTGCGCAACGACGCGACTTGCCCGGACGGCCCCCGCCATCATGTCCGCCCTCCTCCTTGCCCTGCTGATCCTGATCAGCGCCTTTTTTTCCGCTTCCGAAATCGCCCTCACGGCATCGCGGCGCACGCGTCTGCAAACCTTGGCCGACGACGGCGACACCCGCGCCCTGCGCGTGCTGCAGCTCAAGGACATGCCTGGCAACTTCTTCACAGTGGTGCAGATCGGGGTAAACGCGGTGGCCATCCTGGCCGGTGTCATCGGCGACAGCCATATCTCGGGGCCGCTGGCCGCGGGGCTGAGTGACTGGCTGCCGGCCGCCCGCGCCGAACGTATCGGCAGCATCGCCGGCTTCGTCATCGTGACGGGGCTGTTCATTCTCTTTGCCGATCTGCTGCCCAAGCGCCTGGCCGTGCTTTACCCCGAGCGCTGTGCGATGTCGATCATCGGCCCGATGCAGTCGTGCTTGCGCGTGTTGCGGCCGGTGGTATGGCTGTTCAACGGCGCGGCCGACATGTTCCTCAAGCTGTTTGGCGTACCGACGCACCGCGTCGACCAGATCACCACCGAAGACATCGCCGCCATGGTGGGCGCGGGCGCGCAAGCCGGCGTGCTGCGCAAGCACGAGCTGGCGATGATCGAAAACGTGTTCGAGCTGGAATCGCGCACCATCACCTCTGTGATGACCGTGCGCGACGAGGTGATCTACTTCACGGTGGACGAGCCGGTGGAGTCAATCAAGATGAAGATCATCGCGCAGCCGCACGCGGAATACCTCGTCTGCCGCGAAGACATCGACTCGGTGCTCGGCTTCATCGCGTCCAAGGACATCCTGCAGCAGATCCTGTCGGAAGAGTCCTCCGCCGTGATCCGCAACATCAGCAAGCATTACGACAAGAACCTGCTCGTACTGCCGGACACGCTCAACCTGTCACAGGCACTCACGCGCTTTCGCGAGATGCACGAGCGCTTTGGCGCGGTGGTCAACGAATACGGGCTGGTGGTGGGTGTGGTGACGCTCGACGACATTGTCGGCGCGGTAATGGGCGACATCCTGTACCTGGGCGAAGACGAGCAGATCGTGCGCCGCGATGACGGCTCCTGCCTGATCGACGGTGTCACGCCGCTGGGCGACGTCAAGCGCGCCTTCGACCTCGACGACCTGCCCGGCGAACACCACGTCGAAACCCTCGCCGGGCTGGTCATCTACGCGCTCAAGCGTATTCCCAAGAAAAGCGAGACCGTCGATATCGGGCCACTGCATATTGAAGTGCTCGACATCGACAACCACCGGATCGATCAGTTGCTGGTTTCGCGGCGCATCGATCCGCTCGCGGCGGCCGCGCCCTCGGCGTCGTGAGCGGCAAACACTTCCTTGGCGGCAAACATGCCGTTGAGTGCCGCCGGAAAGCCCGCGTATAGCGCCATCTGCAGGATCGTCTCGGTGATCTCCTTTCGCGTGAGCCCCACGTGGATCCCCGCCGCAATGTGCACCTTCAACTGCGGTGCCGCGTTGCCCAGCGCCGTGAGCGCGGCAATGGTGGCGATCTCGCGCTCACGCAGCGTCAGCCCCGGGCGGCTATAGACGTCGCCAAAGCCGAACTCGACGACGTAGCGGCCGAGGTCGGGCGAAATGTCGGCCAAGGCCTCGACCACGCGCTCGCCGGCAACATCATCGACTTCCTTGAGCTTTTGCCAGCCCCGTGCGTAGCGGTCGTCCTGCAGATTGGCGTGGTTTGCGGCTTGTGCGGTGTGCGTGGTCGGGGTCATGTGCGTCCTCGTTCGGTTGGCGTTTTGGCTGGTGCTTCGATTTGACAGATGGGGAAGCAGAGCCCTTCGCGCCTTCCGCGGCTTCAATCCGTGCCCGGATGCCGTCGTAGACAACGAGTTTGACGCGCAGCACGGCCAGCGTTTCGGCCCGCGCGCGCAGCTCCGCTTCCAGCGCCGCGGCATGCAACTCCAGCAGGCGTTGGCGCGCCGACACACTCTCCAGACTGTCGCCCTGTCGCCGCAACGCGGCGTACGCCTGCATCTGCGCGATCGGCATGCCGGTATCGCGCAGGCGCAGCAGGAACTCAAGCCACGTCATGTCTTCGGCACGGAAGACACGATGGCCGTTTTCGCGCCGCTGCACGCTGTCGAGCAGGCCGATGCGCTCGTAATAGCGCAGCGTATGCGTCGACAGGCCGGTGGCTTCTGCAACTTGGGCGATGGTCAGGAATGTGGTCATGAACGGAGCTTAGAAGTTAGAGCGCACTCTAAGTCAAGCGACTTTACGCGAACTCTTCCGGCCCGCACAAAACAAAGCGCCGGCCCCTTCTCGGAGGCCGGCGCCTGGGTGTGCAGAAAAATCGGCGGGCTACCGCAGATCAACCGCCCACGCCGTACGCGCTCTTGTCCTGCTGCTTCGGACGATGGTCACGTTTCTTTTTCTTCTTGTGATGTTGCATTGCCTTTTCGCCCGCGGCAGGTGCCGACGCGGCGGGGGCCGGCGAGGCCGCGGCAGGTGCTGGAGCCGCTGCCGGTGCGGATGCCTGCGCAAATGCGCCGGCGCTGAAGACTGCAGCCACGAGGGCAGCCAGGAGCTTGTTCATCGCTTTGTCCTTGTAGAAGAGACTGGTTTGTAGCGTTTGTAGCGCTTCCGGTGTCGGATGGAGCGTGACCCAATGCGCTCCGCGCCTGCTATGCAATGCGCGACCCGACATCGGAATGGCCCGCGCATCACACGCAGTGTGGTGTAGGCACCGGCGGTTGTCCACCTGAAGCCTGACGGTACGCCGAGGCGCGTGGCGTTGCCTTGATGTGTCTCAACCCATCGCAACTGACATCGGAAGCCGCGAAACCCACCTTGTTACGCGCGCTTACACCGTGGGCAGAACGCTTACAAACGGCGGTCAGCGCGACCTCAGTGTGGGACGTTTTTGGAGGCATGGATCGCAAATGGGACGAGATCCATGTATCTGGAGTCCCAATTTCCCGCTTGTATCTGATTAAGGAGTCTCACATGAAAGTCGCTCAATCCCTGGCCGCTCTGATCGTTGCTGGTGCCTTCGCAGCCCCCGTGTTCGCTGCTGGCACCGCCTCCGCACCGGCCGCCGCACCTGCACCGGCCGCGACCGCTGCAGCGACGACCACCGATGCCGCTTCGGCACCGAAGGCTGAAGCCAAGCACGAGAAGAAGCACGCTCACAAGAAGGCCCACAAGGCTGCAGCCAAGTCGGAAGCCAAGACCGACGCCGCTTCGGCACCGAAGGCCGCTGCGCCCGCCAAGCAATAAGGCAGTCGCGCCATGAAAAACGCCGGGAATCTCCCGGCGTTTTTTTCTAGCGCGAGCCGAATCAGTGCAGATGCGGCAGACGCTTCGTGCCCTCGATCTGCACCGCTTGCAGTTCGTGCGGCTTGAGGCCCAGCTCGCCGAGGATGGTCGGCGCAATCTGGTTGGTGTCGACGCGTTCGTCCACGATGCCAGCGTTGACGCCTGCTCCCCACACCACAATCGGCACGTGGCGATTTTCCGGACGGAAGCCGCCGTGCTCGGCGATCTTCGATAGCTTGCTGCCGGCCCATACCGTGCCCTGCTGCGCGATACCGACAACATCCGGAACGCGATCATCGCTGGGCTTCGCGCCAAAGAAGTCAGCCACTTCCTCGCCCAGCACAAAGCGGCTCGCGCCGGCTTGCGTAAAGGGCTTGGCGACGGCATTGCCCGCCGCATCCGAACCCAGCCCTGTACCCGAGTAGCCCAGCAGGAACTGCTTCGTAAAGTGCAGTGCGGCCGGTGAGCGGTCGTTCAACCACAGCAGAATGCCGTCGTCGTCCATCGCGTGCGCAACGAGATGCGGCTTGGTCGCGTCCTTGCACGTTGCAGCGTACTTTTCCCATGCGCAGTTGAGCGCGTCGATCATGTCGCCGTCGTTGATGATGGTGAGGTCTGCACGGCTGTTAGGTGACTGGCCGTGCTTGGCCGACACGATCACCACCGTGTTGGATGGGTCGGCAGCCTTGACCAGCTCGCCCAGCTTGTTGTCGACGAAGGTGAGCGCGCTTTGCAGGACCACGCCCGGCACCGTGCCATTGTTGGTGTAGCCACCCAGGCCACCCGACACTTTGTTGGCAGTGTTGGATGGGTCCGGGTAATACGCCGACTTGTTCAGCTTCTGTGCGGTCGACACAGCCTGGAAGTTCATGCCAAGAATGGCAGGCACGCCCGGCGAGCCGTTGCCGGCGTGGTCGTGACCCTTGAGCCAGTTCAACACGGCCTGCACCTTGAAGCTGTCGTAACGCTGCGTGTTTGTATTGTCTTTCGTCCAGTCGGCGCCGGGCCCGGCCGGCAGCGACGGGTCGGTCACGGAGCTGTTGATCTCGGGCGCGAACAGATCGTCGATACCCTGGCCGCTCGGTCCGTTGAGGATTTCGTACGCGGCATGCTTGTCCGACCATGCCGTATGCAGGCCGTGCTTGCGCGCCACTTCGAATACCGTGTTGACCTTCAGATACTGGTGCGGATACACCGGCGCGCAGGTGACGGGCGATACCGGTAGAAGCGCCGGATCGATCAGGTCCAGCGCGCGGCCCGTCAGTTGCGAGATCTTCGAAAGATCGGCATACAGGCCCGGGATGCCCTGGCCGCTGTCGAGGCGGTTCGGGTCTTTCGCGATGACCTCGGCATAGAAAACTTCAGCACCCGGCTTGGTGGTGTGGCAGTTGGCGGCCGTCGTGCCGGCCGGAAGCAGGCCGCGGCTGTAAGCGTCGTCGTAGTAGATGCCGGTGGTCTTGGGGTTGCCGCCAGTCACCTGGCCGACCATGCCCGGAAACGAGTCCGACGGGAACGGTGTGCGCGCATTGCGGTAGCTCACGCCCTGGCGCACGAGGCGCGCCAGCGTGGAACCCGGATGGTTGCCGACGTACCAGTCAAGATCGGACTGATGCAAGCCATCGACCGAGATCAGCAGGACATGCTTGGCGTGCGCGTGGCGCGCATCATCGTCATCGGCGTACGCGTGTGTAGACAGACCACATGCCAGCGTGGAAAGCACGGCAACAGCAAGAGTTTTCTGGGGGGACACGGGTTTCTCCTCTGGATTGCCGCCATCAGGCGGCCCGGTCACGCTAGCCTCGTTGTATGTCCGCGCGGCGACCCACCCGTGTCGCTTGCATGACAAATGTAACGTCGGCCCGTCGGCGGGATGAGCCAACGTTTGCACCATCATCAACCGTTCGGGCGGTTCCACTAGAATGGCGTGCCCGTCGTTCCATCCGATCGCTTTTCTCTCCAGTTCCGTTCGCTCATGCCGCTGCCTTCGCGTGCCCCGCTCCGCCTTCTGCTCCGTCTTTCCTTGGTCTTGGTTAGCGCGTTGTCAATCAGCGCTGCCCAGGCACAGACGGCCCCTGCCGCCAACGCGGAAAACAACGCCGAAGCCAGCGACTGGAGCGTAGCTGTCGGCCCGGCGATTTACATGTCACCCAAATATCCGGGCGCGAAATCCAGCTTTGTGTTTCCGTGGATCGATCAGGAGATCGAATACCGGCATCGCTTCTTTTCCAAGGGGATGGACTTTGCAGGCGTGTACCTCGCCAACGACGACACATGGCAGGTGGGCGGCAACTTCCAGTTCGACCCGACGTGGCGCCATGCGCATGACGACGCGCACCTGAATGGTCTGGGCAATGTCAACGCCACGGTGCGCGCGAAGGCGTTCGCGCAGTACACGGTGTCGTTCCTCACGCTGTCCACCGATGCGGAGCAGGACATCCTCGGCAACCGCCAGGGGTTGATCGCCAACGCCGATGCCTACGCGAGCGCGCCGGTCGGCCGCTGGCTGTTCAGCCTTGGCACCGGCGTGTCGTGGACGAACGGTCAGTACACGCGTACGTTCTTTGGCGTGGACGATGGGCAGAGCGCGCGTTCGGGCCTGCCGGTATTTGCCACGCATGCGGGGCTGCGGGACATCCACTTCAACGCCATCGTCACGTGCAAGCTCGATGATCGGTGGACGGCGAATGCGTCGCTCACGGTGGCGCGGCTGCGTGGCGATGCGGCAGACAGTCCGATCACCCAGCGCCGCCAGCAGACCACGGCCATGGCCTCGCTCACGTACCGGTTCCGCTGACAGCGCGCCCAGAATCGGGCGCGGTGATGTGCGCAATCGCTTGCGCATGGAGGTGAAATTCGCGTGGCAAACCTGTGCACACGAGGCAATCCGCTTATGAGACCAGAACTTGGCCCGCGCGCCTCTCAGCCAAAAGGACCATGCTTCCTTTTCACAACAGGTATGCGGCTGGACTAGCGCAATCGCCCTGTTTTTTTTGCTAGTCTGTTTGGAAAGCGGCGATCACTTCCGATCAATGCACGGGCAGTGAACGGTGTCTTCCCACCGGCGGCGGACACCGCAAGACAGGAGGGCTTGACCATGTTGCGGTGGATTGCAAACTGGGCCTTGAGCCACGCACCCTCTCCCGAGAAGCAGGCCGAACGCGCGCTAAGCGAATTGCGCATGGAGCTGTACCAGGCAGAGCAGCGCGTGATGGATGCACAAATGCACGCGGACTACTACCGCGCCCGTCTCATATTCCTGGAAGACGTCGTCAAGAAGGGCATCGAGCGCGTGTCCGACCAGCGCAAGGGCAAGCAGGAAAGCGCCCACGCATTGCGCGCCGGTCTCAAGTTCACGGCCGAGCTGTGGCGCGAATCGCAATCGCGCGACTCGCATATGCTCCGGCGCCGCACGGCGATGTCGTTCATCGACCCGCACGACGCGCAGGCCGACGACTCGCACGCGCCCAAGATCCACCACTTCTCGAAGATCCCCGTGGATTCGCAGTTCGACGACAACGTGAGTGCGCTGCCCTCCAAGCACGCCGCGGCGGAGAAGGCGTAGCGCGTGAGCTGGCCGGCGCGGCCAGCCGCCCGCAGTGCCCCCGCGTCAGGTGCGTCGACACGTTCGGCTCCGTGCGCTGGCGGTGGTGGCTACGGCGCCACCACCGACACGCCGTATTGCGCAAAGATGCGTTGCAGCTCGCCGCTGGCGCGCAGTGCATTGAGCGCGGTCTCCAGCGCCTGCGCCAGTTCTCGCTGATCCGCCTTGACGGCCATGCCGATCGCCCAACCGCGGGCCGGCAGCAGCGGCGACTGCAATTCGGTCGCCACGAACCGTGTGGCAGATTGATTCTGCATCTTCAGCGCACTTTCATATTGCGCCCGCGTCACCATTGCCGCGGCAATCTGGCCGGAGAACAGCGCACGCAGCGCCTCGTTGGCCTCCGGATAGATCTTCACCTTGTCGCGCAGCGCGCCGTTGGCACTGGAAAGCAGCGCACTCGCCCCGCCCGATCCCTGCTCGGCGCCGGTCGCCTGACCGGCGAGGTCTTCGAAACTGCTGACCTTGCGGACGCGGTCGCTGTCGTACACCAGCACATAGCCTTCGCGAAGGTACGGCGCGAATATCAGCACCTGGTCGTTCTGGCGAATGAAGTTCGGGTCAACCGGCACATGGAGCATCACGTCGGCCGGGCCATACCCCAGGTAGTGCCCTTTCCAGACCATGTTGCGCAGGTCGCCCGACATGCCATCGTCATCCGCATCAAACGGCAGCAACGACGCCGACAGCCCCATCTGCTTGCCAAGCGCATTGGCAAGCGCCACGTCAATGCCGCTGAACTGGCCCCCGACGTTGTCGGAGAACGGCGGCAGGCCCTTGTACAGCGCGACCTTCAGGGCACCGCTCTGGCGGATCTTCGCCATGTCGGCATGTGCCGGCGCGGCGCTCACCATCATGGCTGCCGCAGCAAGCAGGAGGCCGGCAAGGCGACGGAAAGCCCCAACCGCGGTCAACCGAATACGGGCATTCATGAGAATCTCCTGGTGAAAAAAATGAGCGAGCCGATGCACACGAAGGCAGGGACAGCATCGGCTCGCAAAGCTGCCAACGGGGGCAGGCCGACCTACTACTCCTGTACGCGGCGCGATTCCAGATACGTCTTGATCGACCAGACCGCTTCCTGGGTCAGCACGCCTTCAAACGGGGGCATGTAGACGCGGCCATCGCGGGTGCGGCCGTGGCGGACTGTGGCGGTGAAGTACTGCGACACCTCGCCGTAGCAAGCCTCCTTCTGCTTGGCGCTTGCCAGCGACATGCAATCGGTGTCGAGCTTGCGCAGGTCGGGGGCGATGCCGCCGGAGATGGCCTCCAGCCCGTGGCAGCGCGCACAGTTCTGGTTGAACGCCGAGGTGCCGATACGCAGCGCTTCGTCGTGGGCGGGGCCCGTCCGGTATGGATTGTCCTGACGCCAATCGGCACCGAGTTGCGGTAAGGTGTGCGTGTCTACGGCCTGCGGTGTGACATCGCCGTGAGCGGATGCGGCTGCGGGCAATCCGCCGGCCAGAAGTGCGCAGGCAGAAAGCAGCGCGAGCAAATTGCGAGGCGTTTTCAAGAGTGTCTCCTAGTTGTCGTTGAAACGATTTTTGGAGCCATTTCTGCAAGAGCCATACCAAGGCGCGAACCTGCCGCCAAACCCGGCCTGCATCCGCCAAGCGCGCCGGTTATCCGATGCGAGGGTTGGCACAGGTGCTCAGGAATGCAACACCCTGGCAAGGGTCTTGCTTCATGGCGCAACACTTCCGGTTCGCACCCTGGTTAAATCAGGCGATCCGGGCGACCCGCACACAGATTGCGGGCGAGGTTTAAGGAGACACACACCATGACCCCTCACGCGGCAGCCGACCCGCGCGGTTCCGAAAACGCCCCGGCCACGCTCGGTGACACCCCGAACGATCAGCCTGAACTGATCGCGCAATCCCACGAGCGATCCAAGTCCTACGGCTTGCGCCCGTATGAGTCGCCCGACTTCTGCCCGGTCCTGCACAGCGAGCTGAAAACCGAGATCGAGCGCAGCCAGTCGCTGTTCACGCACGCGCTCCCCGTGATGGAGACGCTCTACAGCCAGATCGTCAACACGCAAAGCATGGTGATCCTGACCGACACGTCGGGCCTGATCCTGCATTCGCTGGGGGACGACGATTTCCTGGCCCAGGCGAGCAAGGTGGCCCTTCAACCGGGCGCGCTGTGGTCGGAAGCGAGCCGGGGCACCAACGCCATCGGCACGGCGCTGGCCGAGGCTAAACCAACGCTGGTCCACGGCTCCGAGCACTACCTGCAGGCCAATCAGTTCCTCACCTGTTCGTGTGCGCCGATCTTCGATCCGTACGGCGCCACCGTGGGTGCGCTCGATGTGACGGGGGACCATCGCGGTTTCCACAAGCACACCATGGCGCTGGTGCGCATGTCGGCGCAGATGATCGAGAATCACTTGTTTGCCAACACGTTCCAGGACGTGGTGTGCATCCACTTCCACTCGCGCCCGGAATTCATCGGCACACTGGTCGAGGGCATTGCGGCCTTCACGCCGGCGGGGCGCTTCCTGTCGGCCAACCGCAGCGGCGAATTCCAGCTCGGCCTGTCGATCCGCGCGCTGCATGCCCATACCTTTTCGTCGCTGTTTGGGCTGTCGATGTCGCAGTTGATCGACCGCGAACGCACCGCAGCGGCAGGTATCGTGCAGTTGCAACTGCCCAGCGGCGTGAAGGTGTTTGCGCGCGTCGAATGGAAGCGGCCGGCCAACCGCATGGTGGGCGGCGCGATTGGCGCTGATCTCTCGACTGACCGCGACGCGGCGCCGCGCCGGGCCTACATCGAGCCGATCCGGCAGCCGGCCAGCCTGGAGGCGCTGGACACCGGCGACGCGCAGATCCAGACCGTCATTGGCAAGCTGCGCAAGGTTATCGGCAAGGATATCCCTGTCATGATCCTGGGCGAAACCGGCACGGGCAAGGAGCTGCTTGCGCGCGCCATCCACGCCGACAGCCCGCGCCACGCCGGCCCCTTCATCGCCGTGAATTGCGCGTCGATTCCGGAAGCGCTCATCGAATCTGAACTCTTCGGCTACGAAGAAGGCGCCTTTACCGGCGCGCGCAAGAAGGGCGGCATCGGCAAGATGGTGCTCGCCAACGGCGGCACGCTCTTCCTGGACGAGATCGGCGACATGCCGCTGCACCTGCAGGCGCGCCTGTTGCGCGCGCTGCAAGAGCGTGCGGTCTCACCGCTGGGCAGCAACAAGCTGATCCAGGTGGATGTGACAGTCGTGTGCGCCACCCACCGCAACATGCGCGAGATGGTGGCCAGCGGGCAGTTCCGCGAAGACCTGTACTACCGGCTCAACGGCCTGGTCGTGCGCCTGCCGGCATTGCGCGAGCGCAGCGACCTCGATGTGGTGGCCGACAAGCTGTTGAAACTCGAGCAAGCCGACGCGCCCCCCATCAGCGAAGCCGTGATGCAGATGTTCCGCAGCTACCACTGGCCCGGCAACATTCGCCAGCTCGGCAATCTGCTGCGCACCGCCCGGCTGATGGCCGAAGGCGCTCCGGAAATCACCGAAGACCATCTGCCCGACGATTTTCTTGAAGACTGGCAGGCGCGTCATGGCGACCAGCCGTCTCCCGACAATGCGGTGGCATCGGCAGCGGCTGTACCGCCTGTCACTCAAAACGTGGGCGGCACGCAGCCCAAGCGGCTTGCCGATGTGGAAAGCATGACGATCATGGCGGCCGTGCAGGCGCACAACGGCAACATTTCCGCCGCTGCGAAAGCGCTCGGCATTTCGCGCAACACAATCTACCGCCGGATCGACGAGGCCGGCGGCTTGCCTTCAGACACCGACTGACCACCCCGACGCACGGATGGCGGCGCCCAGCGCTTTCGCCATCTCACCCACCGCCAGGTGCCCACCCGGCACCCACACCAACTGCGCATGCGGGATCGCTACAGACAACCGCAGCGCATTGCCGGGCCGGCAAACCTTGTCTTCCCGCCCATGCAGCAGCGTCACCGGCAAACCCCTCGCCCCGATGCGCGTGGCCGCCCGCAGCAACGCTGCCTTCCCCAGCCCTGCTCGCCGATGCAGGTAATGCGCCTGCAACTGGTACTTGCGCAAGAGGGCCATGCGCTGCTGCCAGGTTTGGCGACGTGCCAGCGGCCGCAGGCCCAACAGCCGATGTTCCGCACGCTGCCATGCCGTGGCAATGTTCAATTTCTGAACAGTTGTACCAGGCTGCAACATGTCTGTTGCAACGCGAAGGCGACCACGGGCCGCAGGAAAACCCTCACCTCGCCCACCGACGCCTCGCAAGAGATCACGACCGGCGCCGCGCGCGTTGAACAACGACTGCACATCGTCGAAACCGGTCAGGAAGGTGCCGCGCAGCACCAGCGCCGATACGGCATGGGGAAAGCGATCGGCATAGGCCAACGCCAGCGCTGCGCCCCATGACCCACCGACCACGCCCCAGCGCGCAATGCCGAGCGCAATGCGCAGTTGCTCCAGATCGGCCAGCAGCGCCGTCACCGTATTGCGCCGTAGCGTGCCGGCGGGTCGCGAGCGCCCGGCACCGCGCTGGTCCGGCAGCACGGCGCGATGCCGCAGCGGATCGAACCACGCAGCCATCGAAGGCGCGCAGCCGCTGCCCGGGCCGCCATGCAGCACCAGCCACGGTTCTCCGCTGTCAGGGCCGCATTGGCGCACATGCAGGCAGTGGCCGTCCGGCGTGCGCAGGTGAAAGCGGGCGGATGTGGTTGGCCAGTCGGAGGTGGGCATGGATGTTGCCTTGATGACGATGCGGCTGCGTTCGGCAAACGCCTGTGCAGCCGCTGAACAACGCTGTGCATTCACTAACTATGCCAACCCTCAAGGAGGAGACATGAACTGGACGACCCCCGCCTACACCGAACTGCGACTCGGGTTCGAGATCACCATGTACATCGCCAACCGCTGACACTGCGCGGCTGAGCACGCAAGGCTCCACGAGCCCGCCGGTTCTTCACGGCGGGCTTTTTTCCGCCTGGAGGCGCGCGTGCCTTCCCGCCATCCCCTGGCCGACTTCTTGCTCAATCCGCCCCGACACGTTGGATTTGCATCATGACCATACTCAGGGTTCTCGGCTCGGCCGCCGGCGGCGGTTTCCCACAGTGGAACTGCAACTGTCGCAACTGCGACGGTGTGCGGCGCGGCACCGTGCGCGCCACGCCGCGCACGCAGTCGTCCATCGCACTCGGCGACGGCCAACACAGCTGGCTCGTGGTGAACGCCTCGCCGGACATCCTCGCGCAACTGCGCAGTTCGCCAGCGCTGCAACCGGCACGCACGCCGCGTGATACGGGCATCGTGGGCGTCGTGCTGATGGATGCGCAGATCGACCATGTGACGGGCCTCTTGATGCTGCGTGAACATCGGCAAGCGCTGCCCGTCTATGCCAGCGCAGCGGTCATCAGCGATCTGTCCACCGCCTTCCCGCTCACCCGCATGCTGTCGCACTACTGCGGTCTCGACACGCGCGCGCTCGCGCTGGACGGCACGGCGTTCTCGGTGCCCCCGCTCGACGACGTGGCGTTGACGGCGATCCCGCTGGAGAGCAAGGCGCCGCCCTACTCGCCCAGCCGCAACGCGCGCCGCGTGGGCGACAACATCGGCCTGCGCATCGTCGATCGCAAGAGCGGCCGGCGTGCATTCTACGCGCCGGGTCTCGCCCGTGTCGAACCCCATGTGCTCGACGAAATGGGCGCGGCCGACGTGGTGCTGGTGGACGGCACCTGCTGGCGCAACGACGAGATGCTCGCCCTCGGTTTTTCCACCAAGACGGCAGCAGACATGGGCCACCTCGCGCAATCCGGCCCCGGCGGCATGATCGACGTGCTCGACCAGCTGCCGGCCACGCGCAAGGTGCTGATCCACATCAACAACACCAACCCGATCCTCGATGAAGACTCGCCGCAGCGCCGGGAGTTGGAAGCACACGGCATCGAGGTGGCTTACGACGGCATGGAAATCTCGCTATGACACATCCTGTTGCCTGGACGGCCGAAGAGTTCGAAGCACGGCTGCGCGCGAAGCAGGCGGGCTATCACATTCATCATCCGTTCAACCTGCGCATGCGCGCTGGCGAATGCACGCCGGAGGAAATCCGCACGTGGGTTGCGAACCGTTTCTACTACCAGGTCAACATCCCGCTCAAGGATGCGGCCATCCTGTCCAACTGCCCCGACCGGGCAACGCGCCGCGAGTGGATCGTCCGCATCCACGACCACGACGGCGACGATGCGCAGCCGGGCGGCATCGAGAGCTGGGTGCGCTTAGGCGTTGCCGTGGGCCTGACGCGCGACGCGCTGTGGTCTCACCGGCATCTGCTGCCGGGCGTGCGCTTTGCGGTGGATGCGTATGTGAACTTTGCGCGCCGCGCGCCGTGGCAGGAAGCAGTGTGCTCCTCGCTCACGGAGATGTTCGCGCCGGACATTCACAAGGAACGGCTGGCCGGCTGGCCCGAGCACTATCCGTGGGTGCAGCCGGAGGGGCTGGCGTACTTCCGCTCGCGCATTCCGCTGGCCTCGCGCGACGTCGAGCACGGCCTGCGCGTGACACTCGACTACTTCCGCACGCCGGAGCAGCAACTGCGTGCGCTGGACATCCTGCAGTTCAAGCTCGACATCCTCTGGTCGATGCTCGATGCCATCCAACAGGCCCACGCACATGAGCCCTCCCTTGTCTGATCCGGCCCACCCCACGCTGCACCGGACCTTCCGGCTGCAATGGGAAGACATGCAGCAAAGCTGGGTGCTGCTGTACCCCGAAGGCATGGTCACGCTCAATGACAGCGCCGCCGCGATCCTGCAGCGCTGCGACGGTGCCCATACCCTCGACATGCTGATCGACGACCTGCAATCCGCCTTTGGCGTGCAGGGCATCGCTCCGGAGGTCCACGCCTTTGTCAAACATGCATTCGAACGCGGCTGGCTCGTTTGAGGCCGATTCGCTGCTCGCGCCGGCAGCTACGCCGATACCCGGTCCGCCGCTCTGGCTGCTGGCCGAGCTGACCTATCGCTGCCCGCTGCATTGCGCCTTCTGCTCCAACCCGGTCGACTACACGCGGCACGATCAGGAACTCTCCACCGAACAGTGGTGCGATGTGTTCACCCAGGCGCGGGCGCTGGGCGCGGTGCAGCTCGGCCTGTCGGGCGGCGAGCCGCTGTTGCGCAAGGATCTTGAAACCCTGGTCGCGCATGCGCATGGGCTCGGGTTCTACGTGAACCTCGTGACATCTGGGGTGGGCCTGACCGATGCGCGGCTTGGCGCATTGCGCGCTGCGGGGCTCGACCATATCCAGCTGTCGTTCCAGGACTCCACGCGGGAGCTGAACGACTTTCTGTCGAGCACGCGCACATTTGACCTGAAGCGCCAGGTGGCGGATCTGATCAAGGCCCACGGTTATCCGATGGTGATGAACTGCGTGATGCACCGGCATAACCTGCCGCACGTGGGCGCCATCATCGACATGGCGCTGGAGATCGGCGCCGAATACCTGGAACTTGCCAACACGCAGTACTACGGCTGGGCATGGGAAAACCGCCTGGCGCTGATGCCCACCCTGGAGCAACTGCGTGACGCCGAAGCCGTCGTGAACGACTACCGGACCCGCATCGGCAGCCGATGCCAATTGCTTTACGTCGTGCCGGACTACTTTGAGCAGCGCCCAAAGAAGTGCATGAACGGCTGGGGCACGACATTCCTCGGCATCGCGCCGGATGGCGTTGCGTTGCCCTGCCACTCTGCGCGCATGCTGCCGGGGCTGGAGCTGCCCAACGTGCTCAATCAGCCGCTGCGCGATATCTGGCGAAGCAGCGACGCCTTTCAGCGCTTTCGCGGCACGCATTGGATGCCGCAGCCGTGCCAATCATGCGAGTCGCGCGAAGAAGATGCGGGCGGCTGCCGCTGTCAGGCCTATCTGTTGACGGGCGATGCGACGCGCACGGACCCGGTGTGCGGAAAATCGGCGGATCACGGTGCGCTTCAGAAGGTGGTGCTGCAAGGCCGGATGGCTGCGATGAACGGGTTCGGACAGATGCGTGACACCCGCACCGGCGAGGTCCCCATCGTGTTCCGGACCGATGCCAATTCGCGCCGGCTCACGCAACCATAGAACGCAATCCTGGAGAAGAGAAAGGGCCGGACAATGCCGGCCCTCTTCCTTTTCCCCGGCGAGCAACGTAGAAGCCTAGGAGCCTGAACTCAACACCCAGGCCACCAATTGCTTCGCTTCGTCTTCCTTGAGGTTGGGGTGCGCGGGCATCGGGATGCGGCCCCACACACCCTTGCCGCCTTCGCGCACTTTCTGCGCCAGTCTCGCGGGCGCGTCGGCATCGCCCTTGTACTTGGCGGCCACGTCGGCAAAGGCGGGGCCGACGATCTTGGTATGCATGCTGTGGCACGAGAAACAGCCGCTCTTGTCGGCCAGGGCCTGCATGTCCGGCGCGGCGTGGGCGGGCGCCGCCCCGATTGCTGCAGACACTACGGCCAGCAGCGAGAACACTCCATTGCGCATGATCACGATCTGAAACTCCTTGAAGCTGTGCGAGAGGCTGCGCGCCGCAAAGGGCGCACAGCGCTCAACCACGCACGTCAGTTCTTGTGCAGCTTGAACACCCAGACCGAACCGCCCTGCTCCAGGAAGTTCACGCGCTTGGCCACTTCACCGCCCCACAGCGGCACTGCACCACCCCAGCCCGACACCACGGCCACGAACTGCTCGCCGTTGTCTTCCCAGGTGACGGGCGGCGCGACGATGCCGCTGCCAGTCTGGAATTGCCACAGCTCCTTGCCGGTCTTGGCATCGGCCGCCTTCAGATAGCCCTCGGGCGTGCCCCAGAACACCAGGCCACCGGCAGTTGTCATCACACCGCCCCACAGCGGCGCGTTGTTCTTGATCTGCCATTCCATCTTGCCCGTCTTCGGATTGATCGCGCGCAGTGCGCCGATGTAATCCTCATTGAGCGGCTTGATGGTAAAGCCAGCTCCCAGGTAGGCGGCGCCCTTCTTGTAGCTCACGGGTTCGTTCCAGATGTCCATGCCCCACTCGTTGGCGGGCACGTAGAACAGCCCGGTTTGCGGGCTGTATGCCATCGGCATCTGGTTCTTGCCGCCCAGGAAGCCGGGCTCGGCAAACACCGACTTGCCCTTCTTCTCTTCACCCGCGGCCTGGGCCGGATCGCCCGGACGGTGGTCGGGTGCGTAGTTCGGGCGGCCGGTCTTGAGGTCGATGCTGGTGGCCCAGTTGACCTTCACGAACGGGAACGCGTTGAGCAGCTTGCCGGTTTTCGCATCGTTCACGTAGAAGAAGCCGTTGCGGTCAGCCTTGCCGCCGACGCGCTTGCCGTCCATGTCGAACGTCACGAACTCGTTCACGCCGTCGAAATCCCAGCCGTCGTTCGGGGTGTTCTGGTAGTGCCAGACGATCTTGCCGGTGTCCGGGTCGATGGCCAGCGTGGAAGACGAATACAGGTTGTCGCCCTTGCGCAGATGGCTGTTCCACGGTCCCGGGTTGCCGGTGCCGAAGTAGACCAGGTTGGTCTGCGGGTCGTAGGTGCCGCCCAGCCACGTCGATGCGCCACCGGTCTTCCACGTCTCGCCGGGCCAGCTCGCGTTGAGCGTGCCCGTCATGCCGTTCTCGGTCTTGTTGCCATCCTTGTCGTACTTGTAGCCCATGTGGCCTTCGACCGTCGGACGCGACCAGATCAACTGGCCGGTCTTGGCATCGCGCGCTTCCACACGGCCGACCACGCCAAACTCGCCACCCGACACGCCCGTCAGCACCATGCCCTTCACGATCAGCGGTGCGGCGGTCGTTGAATAGCCGGCGGCGTAGTCCTCGATCTTGTCTTTCCAGACGATCTTGCCGGTGTCCTGATTGAGCGCGATCAGCTGCGCATCCAGCGTGGAGAAGATGACCAGGTTGTCGTACAGCGCGGCGCCGCGGTTGACGACGTCGCAGCAGGGCATGATGCCCTCCGGCAGACGCTGCTCGTACTTCCACAGCTTCTTGCCGGTCTTCAGGTCGATCGCATAGATGCGCGAGTACGACGCCGTGACGAACATCTTGCCGTTGTAGATCAGCGGCTGGGATTCCTGACCGCGCTGCTTCTCACCGCCAAACGAGAACGACCATGCCGGTACAAGCTGGCTGACATTCTTCGTGTTGATCTTGGTGAGCGTCGAGAAGCGCTGCCCTTGCGTACCCATGCCCCAGGTCAGCACGTCGTTCGACGATTTCGCATCGTTCTCGATCATGGCATCGGTAACGGGGGGCGTTGCCGCGTGCACGGCAACACTTGCAGCCACCATGGCAGCCGCAAGTGCAATCACTCGTAGTGTCCTCATTCTTGTCTCCTCTACCTCTCTTTATGGTCCAGGTCCGGCAGTGTGATGTCACACCGGTCGGACTCAGGGCAAATCCCGTGCCATCGAAAAACGCCGTGAAATCGCGGTTTCACGCGACTTGCAGTGCGGTGTTGCGTGCCATACCGCAACACATCGTTTGTTCTGTTGCGAAATGGAGCAGCGCAATGAACGCAGCCCGAGCAAAGACAGCGGCTTACAGCGCGCGCGTGCGCTGGCCCGGCAACATGCGCTGCACGCACCTCCGCGCATCGACCCACTGGTGCTTGATCACCCCGGCAACGTGGAGCACCACCAGGCAGAGCAGCAGATCGGCCGTCGTGCTGTGCACCGTGTAGAACATGTGCTGCAGTGCGCTGTCGACCCAACCCCAGCGCGGCAGCGGCACGCCCCAGAAGCGCGTTCCGTATGGATTGAACGAAGACCCGAGATAGCCCGACACAGGCATCACGACCATGCACATGTAGAGCAGGCGATGCGTAGTGCGCGCCAGCTCCGTCTCCCAGCAGTACAGCCCCGGAATGGACGGTGGCGCAGCACGGCTGACGCGCACCACCACGCGCCACGCGATGACCAGCGCCGCCGTCAGCCCGAGCGATTTATGCAGATTTACCAAGACCGCCTTCCCCGGTGCGCCCTTGGCCAGACCGGTCATGTAGAAGCCCAGCGCGAACAAGCCGCATAGCAACGAGGCGCTCACCCAATGCAACGCGATCTGCAGGGCCGCGTAGGCCGGCGCGGATGCGTGGGCGGGTCGATCAGCGCGGCGCATCGAGGCTGCCCACCGAGGTTGGATACGTCACCACACCCCAGGGCAACTTGTAGCCTTGGAGCGTATCGACGACCTCGCGCTTCTGCGGGTCGATCACCTGCACAGTGTTCGAGCGGCCGCAGGCAAGCAGCAGCTTCCGATCACCCGGCGTGAAGCTGAAATGCCAGCAACGCTTGCCGACCGGAATGGCGGCCACTTGCGCAAAGGTGCGGGCATCGAACACCTGCAACTGATCAGCGCGGCTGGCAGCCACCCAGAGGTACTGGCCCTCGCGGTCAAACGCGATCCCGTATGGCCCCTGCCCAGTGGGCACGGTCTGGATCGGCTTGAAACCGGCATCCAGCAGCAACAGGTTGTTCGAGTTTTCCAGCGTCACCACATAGGTCTTTCCATCCGGCGCGATCTTGATGCCGCGCGGCCGATTGCCGTATGGCGCGACATCCACCCGCCGGATCTGCTTGAGCGTCGACAGCTCATAAACGCCGACCGTGTTGTCACCTTCGTTGGCCACCAGCAGCAACTTTCCGTCCGGTGAAAACTCGATGGCTTCGGTCTCGCGGGCGGCCTTGATGCGGCCGACCACGGCCCACTGGCTGAGGTCGATGATCGCGACTTCGGCGGGGGCTTCATCGTTCTCATCCTTCTCGTCTTTCACGGCCCGGTCGTTCTTGCCCGGCGGCCCGCCTTCCGACGAAGGCTCGTAGGTGACGAACGCCCGGCGGCCGTCGGGCGAGATGCGCATGAACTCGACATTCCTGCCGACTGCGATGCGCTTGATCTCCTTGCGTGTGCCTGTGTCAATCACCGACACATCGGCGCTGCCCTGGTTGGCCGTCAGCAACCAGCGGCCGTCGGGCGTGACAGCGAGGCCGCGCGGATCCTTGCCCACGGCAATCTCGTCAAGCCATTTGAGCGTGCGTGCATTGAGCACGGTCACACCGCCGCCCTGATTCGTGACGTAGGCGACGGGATCCGACACCTCGGCAACCGCCTGGAGGGTCGATACCCAACCCACGCAAAGCAACGTGGCGATCCGGAAGTAGTAGGTCAGTGCTTTCATGATGGTCTCTTATGGGCGGCTCAGTCCGCATCGGCACCGGCGGCCTTGCCTCCAAACGAATACGTCAGGCCAATCCAGATCGCGCGCGGCGGTGCCGGCGTCATGAACTGCTGCTTCGCCAACGTGTAGATGCTCCGCATGCCCGACAGGCCGTACGTGGAATAGCGCTTGTTGAACAGGTTGCTGACGTAGGCGGAAATCTCGAGGTTTCGCGTCGGCTTGTAGTGCAGGTTCAGATTGACGAGGCCGTAGCCGGCCACCTCGCCGTTCGGGTCGGCATTGCTTTCGTTGCCGTGTGCGATCTGCTTGCTGACCAGGATCACGTTCCCGCCCATCGACAGGTTCGGGCTGAAGGCGTACGATGCGCCGAGCTTGAGCGTCTTCGCGGGGATGCCCGGGATCTTGTTGCCGCTGACCACGTGCTGCCCGCTCGCCGTGGTGAATGCCGACTTGTAGATCGCATCGACATAACCAAAGTTGGCCGACAACGACCACTTGTCGATCTTCGTGCTGGCGCCCAGTTCCATGCCGCGCCGTTCGGTCTTGCTGACATTGGCGAAGTAGCCGTACGTGTTTGACGTGGCGATGAACTGGATGTCATTGCTCAGGCGCGAGTCGTAGACAGCCGCGCTCCAGTAGGTGGACTTGCCCAGCTTTCCGCGGCCGCCGAATTCGATGGTTTTGGCTACCACGGCTTTCAGGTCCGGATCGCCGTTGAACCCCGTGGGGAGCGAGCACGGGCTGTTCGGATCGGCGCAAGACAATTCAATCGATGTCGGAGCGCGCATCGATTCGCTGTAGCTGCCGAAGATGCCCTGCCCCGCGCCCAGGTCGTAGTTGAACCCGAGCGCCGGGTTGAAACGGCGATAGCGATGCGAGCCGGCCAGGCTGTTGGTTTCCGGTCCGGCCACCGCCCCCGGCGGGACACCGTTCGGAGCGGTTGCCGCGCCCGATCCCGCATTCGAGTACCGATAGGCATTCGCGTAGCCGGGGTTGTAGTACGACACGCCCGATACTTGGTCCGTCCAGGAGTAACCGCCGTCTTCGTTCAGGTATTTATTGTTGGCGCCGCCCTGGTTGAGCGTTGTGTAGTTGAAGCTTCCAGAGGCAGTCACGCTCAGCTTCTCCGTCACGCTCAACGTATCGGTGAAGTACAGGCTGAAGTTGTTGACGTTGGACGACAGGTTGACCGCGCCAATGACGTTGCTGCCCGTGAACAACGCGGGGTTCGATGTCGACGGTGCCGATCCATTGGCGGTGAATCCGTATGTCTGGTTCGGGCTCACCACTGTCTGATAGTTGATCAACCGTGCCAGGTAGGTCGTCTGGTCATACGTGATGCGCGAATGATCGAACGCACCACCGAAGGTGAACGTATTGTCGTGTCCCGCAAGTTGGCTGAAGTTCGACCACTGCAGGGACGTGCCCACCGTGTCCTCATGCGTGGCGGAATCGACGACGCTGGTATTGATGGCGTTGGTCCAGCGGCCGTAGCCGAGCGCAAGCGCATTCGCGCCGGTCACTGCATTGACTGCCGTGCCGTTGGGCGCCTTGTTCGCGCATTTGTACGTGGTGGTGCCACCTGCAGCGGTCGTTGCCAGCGAGCCGTCGTCGTTGAAGCAGCCGTCATCCAGCTGTGCGTTGCTGTTGACGTTGTGAAGGCTGGCCTTGCGGTAGTAGACGCTGCCGGCCAGTTGGTTGGTGTCGTTCAACCAATGGCTGCCCTTCAGGTTCAGCAGCGCCATCCGGTTTGAGATGGTGTCGGGCCACGTATAGGCGGCGCTGCGGTTCGCCATCATGTCCATCGGCAACGACTGCGTGCCGCTCAGCGACGTATCTGCAAGTGCGGCCGACAGCTCGAGCTGGGTAGCGCCGTCGTTGCCGTGCCACCGCGCTTTTCCATACAGTTGCTTGACGTTCGAACCCGAGTGTTCGCGAAAGCCGTCCTGCCGGTCGAAGTTGCCGGCGACGAAGTAATCGGTGCCGTGAGCCTTGTCGACGATACCGGTCTCAAAGCTCAGCGCACGGCGGCCAAACGACCCGCCCAGCGCCTCAATCGACGTGCCGGCGTTGTCCTTCCCGTTCTTGGTGTTGACGACCAGCGCGCCGCCCAGTGTGTTGAGGCCGAACATCGGGTTGGAGCCCGGCAGGATGTTGACGCTGGACATCGCGTTCATAGGAATCAGATCCCAGTTCACGATGGAGCCGAAGGGCTCGTTCATCCGCACGCCATCAAAGTAGACCGACACGCCAATCGGCACGCCCAGCAGCGACGACACTTGAAACCCGCGATAGTTGATGTCGTTCTGGTACGGATTGCCCGACCCGTTGCTGATGCTGACCTGCCCGAGGTTGTCGTTCAGCAGGTCCGCTAGGTTCGAATTGCGTTGCTCGCGCGCATCCTTCGCGCTCACACGCTGCGCATTGGCAGGAAACTGCGACAGCGGCACGCCAATGCTGTCGATCGGGGTCGAGCCGACGACCTGCGCGGTCGGCAATGCCACCGCCACGATCTGGTCTTCGGCAAACGCGGGCGAGTAAAGCGCCGAGGCAGTGAGCGCAGCCACGCCGCCTGCAAGGCACGGTGCGGCGTTGCGCACACGGCTGGCGCTCTTCTCCGAACGGCTGATAGGCGAATGCACGAAGTGTCTCCCCGATGTTCTCGCTCGCGGGTCTCGGGTATACGTATCCCAGAGAACAGGCGTGGCGGTGGCTAATCCCGGCAGGGAATCAGCGGCAATGGGGGTGACACCTGCGCGCGTTGCGGCAGGGCAAATGGTTGGCACACGGCCATGTCTCCTCTTCTTGTTTGCCTGCGGGGTCGTTGCCTCGCAGGTCAGCGGCTGGCGCACAGGCGCGATGCCCCGGCGCCAGCCGTCCTGCTACACCATCAGAAGAAGCCCAGCGGCTTGGTGTCGTAGCTCACCAGCAGGTTCTTGGTCTGCTGATAGTGGTCGAGCATCATCTTGTGGGTCTCGCGGCCCACACCCGATTTCTTGTAGCCGCCAAACGCCGCGTGCGCCGGATACAGGTGGTAGCAGTTCGTCCACACGCGCCCTGCTTTGATGGCACGGCCCACGCGGTACGCGCGGTTGATGTCGCGCGTCCAAAGACCGGCGCCCAGGCCAAAGTCGGTGTCATTAGCGATCTGCAGGGCTTGCGCTTCGTCCTTGAACGTCGTCACGGCAATCACCGGGCCGAAGATCTCTTCCTGGAACACACGCATGCTGTTGTCACCCTTGAGCAGCGTCGGCTTGATGTAGTAACCCTTCGACAGATTGCCGGGCAGCACTTCCACATCGCCGCCGACCAGGCACTCGGCGCCTTCCTCCTGTGCGATCTCCAGGTAGCTGCGGATCTTGTAGAACTGCTGCTCCGAAGCCTGCGCGCCGACCATCGTGTCGGTGTCGAGCGGGTCACCGCGCTTGATGGCGGCCACCTTGGTCAACACCGCATCCATGAAACGGCTGTAGATGGATTCCTGCACCAGCGCGCGCGACGGGCACGTGCACACCTCGCCCTGGTTGAAGAAGCCCAGCACCAGGCCTTCGGCGGCCTTTTCGATGAAGCTCGGCTCGGCCTGCATGATGTCTTCGAAGTAGATGTTGGGCGACTTGCCGCCCAGCTCCACCGTTGACGGAATGATGTTTTCGGCCGCGCACTTCATGATGTGCGAGCCGACCGGCGTCGAGCCCGTAAAGGCGATCTTGGCGATGCGCTTGCTGGTGGCCAGTGCCTCGCCGGCTTCCTTGCCGTAGCCGTGCACGACATTGAGCACGCCCGCCGGCAGCAGATCGCCAATCAGCTCCATCAGCACGCAGATGCCCAGCGGCGTCTGCTCGGCCGGCTTGAGGACCACGCAGTTGCCGGCAGCCAGTGCGGGCGCCAGCTTCCATGCAGCCATCAGCAGCGGGAAATTCCACGGGATGATCTGGCCGACCACGCCCAGCGGCTCGTGGATGTGATACGCCACGGTGTGTTCGTTGATCTCGGCAGCGGAGCCTTCCTGCGCGCGGATGCAGCCGGCGAAGTAGCGGAAGTGGTCCACGGCCAGCGGGATGTCGGCATTCAGCGTTTCGCGCACGGGCTTGCCGTTGTCCCACGTTTCGGTCACGGCCAGCAGTTCGAGGTTCTGCTCGATGCGGTCGGCAATCTTCAGCAGGATCAGCGAGCGGTCCTGCACCGAGGTGCGGCCCCAGGCATCAGCGGCGGCGTGCGCGGCGTCGAGCGCGCGGTCGATGTCTTCAGCGGTCGAGCGCGGGAACTCGCCGATCACCTCGCCCGTCACCGGGGTCGTGTTGGTGAAGTACTGGCCCTTGACCGGCGACACGAATTCGCCACCGATGAAATTGCCATAGCGCGGCTTAAACGAAACGATGGCGCCGGGAGTGCCGGGATGAGCGTAACGCATGGGTTGTCTCCTGATGTTTGAGTGATGACCGCAGCGTCGTTGTCTGCGCTGTGTCCGGTCGTCATCTGCAAAACCCGGGCCATCCCCTGCGGTGGATGTTCGATCCACTCCCATCGCTTGTTCACGCCGATCGGCCGGCCTGACTGTTCCAGAATGGAACAACAGGTGTTGCAAAGCTCAACGCCCCATCACCTGAACACCCGATGGACGCTTGTGCGGACATACCGCTTGCATGGCATGACTTTCGCAACGTGGACCTTTCATCTGAACCTGCCAAGGCACACGATGAGAACGGCTTCACTCCATGCTGCCGCTGCTGCGCTGGCCGTTGCGTACCTGTCCGGGCCGGCCCGCGCCGATACGAACGTCGACCCAGCGGGCTCGCCGCTCTGGCCGACGATTCAGCAGGAGGTGTTTGGCGCGGCGCGGACGACGTTCGACAGCCGCATCAAGATCACCGGACCGGCGTTTGCGGAAGACGCGATGCAGGTGCCGATTGCGTTCGACGCATCGGCGCTCGGCAAGGTGGAGCGCATCGTCGTCGCGGTCGACCGCAACCCGATTCGCAAGGTGCTCGAATTCGCGCCGATGCACGTCCGCCCGGCGCTGTCGTTCCGGTTCAAGCTGCAGGAGGCCTCTGCGGTGCGCGTGGCCGCACGTACGCCGGACGGTGTCTGGCATGTCGGCACCTTGCAGGTGGATGCCACCGGCGGTGGCTGCACGCTGCCGGGCGCCACACGCCAGAACGCCACCTGGAGCACCACGCTGAACCAGGTCGAGTCGCGCGTGTTTCCGGGCTTCAACGGCGCAGGCAGCCGCATCCGTCTGCGCGTGATGCATCCGATGGACACCGGCCTGGTGGCGGGCATCCCGTCTTTCCATATCGAGCAGCTCAACCTGCTCGATGCCCGGCGTCAGCCCATGCTTGAACTGGCGCTGTACGAGCCGGTGGCCGAGAACCCGATCTTCTCGTTCGATCTGGATGGCCCTGTTGGACGCGGCATCAGCGTGGCCGGCGTCGACAACAACGGCAACCGCATCCGCGCGCAGGTGACACGATGAGCCGACGCCACCAACAGTTGGGCCTTCTGCTGTGTCTTGCGATGTTGACAGCCATCGCGCGCGCGCAGAACCCCGATTACCACCTCGTACCGCACGCGGTTGCGCCCGGCATCTGGGTGCTCGAAGGCGCCAACGCGGATTTCTCTGCGCGCAACGGCTGCAACATCATCAACACCGGCTTCATTGATACCGGCGATGGGGTGCTCGTCATCAACACGGGGCCGTCGATGCTGTACGGCGAGCAGCAACGCCAGGCCATCCGCACGGTCACCTCGGCGCCGGTGCGCTGGGTGTTCAACCTGAACTTGCACCCGGACTATTTTTTCGGCAACCAGGCCTATGCGGATGTCGGTGCCCAGGCGCTGCCCGGCACCATCGCCGGTGCGCAACGCGAGGGCGCGGCCTACGCCGACAATCTTTACCGCATCTGCGGCGCGTGGATGCAGAACACGGTATCGACACCGCCCGGCACGCCATTGACCCCTGGCACACGCACCATGGGGCACCATCGCATCGACCTGATCCGCCTCGACGGACATACCGATGACGATCTTGTGTTGGTGGACCGGACCAGCGGTGTGGTCTTCGCAGGCGGCATTGCCTTTCGAGACCGGATTCCCACCACGCCGCACGCCAACATTGCGCATTGGCTGGCCAGTCTCGATCGGTTGCAGAAGATCGTTGCCGACAGCGGCGCGCGCGTGTTGATCCCCAGCCACGGGCCCGCGCTGGGCAAGGCGGACGCCATCGCGCAGACACGTCAGTACCTGCAGTGGCTCGATGCGCGTATGCGCCGCTCAGCGGCAGAAGGACGCGACCTGGCAGAGGTGATTGCGATGCCGGTAGACGCGCCCTACGCGCTGTGGGGTGGAATGCCCGCGGAGTACGTGCGCAACGTGACCCGCTTCTATCCACGTTACGAGAACGCCGCGCTGGCGCCCTGACATGGCGCCAGACCCCGCGCGGCGACACTGGATGCGCATCATGCTCACGACACTGATCAGTCCGGCCCCGACGGTGTCTGCGGCCCCCGCGCGCGTCACGCTGTTGCGCCTGCAGGACGGCCTGTACGCGGCGCGCGCCGTGAATGCAGAAGCCTCGCGCGCGAATGCCGGAGAAGTCGTGCCCACGCTGGTGCACACGACGGGCAACGGCGTGCTCGTGGTGGACCCTGGCCCGCACGCGCGATGGGGACACCACCTGATCGCGGCCATCCGGCACATCACGGCCGAACCCATCCGCTGGGTGGTCAACACGCATGCGCATCCCGAGCATGTGCTGGCCAACGCCGCATTCGCACAACTGCAGCCGCGCCCTGCCTTCCTGGCCTCCGCCGCCACCGCCGACCTCATGCGCCAGCGTTGCGAAACCTGTCTGGCGCGCCTGACCGCCATGCTGGGTGCGCGCGTCATGCATGAAACGGAGATCGTCTATCCGGAACCGGCACTGCGCGATGGCGATTGGCTGCACACCGGCAAGACTGCGTGGCAAGTCCACGTCTGCACGGCCGCGCATAGCGCATCCGACACGGTGCTGTACGCGCCGCAGCGCGGGGTGCTGTGCACAGGCGGCCTGGCATATCTGCAGCGCATTCCGGACCTGCAGGACGGCTCGCTGGCTGGATGGCGCCAAGCATTGCATGCGCTTGTGCAACTGCCCGCCAACATCGTCGTCGGCACCGCCATCGGCACGCCTGCGCAGATGCTGCGGCCGACGCTCGCCTATCTCGACATGCTCGACAGCACGGTCACGCGCGCCATTGAAGGCGGCGGCGACGCAGCCCGCGCGCTCGCGTATGTCCCGGGCGACGCCTATCGCGACTGGCGCAACTTTCATCCCCGCCATGCGCTGAACGTCGGACGTGCGTGGCGCGAACTCGAAGATCGCTGGATGCAAAGCGCGCCGAGCGCCTGATCGCAGCTGCTCCATGGCTGAACAGACGGCAGACATGTGTTGCATCAACTGTCCCGCCACGCTACATCCCACGCACAGCCGCCGGTATCCGCAAACGTTAATCAACGCGCTGCAACTCCGTGCAATGCGCCGCAAACGTCGTGGTACGCATATTGCAAAGTCCCGCCGACGTTGAGCCCGCCCCCGCGGGTTTAGCGCCAACACCCCATGCGTCCGAGCCGATTCACACGACGCATCAGACAACGACAATACGGAGACAACATGCAGAACACACGCCTTCGACCCTGCGTCCTGACCGCCATTGCAGCCGCTCTCGGCTGCGCAGCGAGTGGCGCCATCGCACAATCGTCGGTCACCCTCTACGGCACGGTCGATGCCGGCCTCCAGTATCAAAACCGCAGTGCGGCCGGCGGCAGCATCACCGAAGTGCATTCGGGCGGCATCAGCCCGAGCATCTGGGGCCTCAAGGGGTCGGAAGACCTGGGCAGTGGGTTGAAGGCCAACTTCAACCTCGAAGGGCATTTCAGCAGCGACACCGGCACGCTCACCACCGGCCCCGGCTTCAGCTCCGAGCTGTTCCGCCGGCAAGCGAACGTTGGCCTCAGCGGCAACTGGGGAGCGATCACGCTTGGGCGCCAGTACAGTCCGGCGCTCATCGGTACGATCGGCACGGAAGTGCGCGGCTTCAAGGAGCAGTTCTCGAACCTGTACGGCTGGGCCTACAACCAGCTCCCCGCACCGGGCAACGCAATGGGCGCGGGCACCAACCCCGGCAACGACGTGGGCGTGTTCATCGGCAATGCACTGCAGTACTCCAACAACTTCGGCCCCGTGTGGCTGGGCGTTGCGTATTCATTTGGAGAGACTGCCGGCAGCTTCAGGCGCGGCAATGAACTCTCGCTGGGTGCCACCTACACGGGCCCGGCCACAGTTGGCCTCGGCTATCAGTCGACGGCAGACAGCGGCACGGGCGAGACCCTCAGCCGCCTGTGGAGCGCAGGTGTGGCCGTACCGTTCGGCGCCTTTACGGGCCGCGTGAACTACATCGGCGTTACCAATAACGCGCCGACCGGCCAACGTGTGTCAGACGTCAAATCGATCGGTGCCGGGCTCGACTACAAGTGGAGCCCCGCCAATACCGCCACGCTGGCGGGCTACTACAGCAAGTACGAAAGCAGCACCCACGACAGCTCTACCAAGTCGGTCGTGCTGAGCAACGACTACGCCTTCTCCAAACGCACCACGCTTTACGCGCAACTTGTGTACGTCAATGCGGGCGCAGTGGGCACGGTGGACCCGCTGGAAAATCTCAAGACTTCCATCGTTGCGGGCGGCACAGCGCCGGGCGCGAAGACAGTGCTGGCGGGTGTGGGGCTGAAGCATTCGTTCTGAGCCGTACCTGAGCAGAAAAAACCCTTGGCCAACACCAAGGGTTTTTTTTCGCCCCTCGGATGCGAAGACGACGCACGAATCCTGACGCAGCGCATGGTCTGGGCAGGCGATCCGCGCTACGCTCACGTATCCTCAACATCACGATTCCTGCCCGCCCAGGCCACCCGGCGGGTACTCATTGGAGGTGCCTTGATCCGCGTCCTGCCTGCCTTTTTACTGGGCACATTTAGCTCAATCCTGCTTGCCTTGAACACGCTGTTCTGGAGCGTGCCGCTGTTCACGCTGTCAGCGTTCAAGCTGCTGGTGCCGGCAGTGGCCGTCCGCCGACGGATCGACCCGATGCTCAACTGGGTCGCAACGCGCTGGATCAGTTGCAACAATGCCTGGATCGGCGTGCTGCAACGTGAGCCGTGGAGCGTGGAAGGCGCCGACAACCTGCGCTACGCGGGTTGGTACCTCGTCAATTGCAACCATCGGTCTTGGGTGGACATCTTCGTGTTGCAGCGGGTGTTGAACCGGCGCATCCCACTGCTCAAATTCTTCCTCAAGCAACAGCTGATCTACGTGCCGGTCATCGGCCTGGCCTGGTGGGCGCTGGATTTTCCGTTCATGCGGCGGCACTCCAAGGCGGCGCTGCGCAAGCACCCCGAGCTGCGCAATCAAGATCGCGAAACCACGCGTCGCGCCTGTGCCAAGTTCGCGCACGTGCCGACCAGCGTCATGAACTTTGCCGAAGGCACGCGGTACACCCCGGCAAAGCACCGGACGCAGTCGTCCCCCTATCGTCATCTGCTCAAGCCGAAGGCCGGCGCCCTGGCCCTGACGCTCAACGCCATGGGTGGCCGGTTCCAGTCGCTGCTCGATATCAGCATTGCCTATCCGGACGGCACACCGAGCTTCTGGCAACTGGCCTCCGGCCAGGCCGGCCGGGTGATGGTGCATATCCGCGAACTGCCGATCCCGCCGGATTTCTGCACGCACGACTACAGCACCGACTCAGCCTTCCGCAGCGATTTCCACCGCTGGCTCACCGAACTCTGGGAGGAGAAAGACCAGCAGATCGAAAACATGCTGGCGCAGGCAGCCAACCGGGTGGCGTAGCCTTCGCGTCGATGCTTTTTTTTTAGGTGATCTAAGCGCCAAACAAAAAGCCCCTTGGCCGTAAAGCCAAGGGGCTTTTGCTACTGCTGGCGGGCTGGCGGAGCGGTGAGTCTGGGGCGGGCCTGTCTCAGCTCGTTCCCTGCCAATCGATTCAGGGTGGATCTGCCTCAGCGCCAAGCGGAGGCGCGTGTTCGAGCAGTGCACAGAGAGCCTCAAGCAGGTGAACCGGCTTGGCCCTGGGAATTTCGCATCGTCTCAGTGCCGCCTAAGTCTGCCTGCGTAGCTTCTCCATTGCGCACCTCCGCGCGCATGTCAGGAGAAGCACCATGTACCGCTACACCAAGCTTTCCCTCCTCGCCATTGCCATTGCGATGACGGGCGCGGCCGCCTACGCCGCCAAAGCCCATATTCAAAACGACGCCCTCGCTGTCACACAAGCAAAGATCCCGCTGACTCAAGCTGTCGCAGCTGCAGAGCAGCACGCCAATGGCAAGGCGTCACGCGCCGAATACGAGCAGTCGAAACAGGGCTGGGTGTACGACGTGGAAGTTGTGAGCGGAGCCAAAGTCTTCGACGTTCGGATCGATGCCGACAAGGGCACGGTCATTTCTGCTGTCGAGGACAAGGCCGATCACGACGACGTTCACGACAAGCAAGACTGATTGCGTACGGCAACCCTGGGTCTATGTCGAGGCTAAGTCCGCTCAACCAAACTGCCCTCAGGTTCCCACTAAAGCGAGGACACATCATGAATCGGTGGCAGGTAAGTGACGCATGGAACAAGGTGCCCGAGATTGCACTGTCGTTTTGGATCGTCAAGATCATGTCCACGACGGTGGGCGAGACGGGAGCCGATTTCCTGGCCGTGAATGCCGGGTGGGGCCAAGCCGCAACGCGAGCCGTGATGGCCGCATTGTTGGCAGCTGCCTTGTTTGCGCAGCTGCGGTCTCGCCGCTATATCCCGTCGATCTACTGGCTCACGGTCGTCCTGGTCAGCGTGGTCGGCACGCAGATCACGGATCTGTTGACGGATGGGTTGGGTATTAGCCTTTACATCAGCACCACCGCGTTTGCTCTGCTGCTCGCTGCCATCTTCTTCGTTTGGTATCGCGTCGAACGAACGCTCTCGATCGACTCGATCGTCACGCGTCGTCGGGAGCTGTTCTATTGGGCCGCCATCCTCTGTACGTTTGCACTGGGAACCGCGGCGGGCGATTTGGCGACGGAAGCGCTGGGCCTTGGCTTCACGTGGGGAGCCGTGGTGTTCGGCACGTTGCTCGGCGTCACGTACGCCGCCTGGCGTATCGGTGGCAACGCCGTGCTCACGTTCTGGATCGCATACATCCTGACCCGACCCTTCGGCGCGGCGCTCGGCGACTTGCTCACACAAGCAAAAACCTACGGCGGTCTCGGCATGGGCGCCATGTGGACCAGTGCCCTGTTCCTCACGGTGATTGTCTTACTGGTGGCGGCTGAGCAGTTCGGCATGGGAAGAAGCCGAGCTGTAGAGGCCACCGAATAGCGCTTCGTTTTTTAGGAGAACCCCCATGTTCCATCAACACACACTCGTTCGGGCGACTGCCACAGTCTCGGCCATCTTGTTTCTGAGCATCGCCACCGGTTGCTCCAAACCGGAGGCTCAAGCCGCGACTGGGACAGTGCCGGGCACATCGACTCAAACCGCATCACCACCCCAATCCAAAACCGCGTCGAAGCTTGGTGATCTATCGGCGTTTCGCAGCATTGCGACGGACGTTGCCAACCTGGTAGACAAAGGTGATCTGGCGGCCGCCAAAGCACGCATCAAAGATCTGGAGATCTCTTGGGACGCGGCGGAAGCCGGCCTGAAGCCTCGGGCGGCCAATGATTGGCACGTACTGGATAAGGCCATTGACCGTGCGCTGGCCGCATTGCGCGCCGACACACCCAAGCAGCCCGACTGCAAGGCTGCGTTGACCGATTTGTTGAAAACCTTCGACACGCTGCAAGGTCGGACTTGATTTGCGAGGACGCATGATGAAGACGTCAACAGAGCACGCTCTGGCCAAAGTGCCAGAAGTCACATTGGCCTTCTGGCTACTCAAGATTGCGGCCACCACACTGGGCGAAACCGGTGGTGATGCTGTCTCGATGTCGATGAACCTGGGCTATCTGGTCGGCACCGGCATCTTTGCCGCCGTCTTCTTGGTGTCGGTAGCCGCACAAATAAAAGCCAAGGGCTTTCATCCGCTTCTCTACTGGACCACCATCATCGCCACGACCACGGTCGGCACGACGCTGGCAGACTTCGCGGATCGCTCCCTGGGTATCGGATATGCAGGCGGCTCCACCTTGCTGCTGGCGCTGCTGCTCGGCTCGCTTTTTGCGTGGTACCGCACGTTGGGGTCGGTGTCGGTGAGCACCGTCCACTCGCCCAGGGCTGAAGCGTTCTATTGGGTCACCATCATGTTTTCGCAGACCCTGGGCACAGCCCTGGGCGATTGGACTGCCGACACGGCTGGCTTGGGCTATACAGGGGCGGCCGTGGTCTTCGGGGCGCTGCTTGCCCTCATCATCGTCGCCTACTACTGGACCCGCGTCTCCCGCACGCTGCTGTTCTGGGCCGCGTTCATCCTGACACGCCCCTTGGGCGCCGTGGTCGGCGATTTTCTTGACAAACCACACAGTGCGGGTGGGCTCGCTTTGAGCCGCTACTCCGCGTCGGCCGCACTGCTTGCCTTTATCCTGACCGGCATGCTGCTCTTCAGGCAACGCGCAGCTCGGGTTGCCCATTGACTGGGGGCAATGGCTGGAGGGCACATGGGGGTATTGCTTGTCGAGTTGCTCGGGTTCATCCCCGCCCGATTCAGCGCCGACATCGGCAGCAAAACTGGCTATCGGTACGGCCGCACTGGCGCCCTGAGAATGGCGGTCCCAAACCCACGAAAACGTTGGTTGACGGTACCGCCAAGAACACGGAAACGACAAAGCCCCGCCATTGGCGGGGCTTTGTTCGAACCAGGCTCCGTTTGACCGGGGCGCTGGACTTGCTGGCGGAGCAGTGAGTCTGGGGCTGATTCGTCTCTGCGCACCGCCCTGCTAACAGGGAAATTTGCAGGGAGTTTGGCACTTTCCCTTCCCCTGATCCGGCCATACCCCAGATTTTGCGCGGGCTGCCCAGAGGTTGCTCGGCACGACGACCGACTCGGAACAGCGAATAACAGGGAAGCAGGCAGGTTTTCCAGCCTGGCACGTCATGGCAAAACGTTGACGCAACAGACTGTCGCCCGCAGCGGCCGCAGACGTTCGTCTTCATCTAAAACATCCGGTCCTCCCCCAAGGTGTCTGAAATTCGGTAGCCCATTGCGCCAAGCGACCGCGGTATGTGGAACGAAACGGGAACGCATCGATGGAGTTGTAAGGCCGGAATAAATGATGTATTGTCGATGCATGTTATATCGCTGCGGGCAAAGTTGAAAACCGCGCACCCACGGCCGACGGCAAGACAGGCCGAACAGGAAGATGAGAGACACGAAGTGAAACTAGATGGCCTACTGACCAAACCAACGCCTTCTTTCGACGAGCCGCTCGAAATGCTCAAGGCGTGTCACGAGCGTATTGCCGCGCAGTGCGCCACGCTCGCAAAACTGTCTGCACACCTGCCATCGCACGGTGCGGACGAGCAGGCGCGGCAGGCGGCCCGAAACATCATGCGCTACTTCGACGTGGCCGGGCCTCATCATCATGCCGACGAAGAAGAGGATCTCTTTCCGTTGCTGATGGTAGAGGGCCAGCGCCTGCGTTCACCGGTGGTCGAGGTGATCGCGTCGCTGCTCGATGAGCATCGATCTCTGGAAGCAAGCTGGGCGCAGTTGCGAGCAGTCCTTGCCGATATCGCCCAAGGCCAGGTCCGGCCGATCGAGCGCGCCTGGACGGACAGCTTTGCTGACGCATACCGCCGTCACATCGCCGTCGAAGAAGACCAGGTTCTGGTGTTCGCCCAAGCGTGCCTAGATCGGCAGCAACTCGCAAGGCTGAGCGCAGCGATGGTTGCTCGACGCGCTGTGGCATCGCACTGAAACCCCAATGAAGCCCATCACTAGGGCACTCTTTCCAGGAGAACCTTCCATGCCAACTTTGACAGACATCCACACCATCTTCGCCCAGCATCATGTTTTCGATGCGCGCGGCATTGCCAAGCGTTTCCGGCACGCGGCCATCTTCGGCGCGCTCGACGCCCTGGAGCCAGGCGAGGTGATGCGCTTTGTCAATGATCATGATCCACTCCCGCTCCTTGCGCAGATTGATCGGCACTACGGGCCGCGCGTGGATGCCGGGTATGTCGCCCGCGAGCCGGGCAACATCGTGATCGACTTTACGGTGAGAGCGGCAGGCTGAATGTCTGCCGCGCCGGCCATCAATGCCGGCGAACGTGTTTTGTGGCCGGCCGCGATCGTCGATCAGGTCGGCATAACGGATGCATGATGCGCAGATGACTCGGTCATTTGCAAACGTGCGGACACGTGCCGGTGACCTGAATACTCGTGGACAGAGGACAACATGCTGACCACAATCCAACTCGACAACGCACGCGCGCCTGACACCAGTTGCGAGACGCTTATGCCGCAGGCGCACCAAGAGATTGAGGCGACGAACGTCACCTGCAACAGTTGTGCATTGGCGCGCTTGTGCACCGCTGAGCCAGTCGACACATCGGCCGCAGAGCGGCTCAACGAGTCCATGCGCGGCATCCGCATGATCAAGCGCGGACAAGCGCTGTACCGCAGAGGCGGCAGCCTCCAAAGCATCTATGCCATCCGTGCCGGCTCCTTCAAAACCGTGATCCATCGGACAGGAGGCGAACAGGTCGTCGGCATCGCCTTGTCGGGTGACCCGCTTGGCGTTGACGGTATCGCCAGCGGCAAGCATGTTCACGATTGCCGAAGTACGGAAACAGTACGTCGACCACTTCGTCATATGCCTTGGCAAGCGAAAGCTGCGGAACGATTACCGCCCCTGACGACGCTTCCGACTTGAGGTTCCATTTGCCCTTGTCTTCGCCGTCTTTCTGCCCCCAGCGGAACCCCACCGACCCGACCGGCGTGACGACCTTGCCCGACAGCTCGTCGATCATCACGGTCTTCCAATCGGGGTTGTTCGCCTCGCCCATCGCGCCTTCAAAATCCGATGCGCGCACCAGCCTGTCGGGCACATACTGGTCGCCGCGCCGCACAAGCCGCACCAGGCAGGGCATGTCGGTGAAGCGGCGGCAGTAGTCCATGAAGTAGTCGCTCTTGCCCGCCAGGTGGAATTCCTTGAGGATCACGTGCCCCATGGCGAGCGCCAGTGCGGCGTCGGTGCCTTGCTTGGGATGCAGCCAGATGTCGCCAAACTTCGCGCCCTCGGCGTAGTCAGGGAACACCGAAACAATCTTCGTGCCCTTGTAGCGGGCTTCCACCATGAAGTGCGCGTCGGGCGTGCGCGTCTGCGGCACGTTCGAGCCCCACAGCATGATGAACGTCGAGTTGTACCAGTCGGCAGATTCCGGCACGTCGGTCTGCTCGCCCCAGGTTTGCGGCGAGGCGGGCGGCAGATCGCAGTACCAGTCGTAGAAGCTCAGGCACACACCGCCGATCAACGACAGATAGCGCGAGCCGGCCGCGTACGAGACCATCGACATAGCAGGGATCGGTGAAAACCCCACCACGCGATCCGGGCCGTACTTGCGGATGGTGTAGACGTTGGCGGCGGCAACGATTTCGTTGACCTCGTCCCACGTTGAACGGACAAAGCCGCCAAGGCCGCGGCGGCTCTGATAGCTGCGGCGCGCGGTGTCGTCTTCAACGATCGACTGCCAGGCCTGGACCGGGTCCATGATCGCGCGGCGCTCGCGCCAAAGCTTGACGAGCGCGCTGCGCACCATCGGATATTTCAGCCGATTTGCGCTGTACAGGTACCAGGAGTACGACGCCCCGCGCGAACACCCGCGCGGCTCATGGTTCGGCATGTCAGGGCGCGTGCGCGGGTAATCCGTCTGCTGGGTTTCCCACGTAACGATGCCGCCTTTGACATAGATCTTCCAGGAGCACGATCCTGTGCAGTTGACCCCGTGCGTGGACCGGACGACCTTGTCGTGCTGCCATCGTTGGCGATATGCCTCTTCCCACTTGCGGTCTTCGTCTGTGACAGCCCCGTGTCCATCCGAGAACACTGGCCGCTCGGTGACGAAAAAGCGCAGCCTGTCAACGAAATGGCTCATGGGGACCCCTTCCTGGTTTGCATCGGCAAGCGTTGTCCATTAAAGGAAGAGAATGGCGATATGTAAACTCCGGCTTGTGCGCCAAGCTGTAGCCCCCCTTCTGCACAGGCCCGGTTGTGCACCGCAAAGAGGCCGCGCCGGGTTTCGACGGAGGCAATGGACCATGCCTCGCATGCTATCTAGCCACACCTGCTGAACCGCCCGAAGCCGAGGCGATTCAGTTTGATGCTACTCATGCGCACGTTGTTGATTGGCACCGAATCCTGACCCAACCGAGGTCGCCGCGGGTACCGTGGAACAAAGGGAAATTGACCGGTCAGAAGCCGCCGCTCAAGCTCAGCGAGATCTGGGCGATCCGCGTGCGCCTGCAACTCTCCTCCAACGTGCGTGATCTGGCGACGTTCAACCTCGCCATTGACAGCAAACTCCGAGCGTGTGATCTCGCGAAGCTACGTGTGTGGGATGTCTGCCATGGCGAGCGTATCGCCATTCGGCCCAATGGCCCAGTAGGTATGGTTCAACGATGGCTCTTGTGTGCGGCTGCGCCCGGAATATCCACATCACGTCTGGAGCTACGACTTCGTGCACCACACTACCGAAGACGGCCGCAGCCTGCGGCTGATGACGCTCGTCGACGAGTTCTCGCGCCAGTGCCTGGCCATCAAGGTAGGACGACGCTTGAACAGTATGGACGTCATCGAGACACTGGCTGACGCCATGCTGGCACATGGCATCCCCGAGCATGCGCGCTCGGACAACGGTGCGGAGATGACAGCGAACATCGTGCGTGACTGGCTGGGCCGTTTGGGCGCGAAGACGCTGTTCATCGCACCCGACAGCCCGTGGGAGAATGGCTACTGCGAGTCCTTCAACGGCAAGCTGCGCGATGAGCTGCTCAACGGCGAACTGTTCTACAGCCTCAAGGAAGCGCAGGTCGTCATTGAACAATGGCGCCAACACTACAACACGCAGCGCCCGCATTCGTCGCTTGGATAAAGGCGCTGCCCGAGGTGCTCCGCCGCTTTCCATATCACGCGGAGGCGTCGAGGGAAGGGTCTTTTCGAAATCCCGATGGTGTGGCGTTCAAACTCCAAAATTTACGGCAGATTGCCGCCGGCAAGGGTTTAGGGAACGTTTCAGAAACGGATCGCGCGGTTTGGTCCGAGTTTGGGGCGTCGCCCACGGCGGTGAAATCACTGACTGCGTACGTACAGCCCGTCGCTGCCCAGCCCAATCACTGCGCGGCGTCGCTGCGCCGGATCACCGGCAGCCCCCAGGAGTAGTGCAGCGCGAGGGTGCGGATAGCAAAGCAGATTAAGGCGCCAAACCACGGCGTGAGCGTGAGCGTCCAGTCCATGCGCTGTCCAAGCACCTGGATGGCCGCCCCGACCAGCGCTGCCACGGCGTAGATTTCCTTCTCGAGGATGATCGGCACGCGGTTGAGCACCACGTCCCGTGCCACGCCGCCGCCGACGGCCGTCACCATGCCGAGAAGGATGGCCACCTCAATGTTGTGGCCGAACCCCAACGCCTTATGCGCCCCGACGACGGCAAAGAAGCCCAGCCCGAGCGAATCGAAAAAGATGATCGGCTGTTTGAGGTGGTCAATCATGGGGCGTGCCCAGATCGCAATCGCTGACGCGAGCGCTGAGGTGGCGAGGTAGCGCCAGTCCGAAATGCCCGCCGGCGGCAGTGCACCGATACACAGGTCTCGAATCACGCCGCCGCCGCACGCCGTCAGATAGCTGATCGCAAGAACGCCAAACAGGTCGAGCCGCTTCTGTTCGGCTGCGAGGGCACCACTGACCGCGAAGGCGAGGGTGCCGAGCAAGTCGACCAGGACAAAGAGGTTGTGCTCCATCATGTTGCCGGAGAAGTGCAAAGCCATGCCGAGGCCGCCGTGAGCATCGCGTGCAGGCCGGTTTCCAGCGTCGGATGAATGACCGGTGCGAACTTGGGTGAATGGTTACTCGGTATTTTGTTGACCTGCCTGGCCGCTTCGGCTTGTGCATAGATTTGAGGGTCGGTTCCGCCGATGAACCAGAAGACGTAAGGCACATTCCAGGCACGCCCAAAGATGCTGAAGTCTTCACTGGCCGACGCAGGCTTCGTCTCGTAAGCCTTGTCGCCGAACTGGGCCTTGAAAGCCTCTGCCAGCCGCTGCGTGGCGGCCGCGTCGTTTTCGGTGAGTGGATACGCGCTGAGGGTCGTGAACTCCGGCGGCCGCTCGGCGTTCGATGCATCGCACTCCGCACAGCAAATCCGTTTGATAGAAGCCAGCATGTACCCGGAGCAGGTACACAGCAGAAACTGCGTGGTCGCCGAGCAGGACGCCAGGAAGTCCGCCGAGCAGCGGCTCAAGAAGAAGATTGAGGCACAGCAGGTTGCCACGACAGCCGAGCTCAGCAAGACCGTCCTGCTCACCTTCATGGGACAGCGCTACATTCCGAGCGATGTTCTGGCAGGACGGATTGACGATCAATTTTCCGTCGAAATCGGCGTCAGGAATTCTGGTCCCAAAGCGATCAAGGGCATCAAGGTGCAGCTCGTCTTCAAGAATACCTTCGGGGAGGTCATCTCCAAGATGCATCTGAATATCGAGCAGGCGATCCCGCCCGGCGGTGAATACGTCTGGAAGGGGAGCAGAAAGATCAACGAGTTCATCGATGAAGATCGCCACTTGATGCACTTGAAGGACGGCCAGTCCTCGGCAGAGATGCAGCCAACGATGGTCGTGTATGTGGACGGCTCCACCATTGGCAACCCCGACGCAACTTGACTGGATGTTTCGCCCCTTCTGAGCGTTAGCCTCTTGGCGCCAAATCGCTTTTCCCGCGACAGGTCTATTGCAGGAGTGAAGCCCATTTGCGGTTTCAAAACGCGCCGCTGTGTCATAGCAATGGCTGACGCCTGCCACGCAGCCCGCTCCACCTGATGGCAGGTTAGATGCTGCGTTTTTATGCTTTTTTTTTTCGGTTCATCGCCGAATTCCGCGGAGGGCTTGTGGTCCGGCGGCAGAATTCGGCCAGGAACTGTCGTTCAAGCGATGCAACAATTTGCCGCATAGGCCGGCCAAAAGATTGCCTTGGCAAATACATCCCTGAAGGGCGCGCGTGAACGCCCGCTTCAAGTTGAAGCGGATCATCGATACGCATGCGGCAAACCGATTGGCAACGTCGTCTTGACGCAGATCTGGATACTGATGCTCTTTTTGCGGTGTAATACTGCGCATCCGCACATGCTGGACATTGTCCGCACCAGGACCGCCCGGCAGCTTCACTAGCCCATCATGCATTTCGCTCGCACCCGCAAAAGACTGACCGCCTGGCTTGGCCTGGTGGCGATGGTGCTTGTGCTTTTTGTGCCGATGGTGAGCCAGGCGCTGGAATTGCACGAGCTGCGGGCGTTCGAGCAGGCCGCGCCGCTTTGCGAGGCCAAACAGTCTGCCTCCGCCAATACCGATCTACCCGCTGGGCACGACATGCCGGCCGGCCACCATGCGGCATGCGGCTACTGCGATCTGCTGGCAGAACACGTGCTGGTGCCAACTATCATCCCAGCGATGGCGGCACCGGCGCCAATCCATGCAACGGCATGGTCCCCGGAGCCCGGGCGCCTGGCCGTGCACCAAGCGCGCGAGGCCGGACGGCCGCGCGATTCACCCCTCCTCTTCTGACCACGTCAACCCGGGCAGCGATTGCGCAACGCACTCGCACCCGGCCAGGGCCGTTTTCAGACAAGACGCCGTGCGACGCACCGACCACTGGTCAGGGCGCGCACGTACATATCAGAGCGAGGAATCTCCATGGCAACACCATCCAACATGATCCGACGCGCAGCACTGCTCGCCTGCGCCGTCGGCGTGTTTGCACCTGTCGCGGCGCATGCCTGCGCCACCTGTGGCTGTTCACTCAGCACCGACGCCGCGATGGGCTACTCGGCCATCCCGGGTTGGCGTATCGGCTTCGAATACACCTACCTTCCTCAGAACCAGTTGCGCAACGGCACTCACGCGGTCACGCCAGCGCAGGCTGCCGCCATCAACGATGCCGGCGGCAACCAGGAAGTCGAGCGCCAGACCATCAATCGCTACATCAACCTCGGCATCAATTACAGCCCGAACAGTAGCTGGAACTTCGGCGCGATCGTGCCGTACGTGGACCGCAGCCACACGACGTACGGCGCGGCCACGTCCGACCAGCTCACCCCGGGCAATGTCAGCGGTGGCACCGCTAGCGGCCTGGGTGACATCAAGCTGATCGCCAGCTACCAGGGCTTCCTGCCCACGCACAATCTGGGCGTGCAACTGGGCGTCAAGCTGCCGACCGGCCGCTACGGCGGGCAGAACGTATTGACCGGCAATACAGTCGGGCGCAATCCGGTGTTCTTCAACAGCGGCCCGAGCGCGACGGGCGGGCAAGCTCTGGATACCAGCCTGCAGCCCGGTACAGGTAGCACCGACGTGATCCTGGGTGCCTACTACTACCAGCCCGTCAGCCAGGATTTCGATGCGTTCATCAACGGCCAATTCCAGGCCGCCGTTCACCAACGGCTGAATGAGGCTGGCGCGGACTTCCGCCCCGGCAACCTCGCCACCATGAGCTTTGGCGTGCGCTACGAGGCCAATCCGCACGTCGTGCCGCAGTTGCAGTTCAACGTAACGCGCAAGAACGCCGACAAGGGCGCACTGGCGGATACCACCAACACCGCAGGCACGGTGATCTACCTGTCGCCGGGCGTGACGGTGAGCGTGGCGCACAACGTGCAGATCTACGCATTCCTGCAGAGGGCGCTGTACAGCAACCTGCAGGGTTACCAGCTCTTCCCGCGCTGGTCGGGCACCGTTGGAGCCAGCTATGCGTTCTGATACGGAGTGCCGTTCGCCGCGCGCATGGTCGCGACGTACGTGGCTGCAAGCGGCCAGCACGGTGGCGCTGGGCACCGGGCTGGGTAGCCCATCTCACGATGCACATGCCGCGAGCCTTGAAGTCGGGCGGCCGGCGCCTGCCCTGGTGCTGCACACGATTGATGGCCGCAACATCTCTACCGAAGACCTGCACGGTCATGTCGTGATCCTGAGCTTCTGGGCGACATGGTGTGGGCCGTGCCATCAAGAGCTACCGTTGCTCTCCGATTACGCGGCGAAACACGCGCATCGGGGTCTACGCGTCCTCGGCTTCAGTCTGGACGAGCCAGCCTCGTTGTCAGCGGTGCGGGAAATGGCGGCGGCATGGAGCTTTCCCGTGGGGCTGCTTGCTAGCGCCTATGCGGGTGGCTACGGCCGCATCTGGCGAATTCCGGTCAACTTCACGATCGACCGCAACGGCCTGCTGGCCGACAACGGCTGGGACTCGCGTGAACCCGCGTGGACGGCCGAACGGCTTGATCGCATCGTCACACCGTTGTTGCGTTGAAGGGCCGATCGTGGCGGCGTTGCACCCATCAAGAAATCCAGCGCATGCCGCCTCGCCTGCTATCGGCAGACGCTGCCAGGGAAGGGGCGACTGACCGTTTTGGGTCGGGAAGCGACCGTCGGCTATGCAAATTGACTGGATGTTTCGCCCCTCAGAGCGTTACTGGTGTTACCGCCGCGGCTAGCGTGGCGGCCCACACCAGGAGCGCATGATGAACAAATCCCCGACCCCGAAGGCACCCGGCCGTGCCTCCACGACCAAGTCTGCAACCGGTCCGGAGAAGAGCCGTAAAGGCCTCAAGGCAACTCAGGCCAAGGCCCCCGCCTCCGCCAGTCGCCGCCGGGCCACCAAGCCCCCTCCCGCTGCGGCTTCAAGTGAAGCCGTGGAGGCTCCCGCCACCAAGCAGGCCCAACCGATCGCCCTGCTCAAACAAGCCTCCGGCGCCAGCCTGGCTGATCTGATGAGCGCCACCGGATGGCAGGCCCACTCCGTGCGCGGCGTGATCAGCGGTGTGTTGCGCAAGCGCCTGCAACTGCTGGTGATCTGCGAAACGGTTGAGGGGAATGATGCGTTCAGTCATCACTCGACGCGTTGAATGCGCCCTTCCAACTGGGGCTTGAGACAGCCCAGCACGCCGCTCAGCCGTCCGGCCGATTCAGTCTGAAATACGCGTTCAGCAGTGAGGACTTGTACACCACGCCAAGCAATGTCTGCGGAGCACCGTTGCCTCCCACGGCGGGTATACCGAAAGCTGCGGTCGCTTGGCGACGCACCGACAAGCGATCCGAGGTCACCGCTACGTGACTCCCCAACCCTGTAGCCTGCTGAACGCGTTCCTCGCCGCCGTCATATCGCCACAGAACCGCCTGCGCAGGGGGCGAGCAGAACCCTGTGACACGTAACGACCCGATGCGCCACGCTCAGCGCGCGATCATTGAAAGTTGTTTTTCCATTCGCGAAGCGCGGCAAAGACGTGCACATCACCAAGACTGGCTGACGGCAACTGACTGAGCGACTGCCGCACGCTGGGTTCGCGCGAGCGAAGGAACGGGTTGATCTGACGCTCGAGCCCAAGGCGGCTCGGTAGCGTCGGCAATCCTTGCGCGCGCAACATCTCGCAATAGCGCACGTGGCGGGCCAGAGCTTCGTTAGATGGTTCGACCGTCTGCGCGAACCGCAGGTTGGCTAGCGTGTATTCATGCGCGGGACACACTTGCGTCTGCGCCGGCAAGGCCGCGAGCGTATCGAGAGATGCCAGCATCTGCTCCGGTGTGCCCTCGAACAACCTTCCGCAGCCTCCCGAAAACAGCGTGTCCCCGCAAAACAAGAGCGGTCCATCGGGGCAGGCAGCACTGAAATAAGCGATGTGGCCGGCGGTATGTCCCGGCACATCGATCACCTCAAACTGCTGCTCCAAGACATCCACCCGATCGCCCTGCCTCAGCCGGCGCGCAGGCTCGGGAATCGGCTCGCCCGCCGGACCGTAGACAGCAGCACCGGTTTGCTGGCGCAGCGCCTGCACTCCGCCGACATGGTCGGAGTGATGGTGCGTCAGAAGTATCCCCTGCAGAACCAGACCGTGCTTCTGCAGATAGTCGAGCACTTGTGCAGACTCCCCAGGATCCACGACCCAAGCGTGTCGCTCATCATGCAATACCCAAATGTAGTTGTCAGCGAACGCCGGCAACGGTCGAAGTGTCAACATGGGGAGGCAGCCTTCAGGCAAATTCCAGCGCCGACGGCGCCTCGGCTTGCGCGGCGTTGAGTTCATCGCTCGCCGCCAGCGCGGCCAGTTGACCGACGACTCCGTATAGATAGAAGCGGTTGGGCTCTTCATCCGTAGTGCACAACGAGAGCGAGCGCGATTGCGAGGATTGATCGACCGGCAGCATGGGCGAAAACACCGCCCCCGGGGCATTCAGATGCTCGTCCACGCCCTTGCCGGCGTTGGCCCGATAAAAACCGCCCACGACGTGCTGCCCGATCATGTAGACAACAGGTTCGGCCACGGCGCCGTGCAATCGCTCCCTCGTCGGCACCCCTTCCTGGATGATGACGCGGCTAAGCGGCTGACTATCCTTGGTAACAGCCGAAAGCGGGCCCGAGAGCGCGGTGAAGAGATGAGGAATCATGGCGCGTTGCTTCCGAGATCAGATCAGGCACGCTGAGCCATGCCCGCGCGATGGCACGCTCAGCGATAGTGACCGAGGCGCTCAAGCACCTCGATCTTGTAGCCGTCCGGATCCTGGATGAAGAAGAAGCGGGCTAGCAACGCATCGTTTGCCTTGAATTCCTTGACCGCCAGCGGCTCGTAGCCCGCCCTGAGCAATTCGGCATGCTTGGTGGCCACATCGTCGACAACCACGGCCACATGGCCATAGCCGTCGCCGTGGGTGTAGGGCTCCTGGCGGCCCTTGTTCAAAGTCAGTTCCAGTTCAACATCGTTCTCTGCATTGCGCAGGTAGACGAGCCCGAAGTCCGGAAAATCGAGCGTATGCGAGGGCGTGAGGTCCAGTACCTCGCGGTAAAACTTCAGCGACGCGTCCAGGTCGCGCACGCGGATCATCGTATGGATGAGCTTGGCCATGTTTCAGTGGGTAGTCTGTAGTGTTCTCTTCTGCGGTGCCATCTGTGCCTGCATCACCCCCTCAGCCTGCCGTGCAGCTTCGAGCTGGTCGCATTTGCGACGAAGGTAGCGCAGACAGGTCACCCGCAGGAAGGACGTGAAATTCTGAACGTCGCCCCTGTGATGCAGGATCTCGTCGTGAAACTGGACGATCAGCGCGTTGGTGGTCATGTTTTCATCCGCGGCGAGGATCGCCAAGGTATCCCAGACAAAGTTTTCCAGCCGGATGCTGGTGTGTACCCCATGAATGCGCACGGAGCGCGTACGCGATTCATAAAGAATGGGATCAGCGGTGACGAAGAATTCACACATCGCAGTCTCCTGCAGAGGGTCAACCGACGCTGCGGCACTCAGATCGAACGTTGCGACATCTGCTTGGCAATGTAGTCAGCCTGCCGGATAGCGAGCGTGACGATGGTCAATGTCGGGTTTTCCGAGCCGCCCGTGGTGAACTGGCTGCCGTCGCTGATGAACAGATTCGCGATGTCATGTGTCTGCCCCCATTTATTGCAGACGCCATCCTGCGGGCGGGCGCTCATTCGGGCGGTACCCAGATTATGGGTCGAGGGATACGGCGGCGTGCGGAACGTCTTGATCGCACCGACTGCACCGTAGATGCGCTCGGCCTGGGTGTAGGCGTGTTTGCGCATGGCGATGTCGTTTTCGTGATCATCGAAGTGCACATTCGGCACGTAGTTGCCCCATTGATCCTTGACGTTCGTATTGAGCGTAACGCGGTTCGTCTCACGCGGCATGTCTTCACCGACGAGCCACATACCCGCCAAATTCGTATAGTGATCCATCCACCACGCGAAGTCGGAACCCCACCCTCCCGGATTCAGAAAGGCTGCCATGAACGGAATACCCAGCGACAGCGTTTCGAGTTCGTAACCGCCGACGAACCCACGACGGGTATCGTGGCGAGCCTCGTCACGCACAATGCCGGCCATGGTCGTGCCGCGGTACATGTGCACAGGCTCCTTGAATGCCGCATAAACCGACCCGGTCATATGGCGCATGTAATTGCGGCCGACCTGACCCGACGAATTGGCCAGACCGTCCTTGAACATGTTCGAAGCGGATAGCAGCAGCAGACGCGGTGTTTCGATGGAGTTCCCCGCCACGCAGACGATGCGCGCCTTTTGCCGCTGTTCCTTGCCGTCCTTGTCCATATAGATGACGGCATTCACGCGCCCCTTGTCATCGTGTTCGATGCGGGTGACATGCGCCTGCGTGCGCAACTCGAAATTGCCGGTAGCGTCTGCCTCGGGCAACTCGGTGTACAGCGTCGACCATTTGGCGCCGCTCTTGCAGCCCTCGAAGCAGAAGCCGAGCTGCATGCAGCGTGCGCGACCCTTGCGCGGCTTGCTGTTGATGGCCATGCTGCCGGTGTGCACTTCCTTATAGCCGAGCCGGGTGGCGCCGTTGTACATCACCTTGAAGTTGTTGTTGCCCGGCAGGCCCGGGATGCCATTGGTGCGCGTGACGCCCATCTTGTCTTCGGCTTTGGCGTAATACGGCTCCAGCTCCTTGAGCGTGAGAGGCCAATCCAGCAGATTCGCTCCCTTGAGGTCGCCGTAGAGCGTCCGGGCTTGAAATTCATGCTCCTGGAAGCGCAGAGAAGCGCCGGCCCAGTGCGTGCTTGTACCTCCAACCGTCTTGCAGATCCAGGCAGGGAGTTCCGCAAAATCCTTGGCAATGCGCCAGCTTCCGGAGGTCGTGCGCTTGTCGAGCCAAGCCAGTTGGCTGAAGGCCTTCCATTCATCATTGATGAAGCTGGCATTCGACTGCTTGCCGCCTGCTTCCAGCACGACGACCTTGATGCCTTTCTGGCACAGCTCGTTGGCCAGCGTGCCGCCGCCGGCGCCAGAACCGATGATCACGACGACCGAGTCATCGCTGAAATCAAACGTTGCCATACATGTCTCCTGTATTGCGCACCAGCATGCCGCCGGCATTTTTGTCTCGCTCCAGTCAACGGGCTCGGCTCTGCGTCGAGCACTTAACGGGCTTGAAGCGGAGGGTTGTTGCGACGCGTATCAGCCCAGAAACGGCGGCGGACTCGCTTCCACCGGCGGCGCTGGCAACCACTTCAGATCCTGGAAGCCGCGAGTGATATAGCCCCCCTTTTCCCACGCCGATCCCGGGTAGCCGAACGTGGCAAACGCCATTTCGTTGTCGTAGAGCGAGGTCACGCACTGGCCTCGAACCGTGTTGAAGAAGGGCTTGCCTTCCATGGACTTGACCGCTGCCAGGCGCCTCTTTGCGCTGGCCTTGATGAAACTGCCGCCAGCCAGCTTATCGAGCGCGGCAATACCTTCGTGCAACTGCGTGGCCGCCTGGGCGTCCTGAGCGGCTTTTGCATCCAGGTCTTTCACGAGCAGTGCATAAACGGCGTCGGGCAGCTTGGCGTGGGGAAACAGCACACGCCCCATCTGCAGCAGCGTGTCGCCCTCGGCCTTGCTCAGCGCCTTGAGCTCGACAGCCCACACCGTAGACGGGGCCAGCAACGCCAGCGGGCTGCCGATGGCCAACGTGCCCACGAGCACGCCGGTACCTTTGAGCATGCTTCTACGTGTCAGCGTCAGTTCCTTCTTCGAAGCTGCCGCGCCCGGTTCTTGATCATGTGAAATGGGAATGACTTTCACAGGCGTAACCTCCAGAATGTTCAGCGCTTGTCGCCATGCGGCGGACTGACGCGCGTTTTCACAATGTCACCACGAACAGCAAGACAGCTCGCTAAACTCATTGATCGGGGCAGTCGGCCAAAATCCACGCAGCCAGAATCCTGGCATCCGCATCGGACAACTGGGCCTGAGGCGGCATGGCAATCTCACCCCATTTTCCTGCCCCGCCTGACTTGATGCGCGCACCGAGGACAACGGGATTCCCGCCTTTGTATTTGGCCGCCACGTCTTTGTAGGCGGGCCCGACCACGCGTGATTCGACCGCGTGGCAACCAAGGCATGCATTCTGCGAGAGCAGCGCCTTGGCCCGGCCAACATCCAGTGCAGCATGCGACGCGCTCGCCGCCAATAGAGCAGCGCCAATCAATGCGCTGCGGAACAGGACGCGCAGGGTCTGCATGTGCGCGTCCTCACTTGACTTGGGCGGGATATTCAAGGGTGTCGTCTCCATCATGGATCTGGCTCCTCTCTGATGAAGGAGTTGATGGGACTATAGGAGCAAGCATGAGGGCACGGGTCACATCCCGTTATTCACAGGGGAAACCCTTGTGAAGCAATTGAGTCGGAATGACGCAAACGTGCGCGCAGTATGGGCTGGCTGGGCCTGAACTAAAGTTCGAACTTGCGCTGCTGTTGTGTCTCAACGCACGCGATGACCGTTCCACCTCGGGCAACGCATCCGCCCTGCAAGATCCGCATGGCATTCTGTTTGTTGCGCAGTAACGCCCCACGCCGCCCCGTTGCTCGTGTTTCGACAAACGGGGCGTGATCGCCAGGCTGCGGCCCAGGATCACTGAGAAAACGCACGCCGGTCCAGACCTCGGATGCCCTCAGGCAGCACGTGCCATTGCCCATCGATTGGGCCACCCAACGCCAGTTGCTCGGGTTCATCCCCGCCTGACTCATCACCGATATCGGCAGCAAAACCGGCTAACGGTACTGCCAAGAACGCGTAAACGACAAAGCCCCGCCAATGGCGGGGCTTTGTTCGAACCAGGCTCCGTTTGACCGGGGCGCTGGACTTGCTGGCGGAGAGGGTCCTTTTCGAACCCTCCCTAGCTTTCCGCTAGGGCAATGCTCAGGCAGCCAGCCGGAGCATCTTTTTCAAGGCCCTGAGCGGACGCTTAAAAGACACGGCATTTTGCACGCGGGCGCGTAAGTCCTTGTCCGTGATGGTTTCCCAGGCGCATATCGCTAGTCCCTTGGCTACCGGAACCTTGGCGATTTCGCAGAGTTTCACGATGGCGTCGGGGCCTACGTGGCCGCGCTTGCGCCACGTGCTTACTACGCTCGGCTGTGAGCCCACTTGTTTGGCAATCCAATAATCGCTATTGGATCCCCTTGCTCGATCAAGTATTTCAATTGTACTTCTCATGTTGCGAACTCCTATCATGGTGAAGCACTTCTCATGCTGAGAAGTGCTCGTGCCGATAGTTATCGGTTCGTTAACCATACACCATTTCCGGCATCTGAAAGGACCGGTCCGCCAATAGGAGCAGTGCCATGCAGAAGAACCGCGTTGTTGTCGACATCCACGCCATTACCGTTCGCGAGGGCGTTTCGAAAAAGAACGGGCAGCCGTACCACATGGAGGAATGCGCGTGCATGACGACGACGGAGTACGTCAATCCCGAGGGTGTGGTGGTAACGGAGACGATGCCGGGCATGGTGATGCTGCCGAAGCATCTGAACGGGCAGGTTCGTCCAGGGAAGTTTGAGGCGACGGTGGGCCTGGGGCAGTTCGAAGGGAAGTTGACGTTGCGCGTGGTGGACCTGACGCCGGTCGATGCAAAGGCCGCTGTCGAGCCGCCGCGCCCTGCTGCCAACGCTGCGAAGTCGCAGGCTGCTGCGTCGTAATGCAGCGTGAAGCGAAGCCCTCTTTGGAGGGCTTCATGAGTTTACGGAGGGCGTGATGTCACACGTGAATGCGAGTTCGTTGCGGTCTGTGCTGCTGGTGATGGTCGGTCTGTCGCACGGTGAAGGTTCTGTGGAAGTCGTGGCGGAGTGTGGCGATTGCGCGCGCTATTGGCTCGGTGAGCTCGGCGGCTTGATGGGGGTGTGGTGATGCTGGCAATCCTGGCGTGGTTCGGTGTTCGGTCGGCGGCTGTCCGGCTCGACCGTAAGCGCTTCGCGCGCAAGTACCTGGTCGCGATCAAGGGGCGGTGATGGCTCAATGCGTCCAAATCGTCAACGGTCAGTTTCAGCTCGACAGCGCCTCTGCGTCGTCGTGCACGGGTTATCTGCTGCTGACTGCTGACGAGGTGGCGCTGTTGCATGCGCTGCCGCCGCTGTCGGTGAGCGACGGTGCGCTGATTGGAGGCGCGATCCTTGGTTGTTGGGGTCTCGCCTTCGTTTTCCGGGCCGCTGGTCGGCTCATTTTCCAACGTGATGGGAGTGAAGAATGAACAAGTTTTTCAACGCAGGTAAGGCTCTGGTGGCGCGTGGTTGCGGCAAGGCTCTGGTGGTTGCAAGTGGTGTCGGCCTGGCCGGTGCTGCACACGCGCAGACGTCGGGCACGACCGTCGACGTGTCGTCGGTGGTGTCGACCATCAATGGTGGTCTCGCCGCGATCGCTGCGATCGGTCTGGCCGTGCTGGGCGTGTATGGCGCAATCGCGATCTACAACTGGGTCAAGCGCCCGATCAAGTGATGGTGCGGGGCACGCTCCTGTGCCTGGCAAGACGCGGGGGCTTCGGCCCCCGTTTTCGTTGGAGGCGGTGATGGAAGGCTACTTCGTAATCCTGGCGCTGGCGGGGGCAGGATGGATTCTTTTCTCGTGAGGGTGGTGAGCTATGTCCTGGTCGTTTTTCTCGCATCCTGCGCGCATCTGGACACGTGGCCTCCGGGTTCGTGCGCTACTGGTCGTAGCGCTTGCCTGTGGCCTGAGTACGGTTTCTGAGGCTACGGTGGTTGATCCCAGTTCCAGTGGTTGGTCTGATTTTTCGGGTCGCGGACCTAACTGCAGCTCTTACACCTGCACGGCGCAGCAGGCCTGTATGAATCAGCTGACTGATGGAGATGTGGCTTCGGGGAAGAGTTTGTCGTCGATTGGGTTGGGCGATTCTGGGACGGCGGCCATGTGTTATTTCACGATCAATGGGAACGTGGTGCCGGGCACGTGGATTGGCAGAAATGGTCCGTACGTTCCGCCTCCGTCGTGTCCTGCTGCCGGTGCGTCCGCGCCAGGTGGCAATACAGCGAACGGTACGAGCCCGACGCAGACGATTTTGAACCCGCAGGTATGCGTGGGCGGGTGCACGTACAACTACAGCTCGTACTGGACCGGTGCGACGCCTGGTCAGACTGGTGGGTATCCAGCGCAGTACACGGGCTTGAGCTCAACAGGCAGTGCGTGCAGTGGTACTGGCACGCCGTCAGCTGCTCAACCGTCGCCGACTGATCCACCGAAGCAGTGTGGTGCGAAGCAGTACTCCGGCACGGTCAACGGTGCGAACGTGTGCATCGATTATCCGATTCAGACCACGGGCGGTCAGACGTCGACTACGACGACGGACGCTCCTGCCAGCAGTCCTGCGGCCTCGAATTCCAGTACGAGCAACAGCTCTACAACGTGTGATGGCACCACTTGTACGACCACGACTGTGGTGGTTGGTGGCGGTGGTGGTGTAGGTGGTGGCGGGTCGGGTTCTGGTGGAGCTGCGAGCGGTGTCGCAGCTAGTCCGTGTTCGAGTACGCAAGTTAGCACGGGTGCTGCTGTGCCTGGTGGACCTGGGACGTGTACGACGACGACTCAGCAGCCCCAACAGCAGTATTGCCAGCAGAACCCGAGTGCTGATCAGTGTAAGCAGGACAGTGCGAGTGGTGGTGCTGATTGCAGTGCGCCTCCGACGTGCAGTGGTGATGCGATCAGCTGCGCGATTCTCAGTCAGCAGTGGAACACCAGGTGCGATCTGCAGAAGAGTGTGGACCCGTCGATTCAGTTGGGTCAGCAGATTCAGGCGGGTAATGATCCGATGGCGGGTAAGTTGCCGACGCCTGGTGGTGCCGATCAGGTGGATATGAGCTCGAAGTTCGCGAACGTTGATGACATGGGGTTCGTTGCTCAGTGCTTGCCGGATCTGAATATTCCGTTGGCTCTGCCTGGTGGTGCCACCACGCTTCATATCTCGACTTCGCCGCTTTGCGATATCGGCAAGCTGCTCGGCTATCTCAACATGCTTAGCACGTTGATGCTGTGTGTCTATATGCTTAAGGGGAGTTTCTGATGCCTTTTGCTGCTCTGTTGGCTTCGGCCATCGTTGGTTTTCTCGCGCAGGCCTGCGTCTCGCTGGTCGGCCGTGTGTTGGTCGCTCTCGGTATCGGTTTCGTCAGCTACACCGGTCTCTCGGTGATGCTCGACGGGATGAAGGGGCTTTTCCTGCAATACGTTGCCGGTGCCGGAACGTTACCCTGGAACGTGGTGGGCATCCTCGGCGTGCTGAAGGTCGGCACGTCGATGAACATGATCCTCACCACGCTCGCAATTCGCGCGTCGCTCGCTGGTTTGAGCGGCGGCTCGATGCGCAAGATGGTTCAGAAGTGAGGGCGGGGCGATGCTGACGATCATCACTGGCCAGCCGGGTAACGGTAAGAGCCTGTATACCATCGCCTTCGTGGAGGCGAAGCGCCAGGCGGAGAGTCGCCCCGTCTTTTATCACGGCATCCCTGAGCTTTCGCTGCCGTGGTCGCAGCTGGAAGACCCCACGAAGTGGCACGAGTGCCCCGAGAAATCGATCATCGTGATCGATGAGGTGCAGAAGGTCATGCCGCCCCGGCCTTCCAGCTCGAAGCCGCCGCAGCACGTGTCGGAGTTGGAGACGCACCGTCACAAGGGTTTCGATCTGTTCTTCATGACGCAGGACCCGAGCCTGGTCGACAACCATCTGAAGAAACTTGCGGGTGAGCACATTCACCTGGTGCGTCAGTGGGGGCGTCAGAAGGCGGACTTGTATAAGATGCAGAAGGTGCAGGACCCGACGAACGCGAATCTCAAGCGCGCGTTGCATAGCACGTTTCCTTATCCGAAGCGGGTTTTCGAGTGGTATAAGTCCGCCGATGCGCACACGCACAAGAAGTCGATCCCGCGTAAGTATTACCTGCTGTTCGCGTTGCCGGTGATGGTCGTGCTGGCGCTGGTGGTGGGCGGTTACATGCTGTGGAGGGTGTCGCATCCAGCTGGAGCGGCGCCGAAGGTTGCGACCGCTGGTGGTGTGCCTGGTCTTCCGGGGGTGCCTGGTGCGCCAGGTGTGCAGGGCACGCGAGCTGTGCCGGTGACGGCGGCGGAGTACATGGCGAGCTACACGCCGCGCGTCGCTGGCCTGCAGTACACGGCGCCGGCCTATGACGAGCTCACCAAACCGACGCGGGTGCCGGTGCCAGCGGCTTGCGTGCGGATCCGGGGCGAGTGCGAGTGCTGGACACAGCAGGGCACGCGTCTGGAGACCACGGTGCAGATCTGCGACCAGGTGGTGAAGCGTGGTTTCTTCGAAGCGTTCGAGCCAGACGGCCAGAAGCCCAAGGATGTCGAGCGCCCGCAGCTAGCTCCAACTGCGCCGCCACCCCCGCAGGAGGTTCGCGTCGCGCTTGACGTTTCCGGACCGTCAGAACGAGCTGCAGCTGCAGCTAAAAAACGCACGGTGGTGGGGTCGGGCAAGCCGCGCAGGGTGGACGAGCTAGGCGCGTTTGCGGACGGTGACCGAGCGGAGTAGCCCCTGTAGCAGATGGCCGTCGTAGTCGTACACGCGTGCGACGAGCTGGCGGAAGGTGCGGCAGACGAATTGCTTGCCGTCCGGGCGGGTCCAGACGAAGTGCGAGGCGGCGCGGATCAGGCGGCGGATGGGCAGGCGCAGCGTGAGCTGCTCCCAGGGGCGAACCACAGGGGTGCATTGCAGAGTCCGCCGATCAGGGAGAGGGAAAGCTGTTGCATGGTGGTCGCCTTTCAAAGTTACCGGGCCGCTAGATTCGGAGTCCCGGCGTCTGATTCTCTCGGTGAGCTGCCCGGGGCTGCTGTTGTCACCGTTCCGCTGAGTTCTTCGTCCCGCGAACATGAGAGCGGCGGCTCTGTGGGACGTGGAATAAATGGAGGGGACCCGCTGGCGGTTTTTTGCCAGTGGGGAGGCAGCCGTTTATGCCGCGAAAGCCCACAGAGACGACGCTATGTTCGCGAAAGGGACGGAGAACTCGGCGGAACGGTGACAACCCTGGTGAGCGAGCTGGGAGGCCGCGCGCGGCGAGCGCGCTCTAGGGCGAAGCCCTCTAACTGGTCCTTGGACGCGTCAGGCGGGCCGCTGGGCGATTTTTTCGACGGAAGGGATAGTGAGGGTAGTGCGTGAGAGCTGAGCGCGCAGCGGGACGGAGCGGCAGCGAGGGCACGCGGCGCGCGCAGCGCGCCGCTAGACTTGAATTACTAACACTTTAGAACCAACGCAGTAACCGCAAGGCTTTGCGGACGATGGACCAACATTGAAGGGTCCAAAAAAAGAATGCCCCGGCGAGGTCTGCAAACCTCCCGGAGCGTGTGCACAACCGGAAACGTTCAGGCATCGGTCATGCTGAAAACCACAATAGCACAAAGCTATGATGATCGTCAGTTCCATTTGTCCGCAGAACAACTGCGCCAGATGGGCATGTGCGATCCAGAGCATCCCGCCCTCGTCTATCAGCAACGCAAGGCGGAGTTGCTGGAAGCGGCAGGCTTCCGCGAAGAGTCGATCCGTGACGACATCATCGTGCGCGTTCGGCGCTGGCCCGATGGGCAACGCGAGGTGGTTGGCTACCCGGTCCGCTGTCACTACAAAAACCCGTTTGAAGGCAAGTTCGGCATCTCGATTTCGAAGGCTCGCGCCAAGCGTGGTGAGTCAGAGGATCAAGAAAAGTCGATGGCGTCGGCTATGCAGCGGGCACGCCGTAAGGTCCGTGAGTTGGCAAAGACGGCTCGTCTCGATCATCTTTTGACGCTGACGTATCGCGGCCTCATGGCCGACCGTGAGCGTGCTGCAAGGGACTGGAAAGCCTTCGTCCGTCGCGTTCGTAAAGACTCACGCTTGGTGCGCGAGGGCGATGCGTTTCACTTCGTTGCTGTGATCGAACACCACAAGAGTGGAGGCATCCATATACACGTGGGCGTGCGCGGTTGGCGTGATGCCATCGCGCTGCGCGATGCGTGGCATGCAGTGGTCGGCAAGGGCGAAGGCAATGTCGATATCCAAGGTCCGAAGAGCAAAGGCCGTAGGCGCATCGTGGGCGTCCATCGCGTTGCTGCGTACCTGAGCAAGTACATCACGAAAGGAACGCACCACAAGCTAAATGAGCGGCGCTACTGGTCAAGCAAGGGTATCGAGATACCGGAGCGCGAGACGATTGGACAGTTTCGCGCTGACACGGATGATGCATCGTTTCGCGAGGGTATGGATGCAACGATGCGTTACCTCGTGGAGAGCGGTGCCAACTGGCAGGGCATGAGTACCTACGTGTCGCATGGTCGGAAGTGTTTCTGGTTCAGCCTGGCGGAAGATGGCTTCGTGGTTGATGCTGAGCCGGACGGTCTGGATTTGGACGAGATAGAATCTGCCGATCCTATTCGGCGGAGTTCATCGTGAGAGTACTTTTCCTGCTGTTTATTGTGGTGCTTGTAGTTGCGGTGTTGGCTGCAATCGCCAAGAGTAAGCGGGGGATGCTGGCTTCGAAAACTCAGGCTGCGTTGTTGGCATCGAAACCGGCGTTGATGGATAAGTGGGAAGCGGAGTTGTATGAGCGGCTCGTCGTTGCATTGAAGGCGTCGCACGTTTTTCCGCAGGTCGCCATGTCGGCGTTTTTGAGGGAAGCGGAGCGCCGCAATGGTGGTCGGAATGCGTTCGCACAGAAGTACGTCGATTTTCTGGTGTGCGAGCGACGCACCTTTAGACCTCTGTACGTGATCGAGCTTGATGGACGTTCGCACGGGTCCGTCAAAGCGAAGGCGAAGGATGCGGAGCGTGACGCGATGTTGGCGTCTGCGGGGATTCCGGTGAGGCGGTATACGTCATCTAAGATCGATTTCACTGTGATTCTGCGTGACCATATCGAGATTGTTGGTCCCGCGTCGGTTGCGCAGGTAGAGCCTGTTATGCCGCGTCCAGCAAGCTCGGCTGAAGCCGTTCGTGATGGCGTTTAATTGCACGCTTGATGCTGCTGATGTGGGTGCTGTAGCGGCGAGCTAGCGCCGTCTTTGTCCATGCTCCGGTGAACCATAGTCGGAGCATCTCGGCTTCTTCTTCGTCGGTCATGGCCGTGGGTCTGCCGAACTTTACGCCGCGTCGTGCAGCGGCTGCCATCCCTACCCTTGTTCGCTCGCGGATCAATTCCCGCTCAAACTCGGCAAACGCGCCGACCATGTGAAAGAGCATGCGCCCTGCTGGCGTGCTGGTGTCGAGTGACTCGGTGAGCGAGCGGAATTGTGCGCCGGTGGATTCGACGCGCTCGATGATGGTGAGCAGGTCCTTGAGCGAGCGCGCGATGCGGTCGAGCTTGTAGACGACTACGGTGTCGCCCTGCCCTATGGTTTGCAGCAGCGCTTCAAGCTGTGGCCGTTGGGCCATGCTTCCGCCGCTGCGCTTCTCGGAAAAAATAAAACCGACGCCAGCTTTCGCCAATGCGTCGGTTTGTGCGTGAGTCTCTTGTTCTTGCGTTGAGACTCGGGCGTACCCGTACAACATAGACCCCCTGAAACTGTTGTTTCTTGGGATTGTACGATTGCCCTAGCGGTATGGCGGAGAGGGTGGGATTCGAACCCACGGTACCGTCGCCGGTACGCCTGATTTCGAGTCAGGTACATTCGACCACTCTGCCACCTCTCCGGTAACTGGGTCGCTGAATCGCGAAACCGCGACTATAACAGAATTTTTCCGGCCAGATCAAGAGGGCCCCGGCGCCACTCGATCAAACTGCGGGCTTCAGCACTTCCTGGCCACCCAGATACGGGCGCAGTGCCGTCGGCACCGTGACCGAGCCATCGGCGTTCTGGTAGTTCTCCAGCAGGGCCACCAGCGTGCGGCCCACGGCGAGACCCGAGCCGTTGAGCGTGTGCACCAGCTCAGGCTTGCCCTGCGCGTTGCGGAAGCGCGCCTGCATCCGGCGCGCCTGGAAGTCGCCCATGTTGGAGCACGAGCTGATCTCGCGATACGTGTTCTGCGCCGGAATCCACACCTCGATGTCGTACGTCTTGGTGCTGCCGAAACCCATGTCGCCGGTGCACAGCACGACGGTGCGGAACGGCAGTTCCAGCTTGCGCAGGATGTTCTCGGCGCAGTTCGTCATGGCCTCCAGCGCGGCGGCCGAGGCTTCAGGCTGCACGATCTGCACCATCTCGACCTTGTCGAACTGGTGCTGGCGGATCATGCCGCGCGTGTCCTTGCCGTACGAACCGGCTTCGGAACGGAAGCACGGTGAATGGGCCGCGAACATCATCGGCAGCGTATCGGCGGCCACGATCTCGTCGCGCACGAGGTTCGTGAGCGGCACTTCGGCGGTCGGGATCAGGTAGAAGTTCTCGACGCGCTCGCCGTCTCCCTCTTCTGCGCTGTGCCCCATCTTGCGCGGCACGCGGAACAGGTCTTCCTCGAACTTCGGCAACTGGCCCGTGCCACGCATCGAAGCAGCGTTGACGATGTACGGCACGTACGCCTCGGTGTAGCCGTGCTCCAGCGTGTGCGTGTCGAGCATGAACTGCGCGAGTGCGCGATGCAGACGCGCCACCTGCCCTTTCAGGACGGTGAATCGTGCGCCCGACAGTTTGGCGCCCGCGTCAAAATCCAGCCCCAGCGCGGCGCCCAGGTCTACGTGGTCCTTGACCGGGAAGTCGAACGTGCGCGGCGTGCCTTCGCGGCGCACTTCCACGTTCTGCGTCTCGTCGCGGCCGGCCGGCACGCTTTCGTGCGGCAGGTTCGGGATCGACAGCATCAGGTCCTGCACCTTGGCCTGCACCACGTCAAGCTGCGCGGCAGACGCCTTCAGCTCGTCACCGATGCCCGATACCTCGGCCATCACGCCCGATGCGTCCTCGCCCTTGCCCTTGAGCATGCCAATCTGCTTGGACAGGCTGTTGCGGCGGGCCTGCAGCTCTTCGGTGCGGGTCTGGATGGCCTTGCGTTCCGCTTCGAGCGCGGCAAAGCCGGCCACGTCGAGCACGTAGCCGCGATCTTTGAGGCGCGCGGCGACGGCGTCGATGTCTTTGCGCAGCAGTTGGATATCAAGCATGGTGGAGAAAAAGGAAAGCGAAGATTGCGAGCGATCTGAATGACCGAAGAGGCCGATTTTATCGTACCGGCCCGTAGGGATTATTTGTTGCAGGAGGATTTGTCCTGCTCGGCATGCCACTGCGCATCCAGCTCGCGCAGGTGCCGCAGCTTCTCGCCAATCTTGCCTTCCAGGCCGCGCGGCGTCGGCACGTACCAGTTCTGCGCGGGCAGATCGTCGGGAAAGTAGGTTTCGCCAGCGGCGTAGGCCTCGGGCTCGTCATGCGCGTAACGGTAGGCATGGCCGTAGCCGAGTTCTTTCATCAGCTTGGTCGGCGCATTACGCAGGTGCACGGGCACGTTGCGCGACTTGTCCTGGCTGACGAAGGCCCGCGCCGCGTTGTAGGCGTTGTAGCCGGCGTTCGACTTGGGCGCGATGGCCAGGTAGATCACCGCCTGGGCCAGCGCCAGCTCCCCTTCCGGCGAGCCCAGGCGTTCGTACGTTTCCGCGGCGTCGAGCGTGATGCGCCCGGCGCGCGGGTCCGCCAGGCCGATGTCTTCCCACGCCATGCGTACGATGCGGCGCGCAAGATAGCGCGGGTCCGCGCCGCCATCGAGCATGCGGCAGAACCAGTACAGCGCGCCGTCCGGGTCGGAGCCGCGTACGGACTTGTGCAGCGCGCTGATCTGGTCGTAGAAGGCGTCGCCGCCCTTGTCGAAGCGGCGCAGATTTTCTGACAGCGCAGAGGCCAGCAGCGCCTCGTCAACGGCGGGCACCGCATCGCCATCCGCTTGCGCGCGCGCGGCGCGGGCCACAATTTCAATGTTGTTGAGCAGCTTGCGGCCATCGCCGTCGGCCGACGCGACGATGGCGTCGAGTGCGGCGGGCGTCCACTCCAGCCCGCCCAGCTCCTGACGTGCACGTTCGGCAAGCTGCTTCAGCTCGTCGTCCGACAGGCTCTTGAGCACGTACACCGCAGCACGCGAGAGCAATGCGCCGTTCACCTCGAACGAGGGATTTTCCGTCGTCGCGCCGATGAAGGTGAACAGCCCGCTTTCCACGTGCGGCAGGAAGGCATCCTGCTGGCTTTTGTTGAAGCGATGGACCTCGTCGACGAACACAAGGGTGCGGCGGCCGTGGGCACGAAACTGCTCCGCACGCTCCACGGCCTCGCGGATGTCCTTGACGCCAGACAGCACGGCGGACAGCGCGATGAATTCCGCGTCAAACGCGTTGGCCATCAGCCGCGCCAGCGTGGTCTTGCCCACCCCGGGCGGGCCCCAGAGGATCATCGAATGCGGCTCGCCGGAGGCGAAGGCCACACGCAGCGGCTTGCCCGGCCCCAGCAGATGCTGCTGGCCGATCACATCGTCGGCGGAATGGGGGCGGAGGCGCTCGGCCAGCGGCATGTGGGCGGGCGCGTCCGGGAAGAGAGATGCGGAAGCGTTCATGCGGGGATTGTCGCAGAATCCGCCCGCCGGCCGGTTCCCACGGCAACGTCAGGCAGCGCGTGCGTCCAACGCCGGCTCCTCTGCGACCGGGCTGCTCCGGCCAATCCACCATCAGCACGCAGCTGTCCACGCTCGAAACCCGCCTGGGCTACCGCCTATGCGAACGCGGCCGCAGCGGCTTCCGGCTCACCGCGCGCGGCGAACGCTTCGTCGATTCCGCACGCAAGCTGCTGGGCGCGCTCGATGTCGTCAGCGCAGAGGCCCGCAAGGTGGGGCGTACTCTGGTCGGCACGTTGAATCTCGGATTGATCGGTCATGCGCCCATCAACGCGAATGCGCGCATCAGTCAGGCCATCGAGCGCTTTCGGGAGCGCGATGAATCCATGCATTTCATGGTCTCGGTGCGCCCGCCCGGGGAGCTGGAAGGACTGCTGCTCGACAACAAGATCCACATGGCGATCGGCTACTTCTGGCACCGTGTGCCGGCGCTGGACTACACGACGATCTTCCACGAGACGCAGCTTGCGTATGCGGGACGCGGCCATCCGCTGTTCCGCAAGGCTGGGGACGTGACGCCCGCGCAGGCACTGGCGCACGCGTGGGCGTGGCGCAGCTATCCGCTGCCCGAAGCGGCGGGGTCGCCGGCCGAGCGGCCGGTGACTGCGGTGGCAGACAACATGGAAGCGGTGGCAATGCTGGTGCTGTCCGGCCGGCACCTGGGTTACCTGCCGGAGCACTTTGCGGCGCCCTATGTGGCCCAGGGCCTGTTGACGCCGTTGGCACCCGCTGCCATGCGCTACGAGGTGCCGTTCGACATGGCGGTGCGCCGCGACGCCCGGCGCAATGATCTGCTGGCCGCCTTCATCGCTGACATGAAAGCGGCCCACGCCTGAAAAGGCGGGGCAATCCGTCAGTTCGATGCCCGCTGTACCAGCCCCATGAACGCCTTGGCGGGCAGCGGCCCGTGACACGATTGCGCGCCGTTGGACGCACGCAGCAGCAGCCACACGTTCTCGCTGGCCGGCGGCTGAATCACGAACGGCTGACGCGCCGAAGCCTCGGGCAGGCGCGGATCGGCCGGCGCCTGGATCGGCACGACCTGCCCGGCGTGGCCCTTCACCAATGCGCTGCACTCGGCGCTGGGCAGCTCGGTCGCGTGCAGAAAATCCTTGTTGACCAAGGCCTCGGCCAGCACCGTGTCTGGCGCGGTGAGGAAGGAATCGACGTCAAAACGGGACGCACCGGTGGAGGCACATCCCGCAAAGACGGCCGCCGCTGACGCAGCGACGGCAACAGCGGCTGCTCGGTGCAGCGACGTGGTGAACGGCAAAGGCATGGTCGGTCTCCTGGTCGAAAACCGGCCTGCACGCGTCATTGCTTGATGACGTCGGCCCCTTTGGGCGGCGTAAAGCGGAACACGTTGGCCGGCAGTTGCGGATTCTTCTGGATGTTCGAGAACGTCAGCAAGGTGGTGTTCCCGAAGGCGTCGCGCAGCTCCATCCCCTGCAGCTCGCCGCTGCGAAAACCGATGGCGATGCGCTGGAACTGGGTGTCCTTTGCCTTGGGGGTGAGTTCGACCCAGTCGATGCCGTCCTTGGTGCCGCCTTCCTTAAGCGTGAAGTTTTTGGCCAGATCATTGCTGCCAAACAGGATGGCAGCGGGGCTGGAGCCCAGCGACGCATCAAGCTTGCGCTCCGTGATCTGGTTCAGGTCCTTGTCGAAGATGTACAGCATCTGGCCGTCGGCCGAGAGCTGCTGTTCGTACGGCTTCACATAGCGCCAGACGAAGCGGCCCGGGCGCGAGAAGACAAAATCGCCGTTGGACGTCCCGGCCACGCGCAGCGGGCTGCCGTTGGTGCCGCCCTTCACCTGCCGTTGCACGAACTCGCCGCGCGCAGTGCTGACGTTGCTCACAAAGGCGTTGAGCTGTTCGACCGCACCTGCATAGGCGCCGGCAGACCATGCCGCCAGAGAGACCAGCCCGGCGGCCATCAGGTGACGCGCGTTCAACACAAACATAGGAATCCCGGTTTCAGTTGATCTTGTTGTTAGTGGCCGGCAGCGACGGAACATTCCGCCCGTGCGGTAACGCGATGTAACGGCAAATGCGCGCAGCGCGCGGGCAGCGTCATTCCTCTTCGACGACGTTGCCGTTGCGGTTGGGCGCCAGGATTTCACGGTTGCCGTTGCCCGACATGGCGGACACGAGCCCCGCCTTTTCCATGTCTTCGAGCAGGCGTGCGGCGCGGTTGTAGCCGATGCGCAGGTGACGCTGCACCAGCGAGATCGACGCGCGGCGATTCTTGAGCACCACATCGACAGCCTGGTCGTACAGTGGATCGGCCTCGCCGCCGCCCGCACCCACAAGGCCAGCACCGCCACCCAAGCCATCGCCGCCGCCCTCGCCATCGGCCACACCGCCTTCGAGAATGCCTTCGATGTAGTTCGGCTCGCCTTGCGCCTTGAGGTTGTCGACGATGCGGTGGACTTCCTCGTCCGACACGAACGCGCCGTGCACACGCACCGGCAACCCGGTACCGGGCGCGAGGTACAGCATGTCGCCCATGCCCAGCAGCGCTTCGGCGCCCTGCTGGTCAAGGATGGTGCGCGAGTCGATCTTGCTGCTGACCTGGAACGCGATCCGCGTCGGCACGTTGGCCTTGATCAGGCCCGTAATCACGTCCACCGACGGACGCTGCGTTGCCAGCACGAGGTGGATACCGGCGGCACGCGCCTTCTGCGCAATCCGCGCGATCAGCTCTTCGACCTTCTTGCCGACCACCATCATCAGGTCGGCCAGCTCGTCGATCACGATGACAATCATCGGCAGCTTGTCGAGCGGCTCCGGCGCATCTGGCGTCAGGCTGAACGGGTTGGGAATCTTTTCTTCGCGCGCGGCGGCTTCTTCGATCTTCTTGTTGAAGCCGGCCAGGTTTCGCACGCCCATCTTGCTCATGAGCTTGTAGCGGCGCTCCATCTCGCCCACAGCCCAGTTGAGCGCGTGGCCGGCTTGGCGCATGTCCGTCACGACTGGGCACAGCAGATGGGGAATGCCTTCGTAGATGCTCAGTTCCAGCATCTTCGGGTCGATCAGAATCAGGCGCACCGCGTCGGCCTTCGCCTTGTACAGCAGCGACAGGATCATCGCGTTGATCCCGACCGACTTACCTGAGCCCGTGGTACCAGCCACCATGCAGTGCGGCATCTTGGCGAGGTCGGCCACGACCGGCTTGCCGGCAATATCCTTGCCCAGCGCCAGCGTGAGCTGCGATGCGCTCTCGTTGTAGACCTGCGAGCCGAGAATCTCCGACAGGCGCACCGCTTGGCGCTTCGGGTTCGGCAGCTCCAGGCCCATGCAGTTCTTGCCTGGAATTGTCTCCACCACGCGGATCGACACCAACGACAGCGAACGCGCCAGGTCCTTCGCCAGGTTGACGATCTGGCTGCCCTTGACGCCCGTGGCGGGCTCGATTTCGTAGCGCGTGATGACCGGGCCCGGATAGGCCGCCACCACCTGCACTTCCACGCCGAAATCCTTGAGCTTCTTCTCGATCAGGCGCGAGGTGAATTCCAGCGTCTCGGCGCTCACGGTTTCCACAACCGGCGGAATCGGATCGAGCAGCGCGAGCGGGGGCAGGTCGGAATCGTGAATGTCGACAAACAGCGGCTGCTGCTTCTCGCGCTCCACGCGCTCGCTCTTGACCACGGCGGTCGGGCGCACGATCTGCACCGGCGGCGATTCTTCAATGCGCACTCGGCGGGTTTCGACCACTTCCTCGCGCTCGACCTTGGCCGCCTCGCCGATGGCGCGGTCCTGTTTGCTCTCGCGGCGCGTCTTGAAGCCGACGAACAGCATCTCGACGCCGGCGCCGATCTGCTCGGCCAGGTTCAGCCACGAGAAATGGAAGAACAGCGACAGCCCGACCAGGAACGTGAACAGCAGCGCAAGCGTGCCGCCGGTAAAGCCCAGCGAGTGCTGCATCGCCCCGCCGATCACATCGCCCAGCACGCCTCCTGGCGCACGCGGCAGCTTCATGTGCAACGAGTACATGCGAATGGCTTCCAAACCCATGCTGGAAGCCAGGATGAGCGCAAAGCCGATCCACGTGACACTGGCATCAACGCGCGGCATGGAGGCGCGCGGCAGGCGTTCGTCCGACATCAGCTCGCGCCAGCCGCGCCACACCTTGCGCACAAGCAGCACCGCCCACCAGTAGGCGGACGCGCCAAAGACAAACAGCAGCAGATCGGCCAGCCACGCGCCCACGCGGCCGCCCAGGTTGCGGATTTCGTCGACCTGGCTGGCGTGGGTGAAACCGGGGTCGGCCCGGTTGTATGACAGAAGAATGATCAGGAAGGCGATGGTCACCGCCAGCAACAGGAACCAGCGGACCTCCCCCAGCAGCCGCCCAATGCGGGACGGCAGTGCGGACGGATCGGTGCGGGTTGTCGGAGTGGTGGAAGCTCGAGCCATGCGGGAGACGGGTGCGCCGCTTGGACGAGGCCGCGCGGCTTGGGACAGCACAAATACGATGCCAACGATTGTAACGCGGCCCTATCACCGCCATTGGAATTTACAACCGGGCGGACGAGGGGGTGCCACTTTATAATGGCGCCCATCACCCTTACCTAGCCTGCACGGCGGCGCTCCACCCCTCGTGCCGCGCACACTCAGAACGCATCATGGCAAAACACGCAAAAGTGCTGATCCTTGGCTCCGGCCCCGCCGGCTACACGGCCGCGATTTACGCTGCCCGGGCCAACCTGAACCCGGTGCTGGTCACCGGCCTGGCGCAGGGCGGCCAGCTCATGACCACCACCGACGTGGAAAACTGGCCCGCTGACAAGGAACACCTGCAGGGCCCCGAGTTGATGCAGCGCTTCCTGGAGCACGCTGAGCGTTTCAAGACCGAAGTGCTGTTCGACCACATCCACACCGCGCATCTGAAGGAAAAGCCGATCCGCCTAGTGGGCGATTCTGGCGAATACACCTGCGACGCGCTGATCGTCTCCACCGGCGCTTCGGCCCAATACCTGGGCCTGCCGTCGGAAGAAGCCTTTGCGGGCCGCGGCGTGTCTGCATGCGCCACGTGCGACGGCTTCTTCTACAAGGGCCAGGAAGTGGCCGTGGTGGGCGGCGGCAACACCGCCGTGGAAGAAGCGCTTTACCTGGCCAACATCGCCAGCAAGGTCACGCTCATCCACCGCCGCGACAAGTTCCGCGCCGAACCGATCCTGATCGACCGACTGCATGAGCAGGAGAAGAAAGGCAAGATCGAGATCAAGACCAACATGGTGCTCGATGAAATCCTGGGCGATGAATCCGGCGTGACGGGCGCCCGCCTGAAAGGCACGCACGAGAACGAAGGCAAGACCGAAGAGATCAAGCTGGCGGGCGTGTTCATCGCCATCGGCCACAAGCCGAACACCGACATCTTCCGCGGCCAGCTCGACATGAACGACACGGGCTATATCCGCACGAAGAGCGGCCTGGACGGCATGGCCACGGCCACCAACATCCCGGGCGTTTTCGCCGCCGGCGACGTGCAGGACCACATCTACCGCCAGGCCATCACCAGCGCCGGCACGGGATGCATGGCAGCACTGGACGCCCAGCGCTACCTGGAAAGCCTGGAATAAGCTGCACCGCCCCAGGTTTCCCGGGCGCAAACAACGCGGCCGATGGGTGACCATCGGCCGCGTTGCCATGTGCGGCACCTTCGTATAATCGACACACGCCCCACCCCGGTGTGCTCGCCTGCCTTCACCATGAAACGCGCCCCTTCCCCCGCCAACAAGCTCAGCCTGACCGATCTGGCCGGCCTGCGTGACCAGCTCAAGCATGAGACGCAAGCACGCGAAGCCGAACGCCAGCGCGCCGAAGCCGCCGCACGCAAGGCGGCCGAAGAAGCCAACGTGTTCCGTGCCAGCATCGGCGAGGTCAGCGCGCTGCGCCAGAACAAGCGCGTCGAACATCCGCGCAATCCGCCCGCGCCCGAACCCGTGCACTCGCGCGCCGAAGAGCAGACCGTGCTGCGCGATTCCCTGTCGGATGAATTCGACGTGGACAACTTACTCGAGACCGACGACACGCTGTCCTACCGGCGCCCCGGCATTGGCGACGACGTGCTCAAAAAGCTGCGCCGCGGCGAGTGGGCCACGCAAGACCAGATCGACCTGCACGGCATGCGCCGCGAAGAAGCCCGCGAGGCGCTGGCCGCCTTCCTGCGCCGTGCCGTGCAGCGTGGCATCCGGTGTGTGCGCGTGATCCACGGCAAGGGACTCGGCTCGCCCGACAAAACGCCGGTGCTCAAGGGCAAGGTACGCTCGTGGCTGGTGCAGAAGGAAGAGGTGATCGCCTTCGTCGAGCCGCGCAACACGGCGGGCGGCGCGGGCGCGGTGCTGGTGCTGCTGCGCCAGCCGTACGGCTCCTGACGCGCAGCCCTCCTTACACCTGCTCACAACAAGAACAACACGCACATGCACGTGACCCGCCTGCAGTTGGTGATGCACTGGGTGGAGATCCTCGCGGTCTTCTCGTTTGCCATCTCGGGACTGGCCGAGGCCAAACGGCGCCGGCTCGATGCCGTGGGCGCGTTCATCGTCGCGTTCCTGACCGCGTTTGGCGGCGGCACGCTGCGCGATCTACTGCTGGATCGGCGGCCCTTCTACTGGATCGAGCACGAGCAATACCTGCTCGCGCTGTTCGTGATGAGCCTGTTCGCCAACTGGGTGATCCGGCTGGTGAGCCAGCTGGTGTCCGATCGCGTGCTGATCGTGGCCGACGCCATCGGCATGGGGCTCTTTGGTGTGCTCGGCACGCAACTGGCGCTTGATGCGGGCGTGCCGATCTTTGTGTCGGTGATGATGGGCGTGATCACGGCGGCCTTTGGCGGCCTGCTGCGCGATGTGGTCTGCAATGAAGTCCCCATGCTGCTGCGGGACAATCACCCGTACGCAACGTGCGCGTTTCTCGGGTGCTTCCTCTACGTCGGGCTGACGCAGACGGACCTGCTGCCAAGCGTGTCCGTGGTGATCGCCACGCTGGCGATCGTGATCGGCCGGCTGGTGACGCTGCGCTGGAACATCACCCTGCCGCGTTGATCAGGCGCTGACCGGCGCGAGCGCGCCGGCCACGGGCAGCGGCTTCAGACCGCTGCTTCGTCCTTCTCACCGGTGCGGATGCGGATCACCTGCTCCACCGGCATCACGAAGATCTTGCCGTCGCCGATCTTGCCGGTCTTGGCGGCCTTGACGATGGTGTCGATCACGTTTTCGACCTGGCTTTCGGCCACCACCACCTCGATCTTGATCTTCGGCAGGAAGTCGACCACATATTCCGCACCGCGATACAGCTCGGTGTGGCCCTTCTGGCGGCCAAAACCCTTGACCTCGGTGACGGTCAGACCGGTCACCCCCACGTCGGCGAGCGACTCGCGCACTTCGTCCAGTTTGAAGGGCTTGATGATGGCGGTGATCTGTTTCATGGGTGTCTCGCTCACTAGTTGGTGAAGTATTCAAGCGTCCAATAATACTGGAGCCGGTTAATGCGCACATCCTGGGCGATGCCGGCCACCGTTTGCAGCAGCGTCGGATCGTCGGGAAAGTTCTTCAGCACATCATGTTCGCTGCCATCGCGCAAGGGGCGGCGCTGCCACGTGTTGCCATGTTGGTCGCTGTAGGCAATGGGCGTGCTGGAGCCAAACACATACAGGTTGTCGAACCACAGCACACGCACGCCGGGCCCCAGCGCGCGATGCAGCCGTTCGACGTGCTGGCGCAAATGCTGCAGCGGCACATGCGACCACCAGCAGCCCGCCGTCATCACGTCAAACGTGCCGGGCGCGAACGGCAGCGCATCGTTGTCCGCGCGCACAAACGACGCCCCGGCGATGCCTTTGCCACGCGCAACGCGCAGCACGGTGTCGTTGTAATCCGCGCAGACGATGCTGCGCGCATCGGTCATCGGCTCGGCCCAGAAACCGGTGCCGCACGCGAGATCCAGCACCCGCGCGCCGCGCGTCAGATCATGCACGCGCGCCTTCAACCGCGCCAAATCGCCCTGCCGCTCGGGCTTCGTATAGATGCGCTCATATTCAGGGGCGCGCTTGGCGTAGTAATCGAGCATGCCGGGGGCTTACTCTTTGAAGCGCGACGTAATCGGATACCGCCAGTCGCGCCCGAACGCCCGCGGCGTCACGCGGATGCCCACCGGCGCCTGACGCCGCTTGTATTCGTTGATCTTGATGAGGCGCACGATCTTCTGTACGTCGGCCTCGGCAAACCCATCCGCGATGATGTCGGCCACCGGCTGGTTCTGCTCCATGTAGCGCTGCACGATGGCGTCGAGCGCATCGTATTCGGGCAGGCTGTCCTGGTCGGTCTGGTTCTCGCGCAGCTCGGCCGATGGTGCGCGGGTCAGGATGCGCTCCGGAATCACCTCCGACAACGAATTGCGGTAGCGGCACAGCCGGTAGACCAGCGTCTTGAAGATGTCCTTGATGACGGCAAAACCGCCGGCCATGTCGCCGTACAGCGTGCAGTAGCCGACCGCTATTTCACTCTTGTTGCCGGTCGTCAGCACGATCCGGCCGCTCTTGTTGGACAGTGCCATCAGCAGCGTGCCGCGAATGCGCGCCTGGATGTTCTCTTCCGTCGCATCTTCGGGCAGCCCGCGGAACTCCTCCGCCAAGGCACCCTTGAATGCGTCGAACATCGGGCTGATGGCGATTTCGTCGTACTGCACGCCCAGCCGGGCCGCCATGTCGCGCGCATCCACCCACGAGATATCTGCCGTGTAACGCGAGGGCATCATGACCGCGCGCACGCGATCCGCGCCCAGCGCGTCGACGGCAATCGCCAGCACCAACGCTGAATCGACGCCACCCGACAAGCCGATGATTGCGCCCGGGAAGCCATTCTTGCCGAGGTAGTCGCGCACGCCCAGCTTGAGCGCTTCGTATACCTGGGCTTCCAGCGGAGGCTCCGGGACGATCGTGCCCGGCAGGGCGCGTCCGCCATCGAACTGAACGTAGCCGACGCCCTCCACAAACTGCCCCATCCGCACGACGACGTTGCCTTCGGCATCAAGCACGAACGAGCCCCCGTCGAACACGAGTTCATCCTGCCCGCCGACGAGGTTTGCATACACATGCGGCAAGCCCGATTCCTTCACACGGGCACCGATGATCCGCTCGCGCAGGTCTTCCTTGTCGAGGTGGTACGGCGAGGCGTTGGGGATCAACACAACCTGCGCGCCGGCGGCCTTGGCATAGGCCGTGGCCGTGGCGTACCAGGCGTCTTCGCAGATGATGACGCCGAAGCGCGTGCCGTCCACTTCAAACACAAAGGGCTCGGTGCCGGGCTGAAAGTAGCGCTTCTCGTCAAAGACCTCGTTGTTGGGCAGTTCAAGCTTGTCGTACCGGCCGACCACACGGCCGTCAAGGGCCACTGTGGCGCTATTGGTGGGCTTGGGCAGCACGCCGGGCGCTGGGGCTTCCAGCGAGAGTTGCGGGTGCCCGATCAGCACGTGCAAGCCCGGGAATGCCGCCAGCTCGGCGATGAGCGCATCGAGCGCGCGTGCGCTGGCGTCGATGAACGCCGGGCGCAGCAGCAGGTCTTCGGGCGGATAGCCCGTGAGCGACAGTTCCGGTGTGAGCAGGATGCGCGCACCAGCCTGGTGCGCTTCGCGCGCGGCGGCGACAATGCGGGCAGCATTGCCGGCGAAATCGCCGACGGTGCAGTTGATCTGGGCGAGAGCGACAGAGACGGTCATGGGGGCAATGTGGATTGCAAGCGCGGCATCCGAAGCTCGAATTAGAATCGGCGGCATGACCTCTCGCCCCCTTGCTCCCGAGCCTCAAGCGCGCGCTGGTTCGCGACACGAATTGACCGATTATCGCACGCGACTTGTGACCGATCTGCGTGACATCGGCCGCGATGCCTGGGATGCCCTGCTCGCCCTGCAGCCCGAGGCAACGCCTTTTCTGCGCTTCGATTTCCTGCACGCCCTGCATGCGAGCGGCAGCGCGTCGCCCGACACCGGCTGGTCGCCGCAATACCTGACACTATGGCAAGACGGCCCCGACGGTGAAGTGCTCGCCGCCGCTGTGCCGCTGTATGTGAAAGGTCACTCCTATGGCGAGTACGGTGACCTATGTACTATAACTAGACGTGACCAACTGACCGGGTAGCCGTCAAGCCGCTGCCGAAGGAGCGGTGAGCCATGGCTAGTGTACAAAGGCACACTTGGGCACAAACAGTTGTCTCTCTTGCCACTAGGCAACGCCACTATGGCGTCCTCAAAGAACGCAAAAAGACACTAGACTTTGCCGCGCTGCAAATTGCGCGCGGGGGATTCTTCGAAGAAGCCATCAATGATGCGGATGCGCCTCTCCTTGTCGACTACGTCAATCCGCTGTGCTCTGCGTTACCACAGCTCTGCAAGTCTCCCTATATCCGCGAAATCCTGGGCACGCCAACGAGCAAGCTCACTGTCCGCGATATCCACTCCCTATTTTCCGCCTGCGAAGACTTCGTAGCCAACGCAAAAGTTGCCGATAAAGCACAACATTCCTTGCACGTTCGACGTATCTTTCTGTACTGCCGTACCCGCCTCTCCTCAGGCGAGACAGTAGAGAGGTGCGGCTTTACATCCAGATTTCGTTGGGTCCCTGTGCGCGGGAGCGTAAATCTCCTGAGTGAGACATACGACGACTTCTTCGACGACGAATTCCTCCGGCAGCCCTTAACTGCCGTACCGCAAACCGACCAAGCTACGACCGACGCACTCGCGAATCACCATCTGGTCTCTCGACTGCAGCGTGTCATGGACAGCTGCGCGCACATAATGAATGACTACGACAATTACATTGAACTAGTCAGAGAAATCAGAAAATCAGACCCTTTATCAGGTCTGCCACCTCGAATAGCAAAAGAGTTGAAGGCGCAGGGCCATAATGATGCCACCTTCTTTTTGGAAGGCGCCTCACCCGAAACTCGTCTTAAAGCAACGCTCTATCTCTCTAAAAAGCACCAGTATCACAAGATTGTCCCTCGACGACGTCTATTTCTCTATGACATACCCGCCCTCGTGACGATTAGTGGCGAAAATACTGCCCGATACCTTCTGGGGGCTTTGTTATCCGAGTTTTACCTGCCTCGTCTCGCACTTACTGCATGTTTCATTATTTTGCTAGCCGAAACGGGATGGAATCCGGATACACTTTTATCATTAAAATCTGAAAATATAAAATTTCACAACGGAAACTACACCATAGTCGGCCTAAAATCAAAATCCGACCAACTTGAGGAAGCAACAATTTCACCAGTTCCAGACGAATCAAGTGGAACCGAAATCGGCCAAGCAATTGAGAGCCCCATTGCAATCCGCGCCATAGGCCTCTTGCTGACCCATCGTAAAAACATCGACAAATATGCCCACTCTACATCAAAGTCAGTTTTTGTAACGCTAAATCTTAAATACTCTCGTGGAACCCAGCAGGTCTTTATTCTTGGCCAATGGGCTCACAACATCGATTTATTTTGTTCGCACACTGGCATTCCAAGATTCAACTACACGGATATTCGTGACCAGGCAGCGCATATAAAATTCCTATCACTACGCCGCGACATTTACTCAGTCCAGGCATTCTTGAACCATTCCTCAGCAGAGACAACAACGCACTACCTTAACTCCACAATTATTCGTTGTCTGGGTGAGGCAAATATACTTCATTTTGTCCGACTCCTTGCAGCCTCGGCCATATTTGCTTGCAAAAGAACCAACATGCTCTTGGCGCACGAGGTAGAGTTAGTCAAAAAAAATAACCTCCTACTCTTTCCCGTAAGCACCTTGGAAGACACGGACACCGAGTGCATTGCCGACTCATGGTTTTCAGCAATGGGATATTTTAAGTTCACCATAACCGAATCAGAAATCGAACACACAGCTATTCAATATTTATTCTACAAAGAATCAATACGGATACTCATTGAAGAGAATCATTTGAGATTCATCCACATCCATCTCCCAAGAATATTGTTCTGCGTTTCGCTACATCGCCTGATATCACAGAGCCCATTCAAACGACTACTAGTTGCGGCTATGAAAAAATTTGAGAAGGCGATTTAATAATTCCGAGAATCCTGGAGAACCACCATGCCAGTCCGGAAGCAGAAACTCGATGTGCCAATCGACGACCAACACCCTCGCTTCCGCTCCGAGTGGAACGACAACCGTGTTGTCATCGACGTTTCGCACCATCAGGCTTGCGACGAATGCTTGGCCATATATGATTTTAATAACTATACGCTTGCAATAGGCGAGTCGAATAGTCTTTATTCCGGAATATTACCGCTGACCAAGTTCCCAAATATCATCACCGCCCTCAAGTTCGCAGTAAACAAGACCCTGCACGGAGCTGACAAAGGAGATGTGGCCGCTTCCATCTCCCTCACCATTAATCACGGGGTAAGGATATTCGTCTGGCTTTTACGGAATGGGCATTATTCACTTAGAACCGTCACGAGAGAGGACATTACCCAGCTAGCAAATGACCTGTCCAACCAGGGATGGTGGAATCTTCTTCGGTATGACGAATCGTTCCATAATCTTATGGAAGCGATTCGCCGCGACGATACAATCGCACGCAACCTCGTGGGATGCTCAAATACCAATAGTCTGACTTTACGTCCGTCTGAAATTAGCAAACTAATCGGTCTTCCAGTCTCAGGCAACGCAGTACCACGCTATTTTCGTTCGTTTATTACACAGATTTTATCAATCGCATCCACAATCGACTCTGCAAATGAATCCAAATCAGGAACCCATGGCAGAAACTATTCTGAATTCAGAAGTACGCTTCGCGTATTAAATCGTCTTGCCCTGCACCCGGACGAGAATGACTGCATTTCATTCCTCCCATTCCCAATCGTCGAAGCAGCGTGCAAAGAGAAATTTGGCTCTTTCGATGGCCGGACAGTTAATCTATCCGTGGATTCGGCAGTCGCAATTTTTAAAGAGTCCTTGCGTTGGCTATACGATTTTCACGACGCAGTATTAGAAATATTAGATACCGCGAGACTTACCCTGGACGAGCACAAGAAAAAAGATAGACCGAATGATACGGGCCTTGCAGCAACGATTCACCGTCGTATTGCAGAAATCGTTTTCCGTCGAAAACTCCCCCACCAGTTATTGAATCAGGATGGTCGCGGATACACATCCGCAAACGTAATCAATACGGTCTTCAGTGCACTGGCAGCACTTATTACGATAAACCAAGGTAGACGAGCCAATGAGGTTATAGGCCATCATCGGCCCTATGGACTATATTTTGGCTGCACAACAAGAGTCTCCGACACCCTCGCCGAAAGGCGACTTGACATTTATTGCGAAAAATCACCACAAGATTGGGGCGTCCAATGGTGCAATAGACTTGTTGTAGACGCCATTGATTTTTTGGAAGAGATTGCGCAACGGTACAGGCCCTTTCAGACACCACCACTGGAAAGAAAATCTGACACCGCTGAGGCGCGCCTCCAGAAGTTATTTGAATGGCGTCCATTTACCACAATCGGATTTTCCAATCCACCAATACCCTTCCATTGGCGTAGTCATTCAAGTCTGTTTTTTGAACTGGCGGGCGTAGACACCGCGATGTTTCACAAGAGTCCATACCCGTTTAGGCGCACATTTATCACACTTCATATTTATCGCTATGACCACCCAGATTTGCTTGCTTTAGAGAATCACGTAGGTCACCTCACCGAATCTGCTACCGAAACATATTTTCGCGACCCGAATAAGCGTGAACCATCGCAGCGCATTGGGCGTCTATATAGGAAAATTGAGGAAGGCAATAATTCGATTCGAGCGATGCTAACTCAAGAGCGCAAAGCGTATTTGGCCGAAAAGGTTCTTGACCTTTTTTCAGGCAGACCGCTTGGCGGAGCTTTCCCTCGTTTAATTTTGGCTCTTACGAAGCGCTTGAACAGCTCACTCGATTTCCGCACCTCCACAGTCGGCGAGAAAGCCAGCAAGGTCACCGCGATACTCCTTGGACGTGGCTACCTTCCAAGCGAAAAGCCCAACGGGCCGTGTATGGCGGGTACTGCGAGGCATACTAAGCGCCATGCAAATTGCTTCGAATCAGGAGCTTTGCGGACGGAATTAGCCTCTCCTAGCAAGTGCCAAGGCTGTGTACATCTCATGACTACCCAAAATACCCTCATAAAATTCGAGAAAGACCGTGACTATGCGGTAAAAAAGTCCTCCGATTTTTCGCTACCCAAACCGGTTCGGCGAGAATTTGCGAAACATGCCGAAGTCATGAGTGCAATTATGGAGCGCGAGGAGAGCATGGCAGAATCTAACAGAATTCTTTTCGAGAGACTTATTGCCACATGGGAACTTGCCGTCAAGGAGGCTCAAAATGTCCAAAGAAGTAGAAAAGGGACCACTTCGAAAGCGAGTTGAATCACTAATTGATGCCAAGCTTCTTATTCTTGACGAATGGGCTCGGACAAACATCCCGTGGAAGCTGGACCAAGCTGGTGACTTTGTCCGCGACCGCGATGGGGAACGGACTATAGATTACTATCCGGACGACGTAAGAGCCTTCAGCGAATGGGATATTACAAAAAACTGCGAGCATACTGCACAACGTGTCAAAGCCTTTTGCAGTCAGAAATCCATTCCCTTACCCCAGCGCTTTAGCCGCGACACTTTGGGGAAGTCATATCATTCCACCCTCTTACTTCGTACCCAATCGCTTCTGAAGGTGCTCGCTGCAAAGGCTGCATCACAAATCCATGACACCAATAAAACGAATCTTATCAAGTCTCTAACGAAAGACCGTGATTATTGGAAAAGTCTAGCCTTGCACCAAGAGCAAGTCGACATCGTGATTCAACGCCGCCGAGCAGCTAGTGCAGAAAGGGAATTGGCTAAGATGACCCGACAACTGGAGCGCAACAAAAGTGAAGCTCGACGAGAAATAACGTCTCTCGAAGCGAGGGTTGCTGAACTTACAGCAAGTCTGGCGAAAGTGAAGCCCTTGAGGGAGGAGAAATAATGGCTAATAGTAAGGTGAAATCGGCCAAAACCATAGGAGAGGAGAACTCCGAGCGACTGCGCACTTGGATTTCTGAAACCGCGCTTGATTCGATACCTATAAACCAGTTCGGATATGCGTCGCGGCAGCGAATCTGTGCCCTCCTAGGCATTACTAGGTCGACAGTCGACAGCAACTCAACCATTAGCGCACTCTTTCATCAACTCGACGCCAGTGTCCTCGCTCACTACTCCGATACTGGAAGAGTGCCGGCGACCACCAGACCTGCAACTGCCGCTGGGGACTATGCCGACCTTGAGGCTAGATACATTGCCCTGAAGAAGCAAACTGCCGAGGTGGAGGCAAAGCTACAGCGCCTTCGTTATCTCGAAGACACTGGCATGCTTTTAGGTGATTGACGAATCCATGGCAACCGTCGAGCTTCGCGGAACCATCGAGCGAGTCCTGTCTATCGGCCAGGCTGGCGGAACCATCTTCGCCCTCAAGCTTGCCGGACGGGGCCGTTCAGCTAGGGTAGTCGCAGATTTCGATGTTGCCCTCACAATCCCGTTCTTAGGTGAGACGTGGGAAATCGAAGGGGTGTAATGACCCAGTGAAACCTGCACAGGTTAGGCGGCTAAAGCGAATGCCTCAGCCGGGGTCTTCATCTTCAGCGCTTGGTGGGGCCGTCGGTGGTTGTAGAACTGAATCCAGTCGGCGATCGCACG
>NZ_NKIL01000018.1:0-51525 GCF_002256165.1 Ralstonia sp. PBBBR1 | reverse complement strand
CAAATCAGTCCCGCCGTATGGACTGATTGCAGTACAGCAGTGGGCGCCTCGGCGCCGAAAAGTCAACCCGGCAGCAATCAGGCCGGTGGGAATGGCAGCGATGTTTTCGCTGTCGGCAAACAGTGGTCCGGCGCTACCGCGTCGTGCTCGCTGTGGCAATCCGGGCGTTGACCTGGAGAGTCAGTTGTCAAACGGGCCACAAGCCCGCGTCAGGGTCGATGGTGTGGGAAACCATCGTCTTGCAGTACGGCCGTAGACCGTTATCTACCCGGTCCAGTGGTGATGCCCTATGGCGGATCTGCTGTGCTCTATTTGCAGTTGACTGGCCTAAACCAGAGGGGGATTTCCCCCTCTGGTTTCACCGTTTTCTAACAAGATGAGGTAGACGTATGCTCGGACACCTTGGAATGCACGCATGGGTCGGCAAGGCAATCATGGCCCTGCTGGCGTGGTCGAGTCCGTGGTATTGGGTCGTGCTCGCCGTGGCGTTGGCCACGGTCGGACTGCTGCATCCCGTGCCGTGGACATTGAAGGACGACGAGGACTCATTCGTCGCTCATCTTGTGTTGTGGGTCCGCAAAGCGGCGGCATACACCGCGCTTTGGGGCATCTTGGCGATACCGTTGTTGGTGTATTGCAGCTTCGTTCTCTCGGCTGACACGTCTTCTGGGCAAGCGTCTAGCGTGTTCCTGGAGTGGGGCGCTGATCGTCTGGGCCGCTACTGGATGATGGTCGCGGGAGCGTTCGTGGTTGGCCTGGCGCTGCGTTTCCTGTGGGACCGCTACGCTGTTCCAGTGCTTTCAAAGTATTGGCGATCGCTTCGCATCGAGCAGGAGACTGACAAGTTGGTCGATGCACGGGAGGAAGTCGCCACGCTCAAGGCGAAGGAGTTCAAGCCGGAAGATTACTTTGTCGACGGCAAAATCTTCTACGGCTTGGACGATGATGGCCAGCCGATTTACTTCGATTTGGACAGGTTCCGCACGACGCACCACGCCATCCTCGGCCCGACGAACTATGGCAAGGGCATCGTGCTGCAGAGCATCTTCAAGCAGTGCATCCGGTTTGGTTTCGGCATTTTTTACGTCGATCCGAAGGGCGACAACTGGCTGCCCTACCTGCTGCAGAACGAAGCGAAGGCGGCCGGCCGCCGCTTCGTCTATCTCGATTTGAATCCGGAAGGGCGTGGCGTTTGGCATCCGTTCCTGGGCGGCGCATTCCGCCAACGACGCACGCGCATCGTGCGCGCGTTCAACCTGGAATCTTTCGGCACGGACGCCGATGTGCACAAGGCGAAGGAGCGCGGGCTGCTCGATGACGCGCTCGAAGGCACTGACGGCACGATCAAATCGCTGTTGGAATACGTGAAAAAGAACGCCGAAACAGGGCGCGACAACCTGTCGACCTTGCGCGATTCCTTGCGTGAATGGTCGCGTGTCGACACGTTCTCACAGTCCGTGAAGCGCAAAGGCCATTCGATCGAACAGTGCCTGATGAACAACGCGATTGTGTATGTGCGTGGTGACCTGGCCGACCCGGTGATTAAGGCCGCGACCAAGGCATACATATCGGAGCTGGTGACGGAAATTAAGCGGCTCGATGCAACGCGGCCGGCGCACGTTGTGCTCGGCATTGACGAGCTGAAGTTCCTGGCCTGCGCGGAAATCAATGAGGCGCTGGCCACGATCCGACAGCACCAGTGCAACATGCTGCTGGCCGCGCAGTCGATTGCGAACCTGGAAGCACCGGACGACAAGCGGCTCGATGGTAAGGCGCTGGCACGGGAATTCGAGGTCAACACGCCGATCAAGTTCGTTTACCGCGCTGCTGACGAGCGCACTGCCGAGTGGGCGGAAAACCTGTCGGCGGGGCAATGGCTCAATGTGGTGCAACGCGAGCAGACGAAGGCGAACAAACACGGGGGCGAGCAGTGGGAAGCGAATCGGACGGTTGGCAAGGAGGAACAGCCGGTCGTTTCGCGCAACACGTTGCTGAATCTGCCTGAGCGCATCGCCATTGCTTACATGCCAGGCCGGATTGCTTCCAAGCTGTACACCTGCCACACGCAAATTGACAACAGTGTCGCATCGTGGAAAAAGCCGGAGGAAGACACGACGATGGCGGCATAGCAACCAGGCGGCTCGCCAGGTGCGCATGCACCTGGTGCGCGGCGCCGCCGGCGGTGCGCATGGTTCGGTGCCGGCACAGCCGGCGCTGAACCGGGCGAGCCGCGCGCCTCTGTCTCTGCCATGGCCGCACCTGGTGGCCACCGTCAGAAATATCCCGTTCCGCACGCCAGTTGCGCGATAGTGCGGCTGGCAACGGCGATGGCTTCTAGCGTCTTCCTGGAATATGAACGAACAAAGGGCGGGAACCGAAAGGTTCCCGCCCTTTGTTTTGGCCTGGCGCCGCACGCCCGGCGCGGCCGCAAGGCGGAGGCGCCGGGTTGGGGCACCGCAGGTGCCACGAGCTGGGGCGCCGGCGGCCGCCGGCGTCTCAGCTGGGCGGCCGCGCGATCCAGGCATGACGGCTGCCTGATCCTACGGCGGCACCTCGGGCGGTCGCGTTTCAAAGGGACATACGAAATCGAGCGCAAAGCCCATCACCGCCTCCGCTCGGCCGCGAGCGCGGCCGGGTAGTGCTTGGCCAAGATGAGATTGAGCTTGTCCACCAGATCGGGCCGCTTGAACGTGGCATGCCCGTTCCCGTTCTTGAACCAGCGCAAATGCAGATAGGCGTTTTCGGCTTCTCTGCGCCTTTCGTGCCGCGCGCCGGAAATCAGCGCGTGCATGCCGTTCCTGTGGTCCGCTTCGGGCTGGCCGTCGAGCACGTGGAAGACGCGCATCAGATCGTCCAGTTCGTTCGTCGCGCGGCTGCCTGCATAGCCGCCTGTCATCAGGCCCGTCACGATGACCCGCTTGCCGAACTTGAATGGCTGATTGGTTTTGTAGTCCCAAGAAAGTCGGCGGAAGCATTGCAGGACGCCGCGCTCGAACATGTCGCCGCGCGCCTCGTAGAGTTGACCGAACGTCGCCTCGATGTTGGCGGCGGTCAGTTCAGGCACCTCGCCCTCGGCAATCTGTTTTGCCCACGTATCGCGGGCCGTGGCATCCATCAAGGTGCGCAGCCCGGACTCCTGAAGCAGGTAATTCCAGCCCTCGGCGTCGATGGTGTGCAGGATGCAGGTTTCCGCCTCGTCACGCTTCGCGTAGTCGCCCGTCACGCACACGGTGCCGCGCCTCGAATAGCTGTTGTCAATGACGAGGCGCGGAAAGCCGATATGCGCGCCGCTGGCCAGCTTCTGGGCCTCGCCCAGCAGGTCCAGCGCTTGGCGCACACGTTCCACCACTGCCGCGCGCTGGCTCGCCAGATTGGCGATGCTGACGCTCTTTACCAAGTCGCTCATGATGGGTCTCGCTAGATCGTGGCTGCGGTCTTGTAGTCGGGATGAAAAATGCCGACGCTGTACGCGAGCGAATCGCGCGCACGGCACACAGCCTGGTCATGGTTGCCGCGCGCCATCAGGTCGCGCGCATCGAGCAGGCACAGTGCGGCGCTGCTTTGCATGGCCGCCGTCGTGGTTTCCAGGTTTCGCGCGGCGAGGTTGATTGCGCGGGTAGCATCGTCTTGGGACTTGAGCATGGTGTTTCCCTGCGGTGATGGGGCAGATGACAGCCCCGGCACGCTGGCCGGGGCCAGAGACGTTCAGCATTGCCAGTTCGCGCGCAAGCCGCGCCAGTCTCGGGCCACAAAGCCCGTGGCCGACTCCAGCGCGGCGGCCACGGCTTCGGCGCGTTGGTCCGTCGAGTGGCGGCGGATCGCTGCGGCAAACTCGGGCAAGGTCAGCCGGGAACCCCAGCGCACGAGGTAGCCGCATGCTGTGATGGCGTGGCGGATCAGTTCGTTTTTGTCGGACTTGGCTGCGGTGGTCTTGGTCATGATTGGTCTTCAATAGATTGTGGCTTGCGTGGTCCGAGCCCTCGGCTCGGACCACCTTTGTCGGGTTGCCCGCGCGAGCGGGCGGGGCCGTCTTTTTCTAAGGCGTAGCGCTGGCTTGCAGGACGGAGGGCAGCCAGCGCTTGCCCGCGAGCGCGCGCGCGGCGGCCTCCACCATTTGCCCCTTCTTCATCGCGGCGAGCGGTGCCGCCTCGGCGGCACCGACGCCTTCCGTGACTGCGGCCAGCACTTGTGCCTTGGGCACGTGCGACAAGTAGCTCTCGGTGGTGGCTTCCCACCAGTCGGCCATGTCGAGCGCGACGGATTGCGCGATCACATCGGTTTCGTGCTCGCCCGCGCGCGGCTGGATGCCGTTCACTGTCACGGCAGTGCAGAAGGCCAGCAGCGACAGCAGTTCGTCGCGCGGCATCGCCAGAAGCACCGGCCACAGCGCATCGAGTTCTTCCGGCAGGCGGGTCTTCCAAGCTTCGCTTGCGGCCTCGATCTGCTGCCACGCGCGCGAGGTTTCGATGCTGGCATCAGCCTGTGTGACGGTGTAGCGCATGTCGGTGGTGCGCACGCCGACCGCGTTGGCACGCCAATAGCGTTCCGACCACAGCGACGAAACCAGCCCATAAGCGAGCGTGGCGAGCGCAACATCGGTGCGCTCGATCAGCACCGCCTGCAGGGCCGTGGTGCGTTGTGCGGTCAGGGCGCGGGTGAGCTTTTCTGAAAGGGTGGGTGCGGGTGCAGCGTCGGTGCCGTCACCGTCACCGGATGCGGCGCGCGTGGCGGCGCGCTCGATCTTGGCAGCGGCCTTGCGGTCTTCCGGCTTGATCGCGCCGCGCAGAATCTTGACGGTGTTGTGCTGGAAGAGAACGACAACGCCCGCAAGACTCTTGTCGGCCACGACCTGCATCTGGTCGCTCAGGTCGCTCAATTCGCTTTCGATCTTGTCCCACTCGTCAGACAGCGCCGCATACGCCTCGGATTCTTCCTCGCCTCGTTCCTCCATGCTGCCCATGTCGCGCTCGATCTTGGCTTTGCGGGTATCCAGCTTCTTGATCGCGGCGGCTTCCTTCTTGGTCGGTTCGCGCAGGGTTGTCGGAGCGTGGCCGAAAGCGTCCATATCGCTGTAGCTCGGATTCAGCAGCGCCAGCGCCCATGCCCAGCCCTCGGCGGTGCGGATCGCCTCGGCCTCTGCGCCCATCTTGCCCAGCGCCATATCCCGCACGAGCGCACCGTCAAGCCAGTAGGCAGCGGACTGGAACAAGTCCACCTGCATGCGCCCACCCGCAGCGAGATAGGCATCCTTGCCGACATAGGCGGCGAGGGGGCTGTCCGAGCGCACGGTGTCCTGTCCGAGCAGCGCGCGGCGCAGCTTTTCCGGCGTGCGCTCATGGTGAGGCTGAAACTTCCACACCTGTTCTTGCGCCGCGTGATCGTCCGTGACGGTCATAGCCATCAGTTGTTCAAGCGACATATCGTCAGCGCGATAGGCGGCGATCAGCGCGGGCGACACCTTGGCCAGCTTCAGGCGCCGCTCCACGACAGCGGGCGTGACGCCGTAGCGCGCTGCCACGTCCTCGATGCTGGTGCCGGCGTCCACCATCCTGCGGAAGGCTTCATATTCGTCGGCGGGGTGCATGTCTTCGCGCTCGATGTTCTCCGCCGTGGACAGTTCCAGTGCCTCCGCTTCGCTCTCCGCCAGCAGGCACAGCACTTCATGATCGGCATCGATCGCGCCTTGATCGCGCAGCAGTTCCAGAGCGGCGCGGCGCCGACGCCCTGCGGCGACGGGATAGCAGGTCTTGCGGCCCTTTTTGACTTCGGTGACGACCAGCGGGTGCATGAGGCCATGCACGCGGATAGTCGCGGCAAGCGCCGGGATGTTCGGCAGTTCGCCGGTGCGCACGTTGGCGTCGGAATCGACAAGGCAGGACAGGGGGACGGTAATCAGGTTGCGTTGCATGATGGGTATCCAATGAGAGAAGAGGGAAAGCGGCCAGCGCCCGCCCGGGCGCTGGCCGCGATGGGCTAGGCCTTGAGCTTGCGCATTTCCTCAGCGAGCACCCACAGGGCGCGATTGAGCTTGACGCCCTGGTCAATGCCGTTCACGGCGCGCGTGGTGGTGCGCTTGCCGGTCGCATTGCGACCGCGCACACCGCCCTTGATGATGTTTTCTTGCACGCGGTTGAACGTGGTCCACAGGTCGGGCGCGCGATCATCCATGCGGCGGACGCTCAGCAGGTCGGTATCGGTGATGGGAGCGGGTGCCACGGTTTCGTCGTAGCGCAGGGCGAGCGCGGCACGCGCGAAAGCCTGCTGCTCGCCGCCGTTGAGCGTGAGCGCCTTCATGCCGTCGCGCTGCGTGTCCACAGCCTCGAACGTATCGAGCACGGTGAATGCGCCCTCGATGACTTGATCGATCACGTTGCCCTTGTGCGGGATACGGATGTCCGCGAAGTCGTCGCCAACCACCAAGCCGTTAGAGCAGATGAAGCGATGAACACCGGCCCGCATCTGGTAGGCGCTCGATCCATCGTGGCTGTTGAGCAGGACGATTTCGTTTACCTCTTGCCCCACGTCGACCACGTGGTCGACATGGCGCAGGCGCAACAGGTGTTTGGTGTGCTCGCGCTTGCCATCGTCGCGCACGCGGGTCTGCATTGCCATGTACGGCTGAAAACCTTCCTTGCGCAGGCCGTTCAGCACGTCGATGGTGGGAATGTAGGTATACCGATCGGAGCGGCTTTCGTGCTTGCCGTCCGCGAAGATGGAGGGCGCAACGCGGCGGATGTCGTCATCGGCCAGCGGGGTCTTGGAGCGCACGACGTTGGCATTGCGCAGCGACAGGTAAGACATGGTGAATCTCCTTTAGAGGTTGTTGAGAGCGATCCTCTCGCTCGGACCTTCCTCGCTCCCGCCCCTGGGGGCGGGCGGGGGGTGGGGAGATAAGCCCCTTCCCTCACGGGAAGGGGTTGGGGAAGGGTGGGGTGATGGCAGCGTGAGACACAGCCTGTCGGCCGCGTCGTCAAAGCATCCCCCCACAAGTCCCCCTCACCCCAGGTGCGGGGGTTGTGGGGGGATGCAGACGCGGCTGACGGGCTGTGTGCTGCCGGTTTTCGAGGGGGCCGAGAAGCGGCCGACGTGACAGTGCGCGTAGCGCGCTGGCGCGGCGGATGCCGGCACCCTCGCGCGGCGTGGCAAGGGCCGTGACAGGACAAGCCAGACACGTGACAGTGCGCAGCGCTGGCGCGGGTCTGGCCCTGGCGCGGTCGTTGCTGCCGCTCGTCGGACTGCGCTCCTGGAAGGAGCGCCACAACAGGGGGTGCACCGCTGGCTGGCCAGCGGAAGCGTCAGGGATGGAAGCCCGCCACTGGCGGGGCGAGACAGGCACAGCCTGGCTCGATGCGCAGCACGAGAGCCCGGCCCGAAGCGAAGCGCAGGGAGACGCCCAGGGTGGCAATTGACGGCCAGGCTGCAGACGGAAAACGACGCAGCATCACCAGCAAAAAAATACCTGTTTGCTCCGCAAAATCGCAGGCATAGAATGGCCCGGTGTTGATCGACGTTCTGCCATTCGCGGGGCGTCGATTGACGCTCCCGAGTGGCCTTTTTCATTGGAGGCCATCATGTTGTCTGCAAACCTTATCCCTGAAGTCGAGCTGAACCTGTCTTGCCTGTCTGAAGGGCCTGATTTTCGCCCTGAGAGCAGCGAGGCATATGGCTCCTGGATCATGAAGGGCGCAATACAGATCGGCAGAGGAGCTGGTGCGATCTGGGCTGTTCTGGACGCGCTTCCGAGTCATCCAGACGCAGCTTGGTCGATGACGCTGTACACCAGAAAAGGCACGTGTGTGGGATCGCTTTGGTGCAATGCGAAAACGCACAATTGCCAGGGGCGTCTTTGGATGATCTCGGATGCCTACCCTGCGCTGATGTTGCACTGGTGGTTCAGACTGCCGGCCTGGATACAACGGCTGAGCCGCTTGCATCGAGCTGGCTACGAGCTGAAGCTGATGGGGTGCTATTGGTTGGACGGCAGAATCACTATGAAACCCAGCTGGGAATAATGGTGAGAAGTCGTCAGGCAGCAAGCGGGAAAGGCTTTTTAGCCGCGCGAACGGGGAGGGTGAAAACCTTCCCCGTTTTTCTTGTGACATCTCCAAAACGCCGGTTGTAAAATGACCAGGCATTGATCGACGTTTCGCCATTCGCGGGGCGTCGATCGACGCTCCCGGATGGCTCCACTCAACTTTGGAGATCCATCATGACTCAGACGTATGGTTTGCTGGCCAAGCAGTGGTGTAACAAGCGACTGCCGTTGCGGGTTCTCAAGTCGAACGCCGGGTATTACATTGGCACGGCTGACGAAGACGGCCCATGCTCGCGCGAGTCTGTGGAATATTTCCGCACACAAGCGACGGCACAACAGGCGCTCGACGACGGTGCTTGGACGCAAAAAGAAACGCCGTGAGACACACGGGAATCGGCTCCTATAGCCAACGCAGCACCAAAGCGAGAGGGTTCACCCCTCTCGCTTTTTTCTTGCCGCCGGCGCGCCGGCGCAAGCCTGCGTGGTCACTTCTTCTTGATGAGCGAGCGCAACGCCGCGATGCGGGCCCGGGCGGTGTCTGCGCTGGTCAGCGCAAGGTCGCTCGGGATCGCGATGCCGAGTGCTTTGGCCACGTTGGACACGTAGGGCCGGCGTTGGCCAGCGAGCTGCGCGACGGCGGCCTCGATGGCAGCGTCGCCGACCTGTTCGCGCAACCAGGCGAGGGATCGCCGGTCACGATCGTTGGCGACGATGACGCCAGACCCATCAACGCCGGCCTGCAGGCCGGCGTTGATGGGGGGCGTGTCAGCTGCTGCCGCCACTCGCCCGCCTGCTGGCGGACGCCCTGAAACATCGTCGTCAATTGTTTCCATGGGAAACCCGAAATTTCACCAGCGCTTACGGCAGGAACACCATACCTGGATTGTCGGTAAGCGGAATATCGGAATCGGCCACGACCCGCACCTCTCGGCCGAAGATTTCCGCAAATGCCGTCTGAAGCGAGTACCGCGTGCAGTCGAGATCCCCGTGCGCATTCATGTGCGGACCATCCTTCAACGTGATCTCGGCCAGCACTTCATCTGTAGCGTCTTTTGCTTTGATAAAGATTTTTGTGGTGTTGCCGGTTGTCATCATCCGTCTCCTTTGCCGGCCAGGCCGGCTCATTCTTGAGTCGCTGCCGTTGAGAATCACTGCGTGCCCAGCGCAGCGGTCAGCGCTTCCACCTGGCCAACGGTGAGATCCGCCAGCGCGACGTGCGCGCGGCCGTCATAGATCATCAGGCCGTAGATGCAGGCGAGGGCCCGGGCTTGCGCGTTCAAGGCGAACTCACCGCCAGGCTCTGCTGCACGCCAGTAGTTGATGGCTTGCTCGATCTGCGAGATGGTGTACGTAGTCATATCGCCCCTTGACGTTTCAATGCATTAGAAATGCGTTCCTTTGCGATGGCGCATATCGGATCATTGACATAGCGAGACTCAAGGAACGCCTTGATTTGAATACTCGAAAAATCCGCCCAAGGATGTTCGCAGACAAGGTTCGCGTTGTAATCCTTCAGCACAGGCCACGCAACGGTTGCCATTACTGCTACGAAGGCTGCTCCTACGATAAGTCGAAGGATTCTCTCAGTACGACCTGTCGTCATAAGCCACGCGACAAACGCGAGAAGGGTTGCGCCAATGAGAAATAGAAGAAGCATGTCGTTGCCTTCAACGATCTGAATACGGCATTGATTGCGCGTGCAGCTGCAGGAATGCCTGCGCATAGAGCTGCGCGAGCTGAGGGTTGCCGCGAAACACATTCCAATTTTCGGAATTCCTCTCGTCGCCGGCGCGCGTGAAATTCATGCTGCCCAGGCCCACGATGTTGTCGTCGATAACGACGGTCTTCTGGTGCATGCGAGGATGCGTCCAGTCGATCCGCACGTGCACGCCGGCGTGCACCAGGTAGGTTGCCACGCTGTAGGACGAACGAACGTTCTCCTGGTCAAGCACCACGCGCACGTCGACATGCCGGCGCGGATCTGCAGCTTGCGCAAGCGCGCGGGCGATGCGTGGGTGCGTGAACTCGTAGCCGGCAAGCCACACGCGCGTGTGGGCCGCCTCGATGGACCGCGCGATCGCGTCGGCGGCACCGCCGGCCGGCGAGAAATAGACGGTGACGGTGCCGGTGTTCTGCAGCGAGACGCCTTCTGCATAGCTGCCGATCGGAGACAGTGCAACAGTGCTGGCCAGCACCAGGCCGGGCACAAACGAGGGTAGGCGGCGCGGCGTCATTTCATGGCTCCGGCGTTGAGTGGATGGAGCAGCGCGCTCACGTCCGCCTGGCAGTTCATAAGCACCTTGACACCCTTGTGGATGGCCAGCGCGCAGAATTCCGGTTCTGGAATCTGCGCCGTTTGTGCCGCCTCTCGCATTCGCCTGTAGTCATCAGGATGCATTTCAAGCGTGACCGTGATCCGCTGCATGTTGTGGCCTGTCCATTCGGTATCAGTCGTCTGGTGCGTCACATCAGGAAACCTAGATTTCGAGCTTGATGCCGCGTGTTTCGGCCCATGCGGCAAACGCCTTGTCGCGGCGCAGGTGCTGACGCAGGATGTATTCGCCGATGTCATCCATGGATAGTTCGGCTTCGTTCATCTCCCGATAGGCATCCTGGTAATGCAGCAGCGCGGCATGCAAGCCCGCTGGAATAGTCAACTTGAGCGTGGCGTGCTGCGGAACCGGCTTGGCGACGGGCAGCATGAGGCGAGCTTTCTTTTCAGTCATGGTTTTGCGTTGAGGGTGGGTGAGTTGGGCACGTTGACGGCGCGCAGAAGCGGAACGCCGGCAATGCGTGCAATAGAAGAAATGCTTTGACGCTGAATCTCGCCAACGGCCAGGCCGTCGTCAAACCAGTTGTTGGCAAGGCCGAGCAGCACATCCGGGCGAACCAGGAACAGGCGCCAGTGCGGCCAGAACAGGAAGTCTTCGTAGCAGATGGAAAACGCCGCACGGTGGCCATCGATGGTGAGGAAGTCTTGGCTAAGGTCACCTAGAACGGCGCTCAGGGGCGCCATGGGCCGCCACAGGCCTGCCGGCACCGGCTGGCGGCTGTCGAATCGGCCATCGCCAGCGCCGAGCACGATGGCGCTGTCAGCGTAGCGGCGGGGTGATTCCGAAACGAGCAGGTCAACACCCATGACGAGTGTTTGCCTTGAGTCCTTGAGTTGAGTAAGTGAGCTATCCCACCAGAACTGCGTAGAGTCCCGCCACAGACCGGTCATTTCTTCCGGCAAGACGACCACGCGCGCGCCGGCGTCGAACGCCTTGCGTGCGGCGAGCTGCAACGCTTCGGAGCGCGCATAGAGGGCTGCATAGCTGGCCTGGTCGAGCTGGCCCATTGCCGTATTGACCGCGACCCAGCCCGCCGGCGGCCGTGGAAGCGCCTCGGATGAGGCCACAGGAGCAACCAGGAGCACCAACGCAGCGCCGAGCGCGGCGGGCCGACGCACAGGGAACAGCCACAAGGGATAGCACGCCAGCCCGGCTAAAACGAGAACGGCATACACCAGGCTGTAGATGCCGGCACCCGGGAGCAAGACGCTGGCGACATGCAACGGCGAGACCCAGCCGACGATGCCGATGGGTGGCACGGTCGATACCAGCAGCGCCAACGCCGCGCGCCACCAGAGGCCGCGTTGACGCGATGCCGGCGCCGGCTTGAGCACCATCCATGGCATTGCAAGCACGCAGGCCTGGGCGATCCAGAACGCGACGCCGACGGCGAGTGCCGGCGTCGCACCCAGTTCGCCGTGGACCGAGAAAAACCGGGCGCATACGACCGGGATGTCACGAGCGGCCACCAGGTAGTAGCCGGCCCACATCGTGCCCGCTGCAACTCGGCCCGGGCTTGCCGCCCAGAGCACCGGCAGCGCAAGCAGCACGATCACCCAGTTGCCGGGATACCAGGCGGCGAACGCGATGCCAGCACCGGCCGCGGCGTAGGCGAGAGCTGAGAGCAACGTTTTGGCCTGCATGCTGGCTTACTGGTCTTGTGACGCCGCTGCGCCCGTGGTCTTGACCGGCGCGGCAGCGCCGCGCAACACCACCTGTGGCACACCATCCACGTACCACCTCGTTGCCCGAGCTTCCTGGTTGCCCGCGCGGAAGATCAGCACATTGGCCTGATAGCTGATGACGATGTATGGATAGCTGCGGCGCCAGCTGAGAAGTGCGGTGCCGTTGGGCGTCTCAGTGAGGATGGCGGGCACGTGCGCCGGATCATCGAATTGAACGTAGATGTACTGGCCATCGTCGAAGACCTGGAACGGTTTCACCATGTCGGCGCCGCTGGTGGTCCAGCCGAAGTTGTACGCATTCGGAGCCGCGAATGCGCTGGCGGGCAGAACGGCGGCGAGCATCAGCGCGCAAATGAAGCGAACAAAGGATTTCATTGGTAGCACTCCCCAGCAACGGTATTAGGTGGAATTCGGATAGGCGCTTTGGTGATGAAAACAAGCTTCTGGCCAGGATCGAGCCGCAATGTCGGCTGGATGTTGGAGTTGCGCTGCAGGATCGTCTGCGTGGTCTGCGAAACCGCCTGTCCAGCAGCGGAGGTCAAGCCGGTGGCACCGCCGCCGCCATTGATATTGAGCGTCGTGCCGGTTGGCTGGCTTTGATTGCGGCCGATGTATTGAGCGATGCCGGCAATCAGGAACGTGGAGCCGAAAATCTTGAAGAAGTGATTGTTGACGTCGGCTGACACGCCGGCTTCACCGTTCGGATCGGCTCCGTTCAACCCATCGAGCACCATCGATGCGCCGTTACGGAAGATCATGAGCGCGGCGCCCATCTGCATACGCTCCTGTCCGATCGCTACGTCGCTATTGCTCGCCCCGACGATCCGAGTGCCTTTTGCGATCAATCGGCATGAGCCATTGATGCTGTCGTAGATGTCCCGGTCGACGGTCGCGCTGTACTGCCCGGGCATGTCGCTGTTGACGCCTTGGTTGAGCACAACCGGGATGGGCGTGCCGGGCATAACCATGAACGGCGATTCGGCGGCTTGCGGGGTCAACGTTGCGCTCTGGCCTTGGTTCGTCTGCTGTCCCTGCCACGCGACGTGACGCGCGTTCGTTGCGGAACCGGGCGTGTTCTGGCTCTGGCTGTTGGCCGCCGCAAGCGCGGCGAGCTGCGCTTGAATGGCAGGTGTCCCAGCTTCACCAGGCGCGGTACGTTTGTCGGCCTGTTGACGCTGCAGCGACGCGATGTAATCGGAAATCGGATTGGTGCCGGCACTGGCTGCAGCGCCTTGCTCGCGATCGCCATAGGACACCACCGCCATGGTGTCGGTCTCCTGGGAGGCTCGCTGCAGCGCAAGACGCTGCTCCGGGGTCAGCCCTTCCTGGGAACCAGGCGCACCCGCCGGCACGCCGGCCGGCGCGGATGCGCCGCCTACCATGCCGTTCGGCACAGGGCCGGATGGCGGCGTCTTCGGCGCCGCCGGCGCCGCGGGTGCCGGATGCTCCGTTTGTGCGCGCGTGAATTGATTCTCCAGCTTCTGAGCAAGCGCATCTCCCGAAGCCGGCTGTTCCTTCGCCAGTTGTTCGAGCTGTTCGCGCCGTGCCCGTTGGTCGGCCGTTTCACGCGGGTGCGTGAAATAGCGCACAAACACGATCGACAGAATCGTGGCACCGAAGAAAATGGAGATCGTCTTGGCCAGCCCCCGTCGCACACGAACGCGCGGGGCAGGCTCATTGGTCATGGGGGCCGCATTGCGGTCAGGCGTGGCCATCAAGCGCCCCCATCGATGTTCTTCACAGGCTTCGTATCGCAGCTGAAGAAACCACAGCCTGACCCCTTGCCATTGAAGATCCGCACCTCGTCCTTGCCTCGCTTGAGCAGCGCGCCGTACGTGACAACCTCCTGGATCTGGTACATGTCGTTGCCGAGCGGAATCACGCGCGCCATTTCACCCTGGCCATCCTTGTCCAGGATGAACACGGCCGACAGCTTGGCGTCGTGCGGCAGTTGGTAATACGTCATGCGGCCATCGTCGAACACCATCACCGGCTTGAACTCGGCGTTGCCCTCGATGCGGTAGTTCGTGTTCATGCGCGTCGCGTCGATGCGCGGGCTCCCCGTTTTCGAGCCTCCCGCTTCTGGGCGACCTGGTACACCAGGCGTAGCCGGAATTTCGAAACCGAATACGGTCGGACTTGCGCCGACACCATCGCCCAACGTGTCTGTGTATTGCCAACTCACACGTTGATATGCCGGGCCGTCGTCACCCGAGCACAGTTGAAGCTCGTAGCGTCGTTTCGACGTGATGATCGTCGCGGCCGCGCGCTGTCCAGCTGCAGCCGGCACGATGAAGAGGTCGCGCTTGGTGACCGATGGCATCGTTGGCCAGAGCTTCTTGTTTCGGTCGCCGAGTGTGAACGACACCAACGTCTCGTCGTCACCCAGCACCAGGTGCGTCTGCTGATTGGGCCGCATCGGAATCGGATATGTGTAATCCGCGTCGTAGGCGTAGGTCGCAAGCGTCGGGTCTTGCTGCTCAGCAAAGGGGCCGAAAGCAGAAGACTTGGCGCAGGGCGACGCCGCGCGAGCTGCCGGCGCAACCTTCGACATGCGGCCGAACTCGCCCTGGGGGCGAGGAGCGGCTGCAGGGACATCGGCATAGACCGATGCGGCATGCGTTGCCATCGCAGCAATGATGAGAATGGCGCGAGGTAGCGTCTTCATTTCGTCGATCCTGGGGTAATGCCGGTGTACGGAGTAATGGACAGGCCCGTGATGCGCATGCCGATCGGGTTGTCCTTCCTGTCTTCCGGCTTGAGTTGTTGCGGCGCGGTGAGGAAGTTGATGGTGAGCAGCTTCTGCTTGGGCGTCTGGCGAACGCCGGCAATGCTCTCGGTCAGAGTGACGATCATGTAGGCGATGTTGCCGTCGGCCGAGAACGATATGGAGTTGTCTTCGAACTGACGGGTCAGCCCGGGCGTGTTGACGACGCGCTGGGCCACCGGATCGGTTTCAGTGATGTAGGTGTCGAGCTCCTTGGTTGCGGCACCGGAGGTCCACGTGCGTGCAAGCGGGATCTGTCGCTTCAGGGTGTCTTGCGCATCCAGGTTGATCGTGAATACGCGGGTAGCCCACTTGCGCAGGAAATAGGCGTTGTTGTCGGCGGTCGGGGTGAACGCCTCGGCGTATTTCTCGCTGTAGTAGACGGCACCGCTTTGCTTGTCGCGTTCGACGAAATAGGGCTTCGGGCCAGAGTTATCGCTAATTCTGACGATCGCGACGGTCTGCCCGATGGAGATAGCCGCGAACACAATGGCGACTTTCGTTGCCAGGTGCTTGTCGAGAATTGGTTTCTGAAACGCAGCAAACCATCCACGGACGCCCTGGCCAGTTCCGGGCGGCGGAGTAATTTGCATTTCAGGGGTGGATCTGGAGGAGAAAAGTTTCATCAGGATGCTCCGTTACCTTGTGCCATCTTCGAAATAGCGCCTTTGCCAAAGCCCTTGAGCGAAGCTCCGCCGCCGCCGGCGTACGTGCTGGCGATTGCCGGGACCTGCCACATCAAGAACGCGCCGATCGAGGCGACGAGGGCGAGGGCGATCAGGGCCAGATAGGCCGTGTTGTAGTAGATCTCGCTGCCGACGCCGTTGGTCGCGGCGACCTTCTGCAGCAAGGCATTGAAGCCAGGCACAACGCCCTTCATGACGAGGCCCATCATGATCCAGGCGATGACCTTGTAGAGGCCTGCGCCAATGACGGCTCTCAACCAGTTCTCGAAGAGAAATTCCGTTGGCGGGAAGACGAACCAGGGCACAAGAATGGGACCAAGGCAAAAGGCGATGTGAAGCAGGATCGAGCCCATTTGCACGACCACAACGAAGATCAGCACGCAGAGCACCATGGCGATCAGAGCGATGGCCTTTGCGAGAAGCGTGAGCAGCACAACTGGCAACGTTTTGAAGGCTGTCCAGAAACTGGTGTTGTCCAATGCGTTGTCGTTGACGTCATGACAATCCTGGTGGCTGGTGCCAGTAGGAATGCCGCCGTCCAGCGTGTAATCCGGGACATCGGTACAGACTGTGTGCGATTGGGTGCGCGTGCCGGACATGACCGTCTGGATGGCGCCGACCAGGGTGTTGGCGAGCGTATTCGAGTCGGCACTGCCACCGGCGACGCGATCGGCCATGGTTTGCATGTTGCTCACGAAGTAGCTGTGCACCGTGCCTGACCAGGTGGTGAGGATCAGGAGGAGTACCGCGACCTTGACGACGTGGCGCAACATCATCGAGAAGTAGTTCGGAAAATCACCATCGAGCAGCCACAGCAAGGTGTGCCAGGTCGCGACGATCAATCCAAGCGCCGCAAGCAAGTCGATGCCGTCAGAAACAAAGAGGTTTTCGAGAGATGAGCCCGCACTTTGTACGGCGGCGAACAGTTGGTTGATTGTGCTGAGGATGTCATCCATAGCGTTAATCCAGGACTCCGGTTGCGTAGAGGGTTCCCATCACCAGCGCGGCCGGCACGGCGACGATGGCGGCGGCCAGGATCTGAGGCGATTCCGCTTGCACAACGAGAATGGCGTAGACCATCGACAGGCGCGCTGAGCGGCGCACACGCGCGTCCTTGACGCGGTGGCGAGGCTGCAGCGCGCCACGTTGAAACAGATTGGAGAAACGCAACGGTGGCGTCCGCTCCTGGGCGGTCGCGTGCTGCGCTGCCAGGTACGCGCGCACGACGCGGATCACGCACCGCAATTCGGCACGTGATCGACAGAGTTGGAGGATGAGCCACCGTATCAGCATGGTGAAGTCGTGTTCTTTATGAGAGTCAGAAGGGGTTATTGATCGCGCGGCAGTTGGAATGCCGGGGCGTTCTGGATCATGGTTTGTTCCTTCGTATTGATGTCCGCAGCCTGTGCCGAGCGAGCTTTGAGCAGCTGTGCCACGTTGTCGCGGTTCTGCGACTGGTCCGCCTTGTCTTGCATCTGCATGGCGACTTGTCGCTGCATGAGGGCATGCAGATCGATCATTTCGCCGGCCAGGACGTTGGTTTGCTGATTCAGCATCTGCAGCCCCTGAACGTTGCCGGTGACGCCTGGGATCTTGGATTGGATGCTTTGCAGGTTCTGAGCACGTTTGGCCAGCGAGCTGATGGCATTCAAGTCCTGGTTGAGTTGTGCCCGGTACACGCCGCCTTGCGATTTCGCGAGTGACGACAGCGCCGACAGCCACTGCGACGGCTTCAAGTTGGCCGAGCTCATGTCCGACATGGCATTGCTGAACAACTGGCTGGTGGACTGGGCCGCTTGTTGCAGGTCCGTCACGGCCGAGTAGAGGGACCGGAAGTTGTCGAGCTGCTGGGTGTAGGGCGCGATGGTCTCGTTGATGAGCTCGCCCGGCACCTGGGCGAGGTTTTGCAGCCGGGTGATTTGCGCCTGGATGTTCTGCTCGACCATCTGGGCTTGCTGGGCAACCGAGGACACCAGTTCGGCGTTGTTGAGCAACTGCGTAATCTCGGTCGCGCCGCCGAAGCCAGCCACGCTGCCGGCGAATGCTGAAGCTGACGTGCAGAGCGCGAGCGCTGCGGCCGCGCGCTTCGCCGTGCGGGCAATACGCGAGGCCTTGACTGCATTCACCTCAGCGGAGGTCAAGCTGAGTTCTTCGTACTGCTTCCGGGTTTCGGGTTCGAGTGCCTTGGGGGCAGCAAATACGCGCACCTCGATGTCATTGCGAATGAAGGTCTTATGCATGGCGGTCCTCGTCGTCTAGGTTGAGTTTGTCGGCTTCGATCTGTGCAGTGGCCTCCTCGATGTAGCGCTCCTTCCAGTCCGGCTCCCCGGAACGCATATGCCGATCGAAGAGGATCTGCGCCTGCAGTTCGGAGCGCAGGATGGCCTCCGTGCGCGGAGGCAGGGGAACTGAGACGCTGCGGGAGATCCCGCCGTCCTCGGTAATGAAGTAGTCGCGCTTGGCTTTGAGCTTCTTGATCGCGTCCTGCTGGGTCTGCGTGAGACCAAACTTTTCCTCGTAAGCCTTCTTGGTATCCGGCTTGAAATCCTTGACGGGCACGAAGACGCGGATCAGAACGTTGTCGCGGATGGCGGGCCAAATCGGTGAGTTGGCGACTTGTTCGGGGGTCTGTGCGTCCATCCAAACGCAACCGAGCAGCTTGCGCATGGTCACGATCCATTCACCGATCTGCTTGGCGAACTGGTTGTCATCGAGCAGCGACCAGATTTCCGGGAGCATGACGACGGTTGGCGCGATGACCCCGCGCAACCGGCGTTGCTCGATTTCGTCCTGAATACGGTAGGTCGCGTAGGAGAGGAACGGGCGCGCAACGGCGTGATCCTTGAGGACCTTGTCCGTTGCAATCGAGGTCCACTGCGTGTCGTCGAAACCGTCTTGTTCGTTATCGAAGTAGAGCGCGTCGACCGCCTCGCCCACCCACTGGTCAAGCTCGTTTTTCAGCGGGCCATTGGGCAGGGAGGCGTGCACGAACCGCAGACGCCAGAATTGAGGGTCGCGCGTAGCAGCTGCGCGTATCGCCTTCTCGATGGCTTTTCGATCGTCCGTGGTGGGCCGATAGCCTCGCTGGCTGGCCAGCAGCACGGTCCAGTCGACCAGGAACTTGAGATGGCGGAGATGACCCAGCAGAACATAGGGATTGCAGGTTGCCCGCTCCTCTTCGGCCACGGTGTTGGCATCGGCCGCAAATTGCAGATAGCGCCCACCCTGCAGGACAGTCGGAATGCGCATCGACAAATTCATGTCGAAGCCGATCAGCCGCGCGTTCGGATATTTCCGGAACAGTGTCGCGCACAGCAACATGAAGATGGTCTTGCCGAAGCCCGAGCGGCCACAGATGAGCATGTGGCCAAGGTCCATCAGGTAGGCGGTAAACCAGAAAGGCGTACCGTATTCGGTGGTAAACGCCGCCAGCGCCGGAATCCGTGTGCGCATCTGCTTGGACAGATGCGCATTGAACATTGAGCCGCGCGAGACGCCGCGCAGCGGCAGCAAGCGGGAAACGGCTTCGGTGTCGAGAAATGCCCAGCGCGCGCACTCGCGCCACATACCCGGAATGGTGGTCGCAAACGCCGACATGGCGTGCAGAGTCTCGCGCACCGGTATGAACTGGGCTGCGCGCAGAACGTCTTCCACGGCGTTGTGTGTCGCCACGGCTTTCTTGTAGGCCTGCTCGCCGGCAAGACCCTTCGAGGCCGGCGTTTCCTCGAACACGGGCGAGTATGCAATGACGGTGAAGTTGTAGAAGCCGTAGATCTCCTCAAGCATTTCGACCTTGCCGGCGCGTGTGTTCGCCTCTTCGGCGGCCTTCAGGCGCGTTTTGTTCTGGCGCCCTGGCTTGGCGTCCATATCAGTCCCGCGCAGGGTCGCCGCGAGCAGCTGGCGCACATCGAAGCGCTGGCCTTCGTGGTACTTGCGGATACTGTCGATGAAACGCTTTGCTGCGCTGGGTGACGACACACGGAAGCAGTGGCTGATGGTGAGCTCACCCTTGATCTTCAGGAGGTCGTCCAGGGTCTTGGGCGACGCATTGCTTGGCCAGTAGTCCCGCTTCCCCGGAATCCCCGTTGCAATGCCGTATCGCTGGCGCCCGTTCGAGTAGAAGTGCAGGTAGTCGTGGCCCGGCGTAATTTCCGTGTCGCACATCGCCTGGTCGAGTGCCGGCGTTTCCGGGATGTCCAGTTCAGTGATGTGATCGCTTGGCGGGGAGCAAACCGCGTGCATAAATCCGCCGAGGCGCTTGCCGGCCAGACGCCGCATTTTGATGTGCGGGTTGTCGGCAGCGAAGCCGTGCAGGATAGATTCAAAGGTTTCAACAGCTGCCTCCAGTTCGGACTGCGTGTAGGCGAACTGGTACTGGTCGGAAAACGTGGCGCGCACGGCCTCCCAGAGCGCGCTCGGGATCGACAGGTCGTCATGCGTAACGCCATGCATGACGCGCGAGGCGAATGCGTCGAGCCCGACCTGGGGAAGAAGCGAGAACGTGACGAAATGCCGGTTGACGTAGTTGCCTTCGGCCAAGAAATTCGCGTGCCGATCGTCGTCGACCATCTGCGCAACCTTGTCCGGCATGGGCAGGGTGACATAGCGCGAATCCAAGCGCCGATGGACCGTCCACCAGAGCGAGATGGGATAGCGCGACAGGTTGCCCAGGCTGGCGGCGACGTGCTCGTAAAGTTCACGCATCACCGTCATGGAAATGCTGTTGGAATCAGGTGCCGTGAATTCAAAGGACACCATCAAGGCTGAATCCTTGTTGGCGATCATGAAATCGCTGTACTTGAATAGCCACGGCACGAGCTCAGCGGTCGATCGCCTCCGGCCTGCTAGGCGTTCCTCGATCTGTGTGAGCGATTCTCGGTCGAACGGCGAGAGCGTAGGGTTGTTCAGCACAGTTCACCTCGCGCGAAGCCCTTGGGGCGAGCATTACGTGTCTGGCGAAGCATCGGCCGCGGCTCGTAGAAGTCGCCCTGTTTGCTGTAGCGCAAATAGCAGTTGAATTGGTCAGGATCGCGTTTCGTCGCGAGCCACAGGATCAGATGCGTCGGCGGGAGCGCCAGCAGGACCCACGGATTGCGCAGGCCTACGGCGGTGAATATGAGGATGGCGAGCTCGCCGGCGCAGAGCTTCCTGTCAATGCCCCCCATCAGGAACTTTTCGAGCATGGTCTTGCGGATGGGCACGGACAGGGAGTCGGCGGGCGTATCCGCCGCCGGCGTGCCGGCTTCGATCGCGGTCGTCATGATCGTCAGGCGGTGCAGGCCACGCCCTTGTTAAAGAGCTGCGACCACAGCACCGGCATGTTGATCAGCGCCATGGTGCCGACGAACCCGCGCAGGATGTTCTGCTTGATCTTGCTGTGGCCGTCATCGAGCAGCCACAAGATGAACGCCCCGGCAAATGCAGCGAGGGACACGATCATGATCAGTTCGTTGTCAAGCACCTGCTGGTAGATGTTGCACAGGCCCCCGTTCCAGATGCCAGCACGCGCGAGGCCGGGGATGGCTTCGATCCAGAGCGCCAACAGCACGCTGCGGATCAAGCTGCGGTGACGATCCACCTGCGCGTGAATCGCTTGCTTCGTGTCCGCAAGGCGCGAGTGCGTGGTGAGATAGCCCTGCGTAACGAGGTTGGTGATGCGGTGCAGTTGGGACAGAACGTTCATTACAGACTCCTGGTTGATTAGGCGAAACGGGAAAACAAAAGGCGTGTCTTGTAGCGGCCGTCCTCAACGCCCAGCACTTCGCGGAGCTCAACAGGCCCGCGCGTGCCATCACCTTGTCGATCGGCATGCAAGAAGAAGCGGAAGGTCGAGGCGATCTTTTTGCGGAGATCCTCGGTGGCGATCAGGCGGCCTTCCTCGCTCATGCGGATGTACGACTCCAACTTGTAGGGTGCTTCATCCGCGCTCGTGGCGTGCAGTGTGCAAATCGAGCCGTCATGCCCGGTGTTCAGTGCTTCCACCAGGTCGAAGGCCTCGGCGCCCCGGACCTCGCCCACAAAGATGCGGTCGGGCCGAATGCGCAGTGCGAACTTAATGAGATTGCGAATCGTGATGTTCTGGTTCGCTTCGAACGACACGAAGTTGGGCAAAGCGATCTTCAGTTCGGCGGTGTCCTCGATGGTGACAATGCGATCGGATTCCGGAATCGCTTCGAGCAACGCATTGAGCAGGGTGGTCTTGCCGGATGAGGTGCCGCCGGAGAACACAATGTTGTAGCGCTGGCGCATGATCCATTGCAGGCAGCGCATCAACGCCTCGCCGCCTTCAGCGGCGTGGTCGAGAACAGTCCGATCCTGCCGGCCGATGAAGCGGTTCTGCGAGGCGGGCAACACGGCGAAAGCACCGTTGCGCACGTAATCATCCAAGGCGATGCGCCGCACGGAGTGCTTGCGGATCGACATCATGTCGCCGTGGATTGACACGGGGAATCGGGCGGCTGCGATGCGCAGGCCTGGCAGGCGCGCATCGAGCAGCGGCGCCTGATCCTTGTCGTTGATATTGGTCAGAACCGTGATGGCGGTATCGAGCGCGGCAGGCGCGATCGCCAGCCCTTCGATGCGCTCCATCACACCGCGCCGCTCGCGGTACACGACATCGTGGCGGTTGATCATGATTTCGTTGGTTTCCGGGTCTGCCATCATTTCCTGCAGATCACGCAGGTAGTCATGGAGGACCTCGAACGCGAAACCACGTGTCTGCTGGTCATTCATTGGGTGGCTCCCAGGAGACGATGGTGATGTCCGATGACGTGTTCGTCTGCAGGCGGCGCGCAGCAGCACGCGGCGCCTCCACAGGCCGTACTGAGGCTACTGGGTTGGCAATTGCGCGGCTCGGCGTAGAGCTGGCCGTCGCCAACGCCTGATAGACCTTTCGCGCGTAGGCGAGACGCTTTGCCGGGCTCTTGGCGTTGTAGGCCCCGACGGCATCCCACGTGAGGCCGAGCTGCTGGATATTGCGAGACAGAATCCAACTTCCTACGTAGGCGTTGACACAAGCATCAAACAGATGCGCCCGGGTGATGCCATAGCGCGCCAGGCTGGGTAGCCAGCTTGAGTTGATCTGCATGAGACCGATGTCGGTACTGCCATCGCTGTTGGCGCCAACGGCGTCCGCGTGCATCCGCGACTCCACCTGGGCGATGGCGCGCACCAAGCGCGCATCGACCTGGTGGAACCTGGCGGCTTCGTCAATACAGTCGGCAAAGGCCAGCGCCGGCAATAGCGCCATGACGAGCAGGAATGCAGAGCCCTTCATGACGCATCCCGATCGAAAAGGTCACGGGTCCGCTCACAGCGATGCGCGGGAATGGCTTCGCCGACGCGGACAAATGCCGTGCAGCAGGGCTGCCCGTCCTGGGCGTACTGCCATTCCTTGGGGTACTGCGCGTCCTCGATGGTGTATGCAAAGGTGGCCCCGACGATGAGGCAGGCGCTCGCATCAAATTCGAGAGGTTCCATCCCGGCGTGCGTAGCTCGCACGCAGTTGCGGCACCAGGCGTCGATGAAAAGCTCTCCTTCGACGCCGTTGTGCGGCCGGTATTTCTCTCCGGCGCGGGCCGCACAGAACTGGGCGAGACTGTCAGGAAAGATGGCGCGCGAGTTCATCGACGGGCTCCGTGGATGAATCACAGCGGAATCTCGTCTTCGCTCTCGAAATCGTTAGCGCCTGCCGTGCCACGATCGCCGGGCGCCTTGCCAAGCATCTGCAGTTGGTCTGCGACGATTTCGGTGCTGTATTGCTTCTGGCCGTCCTTCTCCCACTGGCGAGTCTTGAGGCGGCCTTCGATGTAGACCTGCGAGCCCTTCTTCAGGTATTCGCCGGCGATCTCGGCCAGTCGACCGAAGAAGGCGATGCGGTGCCACTCGGTGGTTTCCTTCATCTCGCCGCTGGCCTTGTCCTTGTAGCGGTCGGTGGTCGCCACGCGGATGTTGGTGACGGCATCACCGCTGGGCATGTAGCGCGTTTCGGGATCGGCGCCGAGATTGCCGACGATGATGACTTTGTTGACGGATGCCATGCTGTAGGTCCTCCTGGTGCTAGTGCGGGTTGGGAATCAATCGCCTTTGGGCTGGTGCGCGCGTACATACGCCAGGCACGGTTCGTTGCGAACAGGCTGGTCGAAGAACACGCGCGTCGCCAAGGTGCTCAGCGTATGAAATGCCGCGGCATTGACGATCTGCAGGCGCTGCAGCGTTGCTTCGATTTCGTCGAAGCCCTCAGCTGCGGCATCTGTGAGCGCCTGCCGTTCAAGAACAGTCAGGTGCATGCCAACTTCTCCCGGAAAATCACGGACAGTCAGAAACGGCAAATCCGCTGGGTAAGCTGGCTCGCAGGCAGAGAGGGCAGACAGAAAATCGCCCGAGACACGACACCGCGCGAGGCTGGAATGGCAACGCCACTGCTCGTGAGCGCGCGCACGTTGGCGTGAGGCTGTGACAGCCGCAGCGCGCAACGTTGCACGCGCATACGGAGATGATGGAAGGCGGCGCGAATATTCGCGCCCGCTTTGGCTGAAAAGGCGAGTGCCATGGTTCATTCCTCTGTTGGGAAACTGGGGCTTTTGCGGTAACGCGCGCTTCGGTGGTGCAAACACCTTGGCGAGCGATTCGTTCAGATGACTATGGGCCGTTTTTCATGGGCGTGATCTGTTGAGCAGAAGGGTTCTTTTCAGGAAGACGTTTGCGCTTTAACCCACGACATTGCCGGTCGTGAACGTAAAGTTACGCGAGAACGCCGTGCCGTTGACGGTGCCGGTCAGAGTGACCGAATACTGCGTATTCGGCAGCAGCGGCGACGTCGGGTAGGCGACGGCCTGATATGCACCAAGAGCTTTGTTCGGGTCAGTTGTCGAATTCAGGATCTGAAGTGCAACGCTGCCTGACGGGCCAGTCATGGATGCGTTCTGCAGGATGATCGTGTCGGACGTGTTGCCCATCACGACAACCGGCGTGCCCCAGCCCGAGTTCGAGACGTTCGGCGGAGTGGGGCTCTCGCTTGTCGATTTATACGGCACACCGGTAACCCCTTGGCAGGGGAACGTAAGCGGCGTGTTGCTAAAAATCGAAGACTGGCTGACCAGCACGCTGATGCTTTCCCACGCATTCGTCCAAGCCAGACCACTGCTGGTAGATTGCGTTTCGTATTCCCCAATCCCCATCGTATTGGAAGGGTAAGCAACGATTGCAGCGTGGTACACCCCCGCCAGCAGGGAATTGACAAACATCTGCCCTGCTTGAGCAGCCGTAAAGCCGTTAGTTGTGATCGAAGCACCTCCGCTCACACCTGTGCTAAACGTGGAAGTCGGCAATCCTGCGGCCACCGCTCGATCTTGATAAGACGCACCGGTAAATCCAGTGCTTCCCGATGTTTCGCTATCCGATATGGCGCTGTTGAGGCCCATGTACTTTGCATGGCTCTGTGCTGCCTGATCCAGTACGGTGTTCTCCTGCAGCGCGGGAATGCCGCACTGGGCACGGTATTGATTGAGCAGATTGAAGGCCGTGATTTGCGCGCTGCCGCTCGTGTATTGAGGCGTTGATAGCGTGCCAGTTACGGTTTGCGACGTCGATCCTCCTGACGAACTTGAAGATCCGCTTGTCGACGAGGAAGTGCTACTGTCTCCACCGCCACCACCGCACGCTGCGAGTGCGGCAACGAGGGAGAGCGAGGCAAGCGACTTGGTGATGCAGATTGTTTGGCTGGTGTTTCGCATTCTTCTTCTCCAGTTGAGCTTTGGCGAGAGGCGACCTCTCTGGGTGTTCATGATATCATCGTAGCATGCTATCTTGCTATCAGCGAAATATATTCGCTCTCAAATTTGATCAGGACAATCATGACTGAAGACAAAAAAGGGGTATTGGTTCGCCTACCGCAGAAACTCCACCAGGACTTGCTGCGCGAAGCTTCACAGGAATCTGTGAAGCGTGGCGAGACTGTTTCGGTCCCACGCCTCATCTTGGAAATTCTTCAGGCACGGGCCAAGGCGAAGAAATGAGGTAACTGGCGGGTCTGGTTAACTTAGCCCACGCCACCACCACATGCCCACGGGTTGTTGACAAAGAAGACACGCGACAAGTATTGGGTCGCGGTATTCGGGTCCGAAGGCTGGGGGATGTACATCGGCTGATAGTAACGAGCGTAGTTCTGGTTCATATATGCCGCTCCATTGCTGAACATCTGATCCCAAGTACCAGAGAAAGACTGGCTCCAATCGGGATTGCTTGCGTCATACGTCCCGTCAGCATATGTATTGAAGGCCCCAAGGGTTCCGCAGCTGTTGGTGGTGGCCGTTGCCACAACCACGTGACCTGGCGGCGGTGACGGTGGAGCAGGCGGCGGAATTACCGCGCACACCGGCTGGCTCCATGCTTCCCCGTTCCACACAGGAGCTGATGTTTGGGTGCTGCCCGCCGGGCACGTAGGCGCGGGCGGCGGATTGTTTGTCAGACATCGCAGCAAGCCGCCATGACTTGGCGACGATCCCCAATGATCGCCCGGATGACAATCCGCGACTGTGAACGGTACGGCTGGCAATTTAACCAGCTGCGCTTGAGCCTCACCGAATAACGCGGCGCAGATCGCAGCGCAGGACAACACCGTCAAGGCCACTTGCTTCTTGCACATTTCTCTTCTCCTCACACGTTCGGTCAATACTGACAGCCCGTTGTCAGCGTACCCACGAGCTGGCCACCAAGATTTCCGGTGTCGTTCCCGCTGTACCAGGTCGACGACGAGCGGGCCGATGCCTGCGCATACCAGACCGCGCCTTGGTCGATAGCGGTGAAAAGGTTTCCTTCAATTGGCGGATTCACATAGCCGGTATCGTTCACAAGGAATGTCCCCGGCGTATACATGGCCCAAGGCGTGCCGCCGGGACAACTATCTTTGGCGAAGGTCATACCGTCAGTAACATTTGTGAACTGGCGATTGATCGCGAATCTGCCCATCGCATTGTTGATCGCCACATATTGATTGTTTTTACAGATATAACCGGCATTGGTTGCATCTGTGGCGATCTGACCGTTGTTGTTGCAGGGCATGCCATTGGTGACGTTAGCTACTGCGGTGCCAATCGGCTCCCAGACGCCGGTGCTGGCGCTGCAGATCACTAGGCCGGTTCCCGTCGCGCTGGTGCGAATAGCACCGGCGCTTGCGCATGCCGTGTTTGGGGCGCCAGTACCGGTCAGATGCGCCTGTGTGGCGTTCGCATTGCCGATGTTGTTGATGTCGTTGCCCGTCATGTCGAGCGCTGTCTGCATCTGGTTGAGTTCCGGGTGTCCAGGAACCTGTACCCGGTACAGATAGTTGTTGTTGACCTGTGCGCCGCCAAACGCCAACAGCGAAGCCAGGTGGCCGCTTCCAGGGTTCGTGTAACCGGTGAGCGACACACGCCAGCCGCCGAACGCGCCATAGGCATTGTTAGGTGTCATGGTGGCGTCGCCCAATTGCCCGGTGTAAGGCACGAAACCACCTTGCGCTCCAGCCTGCGCCGCGATCTGCACCAGCTGCTTGACGTCGGTGACCGCCCGGCCGCCCTGTGTGGTCACAAGGGATTGCAGCGTGTTCGCAGACGGCTGCAGCACCTGTAGTAGCCAGGTTTGACCGAAGGCATTGGTCGACGAAAATCCCGCAGGCAGATATGAGGGGGTTGAATTGATCAACGTGGCCGTGGTCACCGACACCGGCGTAGTAGCTGTAGCCTGAGCCACGAGCGTAGCGGCGTTGTCCTGCACGTACTGCTGCGCAGCTTTGTTGAAGACGAGCATCTGGCTCGCCACGGCCGCAGTTTGCACGTTAGTGACACCGACCTTGGCCCATGTCGTGAAGCCGGCAAGACTTAGCATCGACAGCACCAGCGCGACGATGTATCCCAATAGGGCGTCCATGAATCAATTCCTCAGGTAGTCGTTTGCACCCAATCAATCAGCGCGCCAACGGGAATCATGGTTGGCACGGCGTAGGTCACGCCGGTCATCATGTTCACAGCCGTGCCCTGCCTGCTGACCCGAAACCACGCCGCATTGCCCTGGGTGTTTTGGATCAAGAATCCCGCCGCGCCGGGTGCCACCGGCATATAGCCGTAGATGTCGCGGCCGCCGCCAGCGCGAGCAGCAGCCATGCATACCGCGCCAGCCGGCGTCGAGACGCCAGCTGGCAGTGCTGGTGAAATGCTTACGCTAATCAGGCCCGGCGTCGCGCTAGCTGTTGCCACGCAAGCCGCACCGAAGACCAGCGCCTGTTGTGCCGACACGTTGGCCGCGGCTTCCATGCGGCCCGGCACGCCCGCGCCGGGCACAGCCTGCGCGAGCTGCCAGGCCTGGACTCCGACACCCAGGAAAAAAAGCACTGTGATGATGGGCAGCATCAAGAAAGCCATGGCGCTGACTCCAGCTTGTGAAACATCATGCTCACTGGAACGTCACGGAAAACGTGGCCGTGGCGCTGCAGGCCGCACCAGCAGTGACCTGATCCGGCAGGTTCGCTTGAGTAAAAACCTGACCGTTGATGTCCAGTGATACATAGTCCTTCATGCCGGTGGCTACCTTCACGCATTGCGAGGCAGTCTCGCTGCCGCCGCCACCGAAGCCGACCACGCCTTGCGAGGCGTTATTGGTCGAAGCAAGCGTGACCGGGTTACCCCATGGATCAACGACCGTATTGCCACGCACCATGTCGGTCGGGAACATACCGCCGTTGATCATTGCCGGAACGTTGGCCGTGGTGAAATTTGCATAGCCGTTATTGCTTTGTGAGAACCCTGCACGGGCATTGGTAATCATCTGCGCGACGTCGTTGACTACCACGCCCGCCTTGTGATTTTGGAAGCCGTTGTAGCCCGCGTAGGCGAGTCCGACGAGCGCCAAGAGCGTCAGAACAATGGCGATAATGTTTCCGAGAAGACGATCCATGAATAACCTCTAAAAGTGAAATCACGCCCGAGCCATCAGATTTGCCCCATCGCGGACGTGAGAATCGATGAAAGCGAGTTGGCGCCAAGCTGCAGCACCACGAAAGCGAGAAACATGAACCCCGTGAAGACCGCCGACATCAACATGCCCCGCGCGAGCAGTTGCCGCTCGATGACTTCCGCGTACTGGCGCACGGCCACGGCGATCTTGTCGGTGAAGTCGTCAAAGCCGGCGTAGGCGCCGATCTCATCGATCAAGTCCGGGGATGGAAAGCCGTACCCGGTAGCCCGCATGGCTTCCGGTAGGCTCAGGCCATCAATCAGCCCATTGCGGATAGGTTTCAGACGCGAGGCAAGCCACGGCGAAGCGGACGCAATCTGGTTGTCCAGCGCCACCGTGTCTGGGATGCCGGCGCGCAATAGCGCGACGAACGACAGTAACCAGGTGAAGCCGGTGATTTCCCGATACACCGTGAAGGGGAACAAGCGCCTGTCGCAGAACGCGCGCGCGGGTCCAATCCAGCGCGGCAGCGCCCACCATGACCAGACGGCATAGATCAGCAGCCCGCCGAAGCAAATCGGTGCCGGCCAGCCGACGGCGAGATCCCCCATCAGGTACATCGCATAGGCCCAGTCGGTCCACTTGGAGAGCGGCAGCACGTCCAGGAACTGCGGCACGATCGAGGCACCAATCAACAACAGCACCGCGTACAAGCTAACCAGGTAGACGGAGGGTGCGAAGAAACTCGCCTGCAGCTTCTGACGTAGGCGCGTGGTGAGATCACGCACTTCCATCACCAGGCGCATGGAATCCGGCAACTGGCCGGCTTGGTCGCCGGCATCGAGCACGCTGCGCTCCAAGTCCGAAAGGTCGTCGCCCAAAGCTAGAACGAAGGGATCGCCGTCCACCACCCGTCGCGCAACCTCATCGGCGGCCTCTGCGGCACGCTTGCGCCCACGGCGCGCTAAGCGCGTGCTGAACTCCCCAAGCACCTGCGAAAGCGTCATCCCGTTATCTAGTTGCGACGAAGCCTGTTGATACAGGCGCCGGCGCAGCGTCCACGACAGGCCGCTCATGGTGTCACCTCCGACGTTTCGTCCGGCGGCAGATCGATTTCATCCCGCATCGGAATGGCATCGACTCGGCGCTGGGCATCGCGAGGGTCCAGCCGGCCCGCGAGCACAAGATCGATCGCGTGGGCAATCATCGGCTTATCGGAGCCGGCACGCCGGCGGTGGTTACGACGTGCTACCAACACGCCGTGCTCGATGCAATCCTGCATCAGCGCTTCGCTGGTCACCACCACCTCGGCCACTGCTTGCTCACCAGCGATGCCTTTGCCGTCGCAGTGCGGGCAACCCGTGCCGCGCACGCGCACGCCGGACAAGTCCCCCCAGGTATGCAAGGCTCGCAGCATGTAGGCTGGCAACTGTTCGCTGGCCTGATCGAGAGGTACACTGCAGTGCGGGCACAGCATCTGCACGATGCGCTGCGCGATCAGGCCGATAATCAGGTTGTGGTTGCAGATGATTTCCAGTGACAGCCGCACATGGTCCATGCCCATCAACCGCGTGAACGTCTCGAATGGGTCAGTCACGTGCAGCGTGGTGGGCACCTGGTGCCCGGTTGCGGCGGCCTGCAGGGTGGCCTCGCCCGCGTCCGCGTCGCGGATCTCGCCGAGCAGGACAACATCAGGGTCCATGCGCAGCGTCTTGGTCAGCATCTGCGGAAAGCTTTTGCTGTCGGTGACGAGCTGGATCGCCCAGTTCATCGGGTATTCGGTGGGGTCCTCGATGGTGATCAGGCGGTCATGCGGGAGCAGGCGCGCCCGTTCCCGCGTGTATTCATAGAGCGTGGTAGTTTTACCCGAGCCCGTAGGGCCGGTCACGATGACAGCACCCATCGGGCGATGCATCAGCCGTGAGACGAGTTCCACCTGCAGCGGCGTGTAACCCATCTCTCCCAAGCGGAAAGCGCCCGGTGGCGCTTTGGGCGTGCACAAATCCAAGCGCTTCGCAACTTCTGGGGAGCCCTCGGATTGCGCCGCAAGATCACGATATTGCAGACGTGCAACCAAGAAGCCGCCACCGGACTCCACCGGAAATGATGGCCCTCGAATAATCCGAACAGAGGTGAGCCCCGTGCCGGGCAACGCTTCACCTGTGATCTGTGCATTCTGGAAGTTCAGCGCCTTGTAGCTGTCCTCCTTGATGGTGGCCAAGCCCGAATACATAGAGCGCGTCAGGCGTTCACCTTCCTCGCGGCGCATCGACATCGAGGCGACTGTCCACAGATCGCCCTTGATGCGGATCTGGACCTCGGTGTGGTCCTCGCGCACCAGGATGTGAATGTCAGAGGCGCCGACTGCGGCAGCATCGGCGATCAGTTGACGCGCCTTGGCCAGGGTCTGTAGATCGGTATCGTCCAGCCGCCCGGCATTGGCCAACTCCCGGCGCAGCGCCGCCAGGTCCTGAGCGGAGGCTTTTCTGACCTGGGGCGTGGCACCCAGGCGCCGTAGCGCGGCTTCCCATGCCAGAAAGCGCGGGGTGCCATAGTGACGTGCATCCACGTGCACGACAAAACCCTGCGCGGCCAGCACACGTTGCACCTGTTCGGACGATAGGCCGAACGTCGGCGCCAGGTATTCGACATACCCACCCTGCCCCGCAGCCCGCTGGCGCAGTGCCTGGGCCTGGCCTGTAGAGAGCAGGTTCAGATCAACTGCGATCTGTTCAAAACGCGGGCCGAACACTCGCGGATAGACGACGTGGGGTGCCAGCGCTTCGGGCGGTTCGGGCACCAAATTGGCCTTGTCCGTGGCTGCCACGGCACCGCCACGGCCAGCCTCGCCGGGATCGAGCCGCGCCGGTTTGCGAACAAAACGGTTCAGGAAGGCAAACATCAAATTCCTCCGTGTACAGGCGCCGCGCCTCGCGCGGTGTAAAGCGTGCCGTTGGCGGTCCATTGTTGAGCTCGCGCGTCGTAGCCCAGGTCGACTACGCGCAGGCCCGGCACTACATCGAAAGCCGCGGCCAAATCCAACCAGGGCGGTGCGGCCAGCGTGAAATTCGCCGTCACCTGAATCCAAGGATCGGGGGGTGGCGCATCCTTGTCCGCCTGCGCTGGCGAAGGCGGTGGATCGGTCAAGCGCAAAGTCAAGCCATGTTCCTGCGCGAGCATCCAGATGTTCTTGCGTGCGGCAGTAAGGGGGAGCACGTCGACATTTGCCGGCGGCCCAAAAGGCGAGGAGGCCTCACGAGAATGATTGGCCGACTGCCCGTCAGCCGAGAGTGCGCCAGGCGCATCCGCCGCAAGGCCGCCTTCTCGGTTCCACGATGTCTCGATGGCAATGCGGCCAGCTTCGGGGGCGTTACCAGGACGGGGCTTGCAATGCCAACTGGCGAGCGTCCAGCCACGCATGGCCAACTCCTGCTCGTGCCAGGCCGCCCGGCAGGCCTCGAAGAACATCGCCGGCGTGGGCTCGCGAAGCCAAGGTTGGATGCGTTGCTGGGCAGCAGCAGCAGCTTTACGCGCGGCCGCTGCCTTCTGGCGGGCCTGAGCCGCCAAGCGTTCGGCCTCTTGCTGTTGGTCATACAAGTACCAGCCGCCAAAGACAGTTCCCACCACAAGCGCAGTTGCCGTTACGGCAAGCGCGGCAGTCCGCCAGGAGCCAGACTGCACGTCGTGTAAAGCCGGCACGCTCGTGGCCTGGCGTGCAAGGTTGGCCAAGTCGTCTAGATTGCCCTCGATCTCTGTCCAGCCTGGTAGCGATTGGTGATAAGCGCGAATCGCAGCCAGTTCGCTGAGCGTGCCAACCTGATCGCCGCCGGCGATGACAGCTTGCCCCTGGCGTACTGCGATGTACCAGTAATGCTCGCCGCCCAGGTGATACAGGCCTGCCCAGGGTTGCGGATGCGCAGTGGCGACAATGGCCGCTAGAGGTCTGGCCCGTGACGGTTTGACGCCTGCGATTGGTTCACACAGCGCACTTTGAAAGGTGCCATGCGCATTCTTGAACGCTACGCCCCATCGCACGTTGGGCCCGAGCTGACGTGCCAGCTTGCGCAAGCTTTGTGCCTTTGGCAGGTTTTCCTCGTGTTGCCACGACAAACCAACTGCAAAAGCACCCTTCGCACCGGAAAAGGTAAGTGCGTGCGCCATGGTTAGGGCCTCAGAATACGCACACGCTTGCCGTTGACGATCTTGATGCCCGCGTCATCAACGCCAGCGACCTTCCAGCCGCCGTCAAGCGTGTCGCCAGCGCGTACAGGAATCGCCTGGCCGTTTACCTCCACCATCGCGGTGTACTTGCCGTCGTAGGCGTGCAGCGAAATCGCGCGCGGCCCTGCAGCAAGCGCGGATGCGGCCGGTGCAGCTGCGGGGACGGCCCCCTGTGCTGCTGCCATGGTGGCTGCCGGCAGCGGCGCGGCCAATCCCACGGCCGGCTCCGATTTACGGACCTCGGCCTGGTACTTGGCGATTTCGGCACGTGCTTTCCACAGCGGAATCTGCTTCTGCAGGTTGACCAACTCATCGGACTCGGAGCTGCGTGCACCTTGACCGAGCTGCGCGCCTGCGGCGGCGGCCGGGCGGACAGCTGACGACGTGCCTTGCTGTGCGCCGGCACTGGCCAGAGAAGCTTGCGGTGCTGAAGCGTTCTGCGCGCGAGCGGAAATCGCAATACCGGCCAGCAGCGCACTCGCCAAGACATTCATGAGGGTTCTGTTCATGTCGGAATCTCCCTTGGTTAGAGCAGGCGCGCAGTGATGACGACAGCGATCATCGTGTCCTTCTTCTGCGCATCGACGCCACCGCCCAGCAGCGGCATGTACGGCGAGCCGATACCGTTGTTGGTTGTGCTCGTGGATTGCTCGCGCATGCCAGTGAGTACCAGCGTTTCGCCAGGCCTGAGCCCCACCGACTGCTCGAAGCGCGCCAGAGGCATCGTTCGCAGTTGGACGGTCGACTGACTCGCACTGCTGCCCGAAGTAAAGGTTTGCAGCGGTTGAAGCTCCGAGATGGTCATATCGAAGACCATCATGATTCGGCCATTGATGACCTTGGGCCGGAAATTGCCGGTGAAGCCGGAGATGTTGGTAGAGGTTTGAATAGCCGTCGTAGAGCCGACGTTGCTGGCTAGCGTTGTTTGCGTGCCTTGCACGAAGTCCTGCAGCGTCGCGTCCTGCAGCGCAAGAACCTTGCCGTTTTGTGTGACGCCACCGCGTTGCAGAACCCGCGAGACATTGCCCAAGGTGGACAGCGCTTGGAGCGCGGCCTTGGTGCCGTCCAACTTGCCGCCGACGATGGTGGCGCCAAAGGTCATTGGCGATGCCGTGCTCGTTACGCTTGGAACACCAGCTCCAGTGAATGTCGCGCCGGTATGGCCGTTGCCGGACTTGTAAGCAAGCGACAGATTCAAACCGTAGTTGTCTTCCTGCGACAACCGGACTTCATAGATCTTCACGTCAATGCCGATCTGTTTGCCGAACATGGCGTCCAGACCTTTGACCCATTCTTCAAGGCGATCACATTGCGGCGGCGTGGCTGTGACCGTTACCGAACCGAGATGCTTGTCGGCCACCACTGTTGCATCTGCTCCTGCGATTGTCTTGGCGATCTTCTCCAGATTCAGCCACGGATCAGATACCACAGCGAGCGTCGCTGTCTGGCCGCCGTTGCCGGAACCGCTCGATGAACCGGTGCCCGTCGATGCCGTGCTCGTGCCGGACGATCCCGAGCCAGCCGCCCCAGTTGAGTTAGCCGAAATCGAGCCATTCATTGAGGCGACTTCGCCCAGGTCTGGCAACGGGAAGGTGCGCGTTTCAGTCTTGAAAAATGCAACGGTGCCGTCGCGGTAGCGATCCCACACGCCCCAGTGTGCGTCAATCGTTTCAAGGAAACCGCGCAGGTTGCCGGTATAGCTCAACACCAGTGGCGCGACCGCCGCGCTCGCCGTCGTGCCAGCAGAGATTGCGGCGCCGGTCGGTGAGAGTGGCGCCGCACCAGTGCCGTAGCTCGATGGCAGGGGGCCGTTCAAATCCGACATGCGTTGGGGCGCGTTCCCGGAGCTGGACCGGGCCATCTGGAGCGGGATAGTGGCGGCCGAAGCTTCGACGGTGGCACGTACGCCAACGTTCTGGGCGATCCAATCCGCCGCTTCAGTGAGACTAGCGAGCGACCCCTTGAACACCACCTGCTTGCTGAAAATCTCCGGCTGCGGTTTGCTTGCGCGGATCTTCTCGCCCATCAGCCAAGATCCATCGTGAATCCGGACTACCGGGCGGCTACGAGGTGCCCCGTCAAGCTTGGCCTGTGCGTCCGAAACGATTGCCGCTTGGTTCTCACGTACCTGCGTAATGCCGCAACCCTGCAGAGCAGTTACGGCGATCAGTGCTACCACCAGGGGCTTGATTTGAGGATTCCAGTTTTTCATTCGCCTACTCCTGCTTGGTGTACCACCATCACCTGGTTGCCTTTCCAAATGTCCGCTTGCACGTCGGCACCGTTGGCAGCAAGCTGCTCGATCGTCTGTTGCGCGGCGCGCGCAAAGTCGTTACCGAGAGGCTGATCGTTGGGAACGATCCAGCCGTCCGGCACATTCCATTCCACAGTCCAGCCCGCGCGTGCCGCCCACGCCTCTAGTTGCGCCTGCATGGATTTGCCCCTGACCAGTACGAAGGCATCAGCCGCCGGCGCGGGTGGCGAAACAGGTGCCACGGATGAGCGGGAGATTTCGGATGGACGCTTACCGTTCGGCATTTCAGTCGCGACTCCCGATCGCACTTGAACTGATTTACTCGGTGAGGCCGGCGTCGATCCGAGCAGTTGCCAGCCTTCTTCAGGAGACGGCTCCATAGCGCCCTTGGCATCGGCGATTCGTTGCCAAGTACCATCAGGCATTTCTTGCCAGTCCGTAGCTGCTTTGGCCTGGGCCGGCGCTGTTCGCGCCTGGGCGTCAACGGTCACGCCAAGGCCAGTCAGCAAGTAGAAGATGAGCATTGCTCGGTGGAATGGATGGAATGTGCGCATGGTTTTGAACTCGTTAGATCAGAGAGAAATCAAGGCAATGCCGCGCGCTGCAGCGATTGCCACCGCGTGTAGATCTGATTGGCATATCTGAGCTGCTTGGCGGGTGTCGTCGCGTTGTAGGCGCCAACCGCGCGCCATGTCGCGCCAAACCGGTCGATGTTGGCGTGCAAGATCCAAGCGCCCACATACGCGTTAATGCAAGCGTCGAGCAGCTGCTGCCGCGTGATGCCATAGCGGGCCAACCGTGGCAGATGCGCGGAATTGATTTGCATAAGGCCCAGGTCCTGCGAGCCATCACGATTTCGATTGATGGCCAGAGGATTCATGTGCGATTCATGCAGCGCGATGCTGCGCAGGAGCGCGCCATCGACGCGGTGGTACGCCGCTGCGTCGTCCAGGCAATCTGCGTGGGCAGTTGGAGACGACAGAGACAGAACCAGTAGCAGAATCGGGCCGAGGCGTTTCATGGGCGCACCGTGCTAGGCCGCTCATAGAAGCGCACCCGCGCAATGCGATCGACATGCACGACCTCGCCATCAGCGATAACAGCGAGCTGCCTTGCGATGCCATTGAGCCTGTAGTACCGGCCTTTGAGCGTGCCGCTGATCGAATGTCCATCGCCAAGCACCGAAACGCCGCCTTTGGGCTCGTCGAAGGCGAGATAGGTAGCATCGCCCTCATCGAATACCTGTTCGAGCCCAGTCAAGTTGCTGGCAGGAAATTGGTATTCAGTGCTCTGCACACGAGCGACATCGACGGCTTGACTGAAACCGTTCAGCGTGAACCGAGCTACTGGCGGAAGGCTCAGGATGTTGCCGCGCCAAGTAGCTGGAAGCAGGCGACCTTGCACATCTGTGAGGCGTAGATCCGCTGGCGGTGCACCCTCGAAGCGGATTTCGGTGGCGCCGCCTTTATTGTCCCGAATGGCGATGGCACCGAAGACTGCAGCCAGCATGGACCCCGTTCCTTTGCTGGAAGCCGCCGGCTGCTCGCCTACCTCGGAATTCGGAGTGGATCGGGTTGGGGCGCGATCAGGCGCTGAGAAGGAAATTGCCGTCGCCGCCAAAATGGTCGGCGCACGTTCTGGTGTCTTGGCCTTGCTCAGTTCACACAAGTTGGCTGAGCCAGGCCCCGCAGACACATAGGAGATGATGGCGCCTGGTTGCCCGTCACTATCAAGCGGGCAAAGGACGTTGGTGCGGGCGGCAGCGGGCGTCGTATGAAACAACGCCGTAGTAGAGAAGCATGCTATAAAGCACGCGCGCAACACTGCGCCCGCATTTGCTAGAATGCGGGAAGCCATGAGATCGTTCCTCTGTTGGGAAACTGGGGTAGGCTTTTGGCTAGGCCCGCCTTGGTGGTGCAAACACCTTGGCGGGCCGCTTTTTGCGCGGCTTGCTACGGACTTCTATTCACCGCGGACCTCCTAATGAGTGCAGAAGGCCACGATGCCGATCTGGTGAGTCGTGACATTCTTCATTTCTTCCCTTCCCGATCGCCGTCTCGACTCGACTGCGCCTCGGGGTCAGTCTTCAAAACACTCCCCACCTTGCGGGGCGGGTGATCAGCCAGAACCAATTCATCCCATGCCACCTTTCGCGGGTAGCGGGCGCGGAAGAACTTGAGCCACGCTCTTGGGATGTAGTTGCCTGTCTGCCATTGGTAGATGCGGCCCTCTGTCAAGCCGGTTAACTTCACCAGCTTCGGGACCCCCCCAAGGGCGGCAATCAGTTCTCGTGCGTTCATACGCCCCGATCTTAGAACACTAAGGAAATAAACTCAATAAGCAAAGGGTGTAATCGCTTAGTTTTCTAAGATGCTTAGCGAACGAATCGAAACCATCCTCAGAGAGACAGGGACCAAGATCGGAGCTCTCGGGGAAGTGGCTGGCGTCTCTAGCGGGACGGCGAGCATGTGGTTAACCGGTCAGATCAAATCTATAAAGCTTCAGTACGCGATAAAAATTCAACGAAAGTACGGCTACAACGCTACCTGGATCGTTCTTGGGGAGGGGCCTAAGACATTGATCCCTCAGTCGAACAACCTGTCGCCCAGCATCCAAGCGCTTGCGCTTCGAGTGGGCGCACTCAGCTCGCAACGTCGAGCCCGCATCGAAAGCATCATCTCTGCGTGTCTTGTCGATGCCGAGCAGTTGGACAAGCTCGAAGCCATCGAACAAGGCTCGAACCCTGTCTTAGCTGCAGAGGGTGCCCGTCGTTTGTCCGAATAGGTGCACTTCTCTGACTGGTCGGTAAGTTCCGCCAGATTTTTTACTCCCCCACGCGCGAGTCGGGTGGCTTCGCGCGTTCGCAAGACATTACCATAATTTCCTATGGACGCGAAGCCGCATTTATTATGGTGGGTAGCACGCTAGCTTCATGAGATGCCTCTCTATGAACGAATGCAACTCATACGCAGCGAGACCGCTGTTTCAGTCGCTGCCATTGCCAATGCTGCCGGCGTTTCTAAAGCGCTGGTAGAGCATTGGCTGAGCGGCCATGTCCAAAAAATTAGACTGGAGCATGCCATTGGCATCCAAGATAGATACGGGTACAACGCTATCTGGATTGTGCTTGGCCGAGGCCCTAGGGAGCTCTCCACGTCGTCCATTTCGGACCTGCGCGAGGAGGTCCAAAGTTTCGCCCGCCGGGCCGCAAAGCTAAGCCCAGCAAGCTTTGCCAAGCTCAAAGGGCATCTGGCAGACTACGAAAAAGTGGATGCGTACGATGCGGCAGCGATCGCCGCTACCAAGGACTTGATAAACGCCGCCTAGTGCGGGTGAAGTAACCCCATACTGCCTAAACTGGAAAGTTTACAACAATTGGTTCTCGCCACCGCGACCCCCCATTAGGAGGGTTTTCTTTCATACGGACTCAATTGCAAAAAAGAGTCAACGAATATTTTCCGTTGTCGAAGAACAACAAATACATTGATATTAAAAAATATCAATTCTGATTTTCATGGTGTTTAATTCTGCGCATGTCGGATACTCCCTGATTTGCGCAAATGAATATGGCGCACTTAATCGGAGCGCTACAGCTTAATCTAGCCTAGCTGACATCGACTCCAGCCTGCTGGCCTACGTCGCTGTGGGAACGTGTCGGCTGCTGCCGCCACTCGCCCACCTGCTGGCGGGCGCCCGGAAGGCGATAACTCAATTAAGTTGAGTAAATACACACCAGAAAAGGAGCTGCCAATTGGAACAGCAAAAAGAGCCCAGCCTTGTCCCCGTCCTGGCCGTGATTGGCGCCCTACTCGTCGCAGCGTTGCTCGCAGCCCTCTACTACCGCAGCATAGAAGCGCAGAAGGCTCGTGACCGGGAAATCGCCGCCAGCCTTGCCAGGCAAAAGCAGGCTGAAGAGATCAACCGCCAGGAACAGGCCGTCATCAAGAAAGCCCCGCCACTGAAGCTGCTGCGCGACTGACGCAACCCCAGCTCAACTGAGCTGAGGGTTCGAGTGCCTCAGTCGATCAAGCGCAGTTGGCCGCGACGCTCTAGCTGCTCGCGGTCGTCCTGGTCGCTGCAGGGCTTTGCCCGCAGACGGGAGGTGCCGCAAAACGTGCAGGTCCAGGTATCGGCCGCCTGGCCGGCATCGAATGGAGTGAGCTGAACGGTAGCGCGAACGTGATCGCGCAGGACACCGCAGGTGGTGCAGCCGATCCAACGTGTGGCGCCTTGCACAGTGCCGCGGCTGACCGTCATAGATTCATCAGAAGCCGCAGCGCATCTTCCACGCGGCGCAGCTGATTCGTGTTCAGCGTCGTGATGGGCTTGTCGCCCATCAGGCGGTCGTTCGAGATCGCGCGGATCTGGTCGATCAGCAGATCGGTCGCCTCGTCGACGGCCTGGCCCGGCAGGCGGCCCAGCGCGACGCGCAGCGGGAAGCAGTCCTCGCGCTCAACGTCCGAGGTGCCCGGGATGACGATGGTGGTCGCGTGGCCAGCATCGTTGAGCAGGTTGGTCTGAATGACAAGAGCCGGGCGGTTGCGCTTGCCCGGCTCCTGCTTGTGGGTCTGCGGCTCGAAATCGACGGCCCAGACCTGGCCGCGTTTGACTTTAGGCGAGGCCATCGGCGATCGAGCCCTCGATGGCTTGGTTTTCCGCCAGATGCTTGGCCGACAGCTTGCGCGACAGCGCAGCGATGCGCTCGGCCATCATGCGCTCGTTCTTCTCGCGCACGGCTTCGCGGATGTAGTCGGAACTCTTCAGGCCGGCCTGCTCGGCCAGCGCGCGCGTCTCGGTGACAAAAGCGTCGCCGGCGCGGAAAGACAGGGTGTGGGCTTGCATGTTTCCCTCCATGGGCATGTCCTGACCGAATATTAGCAGAAAACGTAATACGAAGATGTAAGACAAAAACGCATACGCTTGGTTCGCCCCTTGCCGATAAATGCTATTATCGGCATGGCGTTTTAGCCGCAAAAGCGGGGTTTTGCAGAAAATAGGTCGTAATTTTTGTGTCGCTTAGATCACACGATAAGTGTGCACCGGAGGCACCGCATGAAGATGAACGGCCGTTACGGCCCCCTTCACCCCCAAGCCGGAACAGGCGCCGCACTACCGCAAGCGGCAGCGACGACAGGAAGCGGCCGGTCGCTTTCTACGACGAGATCCACTACGCGCTGCGCTACAGCGGTTGCTGTTTGCCCGAGTGCGAGGCCCAGCTGGAGCAACGCGAGCGCGCGAGCGAAGAAGATTCAGGCACGCCAATTGAGTAGGTGAGTTGATGAAAAACTCAAATCAAGCCATCGATGTAACCCGTGCCCAGTACGCCGCCATACGCGCCTGGCTGCAGGGCGTGGCGGCGGTCGACGTGGCCGACCGTTGGCTGTCGGCCGATCCCGACATCGAGTGGACGGAAAGCCTGGCCCTGCGTGCGCTACGCGCGATTCGCGCCACGCTCGCGCAGCTGGCGCTGCGTCATGAACAGGAAGCGCTGGCCAGCCTGTTGGCCACCGGGCCGCGCTCAACCACGGCGTTGAACCAGGTGCTCGCAGGCCTGCGGCGCCTGGAAGAATTGGGTACGCCGGCACCGGCGACCAAGCACGACGTGCGTTTGTGGTTTGCTGCACCACTGGCACGCCGGCTGCAGGCCGCCGGCGTGGCCACGCTGGGCGAGCTGATGACGCTGGCCAACGATCTGGGCCGAGCCTGGTGGCGCCGTGTGCCACGCATCGGCCCGGCCGCTGCGGCGACCATTGTGCGCACCCTGGCTACAGCTGAAGCGACACTAGGGCGCCTGGGCGCCCACGTCACTGGCGTATCGTTGCCTGCCGCGCTCCCCTCGCCCGAGCTCGTGCCGCACGCCGGGCGCGCGGTGCCGCTCGAAGCGATCCGCCTGCCGGCGGCCCTCGATGGCCGCGCCGGCATCAACCGGGGCGACATCAACCGCTGCCGCATCGACGCACTCAACGACTACCAGGCAATCCAGACCTGGTTGTCGCTGTGGCCAGCCGGTGGTCACACCTGGCGCGCGTATCGCAAGGAAGCGGAACGCTGCTTGGCCTGGGCCATCCTGGAGCGCGGCAAGGCCTTCAGCGATCTGCTGACCGATGATTGCCTGGCGTACCGAGCCTTCTTGGCACAGAAGGATTTCGGGCCACGCTGGAGCGGGCCGCAGGTCGCACGCACACTGCCGGGCTGGCGGCCGTTCCAAGGGCCGCTGTCGACGCGCAGCCGCGCCTATGCTGAGCAGGTCCTGGCGGCCCTATGCGAGTGGCTGGTTGGCCGCCGCTATCTGGACTCGAACCCATGGGACGGCATGCCAGCGCTGCGCGTGGCTGCACTCGATATCGACATCGAGCGCGCGGTGCCGCCGGCGGTCTGGCAAGCGCTGCAGCCATGGCTAGACGCGCAGGCCGCCGATGACGTGCGCTGGCGCACCATCCGCGCCGCCGTGTTGCTGTTGCACGATTCCGGCATGCGTGTGTTCGAGGCCGCCGGCGCCGAACGATCGGGCCTGCGGCCCGCCGGCGGCGATGGCCCGCTGTGGGGCGAGCTACGCATCGTCGGCAAGCGAACCAAAACGCGGATGGTGCCAATCAGCCGCCGCGCACATGACGCCCTGGTGGCGCACTGGCGAGATCTGGGGGACGAACACGCTGCAGAGGGCCCGCTGCTGGCACCTGCCGAGCCCTGCACCAGCCCGCGTGCGCTGGCCAAGGCCGCCGACGGCCGCCGCGGCTACAGCGACCGAGGGCTGCGCCACCTGGTCACTCGCGCCGGCGAGGCTTTCCGTGCGCACCTGGAGCAAACCGACCCAGATCTACGCGCCCAGGCAATCCATCTGCATCCCCATGCGTTCCGGCACGCTTTCGGCACTGCGGGCGCCGAGGCCGGCGTGCCGCTCGATGTGAGGCAAAGCTACCTGGGGCACGCCTCGCCTGCGACTTCGGCGATCTACGACAAGGCCGGCGCCCGCCGGCGCCAACGCGAAGTCGCCAAGCTGTTCAGCGTCTAGCGTCGGGAGTGTCCGCGCCTGGTTAGAGCCGCTAGGGGTCCCCCTGGGGGACATGGAGAGGGTTGCGAGGATCTGGGAGACTGTCGCGCGGCCAGCGCGCCTCGCGGGACCGAGCAGCGGGGATGACCACCAAGTTGTGCCCATGGCCACCAGCACCAGGCAGACCTCCCCTCTGCAAGCTCGCTTTTTGGCCGCGCTGGTGTTCGGAAGAGTCATCTTGTGCCGGCACGCCGGCAAATGAAAAAGCGAGAGGGGGAAACCCTCTCGCTTGGTGCTGCGTCGGCACAGAGCCAACTCCACGTGTTAAAACGCGAGCTCGCTATCACCAACGGGTGCATCGGACTTGGGCGGTGCGATGTCGAGCGAAATACGCGGCGTATTGTCCGCATTTCGCGCGCGACGACCGTACACCTTCAGTCGCGGAGCAGCTTCCCATTCTTCCTTCGTGTATTCATTCTTCACGTCGGGAGTCATGGGCAGAACGATCAGATAACCCGTGTAATCGGGCGACTTGGCGTTCTTCTTCTCGGTGTTGCGGAAAAGCCGACCCGAGAAGTGCTGCTGCCCCCTTGCACCCACCGCCAGGTCCAGGAACTGACTTTCACCACTCTCGGCATCCTTCAGGAAGGCTGCCAGCGGGATCTGCGTATCTTCGAGCTTGATGGAGCCCGAGAACAGCGGACCATTTTCAGTGCGGCGATCGTCGGAAACCGGGAACAGGACGGCAGTGGTCTTGGTAGCTGCATTCAACATGATGAACCTCCTTCAAAGGTAAAAGAGGCCATCCGTGGAGCGTCGTTAGACGACCCACGAATGGCAGGACGTCTAAAGACAGGTTCCAGTCTATGGAGCACTTTTGCAGGATGCAAGAAGATTTTTCGGGCGCCCTATTCCCTGTGTTTTCCACGGCAGCGGGTGCATGATGAAGAATCGATCCAGCGCGGGCAGGTCGTCGTCATCGAGCAAATTGCTCAGTCGCACATAAGTGCTGCCGCTTCCAAAGTACACCCGCACGTCCAGCTCGTCCTCCTCGATGCGGACGACTTTCTCCGGCGCAGCGCCCTCGTTGAGGCGCAAGTACACGTTATCCCCGGCGGTGATACTTGCCTTCAGGACTGCGATCTGTTCTACGCTCCATTTCATGCGATCAATCCTCTATGGTTACCGGTCGTGCGGGGCACTCGCGCGCCATCGTTTTTTTCCAATGTGTGGGTGTCTGAATGGCCTGCCGGCCCCCCGTGGATAGGTACACCCGCAGTTCGATGTTTTCCTAGTCGATGACAGCCGGATAGACGAAATCTGCGTCCGGCGTGAATTCGTATGGTGTCGGGTCGCCCTCGAACAGGACGTAACCCTCCACACCCTTCTCTCGGAGCAGTTTGACCGCGCGTCGCGTGTTCGCGACGACGAACTCATCAATGACACCTGGGTCGACGGGCTTGCCGCCGCTCGATGCCCCGTCACCCCTGATTAGACAAGTCATGTCTTTTCCAGAGCCGACCTTTCGTCCGAAAATTTGGTTCTTCATCGTGACCCTTCCGCAATTACTCACACAGTGGCTCGCGTCAGCGCGTTTTGACCTGCGCTCGCACTGTTGCAATGTGTTCGGGTTGAACAGCGAACTCGGCGTACTCCAGCTCCAAAAATTTCATCATCGCAACGATGCGGTGGCGGCCGTCCGTCAGACTTGCTCGTCCCTGCTCCACGCCCATCCACGGTGTGTAGCACCAGCCTTCGCTTAAATCCCGCCGAACACGACTCCACCGCGCCGGATTGAGGTTCAACTGCTCGTTGTCCGGCAACGTTGCGAGGGCGGCGCGCAGATCTATGGTGACGATCTCAAAACTGTGGCACAGCGGAGGAACCCGAAATTCAAGATCACGTGTCGGGTAATCATGCTTCAAGCAAGGTGGCATGTCCGCCATCGTCTTAAACCGATACCACTCGTCGCCGATCGTCTCGTCGCCTGCAGCGAATCTCATGTAAAAGTACATCGACACGCCTGCAGGAACTGGCGGCAATCTTTTTACTGGCATTGTTCAGCCCTTCTTCCGGTTCTTGCACGCAGCTGGTCACTGTTGCACTGTTCGTTCGCGCAGATAGTAGAGGTATACAAGGCTGATGGGCGCCAGGAAAACGGCCAAGCACCAGCACGCCATCATGGTGGCTAGCTTCCCCAGCGACACCCAGAGAACGCCCAGCATGAACTTGGTATCCCCCATGATGAAGCCCCAAACTCGTTCATAGAGGAACCGTGCATACGGGTACAGCAGGGTGTTTACCACGGCGAGTAGGAACATCCCACCGCTGCCGGGCTGGTGATTCACCTGGGCGAGCAACATGAGCGGGAAAATCAGGGCAAAGCAAAGGTGGCGCAGGTAGTACGGAAGCGTCAGCCCACCGAGCGACTTTTCGATTACGGCATACATTTCATCCTCCATCCATCTGGTTGTCATTGGCGAGGTTCGACAGGCACTCGCAAATCCTGATCCTCCAGGATGCCCGGCCCATCTCTATCTAGCGATTGTCCTTGACGCCAGCAGCAACAAGCCGCTCTGCGTCATTGGCAGACAAGACTGCTCTTGCCGCCCCATATGCGAACACAGGTCCCATCGGGTGACCGCCTTCGATGGAAACCTTAGAAAAGTCCACGCAGAAGGTCACGCTATCGAGAATGAGCGTGTTGGGCGGATGAATTCCGAGATCCTTAACCATTTTCTTGTCCTCTTTTCGTTATGCCGGCGCTGCCGGCGTTCCCCAGGGAATCACTGACCTTCTTCGGATACCAGTTCCGGTCGCCACTCCCTGACAATGGCCTCAAATTGCGAGCCATAGCCCAAGGTGTCCGGATAGTGGTTGTTCCGTGCGGCATAGCCAAACACGACCACCACGTCTTCCACGATCTCGTCGTCGAGCCCCCAGGCCACGGTGATATCGAACCCACCGCATTGGCCCGGGTTCCACCATGCCAACAGAAAGTCGGCGACACGTCGGCTCTGCCCGCTGTCGCGCATCGCGTGTGCGATCAGGCGTTCCAGGGCGGCTCGTTCAGCATCCGTCATCTTGGCCATGTCTTTCTCATGAGTTGAGTTATTGAGTTAAGCCATTGAGTTGCGCATCAGCTAACTGATTTCCTTGCGGATCAGACCACGCACGAGATCTGCGATGGAAATGCCCGCCTCAACTGCTCGCATCTTCAAACGCCGATGTTCGTCCGGGTCCAGGTCGAAGTTCACGCGCACGGGCTTAAGGGGCCGGTTTCCGACCTGCGACTGGACCATCGCAGCGCCGCCGACAAATTCGTCCCTCGACACCGGCTTACCGGCATCGGAACTCTTGGTGGCAATCTTGAATTTACTCATTTGCGTAACTCAAAAGAGTTGTTACTTAAACACTCACGCCTACGCGGCGACCTCAAAGAATTCCTGGGCGAGCAGCTGGATCTCGGCGCACGCCTGGGAATTACTCAACTCAACCACTCCATTTCCGTTGAGTAACGCATCACGGTAGACCTTTCGGTCGCGGATGATGGTGTCCGCGAGTTCGAGCTGATCGAACTGGCTTAGCGCCTCGCGCGCGTCGTCCACCTCTCGAATCGTCGGATTGGAGGGCGCCATCGACAGCACCGCGAAGGCCTTCAGGTCGGGATTCAGGCCTCGGGCCAAGCTGACTAACTCGTTGACCTTCGGCAGCGTCTCCAGATCGGCCTGGCTGGCGCGGGTAGGCACCAGCAACAGGTTGGAAACAGCCATTGCCGACCGCATTTCGCGGGAATCGCGGCCGCCGGCATCTACCACAATCACCTGGTAGCGCCGCGATAAATCGCGCAGCGTCGCCGCGACATCGCCCGTCCGCTGGATACACGGCACCGCTGGGCCGATACCGGCTTCGTCGCGTCGTTCGGAAAACCGAGCGCATGTCGCTTGGCCATCGGTATCGACCAGGACAACATCGACATTCTGGCGAACCAGATGCACGGCGATGTTGCTGGCAATGGTGGACTTCCCCGTACCGCCCTTCTCTGCTGCCACAAGCACGATCATACTCACATCATCACCTCATTTGAGTTGAGTAACAGAGTTAAGTATAAGAGTAACGCATCACTTTATCAACTCATTTGAGTTGATGAGTTGCGCCGATGCGTCACTCTTTTGAGTTAAGTTTTTAAGTGCCTCAACCACATTGATGCGCTGAGTTGAGTTTTTACGCGGAGCTAGTCCTGGCCATCGTCCTGCGCGCACACGGCCATGGCGCCATGCTTGGGGCAGAGGGGCGCCCCGACGAGATCTAGCCACTTCCGAGAAGTCCGGGCCGTGTAGCCGCAGCTGCCGCACTTGCACTTGATGTGCCGCCGCGTCTGTTTCTTCGGCGCCGTCGTCTTGATCCCTGGCGCCTCGCCATCGTCCGAGCTATCTGCGTCTGGCCTGGTCCGCAAGCGCGCATGCGGCAGTGGCCCGGCGTCGTCCAGGATTGGCGTGACGCTTTCCTCAAAGCGCGGGCCGGCCGTCGTTGATCGCATCGGACCCTTCAGGCCAATCCCGACCGCAACATCCCGAAAGGGCTTGCGGTGGCCAGCATCGAGGCCGACCGCGGCGTGCACGAGCTCGTGCGCAAGGATCGCGGCGACTTGCATGGGCATCAGGTCGGCCGACTCCACCAGGTCAGGCCGGATGAAGATCTCGAAGTGTGCATCTTCGCTGCAGCTGGTGTCCCAGCACTCGCCAATCCGCTTACCGCGCTGGCCTGTCGACGTGAATCCGATGGCGATCCGAATCCGACCAGGCAGCGGGGCATCGAGCGCTGCGAACATTGGCGCCATGCGGCGCGCAACATGGTTCAACCAGGCTTCACGATTGGCATGGCGCATCAGCTTCCCCCTCCCGATGGAATGTGTCGCCATTATCGCGATGAGTGCGTGTACACGCTCTATATTTTTCACTCCGAGCGCTTTTTTGGACCACATCGACCCATCCAGGACACCCCGGAGGGTCAACCAGTCCGAAAAAAACGCTCTGAGCGCCCGTATACGCGTCCTAGAGCCCTCGCGGTGGCCAACCCGACCCTCTCTCTGCCAGCAACGTGCTTTGGATGAGCGGAAAGGTGTTTGCGCGCGCCGTCGCGCCCGGATTGAGGCGCCCGGGGACCCCCGCCGAAGGCGTGGGGAGAGCGCCGACCCGGCGTAGCCGGGGCAATCCGGCTCTGCGGTTGTGCTGGCGATCGGGGCAGTCAAGCGCGCTTGCGCGCGTGATAGCCCCGCGTGCGGGGCGTAGATGAACAACCCTCACGGGTGGGCGCGAAGCGCCCGGGTGGGGTTAAAGGCCGCGGTGAAGCGGTTATCCACAGGCAAGCCTCGCACGCGTGTTTTTGGTTTACGTTTTACCGTTTTTAAATCGTTTTAGGCGGCGTAACTCATTGATTTAACGCGGGAAAAATGGCCTCGTTGGGCCTTTTCCCGGGTCTATTGGGCCTTTTTCCGGGCGCAAAGTGGTCATTTTCCGGGTTACTAGGTCTTTTTCCGGGTGCTGTCCACAGGCGTATTGGGACATTTTCCGGGCACCATCCACAGGTGGCACACAACAGTTGTTGACCCAATACGCTGATTGGGCTATGTTTGTTGGTGTCCCAATACCCCGGAAGATGACCCAATGTTAGTCGAGGAAGACAAGCCGGTCGCGTACAGCGAGCCGGCGCTGGCCGAGCGCAACGTCACCATGAGCAACGCGCTCACGCGGGCAGCACACAGCCTGACGCTTGCCGAAAAGCGGTTAATTGCAGCGTGCATCGCAAAGAACGACTCGATCCCGTTTGTCGAGCTGCGAAGGGAAGGCGCCTGGCGGGTGCGGCTCTCTGCGGCCGAGTACGCCGAGGCCTTCGGCGTGGATGCCAACACGGCATACGAGCAGCTGCAGGGGGCTAGCGACAGCCTGTTCAACCGCTACGTGCGCACGGTGCGGGAAACCCGCAGAGGGCCGGAGGAATTCAAGTTCCGCTGGGTGGGTAGTGCGAAGTATCACAAGGGCGAGGGCTGGATCGAGCTGGTCTGGTTCCAGGAAGTGGTGCCGCACCTGTTCGGCTTGCGCCAGGAATTCACGACCTACAAGCTGCGCCAGGCGGCCGCTCTGCGCTCGGTCTACGCCTGGCGCCTGTTCGAGTGCTTCAAGTCCTGGGCGGCCACCGGCCGATACACGCCGACGATCGAGGAATTTCATCGGGCAATGGATGCGTCCGAAAGCCAGCGCAAGAACTTCAAGGATCTGCGCCGGCGCGTCATCGAGCCGGCCGTGAAGGAGCTGCGGGAGAAAAACGGCCTGCACATCGAATGGGAACCCGAGACGGCCGGTCGCAAAGTCGTCAAGCTGGACTTCCGGTTTCGCGTCTCGCCCCAAGGGGCGCTTTTCTGACAGGCGGCGGCCCAGGTGCCGCCGACTTCACCCGGAAAATGTCCCAATAGCCGTGTCCCGGTCGGAGCAAGGGCGGCGAGCCGACGCCGGCCGTACGCATCCACACGCCCGAACCACCCCGGAAAATGTCCCAATAGGCCTCCGCAGCAACGGAGAGGCAGCTGCTGCTGACCGTCAGGTCAGCGGCAACTGCCGATTGCACCCAACCCGGAAAATGTCCCAATGGCTTGTCCCAGTAGTTCGGCCAGAAGGTTAGCGAGGGCTTGCTGCAGTTTCCGGGTTGCCCCCGGCGACACGGAAAATGTCCCAATACAACCCTGCCGAGACCCAGATCGACGTGGCCAGCGTGCCGCTGGCCACGTCGGGCGCAGCGGACCGGAACCCGGAAAATGTCCCAATAGATTGTCGGCCTAGCCGGATTGCTTCTCGCTGCTGGGACCGAACCTGACTCCGTTTTGCAATTCGGCCAGTTGCTGCGCCCGGCGTTCGAGCATCTTCTTTCCGACCTTCTCCATGACGGCAGGATCGGCGTCGCAGACGTCGATCATGGCGCTGACGATTTCCGGCAGATCGATGACCGGCCGGATGAAGGTGCACTCCTTCATCCGCCGCTTGGCGCGCAGGAAGCTGTCGTGAAAGATCAGCACCGCCTTGACCCCAGGCGTTTTCTCCTTGGCCTTGGGCACAATCTTGCGCACGCCAAACGCCTCCGATTCGTCGTCGGCCTCCCACTCAGCGCGAGTAAAGACGACGGTATCAGGCTCGGCCGCCCCATCGTGAATCGGGGGAAGTACAACGAGCGCGTCGTTGTCATGCGGCTTCTGATTGTCCATGCTTCATTTCCTCCTGGTCCTTGAACCAATCGATGACGGTGTAATCGTCGTCGGCGACACGCCGAACGTAGGGTAGGGCGGCCGGCAAGATGAGCGCGGCCGGATCTCGGCCGGCGCGCTCCCACTCCCTGGCGAGAGTAGCGACCAACTTGCCGACCTGGACGCGGGTTGCGCCAAAGCCTGGTGTCTTGAACAGCGATTGGATCACCGCCTGCACCTCTTGCTCCGCCCGCGGCGAGCGGGCGAGTTGCCGGACGGCAGCGCGCCAGGTGTCAAAGCGCTGGTTGGTCATCCGCCAAGTCAGGCGGACGCCGCCGCCATGATTCCGATCGCGTGGCAGCCGCAGGAGTTCGTAGTCGTCCACGCGGATGCGCGTGGACGACTCCAGCGCATCGCGTAGCGGCTCCATCTGCCTGGCCGGGTGGTCACCATCGGACACGAGCAAGAACCAGTGCAGGGTCCCGTTCTTGGCCAGGTCGGCAAGGATCAGCCGGGCATTGCCCTTGCCAAGCCGCTTGCGGTAGGCGCGTTGGTCGCGGTTCAGCGCGACCTCATAGCGTTCCGCGAACTTTTGGCAGAACGCCAATGCCTTCTCGGCCGGAACTTGTGCGGCCGTGTAATGGCAATAGCCATGCCGGACAGAATCCAACAGGCGTTGCATTAGGAGCGTCTTGTATCGGATGACCAAAAAAGTTGTCGGGCGCATGCACAAAAAGAGAGCGTGTACACGCTCTTATCTAGCGATCCACCGGAACGGTCTGACGACCATTCCGGCGGATCGATTCCAACATAATAAAAATCCAACCCAGGCAAAGGAATCCAGTCAGTTGGAACGCACCGCGTTCCAACCTGATTATAAGAGATTCCGCGCGAAGCGCGTGCGGCCAACATATCACGCTACAATGTGATTGCTGACCGCCACAAGCGGCCCACGCGCGCAAGCATCACCTGCGTTGCCGAGGCCGCCACAAGCGGCCAGCAACGCAGCACGAGGGCGACCAACCCTTTGCAGTACGCAGTACAGGACCGGTCGCCCGAAGTGGTAATTGCGCGCGAGCGAAATTACACGGATTGGGGGCAGACCACCGCGACGTTTTGGGGGCTGACCATCCCCAAAATTCCACTCACTTCACACGAAGCTGTAAGGCTCTAGATGCGGGCTTACCACCTGCGTCGAGTACGCCGAAGTCGTATGCGCGTAATGGCGCTGGTACGACTACGACGAGCGCTGGACGGTGTAACTCCGTCCTTCGACTCAATCCCCGGGAGGGGCGAGTTTGGGCGACACGGAAACGGGCTCAGCGAGGAAATGCGCTGAGTTCCTGTGTAGCGTGAAAGCGGTAGACGGTGGCTGTCTGCACCGTCGTTAGCACCGCCCAGGGGCTGCGGGAGACCGTAGAACCTGTGCCACACACGTAGGCTGCTGAGGCGTTCCGAAAGGGCGCAGGCGTGCAAGGGGAAACCTGGCGCACGCGGCACCTACCGGCGCAAGCTGGTGGGGTCGCTGTATAGCTTAAGCGTGTAAATGCGGCCGAAGAGGTCGCTATGTGGTGGGGCATCAAGCCTGTCTGAAGACGAAGCTGTTGAAGGCACAACAGGTAAGCGAGCCGCTTTGGAATCTCGGGCCGCTGAAAACCTAATGGGTGAGAGGGAACACCTCACTGTTGTTGCTGGAGGCGCAGGCGTGAAGTCCTGGCGCGCAGTTTGGCGTCAGTAGCGTTGCACTAACGTGGGAATCGCTAAGGCCATAACCGGGCTGGTAACCCGGTGGCTATGCGAGGGAGAGTGGTTGAGTAGGGCCGCGTGGCGCAAGCCACGTAGCTGTTTGTCGCGATTCGTCTGAAGCGCAAACAGCAGGCGCAAGCCTGTCCGAAAGACTGCGGCGTACGCAAGTGTGAAGTTAGCGGGGTGGTTCCCGCGGTGGTTGTTGGAACGGGCGCGGCTGGTACCCGCGCCCGGACCGAATGGGTAATTCGGTGTCCTCCAACGTGTAATTGAACCCTTGAAAAAGGAGCTACGAAGATGGCAATTGCCAACACCCGGCCGGGCGGATACCCGGCATCGGCAACGGCACCGCCTAGCGGTGCCGGCGTCAGTCTGCAAGCCAGCGCAGTGAGCTGGAGTCAAACCGATAGCAGTTGGATCGGCAGGCAGTTCGGTCGCCCGTATGGGGCCGGTGGCAGCAAAAACGACAGTCCACCATGGCTGTCTCGGCACGCTGATCGCGGTTGGATCAGCGGTCAAATCAGTCCCGCCGTATGGACTGATTGCAGTACAGCAGTGGGCGCCTCGGCGCCGAAAAGTCAACCCGGCAGCAATCAGGCCGGTGGGAATGGCAGCGATGTTTTCGCTGTCGGCAAACAGTGGT
>NZ_NKIL01000022.1:0-4626 GCF_002256165.1 Ralstonia sp. PBBBR1 | reverse complement strand
AGCCACTGACGGCATCGCTTGAATGCGCGGCCGGAAGCCGACGGGACGTTTGCGAACCTGCCAACCCATGAGCTGGAAGATGCGCTGCACGGTGTTCTTATTGAACCCCAGCAGATACGCGACGGTACGGTAACCGAACGACGGCGACTCTTCGATCATCGCCTTGATCGGCTCCGCGAAGCGGGCCTGGACCTTCGGCTCTGCCTTGACTGGCCGGTAATACACGCTGCGACGCGGTACGTTAAACCACCGGCACAGCTTCGAGATCGAGACGGTAATGCCGTCAGCCTGCAGTCCCTGGCGGATCATCTCGATCACTTGTCGTCCTCGCCCAGCAGGGACTGCAATTTTTTTCTTGCGCGCAACTCCAGCATGGCTTCGCCGTACGCTTCCTGCAGGTCCTTGATCTGCCGCTCGTACTGATCTTTCAGGTCCAGCGGGTTGGCCCGCAGCGCATTCTCCATGCCGCGCTTGCCGTCATCCACCCAACCCTCGACCTCGGAGGGCGACAGGTCATAGGCGCGGCTGGCCTCTGCCACTGTCGTCTTGCCCTGAATGATGTCCAGCACCAACGCGCTCTTGCGCTTGGCCGTCCACCGCTTGATGTCTTCTTCCATCTTCGTGCTCATCGTCTTTTCTTCCATTGTGACGTGAGCAGGTTTTCACTGGGTCATTACACCCGTGCCGTTGCGTTGGTTGGTGACGGTGGCCGGTTTGGCCGCACCAGGGGGATAGCCGAGATGGTGGTTCATCTCGCCGCCCAACGCCCGCTCGATCAAGGCCTTCTTGAGGGCTAGCGTCGCGGCGTTGATGGCTTCGGCCGTCATCGGGCCGCTGCCAAATTGCTCGAGCAGTTCAGTTGGGATTGCTGGCAGGTCCGCCGGCTTGGCTTTCGGTTTGCCGGGCATAACGTCTCCTTATGAGCATGTTATGCCTTGAACACGAAATTACTGATAGGCCCTAGTGTACTTTCCGCAGCAAGCAAAAAGAGCGCCTCTGAGGCGCTCTTTTTATTTGGTAATCCCCCCCAAACCGGACCAGAGTTACTCTGGTCCGGTTTGGGGGGAATTACCTTTTATTTTCCAACTGCGAATCAGCGGCACTCCGCAGGTGCGAATCGCACATCCAGTGTAGCGATGCCCTGTGCCGGAGGCATCAACCCATCACGTGCTGCAGTGCCATTCGCATAGCAATCCCAGCGGATAATGCCAGCGGGCTGGGTACTGTTGTTGTCCGTCCCGACCAATGCAGCGCCGTTGTTAGACGTCGGTTTGAGAATCAGCGTATTTGCACCATTGGGAACGACGGTGTCGGCGTAGACAATGCGGACTTCACCAGTCGTCCGGTCGATCGTGACGCCATTCGCAATCACATAGCGAGTGGCCGCAATTGGTCCATAACCGCGATCGAAGGGAAAGCCTGCGGTAGCGTTCTCAGCTACCGCCGTCTTGGCTGTTGCAGCCAGAGCCAACCCCTCAGTTACACGTGAACGCGTTACGTAATCTTGATAAGCAGGCACCGCAACCGCCGCCAGAATGCCCACGATGGCAACCACGATCATGAGCTCGATCAAAGTAAAGCCAGTTTGAGTTCGCTTGGTAGCGTGTTTTTTAAGACGCATCAATTCCTCCTTTCTCATTAATTGAATACCTCTGGATGCAGAGAGGAAGGAGATTAAGCGATTAACTCTATCCAAAAAATATGGCGCAACGATTTTTTTCCTTTTTTCCAAAAATAATGAACTCACTAAATAAGAAAGCGCCCCATGGGGCGCTGTCATTCATTGCGATCTAGGAGATGATGTCTTACTTGGCAACTTATCTTCCTTCACGAGCAATTTTTCATCCTGTAGGCGAGAGCAGAATGCCTTCAGAACAGCCCGATCCAGCCCGCACTCTTGTGTAAGTAACCACGATTGTGCTGCATATTCGCTCCAGTACTGGCTATGCAAGCGACGCACCTGCAACACGGCATCATCGATCTTGCCTAGGTACGCCAGGGCGAGTGCATAACGCTGAACAGTCGTTGATCCAGGGTAAAACTGGACAGCGTGTAGTTCCAGCTTTGCCAACGATCCCGCCATTGCTTGGGTGACGTTCCAATTGATTGCAATGGCCTGCGTCTCATAGGGCAAAAGCAGGTTGGCATCTCGCTCTCTGTATCGAGCCAATTCCTTCGGTAACCCTTCGGGTGCATAGTGAAGCCGCTCCACGGCACGATAATCGCCCCAAAGTTGCACCATCAACGCAGCAGCGAACGCAGACAAGACACCCATCAATGTCCATGTCATGCTGCCGGAGGGCATGCGGAAATTCCGCTCATCGGCAAAGCCGAGTACAAATGCGAATAGCAGCAGGAAGTACAGGTAGTGCAGCGGATACTCCAACATTGAGTGCGCGCCCAACACCAAGACGATGGCCAGCAGAAAAGCCAACGCCGGCGTCATGCGTCGCTTACGCAAGCCCCACACGAAACCCACGGCAGGCAACGCTACGGCGGCCAGGCCAAGCAACCCGACCTTAGACAGCAGGTCCAGCACGATGTTGTGTGCATTCATTGACATCTCGACATTGCCGAGCACGTCAGTCTGCACGTACTGGTTCCAGGCGTAATCGCCCCAGCCGCCACCCAACCATGGATGCGCGAGAAACATATGCCACGCATGTTTCCACAGCAGCGTCCGGAGCCCGGTACCTTCCTGCATGCGGTCCCCCATCGAGGGCGACAACCCCAGGTGCCAAAGTGTATTTGCGTAAGCGACCAGCCAATTGCAAAGCTGGTACGCCACCACCAAGAGAACAACCGGCACGCATGCCATTAACCAACGACGCCAGCCTCGCTGATCGACCGTCCAAGCCAAGCCGGTCAATCCGCCCACCAGGATGATGTGCAGCCAGGTAATCCGCGAGAACGTCAGAGACATCCCCACCAAGAGAATCAAAGCAACCACCGCAACCCCCGCGCGTGCGCGCGGACATTTCGACACGAGGAAGGCGCAAGCGGCCAGACCGAACGCAAGGTATGAGGCAGCATGGTTGGGCTGATTCAGATTGCCCCACATACGCCGGAGGGTCCCCGTGGGATTAATCGAAAAAAGCATCGTTGGCAAATGCTCAATCCGAAATAGCTGTACAAATTCGATCGCTACGGTTAACAAGCCGCCCGTGATCAAGCCCACGGCGAGTGTTTCCAAGACCCCCGGGAAGCTCCGAGCACGTGCTCCTAGCGCGCACGTCACCACTGTTGCCAATAGAAAGATCGTTGCCGCCAACGACAGGAACGGATTCAACGGAGGTGCGACTTGCAGCTGCACAAACAACACGACAATCAGCGCGAGCGGAGCCAAAGCGATTTGGGGTACGCCCATTCGGCTTCCGTACGTGAGTATGAGCATCACGACAGCCAGGGCAACCCAGCAGATGCCAGTTGCGTATTCGGCATAGAACGTCGGAATCGGATAGGTATGCAGCGCTGTCAGGAATGGGATCGATGCGCATGCGGCAATCGCCAGCCAGAGCAACATCAATTGAGTACGAGATCGAAGCATCTGGGAAAAGGCAAGACGGTAATCAGGGCGCCGAACGGCTTCCAGTGGGAGAGCGAAAGTTTAGCTGACTGGAGGCCTGAGAACCCGCCTCCGTGGAATGCCTCGGTCTTCCCAGGCCAAACCAAACGCAATAAAAAGAGGGCGCCCGTGGGCGCCCTCTTGGATGCTAAACCTAATAAGTCTTAGAACTGGCAGGTCGCCGGCAGGTACGGGTACAGAGCCGTCACCTTTGCGCCCGAAGCTACAGCGGTACCGGGAGGTGTGCCGGCACCTGCAGCACTAATCGTGGCACACTGCCATGCCACAGTACCGTCAGCGCCACCGGTGCCGATCAAACCAATGACCGCAGTATCAACGGTTGTGTTGCCCGTGCCAGTCAGTGTAACAGTCACGTTAATGTTCGAGTTCGCACCACCACCGGCGCTAACGTAGTCCAAACGCTTCACGTACTTCGAGTTAGCAAACGGCGCGCTACCCGTATTGGAGCCGTTAATCGGGCTGTTCGCAGACGTCGGGAACGTGCTGTTATTGGACGAGTACGCTTCTGCGACGGCCGACTTTGTCGAGTCCAAGTCTGTCGTGGCTTCCACCAGCTTGGACTTGATCATGTAGTTGTTGTAAGCCGGCAGCGCGATAGCAGCCAGGATACCGACGATCGCAACCACGATCATCAGTTCGATCAGCGTGAAACCCTTTTGGACACGCTTGTTCATACGACGCATCGACTTCATAAAATCCCCCGGAATGTTTGGTTAAGGTGATGCCGGGAGAGATAGAGCACGGACTGTGCCAGGCGAGAATTGGTTGTTTTCAAGGCTAATCCGACATGAAATTGGCACTCGACCAGCCTCTCTGTGACAATTTTCGACACCAATTGACACAGCACGTTAGTTTTGTGGCGCTTGAATCACACATCTTGAGCGATCTTGTAGCAATCCTGAGATGGCACTTGTGTAATGACCCAGTGAAACCTGCACAGGTTAGGCGGCTAAAGCGAATGCCTCAGCCGGGGTCTTCATCTTCAGCGCTTGGTGGGGCCGTCGGTGGTTGTAGAACTGAATCCAGTCGGCGATCGCACG
>NZ_NKIL01000017.1:0-68115 GCF_002256165.1 Ralstonia sp. PBBBR1 | reverse complement strand
AGCCACTGACGGCATCGCTTGAATGCGCGGCCGGAAGCCGACGGGACGTTTGCGAACCTGCCAACCCATGAGCTGGAAGATGCGCTGCACGGTGTTCTTATTGAACCCCAGCAGATACGCGACGGTACGGTAACCGAACGACGGCGACTCTTCGATCATCGCCTTGATCGGCTCCGCGAAGCGGGCCTGGACCTTCGGCTCTGCCTTGACTGGCCGGTAATACACGCTGCGACGCGGTACGTTAAACCACCGGCACAGCTTCGAGATCGAGACGGTAATGCCGTCAGCCTGCAGTCCCTGGCGGATCATCTCGATCACTTGTCGTCCTCGCCCAGCAGGGACTGCAATTTTTTTCTTGCGCGCAACTCCAGCATGGCTTCGCCGTACGCTTCCTGCAGGTCCTTGATCTGCCGCTCGTACTGATCTTTCAGGTCCAGCGGGTTGGCCCGCAGCGCATTCTCCATGCCGCGCTTGCCGTCATCCACCCAACCCTCGACCTCGGAGGGCGACAGGTCATAGGCGCGGCTGGCCTCTGCCACTGTCGTCTTGCCCTGAATGATGTCCAGCACCAACGCGCTCTTGCGCTTGGCCGTCCACCGCTTGATGTCTTCTTCCATCTTCGTGCTCATCGTCTTTTCTTCCATTGTGACGTGAGCAGGTTTTCACTGGGTCATTACAGATTCGCGCCCCGGCTACCACCGACTGGGCAACGCATATCTCATTGACCGTGGCTTGGGTCTATGGGGACCAGAATTTCGCGGTGCGAGTTCAGAAGGTCGCATTCCCACCGTGAAGACGATGAATAACTATGCCCAATGGTTGGCCAACTTCCTCGAGTGGGCCGAACTGCGCGGCATAGACATCTTCAGTTGCGACTACGCGACCCATGTCGCAGGTCGATATCAGAAAGAGATGTTGGAAGGGCTTTGGTCACGAACTGGCCAAGGCTTGTCCGCGACAACTGTCAACGTGCGTGTTCAGCAGGCATGCGACTTTCTGACTTGGTTGACCGACAAAGGAAATCGCCCATCGTTCGAAGTTCCTTACGACATAAAAACAGTTAAGGTAGGCTCCGCCGTCAGCTCGATTGGCCATCTCGACAAGATTGTTCGCGTACGAAAAGGTAAGGTGCGCCCGACAAAGGCCTCCTTGCGTATGCCAGCCGACGATGAAGTGCGTCAGTGGCTCGCACGCGTAAATAAAAGATTCGGAGCTACACAACTATTGATGTGCGAGACGGTATTGCTCACCGCCATGCGGCGAGAGGAGGTCGTTAGTCTACGTCTCGACACTTTGCCAGAGAGGCGGGAGGACTGGCATATTGCCAATCCCTTGGCACCCGCTGAGCAGCAACAAGTCCGCGTCAATCTGCGCTATGGAACGAAAGGCCCAAGTTACGGCACCGACCACGGCGACAAGATTGGGCCCTCACGTGACATTTTGATTCCGCTCACTTTGGCACTGCGGTGGCATGAGTACCGCCGTACCGCTCGGAACCAAGCCTTTGCAAAGTGGGTGAAAGACGCCAAAGGCACAGCTCGGCTAGCGCGCGCCAAGCAGTCGGTTCACCTATTCCTGCGCGAATCAGATGGAGCTCGCTTTAAGGGAACGGAGCTTTATAGCGCGTGGACGGGGGTTACACCCCCAATCGATGGATGGTCACCTCACCAAGGTCGCCACTGGTGGGCTTGCTCGATTCTATGGCGAGAGCTCAAGAAGCACCAAGGCATTGCCTCGCTTAGCCACGAGACTGCCACAGCCTTGCTGGAGAGCACGGCGCTCAGCATCATCCGACTCCAAATACAGCCTCAGTTGGGTCATGCGCAAGACTCGACCACGATGATTTATCTGCGTTGGGTGATGGACATGCTCGCCGTGCCGCTATCGTTCGACGGTGAAGCGGAGCCTGAAGATGATACCGAAGGAGAGGAATAAGAAATAAAATGAGCATTCGCGCTAATAAAAATACAAAAAACCAGCTTCCCCAACGTGGCGAACCATCTTTGGTACTGGTGGAGACTCCATCGACCCCGCCCGACACCGAAGATTTGCTGCGCTTCCACACGTCCCACCCTAAGAAGCCCTGCTTCGTAGACCTTACCGTCTTTAGAGATGGCAAACCGAACAGCGCCAGAAGTGGAGGCTTCCGTGGCCGCCCCCAACTGATTGAGGAGCTCGCTCCAGCAATCCGAGACCAGTTTTCTCCATTGGCCGAAAAATCGGTCGAGCAATACCTAGTTGCACTGCGCTCATGGTGGCGAATTCTCGATGCCGTCGAGAAAATGGGTTCTTCAATGCCTGTCGTGACTTCCGTCGCGCAACTTTCCGACATACATAGACAGTGCGCTTTCGACGCAGGCATGGACCGTTTGGTTTTTAGCAACTTTATGAGAATTGCCAATACCACTCGGTTGGGACTGAGTCTCAATCAACTTCACTGGAAAACACCCGAGCCCAAAGAATCCAGTCGCCATCTTCCACCAAAGTGGCAAACCGACCTTGTTCGTCACACGCTGAAGCATCGCTGGTTCGCCACGCTGAACCGCTGGGCGTTGGCCGACGAGCTACGTCATCGTGGTGCGCCTTTGATTGAGCAAGAAGCTTCATCCATTTATCCCGCAGGTCTGGGAAGCGCTGCACATGCGTACGCACCTGTGCAGCCCAGTGTGCTGCGGTCAGGGACTCGTCGTCAGTGATGGCCTGTTCATAGGCGGAAAGCGAGTCGCGAATGGACCCATCAACATCCTCTCGCAAGAATGCTTCTTCAAGACGGTGCGTACAGCTACTCTGGCATTTGGATGGTTCAGGTCGGCCTTTGCTCTTGTTGCACGGCCCAGCCTCTCCAGGGAGCCGCGCCGCGCTTATCTCTGAGCGTATGATGAGACCAGCCTTCAGAGGCTGTCTTCTCCCATAGTTCAGCCGCTTTTTCGGCAATCACAAGAAGGTTGGGACCGAGGTCTTGCATTAACCACAGACTCTTGCGTCCCATCTCGGCTATTCACCGGCCACTGACAGCATGCCCCCCGTCCCGGCCGTTGGGTCGTAGATTGTGCGTACTACGGCGTTGCCGGGCGCGAGCACATCGTCATCCTCGATAAAGATGAGGTTCACCATCAGCCGGATAACTTCGCGTGGGGTGAAGTGCTCCCCGGCAGTCTCATTGGAAATTTCCGCGAACCTCCGAATCAGCTCCTCAAAGACAAGGCCCATTCGAGCGTTGTCTACGGCAGCGGGGTGCAGGTCGATGTTGGCGAACTTCTCGGTGACTAGATAGAGCAGGTTGGCTTTGGCGAGTCGCTCAATCTGCGTGTAGAAATCAAAGCGTTCGAAAATATCGCGCGCAGCCGGCGAGAACGCCTGGATGTAGGCGTACAAGTTCTGCCGGATATGGTCTTGGTCGCCAAGAAGCTTGACGAGGTCGAGCGGTGAGGTGTTGTAGAACTTAGCGTTGCCGACCCGTCGCAACAGGAAGGGCTCTGGGTTGATACCCGCTTTGGTCTTGGCCTCAAAGTCCGCTAGCACGGCTGCCTTGGTAGATTCCAGCACGCAGTCCAACCGTCGCAGGACGGTGAACGGCAGGATGACGCGACCATACTCGGATTGCTTGTAGTCGCCTCGCAGTAGGTCGGCGACAGACCAGATGAAGGACGATAGCGCTTGGTGGTTCATTTGTTGGCCTGTACCGGCTCGTTTTGTTAGGCGGCCGAACGCCTGGGGAATGGCCGTCGTTGGTGCTATTACGGTGTCGGTCGATATCGGACCTGATTTTACCCACTAGCGGCGGATTGAGGCCTTGTAGCAAGACTTGGCCAATGCGCAGCGGCGTCTAAAGTTCCGGGTGTAGGTTGCCGATTCTCTGAGCTTTACTGAGAGGAACCCAAATGAGTGTGAGCATTAGCAGCGAAGTCGGAGAAGTTCTCATCGAGTGCGGCACACATATCGCTCGGTGGGCGAAGACCAGCGAGAACGGCGGTTACGCGAAATCACCTGACGCTGCCAGAGCTCGAGAGAATGCTTGGCGTGTGCTGGCGCATCTAATTATCTATGCCGAGCACATCAAAGAGGCCGACCTGTACTGGAAGCTTGGACAGCAAGCTATCGAAGAGGGAAAGCCCAAAGCAGAGCAGCAGCGCGTGATGACCATTGCTGGGGCAGAGCTTCGCGAGGGCAGGCAGGCCAAGGAAGCGCTTGAGAAGCTGCTGCAAGAGTGCTTGGCGGAGGAAGCTGGCTTCGAGGCTAATGCTGCTGAAGGGAAAGTCAGCGAAGAAGGCTAAATTTCTTTCGGGGCAGACCCTATACAGCCCGTGAGGGCTCATTCGGCTGCCCCGAGTAGCCGCCCTGCGCCAACGCTAGTTCCAGCGGAGGGAGAGCCCCACTAGCCACAACTTCACCCCCACGTGACCTCATGGAGTTGTAGCTATACTTTGTACCATAGCCGTAACTTTGAGCCCCGTAGCAAAAAGGAATTGGGAGACTCGGCTAGTGTTGCGCAAAACATAATCTACGACGAGCTTCCCGAGTTCGAGCGCCGTGTGCTCGAAGTCCTGCGTGAGCCATTGGAAACCGGCCACATCACCATCTCACGCGCAGCGCATCAGACAGACTTCCCTGCCAGCTTCCAGCTGATTGCCGCAATGAACCCGTGTCCGTGCGGCTATCGCGGGCATCCGCTGCGGGCGTGCCGCTGCACACCGGATCAGGTGGAGCGATACCAGGCGCGCATTTCGGGGCCACTGCTTGATCGCATCGATGTGCAGATAGAGGTCCCGACGCCCTCGCAGGAGGAGTTGCTCGACGGGCCGCCTGGTGAACCGACGCGCAACGTGGCCGAGCGTGTCTCTGCCGCGCACGCGCGACAGCTCGCACGACAAGGCAAACGCAACGCCTTGCTGGGCGGCCATGAAATCGATCTGCATTGCAGCCGCACCGATGCGGCGGATGGCTTGCTGCGCCACGCGATGACGCGCTTCTCGTGGTCCGCCCGCGCCTATGCACGCGTGCTCAAGCTCGCCCGCACGATTGCCGATCTGGCAGGCGACGAGCAGATCGACGCGGCGCATGTGGGCGAGGCCATTCAGTATCGGCGCGGGGTGAAGGCGGATTAGCGCGCATCCCCACGCTGTGCCCTCAACGACTTGGCGGGCAGCCCTGCGGCGGTGTGAAGCTCACGCAGTCTGGCGCTTCACGAAGAACAGCGCTGCGCCGATGCTCATCAGCATGCCGCCAAAGAAGCGGCTCTGCCAACGCAGTGCGCGCGGATTGCGGAACAGGCGCTGCGCGCGCGAGGCCAGCAGCGCATAGCCGTGCATGACGATCAGGTCGACGAACACCATCGTCGCCGCCAGGATGCCGAGTTGCGAAAGCAGCGGCTTGGCCGGATCGATGAACTGCGGCAGCACGGCCACCATGAACAGGATGCCCTTCGGGTTCGTCAGATTGGTCAGCAATCCAACCAGGAACCGACGGCGCGCACCGCTGCCCGAGACCTTCAGGGGCTCGCCCTCAGTGGGCTTGGCGATCTGGATGGGCGTGCGCCATTGCACGATACCCAGGTAGATCAGGTACATCGCACCAATGATCTTGATGGCCGTAAAGGCGTGCTCCGACGCGATCAGCAGCGCGCCCAGCCCGGCACCCGCTATGAACAGGATCACGACAATGCCCAGCTCCAGCCCGGCAATCGTGACCGACGTGCGGCGCACGCCATGCGTCAGGCCGTGGCTCATGCACAGGATGGCGCCCGACCCGGGCGAGATGGCGATCACCCAGGCAGCCAAAAAGAAGGCCAGCCAGACTTGCAACGTCATGATGGTTCCCCGTGATGCGTTGTGTTGCTGTAAAGCGCAAAACGATAATTGTGCACCGGCTGCGGCCAGTTCGCCCAGGTCTGTGCGGGCCTAGTACGGATGGAAGCTAGCAAGGAACTGGTCGACCTGCTCCTGCTGGCGCGCGTCGCGAGCGGCATCGCCCGATTCCAGCACGACGGCTTGGTAGGCGTGCTTTCCCGTGGCGACCACGCGGGCGGTCAGCCGGCGCGGCGCGGGATCGTCTCCGCCGGCACCGAGCGCAATCAACTCTAACGCTGGCAATGACAGAGGCGGCTGCGCGGCGGTCTGCACGGCGATGTCGCGCTCGGTCACGTGGCCCTTCAAGTTGGCGGACAGGCCGTTGCGCAGCGCCTCCACGGCGCGCTGGCGCCAGACCGGATCATCCGCGGGCAGTTCCACCACGCCGATGGCGAACAGCGTGCCGTCGACGCTGGCGGCCTGCATCGTCATCGGCATGCGTTGGCCGTTGATGGCGATGGGGCGGGCTTCTGCGGTGGGCTTGGCGGGGTAGTCCACGGCGTAGGCGCCCTCGTTGGAATGCACCGTGCGCCAGTCGTACTTTGGCGAACAGGCCACCAGCAGGGCACAGGCCAACGCACCCAACCCGATCCGCCAACCTGCCGTTACTTTGACTGCCACATCGCCTCCTGTCGGTTTCCGGCCGGTTTCTGAGCCGCCTATTATCCGACACAGACGTCCGCTCTCCCTGTCAAGGACCGCGCCATGCCAATCTCTGTCACCGTCCGTGCCCTGCGTGCCGACATCACCACGCTCGACTGTGATGCCATCGTCAATGCGGCGAACAGCTCGCTGCTCGGCGGGGGCGGCGTGGATGGCGCCATCCACCGCGCGGCGGGGCCAGAACTGCTGGAGGCGTGCCGCGCACTCCATGGCTGCCGCACCGGTGAAGCGAAACTCACGCCGGGTTTTCGCCTGCCTGCCCGCTACGTCATCCACACCGTCGGGCCGATCTGGCACGGTGGCCGGCAGGACGAGGCGGCGTTGCTGGCCGCGTGCTATCGCAACAGCCTGGAACTGGCGCGCAAGCACGAAGTGCGCAGCATCGCGTTTCCGTGCATCAGCACCGGTGTGTATGGCTTCCCGCCGCAGTTGGCTGCACCGATTGCCGTACGTGCCGCGCGCGAGCATGGCGCCGGCTTGGACGCAATCACCTTTTGCTGCTTTTCCGCCACTGACCTCGCTCTGTACGAAGCCGCCCTCGCCAGCGATAAGTGACGCACGCATCGCGCCATGGACGGATTGTCGCGGCGGACATGCGGCGCCGGCGCGTCGGGCCTACAATAGATGCCTGATTTTTCTTCCTGACCCGTTGCCGACATGGCCTCGACCCTGACTTCCTCCGCAGCCCCAGCAACTGCCACCGCCACGTCCGGCGGCCGCCGCTGGCTGCTGCCCGTGATCATGCTGGTGCTGGCTGTGGGCGGCTGGTTCGGCTGGCGTGCGTTCTCGCCGTCGCAGCAGGTCCCTGCTGCCACGTTCACGCTGCTGGATGGGCAAAAGCTTTCGACGCAAGACCTGAAGGGAAAGGTCTATCTCGTCAACTTCTGGGCCACGAGTTGCGCCACCTGCATCAAGGAAATGCCCAACATGATCCAGACGTACAACAAGTACAAAGGCGAAGGCCTGGAATACGTGGCCGTGGCGATGAGCTACGACGCGCCGATGTATGTGATGAACTTCAGCCAGACGCGACAGTTGCCCTTCAAGGTCGCCATGGACGCGGACGGCTCCGCCGCCAAGGCGTTCGGCGACGTGCAGCTCACGCCGACCACGTTCCTGGTTGACCGCGAAGGCCGCATCCTCAAGCGCTATGTGGGCGAACCGGAATGGTCGTCGTTCGATGCTCTGCTCAAGCAGGCGCTGGACAAGCAGGCTTAAGCGGTCCGCGCCCCCGATTCAAGCGAAACGCCCGGTCGATGCCGGGCGTTTTTGTTTTCGGGCGATACACAGGTTCCACACTAGGTTCACGCGAGCCTGTTGCAATGACGGTCCGTCAATGCCTGGTTCGATGGAGTGCGCATGGTCAATCACTACCGCATGTTCAAGGGCAAGCTGAAATTCGGCGTGCCCTACCTGGAGGGCTACAACGGCAATCCGCATTACGCCATCGTGCTGGAAGCGCCGGATGGCGCGGACTTTGTGGTGCTCGCCAATGTGAAATCCGACTCGAGCATGCCAGGTGCGGGTGCTGCCGGCTATCACGTGCTGTATCAGTGGACAACGGATCTGCAGTTGCCGATCACCGCCGACCTGACTGCGCTCGCCCCCGGGCTGCACGCAGGCGGCTTCCCACGCCTGGACTACCTGCGCGACGCCGGGCTCGTGGACTTCCCGAACATGCGGCCGGTCGCGCTGGACACCGAAACCGAACACAACGACATCAACGCGCTCGTTGACGACATGCTCAACCTCGACCGCACCGCCACGCCGATCGACTACGTCTACCACGGCAGTTCCGGCGACGACGACCGTAAAGGCTGGCCGCCGCGCACCGACGTCACGGTCTACGGCTTCGGTTTCTTGTTCGAGCCGCAGCACAACGGACTGCACGAGACGCACATGAACCAAGGCAACCCGGTCGTGCATACACCGGGTGTGAAGGACCATTCGCGCGAAAACGGCACGCAGCAGGACGGTGCTGTCATCGTGGAAATCGACGGCAAATTTCAGGCGCTGCTGATCGCGTTTCAGACGCAGCGGATTCCGACGGATGACCGTGGATATCCGGTGGCGGATGCGCATCCGATCCCGAGTTGAGCGCGAAAAGACAACGCCCGGCTTGTGCCGGGCGTTGTCGCGTGCGGGGCGTGCCAAGTCAAAGGCCGTACCGCTTGATCTTGTCATACAGCGTCGCACGGCCGACCTGCAGAATGTCCGCCGCCTGGTGGACCGAGCCGCCCGTGCGCGCCAGTGTTTCGGCAATCACCGTGCGCTCGTAGCGCTCGACGCGCTCCTTGAGCGGCATGCCGTCTTCCGAAGCATCCGGCACGACCGGCATGCGGCCGACGCCAAGCACAAGACGGTCGGCCGCATTACGCAGCTCGCGCACGTTGCCGGGCCAGTTCGATTGCATCAGCTCGTGGCGCTGACGCTCGGCCAGCATCGGCAGCGGACGCTGATAGCGCACAGCGGCTTCGAGCAGGAAATGTTCGAACAGCGGGATGATGTCTTCGCGGCGTTCGCGCAGCGGTGGCAGGTCGATGACGACGACATTCAGGCGGTAGTACAGATCGCGCCGGAAACCGCCCGCCTCGATCAGCGCTTCCATATCGCCCTTGGCGGCCGCAACGATGCGCACGTCGATGCGCACCGAAGCATTCGAGCCCAGCCGCTCCAGCGCGCCCTCCTGCAACACGCGCAGCAGCTTGACCTGCAGCGCGATCGGCATGCTCTCGATTTCGTCGAGGAACAGCGTGCCGCCCGATGCGTGCTCAAGCTTGCCGATGCGCCGCTTGCCCGCACCGGTGAAGGCACCGGCCTCGTAGCCGAACATCTCGCTCTCGAAAATCTGTTCAGGCACGGCGCCGCAGTTCAGCGCGATGAACGGCTTGTCGTGACGCGGCGAGAGCATGTGCAGACTGCGCGCGACGAGTTCCTTGCCCGTGCCGGTCTCGCCGTTGATGAGCACCGGCGCATCGGTGGTCGCGACGTTCTCGATCAGCGCGCGTACGGCGGCCATCGCTGGTGAGCGCCCGATGATGCGCGTGCCAGCCGCCGGGCCGGCCAGTTCACGACGCAGTGCGCGGTTTTCCAACTCCAGCGCGCGGCGTTCGACGGCGCGACGCACCGTCTCGGTCAGGCGTTCGGCGGGAAACGGCTTCTCGATGAAGTCGAACGCGCCTTCGCGCATGGCCTGCACGGCCATCGTGATGTCGCCATGGCCGGTGACAAGCACCACGGGAATGCCCGTGCCAAACGACTGGCAGTGCGTGAGCACGTCCAGGCCGCTCGCGCCCGGCAGGCGCAGGTCGCTCACGACCACGCCGGGAAAGTTCGCGTCGATCTTGCCGACGGCTTCTTCGGCGCTGCCGAACGCCTGCACATTGAAGCCGGCCAGTTCCAGGCTCTGCGCGGTGGCCTGGCGCACAGGCGGGTCGTCTTCGATGAAGAGAACGTTCAAGCCTTCGGACATGGTTCGTATCTGTGTGGAAAACGGATCAGGTGGTTGCCGCGGAGGTGACGTCGGCGCGTACCAATGTCAGCGTAAATTGGGCCCCGCCGCCCGGCATGTTGGCCGCCGACAGCGAGCCGCCAAAGTCGCGCGCGATGCTGGTGGAAATCGCCAGGCCAAGGCCGAGCCCCTGGCCGATCTCCTTGGTGGTGAAGAACGGCTCGAACAGGTGCGGCATGGCGTCGGGCGGAATGCCAGGGCCGTTGTCGCGCACGGCGATGGTCAGTTGATTCGATTGCGCCTGCGCTCCCTCGGTGGGGCCGATGGTGATGTCGATGCGGCCGGCGCGTACCGGTTCATTGGCGTTGATCGCATCGAGCGCGTTGCCAATCAGATTGATCAGCACTTGCTCCAGCTTCAGTTCATCTGCGCGAACGACGGCCTCTGTCTCGGGGATGCGCCAGTGCAGTTCGACCAACACGTCGCCCAGGCGAGGGCGCAGCAGCGCGAGCGTGTGATCCAGCGCCACGCGCACCTGCACATCCACCACCTTGCGCCGTGAGCGTCCCGCAAACAACTTGAGCTGTGCGGTGATCTTGCCCATGCGCTCGGTCAGGTCGGCAATTGCCTGCAGGTTATCGGTGGCAGCGCCGTGCTGGCCGCGTTCGAGCAGGATACGGGTGTTGTCGGAGAACGTGCGCAGCGCAGCCAGCGGCTGGTTCAGTTCGTGCGTGATGCCGGCGGCCATCTGGCCCAGCGCGGCAAGCTTGCTGGCCTGCACGAGTTCATCCTGCGTGGCGCGCAGTTCGGCCTCGGCACGCGTGCGGTCGACGATCTCGTGCTGCAGTTGTTCATTGGTGGCCATCAGGTCGGCCGTGCGGTCTTCGACACGGCGTTCGAGCTGGTCATACGCGGCTTCCAGCAGGCGGCGGCTACGCAGCATCTCCATCATGCGCAGGCGCCGCTGTCGCCAGTAGAAGAGCAGCAGGCACGCGAACGCGAAGGCAAACGCCGCCGCCACGGTGGCGCTGCGCGCAGCACTCATCACGGGCTCCACCGGCGTGAGATACATCAGCGTCCAGTCCGGCTCGACCAGTTCACGCGAAACCTGCAGATAGCGCGTGGCGTTCGTGCGCTCGCCAACGCGAATCAGTTCTGCGCCTTCGGGCAATCGCCCGGTCAATCGCAGGAAGGCCGGCGCCTCGGGCTGCAGCGGCAGCGGCGTGATCTGCTTGCGGTAATACTGGCGCGTCGCCTCCAACTGCGCCTGCAGTTTGGACGTGAGCGGCTCCACCGTGCGGTACTGCCACGCGGGTACGGACGACAGGAAAATCACGCCGTTCTCGTCGGCCACCATCACCGGTTCCGACGCGTCGTGGCTGGCGCGGCCGAACCATTCGAGGTTGAGTTTGACCACCGTCACGCCGATCACGCGGCCATCCTGCATGACCGGCTGGGAGATGTAATAGCCGGGCTCTTCACGCGTAATGCCAATACCGTAGAAGCGCCCGACGTGGCCTTCCGCTGCCTGCTGGAAATACGGCCGGAACAGATATTCGGCGCCGACGAAGCTGTCGGGCTGGTTGTAGTTGGATGCTGCCAGCGCCTTGCCGCTGGGGGCGATCACGTAGGTGGCAGTGGCGTGCGCGCGATCGTTGACTTCGCGCAGATAGCGGTTCGCGCGGTCGACGTTGGCAGGTGTCGGATTGGCGAGCAGATCGTGGATGAACGGATGCAGCGCCACCAGGGCCGGCAGGTATTCGTAGCGATCGAGCGTGCTCTTGAGGTTGGCGGCATAGCGGTCGACCCGCCCTCCGGCGGCCTGCTGGGCCTGCGTGAGGCCCCGGTTCCACGCCACCACAAAGGTGGTCGCGCACACCACGGCCATCACCACCACGAGCCCGAGCGCCACCAGCCACCAGAAGCCGCGTCGCGAGCCGGAGGCGCTGGTGAAGGAGAAATCGGGATCGGACATCGGCTGGAGGTCGGCGGCAGAGAGTGTTGCCGTGCCTTCCAACGCCGTGCCCGCAGTCGGCATGTCGCCGAGGTGCTTCACGAGGTGCATCCCAAAAAAGACGCGGGGCCGTCTGGAAGGACAGGCCCCGCAATCATACGCTTTGCGCTTTCAGGCGCCGGCGCCCGCAGGCGCCGGCTAGAACCGATCGATCAAACTGCCGGGGTGGCCGGCACGCCCTCGTCGCTGCGGTCGCCCGACAGCACGCGAGCCAGTTTGGCGCGATCCAATTCACGCTCCCAGGCCGAGATCACCACGCAGGCCACGCCGTTGCCGGTGATGTTGGTCAGGGCACGGCATTCGCTCATGAAGCGGTCGATACCGAGAATCAGCACCATGCCCGCCACCGGAATATCCGGCACCACGGCCAGCGTTGCGGCCAGCGTGATGAAGCCCGCACCGGTGATGCCCGATGCGCCCTTCGACGTCAGCATGGCAACAGCCAGGATGGTCAGCTGCTGCGTCCAGGTCAGCTCGATGTTCAGTGCTTGCGAGATGAAGATCACCGCCATCGTCATGTAGATGTTGGTGCCGTCCAGATTGAACGAGTAACCGGTCGGAACCACCAGGCCCACCACCGACTTCGAGCAGCCCAGCTTCTCCATCTTTTCCATCAGGTGCGGCAGCGCCGATTCCGACGAGCTGGTGCCGAGCACGATTAGCAGTTCTTCCTTGATGTACGCAACGAAGCGGAAGATGTTGAAGCCGACCACCCGCGCGATGATGCCCAGCACCACCACGACAAAGATGATCGCCGTGAAGTAGAACGTGCCGACCAGCTTGAGCAGCGGCACCAGCGAGATCACGCCGTATTTGCCGATGGTGAAAGCCATGGCGCCAAAGGCACCGATCGGGGCCACACGCGTGATGACGTGCACGATACGGAAGAACACGTGCGAGATCTGGTCGATGAAGTCCGTCACCATCTGCGCGCGCTCGCCCATGGCAGAAAGTGCACCCCCAAACAGCAGCGCGATCAGCAGGATCTGCAGGATGTCGCCCTTGGCGAAGGCATCCACCACCGTGCTCGGGATGATGTTGAGCAGGAAGTCGACCGTGCTGGCCGAGTGCGCCTTGGCGGCGTACTGCGCCACAGCCTTGGCATCGATGGTGTTGACGTCGACGTTAAAGCCCGCGCCGGGGTTGAAGATGTGGCCCGCCGCGAGACCGATGATCAGCGCGAAGGTCGAGACGACCTCGAAGTAGAGCAACGCCTTGCCGCCCACGCGGCCCACCTTCTTCATGTCGCGCATGCCGGCAATGCCGGAGACGACAGTACAGAAGATGATCGGGCCGATCACCATCTTGATCAGTTGGATGAAGCCATCGCCCAGCGGCTTCATCTTGACGGCGAGTTCGGGCGAGTAATGGCCCAGCAGAACGCCGATGACGATGGCCGCCAGCACCTGTACGTACAGGATTTTGTAGAACGGTTTTTTCATGTCTTCCTCGAGTGTCACAGACCGGCCGTGCGCTCAGCTGCTCGCCCGGTCCGACCCGCCCTGGTGTGGTCTCTCTCCTGCCTCGATACGCTGATGTGTCCGGCATCTCCCGCAGCAGGTCGCTCTTAATTGCAAGGGCTATGCCAACCTCAATTTCAGACACTGACGGCCCGCCAGCCCTTGTACCAGCTTGGTGTGACTACGATGGCACCCGCCCCAACCGTCGTCAATCCCGGAATCCGCGCACAGCGGGTGTCCGGACATCCGGATAACGTGTTGCAACGCAGCATCGCGCGGTTGCCTCGCGCCCGCCTGCTGGGGGAGAGGAGACATCGGGGCCGTATAATGCCGGCTCGTTACGCAAATCCACATGTGTGCGCGACGCCAGGAAGCTATTCACGTCCTGCCGTGCGCGCTGTCACGCAGCCCTCCCAGCCTTCTCGGTCCGCCCATGAGCAGCCACTATCAGCACCACGTTTTCTTCTGCCTGAACGAACGCGAGGACGGCTCGCGCTGCTGCGCCGACTTTGGCGCCAAGGCGATGCAGGAATACGCCAAGAAGCGCTGCAAGGAACTCGGCATCAACGGCGAAGGCCGCGTGCGCATCAACAAGGCGGGCTGCCTGGACCGCTGCGAACTCGGTCCGGTCATGGTGGTCTACCCCGAGGCCGTCTGGTACACCTTTGTCGACAAGGAAGACATCGACGAGATCATCCAGAGCCATCTGATCGAAGGCAAACCGGTCGAACGGCTGATGGTCGACCGCCCTGCCAGCGCGTGAGCCCGCGCTTTACTGCATCTGCTTTCCCCTTCTCCATGAACGTTCATACCGAAGAACGCCTAATTCCCGGCCCGGTCGGACAGATCGACCTGTCGATCGACCGGCCAGACACCGCGCCGCGCGGCTTGGCCCTCATCGGCCATCCTCATCCGCTGTTCGGCGGCACCAAGGACAACAAAGTCGCGCAGACGCTGGCACGCACCTTCGTCGGCCTCGGCTATGTGACGGTGCGCCTGAACTTCCGCGGCGTAGGCAAGACCGAGGGCACGCATGACAACGGCATCGGCGAGCAGGACGACATGCTGGCCGTGCTCGACTGGATGCGTACACAGACCGAATGGTCCGCCGATGTGGCCACACTGCCGCTGGCACTGGGCGGCTTCTCCTTCGGCAGCTTTGTCGTGTCTCAGGTGGCACGCCGCCTGGCCGAGGCCGGCACGCCTGCCGAACGCCTGGCGCTGGTCGGCACCGCCACCTCGCGCTGGGATGTCGCCCCGGTGCCGGCCGACACCATCATCATCCACGGCGAACAGGATGACACCGTGCCGCTGATCGACGTGCTCAACTGGGCGCGGCCGCAGGAGCTGCCCGTGATCGTCATCCCGGGCGCCGATCATTTCTTCCACCGCAAGCTGCATCTGATCCGGCAGCTCATTACAGGCGCCTGGGCGCCAAAACCGTAACACCCACCCGTTGATTTTCCGGACGCCGCGCCTCCCCCCCTTTTTTCTGGCAGGCGGCGCCATTGAATTCCAAGCAGACCGCAGGACCCGACATGCAGACCCGCTTCGCCCATTTCACGCCCTTCGCCTTCCATTCCGCCGCCGCAACCGCCGTGGCGGCCGCCGTGCTGGTCACTGCGCTACCCGCTATGGCGCAGCCGGTGCCCGCACCGCAGGTCGCGGCCCGCTCATGGATGCTGACCGACGTGACCAGCGGCCAGGTGCTCGGCGGCACCAACATGGACGAACGCATCGAGCCCGCCTCGCTCACCAAGCTGATGACGGCCTATCTGGTCTTCGAAGCCGTGCGCGACGGCAAGCTCAAGTACGACCAGATGATCACGCCCACCGAGACCGTGCGCTCCGTCAAGACCGACGAATCGCGCATGTTCCTGGAAGCCGGCAAACCGGCCTCGGTGCGGGAGATGACGCAAGGCCTGATCATCCAGTCTGGCAACGATGCAGCCCTCGTGCTGGCAGAGGCCGTAGGCGGCACCGAGACGAACTTCGTGATGCTGATGAACCGCGAAGCCGAGCGTCTGGGCATGAAGAACACGCATTTCGCGAACGCCGCGGGCCTGCCTGATCCGAACCACTACTCCACGGCACGTGATCTTTCGATCCTGACCGCGGCGCTGATCAAGGATTTCCCGCAGGACTACAAGTTCTACTCGCAGAAGGAATTCACCTATAACAACATCAAGCAGTCCAACCGCAACCGCCTGCTGTGGCTCGACCCGACCGTCGACGGCGGCAAGACGGGCCACACCAAGTCGGCCGGCTACTGCCTCGTCACCTCTGCCAACCGTCCGCTGCCGGACGTGCCCGGCGCGAACCGTCGCTTGCTGTCGGTCATCATCGGCACCAAGAGCGACGCTATCCGCACACAGGAGAGCCTGAAAGTTCTGAACTACGGCTATCAGTTCTTCGATACCGTACGCCTGTACAAGGCCAAGGAAGCGCTGCAGACGCCCGACGTGTACAAGGGCCAGGCCAAGAGCGTGAAGCTGGGCGTGCCGGAGGACAAGTGGATCACCGTGCCCAAGGGCGCAGGTGCGCGCCTGAAGCCTGTGCTCGAGCGCAAGGACCCGCTGATCGCCCCGATCGCACAAGGCCAGCAGCTGGGCACTGTGAAGGTGATGGACGGTTCGACCGTGGTGTCGGAATTCCCGGTGGTGGCGCTCGAAGCGGTGCCGGAAGCCGGCTTCGTCGGCCGCACGATCGACGCGGTCAAGCTGTGGTTTAAAAAGAAGTAGTCGTCCCCACTTACTTCGACATGACCTCCTCTCACACGCCCCCGCCGGGCCATATTCCGCCCGAACAGTCGCTCATCGAGTACCCGAGCGATTTCCCCATCAAGGTGATGGGGCCGATGCATGACGACTTTGCCGCGACCATTGTCGAGGTCGTCCGCCTGCACGATCCGGAGTTCCACGAAGGGCGCCTGGAAAAGCGTCCGTCCTCCAGTGGCAACTACCTGGGCCTGACGGTGATCGTGCGTGCGACGAGCCGCGAACAGCTCGACGCGCTTTACCAGGCGCTGACGAGCCATCCGATGGTAAAAATCGTGCTGTAACGCACCTCCGCAGCACTCAGCAGAACGCAAAACGCCCCGGTCATGCCGGGGCGTTTTGCTTTGTCGAGGATTTTTTCCGATGCCCGGGCTCAGCCCTTGGACACGTGCCCCAGGCACACCGCGTTGTCGTTCATCAGCCCCGCCAGCTTGAGCTTGAACGCCGCAATCTCCGGCAGCAGCCACGTGCGGAACGCCTGCATCTTGGGCGTCTGCAGCGCGCTGTGTGGACAGACGAAGTAGTAGTTCCACGGACAGGGGATCGTCGTCTCGAACAGGCGCACCACGCGGCCGGCCAGCAATTCGTTGAACGCCAGCGTCGGGCGGATCAGCGCAATGCCCTGCCCCGCTGCCGCGGCCTGCAACAGCAATGACGAATCCTGGAACATCAGCCCCCCGCGCGGCTCCACAAACCCCTCAAGGCCGGCCGCATCGAACCACGGTTTCCATGCCTCGCCCTCGCTGCGCAGCAGGGTCATGCTTGCCATCTCGGCCAGCGTGCGCGGCAGGCGTCCGCCGTTGAACGACGGGCTGCAGATCGGGAAGAACACATCGTCGAGCAGCTTTTCCACGTACAGGCCCGGATAGTTGCCCGAACCCATGCGCAGCGCCACGTCCACCTCTTCGCGCGCAAAATCGACCAGCGCGGGGCTGGAGAACAGTTCCACTTCCAACTCGGGATGGCGCTCGATGAAGGTGCCGATATGCGGCGTCAGCCAGCGCGCCGCAAACGACGGCATCGTGCTGATGGCCAGGCGGTTGTCGCGGTTACCGGCGCGCAGTTGGTGCGTAGCCTGGGCGATCTGGTCGAGCGCCTCGCGCACGCGATCGGCATAGGCGCGGCCCGCGTGCGTGAGCATGACGCGCTTGCCCCGCCGCTCGAACAACGGCACGCCCAGCTCGTCTTCCAGAGTGCGCATCTGATGGCTGACGGCGCCGTGCGTAACGAACAGCTCCGTCGCTGCACGCGAAAAACTCTCATAGCGGGCTGCCGCCTCGAACACCCTCAGCGCGCCAAGTGACGGCAAGCGCATCGGTTCGCGGATTTCGGTCATCTTTCCCTCCCGATTTTCGTAGCGCCGGGTGATTTTTATGTGAGCTGCACTATCAAGAAACGCAATATATATCGTTTGGTACTAGGCAACCAAGCGCCTAGACTTCCTTCAACGGCAAGGCCCCATCCCGATGCCGTGAAGGAGCCGATCATGAAAGCTGTACTAACAAAAATTGTATTCACTCTGCAGCCCGGCGAAGTGGTGGCATTGCGCATGCCGGCCAACCAGAATCTGCGCGTCGAAGAAGCCTGCGGTCGCGACGTATGGGTCACGCACGAGAACAAAGCCGGCGACGAATGGCTGCGCGCGGGCGGCAGCGTTGCCGTGAAGCGCGGCGAAGAAATCGTCGTCTCGGTAGACCCGAAAGCCCTTGGCCCAGTGGCATTGGCAGTAGAAGCCACCGACGGCCATATGCCGCGCAAGCCGTGGCACGTCACGAACGGCTGGCGCCACACGCTCGCGGCGCTCGGCTGGAACGAGCACGCCGACACGCCCATCGTGGCGGCCTGAGCGCGAAATCTGTTTCAAGCCTCCTTTTGCGGCATCTGCCGCAAAAGCCGATGCCGGCGCCGATGCCTCCCATCGCGCCGGCATTTTTTTGCCCGACCCTGCGACCGAAGCGGGCAAAGGCGCACGGCGACATCGACGGCCCTGCGCTACACTCGCGGACATGATTCCGATTGACATCGTCGAACGCGGCCTGCAGGACTACGCCGCTTGCTTCGACGAAATGCAGACATTTACCGCGCGGCGCGGGCCCGATACTCCTGACACGATCTGGCTGGTCGAACACCCGCCGGTGTTCACGCTCGGCCTGGCCGGTGATCCCGCGCATCTGTTGGCCCCCGGCAACATTCCGCTGGTGAAAGTCGACCGTGGCGGTCAGATCACTTATCACGGCCCCGGCCAAGTTGTCGCTTACCTTTTGCTGGATTTGCGCCGACGCGGGCTGTTCGTGAAGGCGCTGGTCGATGCCATCGAGGCGGCCGTCATCCAGACGCTCGCCACGTATAATGTCGCCTCCGAACGCAAGGCTGGCGCCCCCGGCATCTACCTGTCGAGCGGGCCGCATGCCGGCGCCAAGATCGCCGCGCTGGGGCTGAAGATCCGCAACGGCTGCAGCTACCACGGCGTGAGCCTGAACCTGGCGATGGACCTGTCGCCCTTCACGCAGATCAACCCGTGTGGCTATGCCGGCCTGGAAACCGTCGATATGGTGACCGCCGGCGCCCGTGATGCGTCCGGACGCGCCGTCGATGCGAACGACTGGCAAACCGTTTCCCGCGACCTGGCCAATGCGCTGGTCGCTCAATTGCAGCAACGCGCGCAAGCGCACCCCGCCGAGGCCGCTACCGCATAGCGCCCGGATATGCACGAGCCGCAAGCCCGTGCGGAGAACACGATGACCGATTCCGCCGCCGGCGCCACTGAAGTCGCCACCCCTGCCACCCCGTCGAACAAACCGTACGACGCGACGGCCAAGCAGAAGTCGCTCGACAAAACCGCACGCATCCCCATCAAGATCGTGCCGGCCGAGAAGCTCAAGAAGCCGGATTGGATTCGCGTGCGCGCCGCCACCGGCAACTCGCGCTTCTACGAAATCAAAGACATCCTGCGCGCCAACAACCTCGTGACGGTGTGCGAAGAGGCCAGTTGCCCGAATATCGGCGAGTGTTTCGGCAAGGGCACGGCCACGTTCATGATCATGGGCGACAAGTGCACGCGCCGCTGCCCCTTCTGCGATGTCGGGCACGGCCGCCCGGACCCGCTCGACGTGAACGAGCCGGAAAACCTGGCCAAGACGATCGCTGAACTCAAGCTCAACTACGTCGTCATCACCAGCGTCGACCGCGACGACCTGCGTGACGGCGGCGCCCAGCATTACGTCGATTGCATCTCGCGCACGCGCGCCCTGTCGCCGGCCACGCGCATCGAAGTGCTGGTGCCGGACTTCCGCGGCCGCTTGGAGAAGGCGCTGGACATCCTGCAGGAATGCCCGCCCGACGTGATGAACCACAACCTCGAAACGGTGCCGCGCCTGTACAAGCAGGCGCGCCCGGGTGCGGATTACGCGCACTCGCTGAAACTGCTGAAGGACTTCAAGGCCCGCAACCCGAACGTGCCGACCAAGTCCGGCCTGATGGTCGGCCTGGGCGAGACGGATGAGGAAATCCTGGAAGTCATGCGCGACATGCGCGAGCACGACATCGACATGCTGACCATCGGCCAGTATCTGGCGCCGTCGGGCCACCATCTGCCGGTGCTGCGCTATGTGCACCCGGACACCTTCAAGATGTTCGAAGAGAAGGCGTACGAGATGGGCTTCACGCACGCGGCCGTGGGCGCCATGGTGCGCAGTTCGTACCACGCGGATCAGCAGGCACACGAAGCCGGAGTGGTCTGATTACCGCCGGAACGCTGCAGAAACAAAAAGGGCCTTGGGGTAGAACCCAAGGCCCTTTTGCTTTGGTACGGCTCGATCAGGCTTGCGAAGCGGCGGCCTTCGGATACGAGGCATCGCCGTTCCACGACAGATAGCCGTAGGTATCAGCTTGACGGTCCGCACCCTGGGTATAGACGTCGTACTTGGCGGCAGCACCCTGCGTGTAGGGGTCAGCCTTGGCAACGGCGCCTTGCGTGTACGGATCGGCGCTGCTTTGGACCGCTGCAGCTGCCGGCTGGGCCGATAGCAGAGCGGCGGAAGCGGACACTGTGGCCACCAGGGCCACCAGGGTGTGACGGGAGAAAGCGATTGCGAGGCGGGTGTTCATGATGGGCTCCTGATCTGTCTGGATATTCGGTTGCGCTCAGTTCGTTGCGCTTGTGATCAGAATAGATCGTTGCCCTTGATGGATAAATACAAGATTGAAGAAAATACTGTTCTCCATAAATCAACAATCGTTTGGCACACTTGCCGGGAAGAAGAGGCACTTGAGCCGAGATGGTGTCGGAGAGCGCGGAAAACCTGGAGGTCATCCGCGGCGGTGTCCCTCCTGAGGCCACGGAGACGCCACCGAGTTCGGCCGTCAACGTATGGCCGATACCGGCCTGCTTGACCCCGAACCGAGGGAGACCACGCAATGACGCACTATTGGGGCTATCCGTTTGCCGATGTCTTGGCGATCGTGGTGATCGTCGGGCTGAGCGCGCTGGCGCTGTATCAGGCACGCACGTACACGAAGCAACTCTGACGCTGAGCGTCGCAAGAAAAAAAAGTGGCCCGCTGGCAAATCAAGCCAGCGGGCCGTTTTGCTTGGGTCTCGCTTATACGCTCAGCGCTGGATCGGACGCGCTGACGCGGCCGGTTTCAACGTGGCCGGCAAGGCGACGCGCGAAACCGGCATCGGTGCTGGCCGTGACGGTCAGGTCGTACCAGGCGTGGTGGCTGCGCAAGTCGAGGTACACCGACGCATCGTCACCGCCGCGCACTTCGCGTTGCACACTTTCGCCCGTGTAAGCGCTCTTGATGGTGAAGACGGTCGGCGCACGGCCGTGATTGATGAGGCGCAGTTGCAGGTTGCCGTTGGCCACGTCGTAGCCTTCCTTCACTTCCAGCGCGTGACCGTGCGGACTCAGCAGGCCCGACAGCGTGAGCTTGCCGACAAAGCGGCGCAGGAAGCCGTTCGGGCCGTGCACCGTGAAGTCGTAGGCACCGCCTGCGTTCACGGCCAGCTTGTCCGACAGCCGCTTGCCTGCCTCGACCGTGTAGGTGCGCGGCGCATCCGTGCTGCCGGCGGTGTAGACGAGGAAGGCAGCCCCCACGTCCCCGGTGTTCACGAATTCAAGCTGGAACTTGCCGGCGGCTTCGTCCTGGCGCCCGCGCACGAACAGTTCGTACGGCAGCGCACGCGACGCTCGCACGCCCGCTTCCTGCTTCGGCACGGCCTGCACCAGCGGGGGCAGCGGCACGTAGCTGGCGTGGCGCAGCTTGTCCTTCGGCACGTAGGCCGCGGTGCTAGGCAATGCAGGCACCACCTCGTTGGGCGTGGCGAAGTTGAACGCCGACGTCAGATCACCGCAAACGGCGCGACGCCACTTCGAGATGTTCGGCGAGCGCACGTTGTGCGTGCGCTTGAAGCGCTGCTCGATGAAACGAATGATCGACGTGTGGTCGAACGTTTCGGAGCACACGTAGCCGCCCTTTGACCACGGCGATACCACGAGCATCGGCACGCGCTGGCCCAGGCCGTAGCTGCCGGCGCCGTACGTGCTGTTGCCCGGAAAGTACTCGCCCGTGGTGTCGACCGTCGACAGGCCATTGCTGCCCGATGAGGCAAACGGCGGGACGAGGTGGTCGAAGAAACCGTCGTTCTCGTCGTAGGTAACGAACACCGCGGTCTTGCTCCACACCTCGGGGTTGGAAGTCAGGATCTGCAGGACTTGGTCGATGTACCACGCGCCGTAGTTGGCCGGCCAGTTCGGATGCTCGGAGAACGCTTCCGGCGCGGCAATCCACGACACCTGCGGCAGCGTGCCGTTCTGCACGTCGCGCTTGAGGATGTCGAAGTAGCCGTCGCCGGCCGCTGCGTTGGTGCCGGTGCGCGCCTTGTCGTACAGCGGATTGCCGGGCTGCGCGTTCTGATATTGCTTGAAGTACAGCAGCGAGTTGTCGCCGTAGTTGCCGATGTAGGCGTCGCTCGTCCAGCCCCATGAGCCTGCGGCGTCCAGGCCCGTACCGATGTCCTGGTAGATCTTCCACGAGATGCCGGCGGCTTCGAGCACTTCGGGATACGTCGACCAGCCGTAGCCGGCTTCTGCGTTGTCGATCACGGGGCCGCCGCCGACGTTGTCGTTACCGACATAGCCGGTCCACATGTAGTAGCGGTTCGGGTCGGTCGACGTGGGCGTGGCGCAGTGATAGGCGTCGCAGATGGTGAAGGCGTCGGCCAGCGCATAGTGGAACGGAATGTCCTGACGCGTCAGGTACGCCATCGTCGTGGTGCCCTTGTGTGGGACCCAGCCATCGTAACGCCCGCCGTTGACGGCAAGGTGCGTGTCATTCCAGCCGTGCGGCAGGTCTTGCAGGAACTGCAGGCCGAGATCAGGCGCGCTCGGGCGGAACGGCAGCACTTCGCCCACGCCACCGGCTACCGGCTGATGCCAGACGCTCTTGCCTGTCGGCAGCGTGACGGTACGCGTATCGCCATACCCGCGCACGCCACGGAGCGTGCCGAAGTAATGATCGAACGAGCGGTTTTCCTGCATGAGGATCACGATGTGCTGCACATCTTCGATATTGCGGTGCGCGTTGTGGGCGGGAATCGCTAGCGCCTGGCGAATGCCTTCGGGCACCGCGCCCATGGCTGCCGATGCAGCAGCCAGTTGGGCAGCGGAACGGAGAAAACCACGGCGACTGTTGGAGGTCATGTTCTCGTCCTGATGTCTGTGTATTTGGGAGGTTGGGGGGGGACAACACGGGGCAACGCCTGACTGAGCGCGAGCAACGAAGTCAGTCGACGGTATGGATCACAGGAGGCGCCAGGCCGTCTCGCGAAGCAACCGATTGAGGCGGCGACGCAGGCAACGCGGGGGCGCCCGCAGACACCACGAGCAATCGACGGGTAGCGTGGGCCTTTCGGGTCGCAGACACGGATGACCTCCTGATGACATCAGCGAGCCGGACCGAGCAGCGCGCGCCGTCAACTCACCACGCGCTAAGGTAGAAAGGATTCATGTCGGTTGCGTGAAGACGGCACGCGCCGGTGCTGTCACCCGATCGCCTTAAGTTGATGGAATAATTTTGCAAGTGGGAATCATTCTCATCTAAACTGCAGCACACCAAATGATGCCTTCATGCAGCCGACCAGGCTGCCTGCACTGCGCACATATCTAGAAGAGAACAAGCCTCCAGTGCAGCTTCGTCATGGGAGCGTTGCATTCCCGCCTGTCTCTGAAGCGGCCCCTACATCTGGACCCCCTGTGCTGCAGGGTCGAGCCCCGCTCGCCTGCACACGCTCATGTCCCGTAGGAGCCCTCGTGCAACGTCGATCTGATACCGCCGCCCACACCGAAACCGCATCCGCTGCCGCCGCGGCCGGCAACCTCCGTCTTGAATCCATTCCCGCGCTGCGCAAAGCCGGCGTGCAGACCGAACATTGGTCGGCGGCGCAGCAGTTGGCACGCCGCCGGGTGCTGTCGCGCCTGCTGCAGGCGCTGTTTCGTGAAGCGCTGCTCAGCGCAGATCGACTCATCGCCGATACGCGCGCCGATGTGACGTTGCTGCCGATCTGGCAGCAGCGCGTGCTGTTACGCTTCACTGGCTTGCGGCCGGGCGCACTCGGCAGCTGGACATTGACGGGCGACGTCGCTGTGCTGGCGCACGATCGCCCGCCGACGCCGATTGAACGTCCATCAGCCCTGCTCCACTGGCTCGCGCCCATGCTGGACATGGGCGATGCCGCCGAGGCCCATCGCCTCGCCGCCATCGGCCGGCTCGCGGCAGAACTCGACAACAGCCAGGACAACGACACGCTGTGCCAGGCCTATCGGCTCGCCTGGGGCGCACGTCTCGCTGCCGAGCACCGCACCGCCGCGTGGCAAGACGCGCTGGCCCTGCTCTGCGGCGACGGCACGCCCCACGCCTTGGCGCGCACCGAGCAGTGGGGCACCGGCGGCCACCCGTGGCATCCGGCCTACAAGACACGGCTGGGACTGGCTCCCGACCAGGTGATTGCGCTGTCGCCAGAGTTCGAGGCACAGGTGCCCATCGGCGTGGTGGCGGTGGCGGCGCATCGACTGCAGGTCACGACGATGGACGGTGTGCAGCCGTACGCTAATTGGTTCGCGGCGACGTTCCCGCAAACCATGGCGGCGTTTCGCAAAGCCCTGTTGGCGCGCCAGCTTGCGCCCGAAGCGTGGCTGCCGCTGCCGGTTCACCCATGGCAGCGCGACACGACACTCGGCGAGACTTTCGCCGCAGAATTTGCCGCAGGCGAATTGATCCGTTTGCCGGACATCAACATTGCCGCCCGGCCAACAATGTCATTCCGCACCGTGGCCGCGACCGACGCGCCGGGCGGTCCGATGCTCAAGCTGCCGGTCAGCATGCGGCTGACCAGCGTTGAGCGCACCGTATCGCCCAAGTCGGCGGTGATGGGCCCGCGCGTGAGCGCCCTGCTGGAACGCATCCTCGCGAACGACGCAGCATTGGCGCGCGTCTTGTCGATCGTGCCGGAGCGCCATGGCATCCACTTGGCCGGCACCGCCGACGATCGCGCCCGGCATCTCTCGATGATCGTGCGCGACAACCCGACCGCACGCATTGCCGGCAACGAACGGCTGCTGCCGGTCGGTGCCCTCTTCACGCCCGACTTCACCGCCGACATGACGCACGCAGCAGCACCGCTGCTGCTCGAGACCGTGCTGGCGCGCCAGGCCGACGGCACGCGCGCCGAGCGGGCTGCGCGCTTTTTCGATGCGTACCTGCACGTCGCCATTCCGGCCATCGTCGGCCTCTATTTGCGTTACGGCATCGCTTTGGAGGCGCATCAGCAGAACACCTTCGTCGTCATCGACGAGGCCGGTATGCCGGTGCGGCTGGTGGTGCGTGACTTTGGCGACGTGAAGATCGCCCTGCCGACGCTGCGGGGCCAAGGCTTCTCGATCGAGCCGTTCCGTGCCGGCCACACCACGTATCCCGATCGGGACATCCCGCGCAAGAAGCTGATCCACGCCTTCCTGCTGTGCCATATCGGTGAGCTGGCGCTGGCGCTGTTTCCCGAACACGGGAGCGCCGTCGGGCTACGCCAGTGGCATGACGCCATGCAGGCCGTGTTCGAGGCAAACCGCACGGCGCTCGATGCCGACACCTGGAAGCAGGAGCGCCACGCGCTGCTCGAAGCGCCATGGTCGTTCAAGACGTTCGTCCGCATGCGCCTGCGCGACCAGTCCGACGACATGCACGCCGCGCTGCCTAACCCGCTGGCCGACGCGGTTCGAACATGAGCTCCGCAACGCCCGTGGACGCGTGGCGCGGGGCCATTCGGTGGCTCCTCGTCATCCAGGCCCTTTCAATGGGCGCGATGGAAATGACGGGGCCGTTCTGGCCACTGTTCCTGCGCGAGTTGTCGCCGGTGCCGCATGTGCCGTTCGCATGGGTGGCGAGCGCAGCGTACTTCGCACCGATGGCCGCCACGCTCATCACCGCGCCCTGGTGGGGCCGCCTGGCTGATCGCGTCGGACCCAAGCCGATGATCCTGCGAGCGCTCATCGCACTGGCAGCGTCGCAGCTGTGGTCGGTCTATGCGGACTCGGCGGCCAGCGTGCTGCTGGCGCGCACCGTGCAAGGCGGGCTGGCCGGCTTTCTGGCAGCCGCACAGATCTACGCGATGCGCGTGGCACCTGCCGACATGCGCCGGCGCGTCTTCGCCGATCTGCAGACCGTCACGGCGTGCGGCAGCTTCATGGCGCCGCCCGTCGGTGCGTGGCTCGTGGGGTGGATGGGCTTCCGCATGGCGAACACGGCGGGCGCTGCGGTGATCCTGGCGTGCATTCCGCTGGCGATGTTCTGTCTGCCCGCCATCAAGCCCGCTCCAACGTCCGAGATCCACCAGGACGCCGACGCTCGCCGGGCAGGTCGCGCTCCGCTGGGTGGCCTGGTGATCGGGCTGCTGCTGGGCATGGTGGCAGTGCAGGCGGCGCGCGTCATGCCGCAAGGCTTTCTTGCACCCTACATCACCGAGACGCTGCATGGGTCGGTGATGCTGGCAGGCTTGGCCTACAGTGCCACGGCCGCGACACTGGCGCTGTCTGCGCGCTGGTGGGCAAAGCGTTTTGCGAGCCTGCCCGTGCATGTCACGCTGGGGCGCGTCTGTGCGTTGACCGCTGTCTGCGGCCTCACCGCGCTCTGGCAGGGCATTGCGCAAGGAGAAAACGCATTCATTGCTGCGCGCCTGGCGTGGGGCCTGTGCCTGGGCGGCCTGCTGCCGGTGCTCAATAGCCTGGTGGTGGAAACCAGCCCGGAACACCGCCAAGGCTTTGCGTTGGGGTTGTGCAGCAGCGCAGCCAAGGGCGGCGCGCTCATCGGCCTGGGCGTGGCAGCATTGTCGACGGGCTTGTTTGGGTGGCGCGAGGGTTTTGTCGCCATGGCGGCAATGTATCTTGCGGCGCTGGCAGCGCTGATCGCGGTGCGGCGCGCTGCCTCACCGCATCCCGCATCTGCTGCGGCGGGCACTCAACGCGCGTGACGTCCGGCGCGCCGCTGCAGCTGCGTCTGCTCGGCGCGCCAGGCGAGATAGCCGAGGCCCAGAAACGGCCACAGCCAGCCGATCCATTGCGACAGGCTGTTGAAATGGACGAAGCGCCCGAGCCGCCAGCTTTGCGCCGACACCCACGAATACGGGCTCGGCGGCAGCACATTGGACAGGATGATCAGCGCAATCAGCAGCGTCATGGCCAGCGCGCCGCGCAACCAGCGCGGCAGCCGCACCAGCAGCACGAGCACCAGCGAGCCGACGATCAGCCCGAAACGCGCGCCGGACGAAAGCCAGTCCCACGCGCCGCCCAGCGGAAACTGCAGCACCGTCGCCCCCGCCTTGACCAGCAGCGCGCCGGCCAGCAGCGCAGCCAGCAGGCGCAGCATGGGCGCACCGCTGCGCATGGCCACGCTGGCCAGCAGCCCCGTGCCGATCCAGCTGCAGGCGGTGATGAGCGCTTCCAGCAGTTCCTGGCGCTGCAGTGCTTCCGGGTGCGCCGTCAGCTTGTCCTGCCAGTCGAACAGCTCCGGAAACCAGCCGTTGACGAGGTTGACCACAAACGCATCCGGCGATGGATCGAGCAGGATGCTGCGGATCACTCCGCCCATGCTGAAGAGGAATTCCTGCGGAAAAATCTGTGCGAACGGCCACACCAGCATCAGCAGGATGGCAAAGGTCGCATGTGGCTCGAACCACCGGCGGCGCAGGCGGCGCAGCCCGCCGCGGTCGATCAGCCGCGCCGCAAAAGGCAACATGACGAGGCCGCCCAGCAAGGCGCCCAGCGTGTTCGTCGCCAGATCGACATTGGAGGACACGCGCGTGGGCAGATAGGTCTGGATCGCCTCCATCGCGCCGGAGAGCAGCAACCCCGCCAGCAGCGCCAGCAAGACCGCGCGCCAGCCGGTGATGCGCGGGTGCAGCGCCAGCACCGTCAGCATGCCCAGCGGCATGTAGCCCCACACGTTGGTGAGCATGTCGAAGGCGGTGTTGTAGCGCGGCAGCGGTGCGCTCAGGAAGGCGAACGGCGACACGCCGGTGTCTGTCCAGCCGGCAAACGGATACAGGCTTGCGTAGACGACCAGCAGCACGAACCACCCCAGCCCGGCGCGCGCAAGCGGCGAGTGGCGATGCTGGGTGGGTGCAGCGGGTTGCGCGTGGAGGTCCGTCACCGGAAGAAGCGAGCTAGAAAGAGGAGCGGACGTGGCCGGAAAAAGCCGTCCATCATAGCGTCCGATGCCGCGCATCACGGATGGTTCCTCCATCCGGTTCAGAGGTGGCGGTATTAGCGCCGGCGCGAGCCAAGTGCAGCGCCGGGCGTTGCCGGTGTCGAAGAGGCGGAGGCCGCGAGCGGCAGGCCCGCCACCCAGTCGAGCACCTCGCCGATGGCCTTGTCCGATGCCTGCGTGAGGGCGGCCACGCCGCCTGCAGCGTCCGGGCTCGGGGCCGGCGCGTCCGCCTGTACCACGCGCTGGTCGATCACACCACGCGCCAGTGACACGGTTGCACGCAGGCGCACCACGCCGCGGCTGGCATCGGGCCTGTCGAATACCTGTGAAAAATCGACCAGCTCGACACGCAGGCTCGGCACATCGGGCGTGGGATAGCCGATCACCTGGCCGCGCCCTGCCGCCGCATTGCGCAAACGGGCATCGAACAGACTCACGGGCGATTCCACCCAGCGGCTGTTGGCGTAGGCGTCGGTACGCTGGCCTTGCGCATAGGCGAGGCGGTAAAAGATGGCGTTGCCGTCCATCCAGCCCGGGCCAGCCACGTCGGCCACGCGCAAGGCGGTGGGCAGGCGCGGGCAGGCGCTGGTGGCCGGCGCGAGCCCAAAGTCATAGAGGGCGGCGGGCGCCACCGGCGCGCTGGAGCAAGCTGCCAGGAGCGACAGCGCCATCAGGGCAGGCAGCGCGCACGCGCGGCGGAACACAGCGGACAACATCGGCATGGAATCTCCTCAGGGCTGAGCCGAAGCGCGGGCGGCGGGCGCGGTGAAGCCGGTTTCACCGGGGCCGGGCGCGCCGGGTGCGGGGCCAAACAGCACGCTTTGCGGCCGGGCGTTGAAGTCGGTCACGGCATGGTCGAAGCCGCGCACGGCCTGACGGGCCTCGCGTGCAAAGCCATTGAGCTGCGGCAGCGTTTCGTAGGTCAGCACATTGGCGGCGGATTGCATCGACTGCGTTGCCGCCGTCAGATCCGTCCCGGCGCCCGAGAGCGTCGACATCAACGGCCCCTTCGGGTCGGACAGCGACTGCGTGAGCTTGCGCGTGGCCACCAGCGTGGAATCAAGGTTGTCGGCAATCTGCGGCAGGCGGCGCATCGTCGGCTCGGCCTGCTGTGCGAGCGTGCTGTAGGCGTCCATCGTCTTCTGGAACGATTGCAGCGACGCCGTGACCTGCTGGCGGTGCTCGTCGTCAAACATGATCGACAGCGAGTTCAGCGTCTGATCGAGCTTGGAGAGCATCTGGTCGCCGCGCTTGTCCAGCTCGTCGAGGAAGCCGGCTTCCATGCGGATGCGGGCAGGGTCCTTGTCCGACGTGGCCAGGCGCACAGGACTGGGCGCGCGCTTGCTGTTGTCAAAGCCGCGGTCGTCGAGCTGCACATAGGCGAGGCCCGTCACGCCCTGATAGGCCAGCCGGCCGTACGTGGTCGTGGTGATGGGCGCATCCTTGTCGACCAGCACGCGCACCACGATCTGCCCTGGCACCTTGTCGTCAAAGCGGATGCTGTCGACCTTGCCGACGTCCAGGCCGCGGTATTTCACGGAAGCCTGCGGATTCAGCCCGTTGACGGTCGAACGCGTGACCACGTCGTACGGCAAGCGCACGGTCTGGTCTCGGTTGAACCACATGACGGCCAGGCCGATGAAGATGATCAGCCCGATCGTAAACAGCCCGGCCAGGAATGCGTGGGCTTTGTTTTCCATCAATCCTCCTGCGTCGAAAGCGAGGCTGCAGCCACCGCCTCCGTCATCTGCGAGCCCAGCGCCAACAGGGCCCGTTTGCCCCGCTCACCCAGGAAATACTCCTTGATGAACGGATGATCAATCTGAATGATCTGGTCCAGCGGCTTGGCCGCCACCACCTTGCGATCCGCCAGCACCGCAATGCGGTCGGACAGCGCCACCAGGGTGTCGAGATCGTGCGTCACCATCACCACGGTCAGGCCCAGTTCCTGGCGCAACTCGCGGATGAGCGCGACGTAATCGTCCGACGCGCGCGGGTCCAGCCCGGCGGTCGGCTCGTCCAGAAACACCAGCTCCGGCTCCAGCGACAATGCCCGCGCGAGCGCCACGCGCTTGATCATGCCGCCCGACAGGTCCGACGGCATCTTGTCGGCATCGGTGGATTTGAGCCCCACCATCTGCAGCTTGAGCATCGCCACGCGCTGGATGAACGCGTCGGGCAGTGTGCGCAATTCGCGCATCGGCAACGCCACGTTGTCGATCACGGACAGCGTCGAGAAAAGCGCACCGTGCTGGAACTGCATGCCCCAGCGGTTACGCATCGACTGCAGATCGTTGCCCACCTGGCAGGTCAGCTCTTCGCCAAAGATGTGGATCGTGCCCGAGGTGGGTTTCTCCAGCCCCACCACCTGGCGCAGCAATGTCGTCTTGCCGCTTCCCGAACCGCCCACGATGGAAAGCACCTCGCCGCGAAATACGTCCAGATCGATGTTGTCGAGCACGGTCACCTTGCCGTAGCGCTTGGTGACGTTGCGCATCTCGATCACGCGTTCGCGCGCGGGCGTAATTGCCGCCGGTTCCGCTGCGTGCTTGATGTGAGGATGGCGGGGCCGCGTCATATCCCGACGTCCTTGAAGAGGATGGCAAACACCGCGTCTGCCAGGATGACGATGGTGATCGACACCACGACGGACGTCGTCGTGCCCTCGCCCAGGCTCTGCGTGTTGGGCTGGATGCGCAGGCCGAAGTGGCAGGCCACCAGCGCGATCAGCATGCCAAACACCACGCCCTTGCCAATGCCGAGCCACAGGTTGGCCACCGGCACAGCATCGGGCAACGAGGTGATGAAATACGTCGGGCTGATGTCGAGCTGGAACTTGGCCGCGAGAATACCGCCCGCCAGCGCGAGTAGATCCGTCCACGCCACCAGCAGCGGCATGGCGATCGCCAGCGCAATCACCTTGGGCAGGATCAGGCGGAAACCGTGCGAGATGCCCATCACGCGCATCGCATCCAGCTCTTCGGTCACGCGCATCACGCCGATCTGCGCAGTGATGGCTGAACCCGAACGCCCAGCCACCAGAATCGCCGCCAGCACCGGCCCGAGCTCGCGGATGATGGCCATCCCCAAAATGTTGACGATGAAGATGCTGGCCCCGAATACGCGCAACTGGTTGGCCGACAGGTAGCTGAGCACGATGCCGATCAGGAAGCCCACCAGCGCGGTGATGCCCAGCGCCTTGTAGCCCGTGCTGTAGATGTTGGCGGAGATCTCGCGCCACGGCCCGCGATGCGGCGCGCGCACGAACCTGCCCAGGTCGAACACGAGCTGGCCGACCATGGCGATGCCATTGCCCGCGTGATCGAAAAAATCGAGCATGCCCTCGCCGAGGATCGCCACGGGGTTCATGCGGGGCGCCAGGCGCTGCTTCCAGCCGCCGGGGTCGAGCTTGGCAACACGATCGAGCATGCGGCGCTGGTCGGGCCGGGCATCCAGATGTTCGGGCCACTGATTGCCCCAGGCACGCCAGAGCAATTGCGCGCCAAAGTGGTCGATACGGCCGACTTCGGTCAGGCACCACGCGTTGGCGTTGTCCAGCCCGGCGCGGATCTGCTGGCGGGCGCTGCGCACGCCGGCGCGTTCGGCCAGGGCAAGCGTGGTCCAGTCGCCAGAGAGAAAGGCGACGGAGCGTCCATCGACAACGCGCACCTCAAGCTGCGGTGTACGGAAGGTGATCAAACGGGTCTCCGTAAGCGGTGATGCCGGCTATCGGTCGAATTGTAGCCAACGCGTCGCCAAACACTGTCACACTGGCTGCCACACTGTGAGGCCTTTGCGTCGCTTGAAGCAAGCACCAGACCCGTGTTTGCGGCACCGCTCGTACAATGCGCGCATTCTTAGCGCGAACCTGATCGCCCATCTTTATGTCTCTTGCCGAACCCTCCGCGGGGTGGCGCCTTGCGCGCGAGCGTATCCAGCCCAGCGGTCCGGCTGCCGGCTGGCCCGTCGATGTGGTCGAGGCCACCGGCTCCACCAACGCCGATCTGATGGCCGCCGTGCGCGATGCCACGTGGCCTGCCCACACGGCGACGCCCGCCCATGCCGGCAACGCGCCGCTCGTGGGCGCGTGTGTGCTGGCCGCGCAACGCCAGACCGCAGGACGCGGCCGACAGGGCCGCCCGTGGGATGGCGACCACGGTTTGACCTTCTCCATCGCCTGCGCCTTTGCGGGTGAGCCCGCGCAGCTCGGCGGACTGAGCCTGGCCGTGGGCGTGGCCGTGGTTGAGGCCGTGGCTGGGTACGCGGAAGCCCGCGGCGGCAGCGGACAGGCCCTCAGCCTCAAGTGGCCCAACGATGTGCAGATCGCCGGGCGCAAGCTGGCCGGCATCCTGGTCGAGACCGTGCGGACAGCGCCGGGCCGGACCTGGACCGTCATCGGCATCGGCCTGAACCTGGAACGGCCGCACGTGCTGGAAACCACGCTCGGCCGGGGCCTGTCGGGCGTGGAAGAACTGGTGGATGCGCCGGAGGCGAACGCCGTGTTTTCGGCGCTGCTCACATCGCTGGGTGAGCACCTGCAGCGCTTCGGCGCCCAGGGCCTGGCACCGTTCGTTGCGCCGTTTGCGGCCCGCGATGCCTTTGCCGGGGAGCGCGTGCGTCTGTGGCAGGACGGTAGCGTGGTGCTCGAAGGCGTGGCGCATGGCATCGACGCACAAGGCCGCCTGGCGATTGAATCGGGCGGACGTGTGCAGTGGATTCACAGCGGCGAGGTCTCCTTGCGCAGCGCAGATGCGGAGCAGCCATGACGCGCCTGAAGGTGTCCGCCGCGCACGCCGCCCCCGCCCGTCCGCTCTTGCTGATCGACGCAGGGAACACGCGCATCAAATGGGCGTGGATTGCCGGCGGTGCCGATGCCGAACCCGCGCTGCCCGAGGAACCCGGCGGCACGCCCTGGCAGCATGCCGGCGCCCGCGCGCATGATCGATTGGCCGAGCTGGTGGAAGACTGGCGCGATTGCCACGCCTCCGGCGTTGCGCCGCCCGAGGTATGGATCAGCGCGGTGGCTGGCCCCGCACTGCGCGATGCGCTCACCGCACGCATCGCCCGCGTGTTCGACGGAGCGCGCGTGTGCATTGCGGCATCGGAAGACGCCACCGCCGGCCTGCGCAATGGGTATCGCGACCCAACGCAACTCGGCACCGACCGGTGGATCGGTGCGGTCGGTGCACGCCATCTGTGGCCCGACACCGCCCTGCTGCTCGTGACGGCCGGCACGGCCACCACGCTCGACATCGTCACACCCGATGGCCTGTTTGCCGGCGGCCTGATCCTGCCCGGCCTCACATTGATGATGCGCGCGTTGTCACGCAACACGGCGCAGTTGCCCGAAGTGGACGTCGGCTACCTGAGCGCGGGCGACGTTGTGGCGCCGCCCTGGGCCGACAATACGCAGGACGCCATCGCGCTGGGCTGCGTCATCGCCCAGGCAGGTGCAATTGCACAGACGTGGCAGGCACTGCAGAAGCAATACCCCGGCCCGGCACGCTGCGTGCTGAGCGGCGGGGCGCGCGCCGCACTGGGGCCGCATCTGCGCATGCCGTTCCAGATGCACGATAATCTCGTGCTGCTCGGCCTGCAGGTGCTGGCGCGCGCGCGCCGGGAGGGCGCCGCGACGCTGGCCTAGCCTCAGTCGGCCGGGCTGCAGTTTCCCATCTGACGTCTTATCGTTGTTGCCGCTGTGTTCCTGCATTCCGAGCCCCCGTCCGAATCCACGTCCGTTCGCACCATGACGCTTCGCCTCGCCCTGCTGATCCTGCTGCTCGTCAACGGCGTTCTGCTCGCGGCCAATACCGGCGTGTTCGGACCGGAAGTGTCCAAGGCGTGGTTCGAAAGCGAGCGCGAGCCCGATCGCATGCGCCGCCAGATCCGCACCGAAGAGATCCGTATTCTCGAACCCGCACCCGCTGCTGCACCGGCCGCAGGCGTACCCAAATCGGCGCCGGGGTCGTCGCCCGCTGGTTCCGCACCAGCCGCATCGGGCTCGCAAGCCAACATCGAGCCTGCGGCTCTGACCACCGCTGCCATCGCTGAAAGCGGCGGCAGTTGCACCGAGTTGGGCGGCCTGACCGAAGCCCAAGCCACGCGCGGCATCGATCAGCTCAAGCAACTGGCGGGCGTGCAGGTCGAGCGCATCACGCGCCAGGAAGACAACCGCTGGTGGGTCCACATGCCGGCCCGCGACACACGCGACGACGCCGAGCGCAAGGTGGCCGAACTCAAGCGCCGCAACGTGGCGGATTCGGCCATCGTGCAGGAAGCCAATGCGTTTGTGGTGTCGCTGGGTCTGTTTCGCGACAAGGAGCGCGCGCAGCAGCGTCTGGACGAACTGCGAGCCAAGGATGTGCGCACCGCCGTGGTCACGCAAACGCGCCGGCTTGGCTCGCAGACCTCGCTTCGCGTGAGCGCTACCGCCGATGCGGCTTCGGGCGTCGCAGCCCAACTTGCCGCGCTCAAGAAAACCCTGGGCGCAGAAGACCTGCACGCATGCGCGGCAGTCACTGCATCGCGCTAAGCAGTCAGGACGTCGCGCGCACGCGCTTGAGCAGCGCCGTCGTCGAGCGGTCGTGCTCGAACGGAATCGCCAGCGCCGTGCCACCCCAGCTACGCACCACGCGCGTTTCTTCCAGCGCATCGATGTCGTAATCGCCGCCCTTCACGTAGATGTCGGGGCGCACGCGCTGGATGAGTTCGACCGGGGTTCGCTCGGCAAACAACACCACCAGACTCACCGCTTCCAGCGCGGCCAACACGGCCAGGCGATCGTCTTGCGTATTGAGCGGGCGGTCGTCGCCCTTGCCCAGCATCCGCACCGAGGCATCGGTGTTCACGCCCACCACGAGCGACGCGCCCAACGCACGCGCCTGCGCCAGATACGTGGCGTGACCGCGATGCAGGATGTCGAACACCCCGTTGGTGAAGACCAAGGGGCGCGGCAAGGCACGCACGCGGGCTTGCACATCGGCGGAGTCGCAGATCTTCTGCTCAAAGGCGGGCGCGGGCTGGCGAGCGGTCATGGTGGATCCGAAATCGGGGTGGAAAACAAAACGGCCCATCGAATCGATGGGCCGCTTGCTGCCAATGGCAAGGATCAGGCAGCTTGTTCGGCCGAGCCGAGCAGACGTGCGTTCAGTTCCTTGCGGTAGCGGTTCAGGTCTTGCACGGTTTCGAAGGTGCGCTCGAACAGCAGACCCATGTTGTGCAGGATGCGCTCGATGACCTTCTTTTCCCAGCCGGCGTCGAACTTGATCTGCTCGTCCAGCCAGTGCTCCAGCCAATCCGGGTTCGGCAGGCGCGACTGCACGGTGTCTTGCGGGAACAGCGCCTTGTTCACGTGCAGGTTGGTCGGGTGGAGCGGCTTTTCGGTGCGACGCGCCGAGGCCATCAGCACGCCGATCTTGGCGAATGCGCTGCGCGCGCTGTCGCCGAACTGGCCGAGGTATTTCTTCATGTAGCGCAGGTAGGCGCCGCCGTGGCGGGCTTCGTCCTGCGACAGATGCTTGTAGATCGCCTTGATGACCGGCTCCGTATGCCATTCGGAGGCACGGCGGTACCAGTGGTTCAGACGGATTTCACCGCAGAAGTGGAGCATCAGCGTTTCCAGTGGCGGGGCCGGATCGAATTCAAAGCGCACGTTGTGCAGCTCTTCTTCGGTCGGCACGAGGTCCGGGCGGAAGCGGCGCAGATACTCCATCAGCACCAGCGAATGCTTCTGCTCTTCAAAGAACCACACGCTCATGAACGCCGAAAAATCGGAGTCGTGACGATTGTCACGCAGGAACATCTCGGTGGCCGGTAGGGCTGACCACTCGGTGATGGCATTCATCTTGATGGTCTGCGCTTGCGCGTCGGTCAGCAGCGACGCATCGAACGTGTCCCACGGAATATCCTTTTCCATATTCCAGCGGACCGCTTCCAACGACTTGAACAATTCGGGATAGAGCATGGTAAGCCTTTGAATTTGCAGGCGGATTCTAGCAGACATGCTTGACCAGCCCCCGATTTTCGGGGTTGCCGGAGCAAAGTTCTCGGTCTGCCCGTTTCCTCGTCACAACAGGCCCGCCGCGGCCACGGTTGCAACATGGCCCGGCGACCCCCTCACGCGCGATACAGTCGCGCGTTGTCTCGCGGTACGCCGCGATGTGATCGGCAGCACGCAGGCTGCCGTCTTTTGTATCGGACCGGACTACCGCCCGGCGAGTTCTTCAGTATAGGAAGCGCTGCAAGCCGTGCGGCGAGGGATATGCAACGCATAACGCACATTTCACCCGGTGCGACCCCGGGGCGTTATACCCTAAACTGAAGACACACTCCGGTTCGCCGGCTGAGCGTCCGCTTTTGGAGATTCCCCATGTTGTTTCCCGCCACCGTTTCCATGCGTCGCCCGCGCCTGCAATTGCACGCGTCGGGTGTGCTGCGTCGGCACCATCTGCTGATGATCGCCATTGCGATTGCCATTGCCGTCATCGCGTTGCTGCTGCCGCGCACGGGGCATGCTGTTACGGCCGGCGTCGCACCGGCTGCACAAACCCCGACCACCACGGGCGCCTGCCCCGCCAGCCTGAATTTTCGCGTCAAGCGCCTGCAGGACGATGCGCCGCAAGACCTTTGCCAGTACGCCGGCCGCGTCGTGCTGGTGGTCAACACCGCCAGCTATTGCGGCTACACGCATCAGTACGAAGGGCTCGAAGCGCTGTACGCAAAGTATCGCGACAAGGGGCTGACGGTGCTGGGCTTTCCGTCCAATGACTTTCAGCAGGAACCCGGCAACAGCAAGCAGATCGCCGACTTTTGCTACAACACGTACGGCGTGAAATTCCCGATGTTCTCGAAGACGGCAGTGGTGGGTGCGGGCGCATCGCCGCTGTATGCGTGGCTCGCGACGCAGACGGGCCAGCCGCCCAAGTGGAACTTCCACAAATACCTGCTGGACCGCACCGGCCGCGTGGCGGCAGTGTTCCCCAGCAGTGTCGAGCCGAGCGACCCAGCGCTCATCAAACGCATCGACGCACTGCTGGCTGAACCATCGACCCGCTCGTCCCGCTGATCAGGCTGCGCGCATCGTGTCCGGAATCGCGCCGTACAGGAACGCGGCCAGTTCGTCGCGGCGGGCCTGCACATCGCGCTCGCCCAGGTCGATCAGTTCCTGCGTGAACTCGGGTTCGAAGAGCAGATAGCTCGCAAATGCCGCCCCGCGCGCCTCGGTGCCGCCCAGCGGCTTGAGCAGCGCGCGCACCGTGCCAGGCAGGCGCTGCACGTGGCGCGAGGCAATCAGTTCGATGCGCTCGGACGGCGCCATCACCAGCACTTCGATCTTGCGCCAGCCGTCGCGCGCGTCGGCAATCTCGGGGTTTCGGGCCACCATGGCGTTGACGTGCTGCAGCCGCTCGATATCGGCCGAAAGCCCGTCGAGGAAGATGCTTGCCAGCGCCTGCCCCGCAATCTGCGCAAGCGACGGATACCCGGACGCCGGCACCGTGTCGTACCAGCCCGGCTGCGAGCGGGACGCGGCGCCCACCACCAGAATGCGATTCGCGCCCAGATGAATGGCGGGGCTCAACGGCGACATCTGGCGCATCGTGCCGTCGCCGAACCATTCGTCGTTACCTTCGAGCGGCACCGGCTCTGCCGGGAAGACGAACGGGATGCTCGACGACGCCAGCATGTGCGACACGCCGATCTCGTCCGACACCGCAATCCGCTGCGACCGCCGCCACGGCAGCACGACATGCGGCGATTGATAGAACGTGACGTGGCGCCCGGTAGTGTATGACAGCGCAGTAATGGCCAGCGCGCGCAGCGCTCCAGCGTCGAAGGCGGCCTGCACCTGCTCGCCGTCGTGTTGCGATTCGAGCAGCTCGCGCAGCGGCGTGTTGTCGAACAGGGCGCGCGGCGTGTGGCCAGTCATCCAGCCGAACGCCAGCGCGGTCAGCCAGCGCGCGCCGCTGGAGCCCACGCGGCCGACGTCCGTGCGATAGACACGATCGGCATGCAGGGTGCCCCAGAGTTGGGTGAGCGCCTCGGTGGCAAGCGTGAAATCCTGCGCGCCGCGTGCGAGGCCCAGACTGTTGATCGCACCCGCCGATGTCCCGCAAATGACGTCGAACGGCGTACGTGCCACGCCCGGCGCATACTCGCGCGCCAACCCCGCGATGCCGCGCAGCACTCCGACCTGATAGGCGGCACGCGCACCGCCGCCCATCATCAAGAGTGCAGTGCAGTCTGTCGACATCGATCAGGGGGTGTCGTTGGTGGGCTTGCGCGGCGCAGATTTCGCCGGCGCTTTCTTGGCAGCAGTCTTCTTGGTGGCCGGCTTGGCTGTGCGCCCTGCAGACGCCTTGGCGGCCGGCTTCGGCGTGGCCTTGGCGGCAGCGCGCTTGGGCTTGGCTGGCGCTGTCGGCTCTTCGATGTCTTCCGGCGCCGCATCGAGCCCTTCCGCGCCCGGGGCGCCGCCAAACCCGGGGAAGCCGCCCGGGAAGCCCGGCATCAGGTTCTGCGGCATCGGCATGGCGGCGGCGGCAGAGCTGGCGATCTGGTTGAACTGCTGCTGCAGCATGTTCCACCACGGCGAGGGGTCCAGCGCAGCCGCGGCGGCGCGTGCGGCCGTTTGCGCCTGCGCAGCGGCCTGTGCCTGAGCGTGGGCAGCCTCGGCGCGGGCTTCGGCCTGATCGTCGTCCGTGTCTTCTTCCGCCTCGTCCTCGTCTTCGGGCGGCGGTTCGTCGTCCGGCTTGGCTGTGGCGGCGGTGTGGGGCCAGGCAGGTTTGGATTCCTCGCCGGAAGACGACGAAGACGAAGACGACGACGCGCTCGGCGTCAGGCCGTCGAACGCAGACTTCATGGCCTCGGGCGACAGTGCGGAGCCGAACGTCTGCAAGGCCACCAACGTGGCGCGCTGCACCTCCAGGCCCTGAATTGCCGTACGCAGCAGGCTGGCGTTCAGTTGCAGCCAACTCTCCACCGCGCGCAGGTCGTGGATACGCTTGTCGATTTCCTCAAGGTCCATCGGCGGCGCGGCAAAGCTCGCCATGTTGGGCATGCCGCCACCGGCCATCCCGGCAAAGCCGCCGCCCCACAGCTTGCGCAGGAAATCGAAACCGCCTTCGGCAAAATTGGGCATCTGGGTGAACATGGTGTCTCCTACAAATCGGTCGGGGGTCGGACGCGCATGCGTGTTTTCATCTTCAATCAGGCGCCATCAAACGTGGGCGGACGCTTCTGGCGCAGGCTCGCAATGCCCTCGCGCACGTCGGGGCCCGCAAAACCCATGAATTCAAGCGCCAGCGACGTATCAAAACTCGGGCCCGCCAGGCGCAACCAGTTGTTCAGCGCGTACTTGGTCCACCGGATGGCCGTCTGCGAACCCGCCGCCAAGCGCTCGGCGACCTCGAATGCGCGGTTGACGAGTTCCGATTCCGGCACGGCCAGCGAAATCAGCCCAATGCGCTCGGCCTCTTCGCCGGTCATGGACTCGCACAGCAGCAGGTAATACTTGGCCTTGGCCATACCGCACAACAACGGCCAGACAATGGCCGCATGATCGCCCGCCGCCACGCCCAAGCGCGTGTGGCCGTCGACGATGCGGGCGTCCTTCGCGGCGATCGAAATATCGGCCAGCAATCCGGCAACGAGCCCTGCCCCCACGGCCGGGCCGTGCATGGCGCTGACAATCGGCTTGTCGCAGTTGATGACGTTGTAGACAAGGTCGCGCGCCTCGTGCCAGACGCGCGTGCGCACGTCGAAGTCATCAGCCATCTGCTCAACGAGGTGCAGATCGCCGCCAGCCGAGAAGCCCTTGCCCTCGCCGCGGATGAGCGCGACGCGCACGGAGGGCTCGGCGGACACATCGCGCCAGATTTCCGCCAGTTCGCGGTGCAGGCCGGCATCGGCCGTGGACAGCTTGCGGTTGGCCGACTGCGCCGCGCCCATCACGATTTCGAGGATGGGGCCGTGCTGGATGAGCGTCAGCGCCTGGTAGCGGGCAAAGCGGGGGGCGAGCGAGGTCATGGCGTCCAAGGTAATGGTTCAAGCATAGCGGATGAGATCGCGCGTGCAATGCGGGATGCGCTCCGTCGTCATCGTCACTTTCACTTCGCGGCATCGGCCAGGTGCCATTGGCCGCGGCGGATCTGCGCCATCACGCGGGCACGCTGGTCCAGGCCAACGTGGTCCTGCGGGCTCATGTTGACCACCCCCGTGCTGGTGGGCAGATCGTGCACCTGCTCCAGTGCGTCGCGCAGCGCCTCGCGAAAGGCCGGCGTGCCAGGCTTGGCACGCTTGAGTGCCACCGGCACCGCGCGCTGCAGCAGCAAGCCGATGTCGCCCGTGTAGGCGGCGAAGATCGACACGCTGCCACGGCCAAAGGTGGCCTCATAACGGCGCGCAAAATCCAGCGCCTGCCGCTTCGCCGGATTGGTGTCGGGCAATTCGGCGGCGACCATCACGGGGCCGGTCGGCACGTAGGCGCCTTCGCAATCCTTGCCGCACAGCCTGACGAAATCGTTGTTGGATACGCCGTGATTGAAGTAGATCTTGCCGGTGTAGCCGCGCTCGGCCAGCGCGCGGGCCGGCAGGGCGGCGGGCGTTCCGGAGCCGCCGATCACCACCGCGTCGGGCTTGTTGGCCAGCAGATGCAGCACCTGCGCGGTCACGCTGTTGTCGGTGGGCGAAAAACGCTCGGTATCGGTGACGCGGATGTGCTTGAGATCGGCAAAGCGCTGCACCTCCGTCAGGAAGGCCTCGCCCAGTGCATTTGCAAAGCCGATGTAAGCAATGGTCTTCACGCCGTGCGCTGCGGCGTGCTCGGCAATCAGCGAGGCCATGTGCGAGTCCGAATGCGGCGTCTTGAAGATCCAGCGCCGCTTGGCATCCATCGGCTCGATCAACCGGGCGGATGAGGCCAGCGAAATCACGGGCGTCTTGCCCTCGGCCGCCGCGTCGATCATCGCCAGCGTATTCGGCGTCGTGGACGAGCCGACGATCACGTCGACGTTCGACTCGCTCATCAGCTTGCGCGTGTTGGTGACCGCGCGCGTGGTGTCCGACGCATCGTCAAGCACGATCACGTCGACCTTTTCGCCGCCAATCTCGCTAGGCCACAGCGTGGTGGCGTTCTTCTCGGGCTGCCCCAGCGAGGCCTGCGGCCCGGTGGCCGACACCGTGACCCCGACGCGGATGTCCGCCAGTGCGGCGGAAGACAGCAAAGCCAGACCAGCCAGTACGCCTGCGTGCCGCCACTTCGGTCGCTGCATTGGGGGTCTCCTCCCGTGGTTTGGCAAAGAGCGTAGCGGTTTTGCGGCGGTTTGGCGATGCGGAGTCGCCCAGGCTGGACAGGTTCAGGCAGCGAGCGCCGTGATGCGGGCGCGCGGCAGCGCATCCTCCACGAACGCGCGCATCGATTCGAGCACAGCCGATTGCGGCATCAACCCGAAGTTGTGCAGCGCCATCACGTGATCGACGCCCATGTCGGACAGCTGCGCGAGCTTCTCGGCCACCGCGTCGGGCGTGCCGAACAACGACAGGCCGCTGGCGAGCACATCGTCGTACGTCTGGCGACGCGCGTAGAGCCGCGTGGCGACATACAGGTCGAATGCGTCGGCGGCCGTTGCACGCACGGCGGCTTCGGTCGGGCCCACATGCGTATGCAGCGCGACGGCCGCCATGCCACGCGTGTCGGCAATGCCTGCTTCGGCCAGGCCACGGCGGTATTCGTCCATCAACGTGCGGATGTCCTCAAAACTTTCAACCGAGGCATACGGCACGAACAGCATGCGCCGGCCCTGCCTGCCAATGTGATACGCCGCCTCGCGCCGCAGGATTGCCACGTGGATCGGCACGCGAGCCTGCACCGGCAGAACGTTGAGGCGCACGTCGCGCAGCGTGTGGAACTGGCCCGCGTGGTGCACACGCTCACCGGAAAGCAATCGCTCGACGAGCATCAGCGCTTCGTCAAAGCGCTCGCGCTTGATGGCGGGATCGACGTCGTAGCCTTCGAACTCGTGCTTGAGGTAGCCGGAGCCCACGCCCAGCGACAGCCGCCCGCCGGAAAGCGCGTCGACCATCGCGTAGTTCTCGGCCACCGTGGCCGGGTGGTGGAAGGTCAGGATCGAGATGGCCGTGCCCAGTCGCAGCCGCTGTGTCTGCGCGGCCAGATGCGACAGAAAGACTGCCGGGTTGGGGACAGCGCCGTACTCGTGAAAGTGATGCTCGGCCACCCAGAAGGTGTCGTAGCCAAGCGCTTCGGCGTGGCGCGCCTGGGCGATGACGTCTGCGTAGAGTTGCGGCAGACTGCGGGGCCGGTCGGGGTAGTGGTCCTGCACGGAAAAGATCGACAGCTTCATGGCGTCTCCGGGTTCGAGGTCTTTTCCAGCGCGCAGGGCCGCCGCGCCGGTTGTATCTTTTTACGTAACGCGTATCTTATAAAGCGACACTCGAGACTTCAAGATGCCCATCGACGCCCCCCTGCCCCCGGAAACATCGCCCCACGAACTGGCCACAGAAGACGCCACGCCTGAACGCACCAGCGCCGGCATCCAGTCCGCTGAGATCGCGTTGAGCGTGCTTTCGGCGATGGCGCATGCCGGTGGCGCACACGCCGTCTCCGAACTCGGGCGGCAGTTGGGCATGCCGCGCGCGAAGGTGCACCGTTACCTGGTGTCGCTGGAACGCATGGGTTTTGTCGAGCAGGACCCCGCTTCCGCCCGCTACCGGCTGGGGGCGCAGGCGTTGCAGGTGGGGCTGTCGGCGCTGTCCGACGTGGATTTCGTGCGCGAGGGCAGCAACCTGCTCCCCAAGCTGGCCGAGCGGCTGAACGAAAGCGTGTTTCTGTCGATCTGGACCGCGCGCGGCCCGGTCATCGTGCGCTGGGAAGACAGCGGCAGGCCGGTGGCGGTCAATGTGCGGGTGGGGTCTGTCATGCCGCTGCTGAACTCGGCCACGGGTCAGGCATGCGCGGCATGGATGCCCGAAATCCAGATCGTCTCGCTCATCGACCGTGAATTGCGCGGGCCGGGTGCCGGCAAGGCGGGCCTGACCGACTGGCTGAACTGCCGCGCGCGCTGGCAGGCGGTGCGGCAAGAAGGCGTGGCGCGCATCGGCGGGACATTGGTGCACGGCATCGATTCGGTGGCCGTGCCGGTGCTCGATTCACAAGGCAAGCTGGCCGGGGCGATCACGGCGCTGGGCTTGTCCAGCGTGTTCGATTCGAGCCTGGAAGGGCCCGCCGCGCGGCTATTGCGCGAGGCCGGGCGGACGCTATCCCTTCGTCTGGGGTATCACGGGCAGGCGCTGATGGCCGGTGCCGCTGCGCCAAAGCGGGGGCGCCGTCCGCGGACGACGCCCGAATCCGCGTAGGGCAAGGCTTACGCCTGCGTGCCCGGCGCGACAACTTCCTGGTCGATCGCCCCGAAAATCGACACGCCGTTGGCGTCGAACATCTCGATCTTCACGGTGTCGCCGTAGCGCATGTATTCGGTGATGGGCGCACCGGATTCGATGGTTTCCAGCATGCGTTTCTCGGCAATGCACGCGTACCCCTTGCTGCGGTCCACGTTGGAAATCGTGCCCGAGCCGACGATGCTGCCCGCACGCACGTTGCGTGTTTTGCAGATGTGCGCCATCAGCTGACCGAAGTCGAACACCATGTCGGTGCCGCACTCGGGCTGGCCGACCTTCTTGTTGTTCCAGCGCACCGTCATCGGCAGATGTACCTTGCGTTCGCGCCAGGCGTCGCCCAATTCATCGGGCGTGACGGCGACGGGCGAGAACGACGTGGCCGGCTTGCTCTGGAAGAAGCCGAAACCCTTGCCCAGCTCCGCCGGAATCAGATTGCGCAGCGACACATCGTTGGCCAGCACGATCAGGCGGATGCCCTCGGCAGCGGCGGCCGGCTCGGTGCCCATCGGCACGTCGCCGGTGATGACAGCCACCTCGGCTTCGAAATCGATGCCGAACGCCTCGCTGCGGCAGACGATGGGATCGTGCGCGCCGGCCAGGTCGTCCGAGCCGCCCTGGTACATCAGCGGGTCGGTCCAGAACTCGGGGGGCATCTCGGCGCCGCGCGCCTTGCGCACCAGTTCAACGTGATTCACATACGCCGAGCCATCCGCCCACTGGTAAGCGCGCGGCAGCGGCGCCATGCAGTTGGCGGCATCGAACGCAAACGGGTGGCGTGCGCGGCCCGCGTTGAGCTGGTCGTACAGATCCTGCAGCTGCGGCGCGTGGAAGGCCCAGTCGTCCAGCGCGCGCTGCAGCGTGCCGGCGATGTGCGTGGCGAAGTGAGCGGTCTTGAGGTCGCGCGAGACCACGGCCAACTGGCCGTCGCGCGAGCCATCCTTGAGGGTGGCGAGTTTCATGTGCGTTGTGTGGAGAAAAGCTGCGCGGATGGTACACCTTGCATCGGCTAAACTGGCCCGAACCGATCCATCGCCCATGACCATGCCACCGCTGCCCGCCGACACCGATCTCGACCTGGAGCCCGATGCCGACGGTGAATTGGATGCGCCCGCGCGCTCGGGCATCCAGTCCATCGAAGTCGGCTTCCGGCTGCTGGAAGTGCTCACGCACACCACCGGCCCGATGATGCTGCGCGACCTCGCGCGTGCCGCGCCCATGAACCCCGCCAAGGCGCACCGTTATCTGGTGAGCTTTGCGCGCCTGGGGCTTGTCACGCAAACGCCCGAAGGCCGTTACGATCTGGGTCCGTTCGCGCTGGAAATGGGGCTGGTGAGCCTGAACCGACAAGACCCGATGCGCCGCGCCCGGCCCGCCGCCGCCGCGCTGCGCGACGAGATCGATCACACTGTCGGCCTGGCCGTCTGGGGCAACCAGGGCCCGGCCATCGTCCACTGGGAAGAAGCCAGCCATCCCGTGACGGTCAGCTTGCGCCTGGGGGATGTGATGCCGATGCTGAACTCGGCCACCGGCCGCGTGTTCGGCGCGTACTTGCCGCGCGCGCAGACGCGCTGGTTCATCCAGCGCGAACTCGATCGCATTGCGGCCCAGGGCGAGTCCGCCGACTCCGAGAACCCGGAGCTACCGCAAACGCTCGAAGCCTACGATGCGATCTGCGCCGACGTGCGCCTGCGTGGCGTCTCGCGCATCCACGGTGGCGTGCTGCCCGGCATCAACGCGATGTCGCTGCCGGTGTTCGACGCCAACGGCCAATTGTGTCTCGTGCTGATCGCGTTGGGCGCACAAAGCACCTTCGACACCACTTGGAGCAGCCCGCTGGAGCGGCGCTTGCGGCTGGCCGCACAACAACTTTCCGCCGATCTTGGATACGTTGCACCCAACGCCCCGCAATGCTGACGAACTGAATACCGACCGCGTGCAACCCCGCAGGCGTCGCTTCTATCGGCTTGGCCGGTTCGGGCTCGTGCTGCTGGCCGTGCTCGTGCTGCACGTCGTTGCGGTCGTGTGGATCGCGCGCAGCCGTCAGGTGACGTGGCCGCCGGCCCCCGAGCAGATCATCCCCGCGCTGTTGCTGCATCCCGAGCCCGTGCAGCCGCCCCCGCCCCCGGCTGCGCCCAAGCTGCGCCCGGCTCCGCCCCGTCCGCGTTCTCAGACCCCGCCTGCTCCGGCGCCGACACCCACGTCGCCGGCGCCCGATCTGGCAAGCATGGACCCGTCCGAGTTCACCAGCGCTGGCGCTCAAGCCTCGGGCGATACCGGCGTGGTCAAGGATCTGAGCGGCGAAGGCCCGGGCGGGCCGCCTGCACCGCCGGGCGACGCATTCTCGCTGCCACCATCGACCACGCTGCGGTACGCCACTTACGTCAACGGCGTGCGCAACGAAGATGGCGTGATCCGCTGGGCCACCGATGGCAAAAGTTACACGCTCGCCGTGGAAATTCCGTTGCCGCTCTTCTTCGGCAAACTCGCGTTTCGCAGCGCCGGCACCGTCGGCCCGTATGGTCTAACCCCCGCGCGCTACGAAGAAGAGCGCGGGCGCCGACAACCCGACGTGACGACGTTCCATTACGCGACCGACTCCATACCGGCATCCGGCGCACAGAGCGCGCCCACGGTCACTTTCACCCGCTCGCCGGCCGTGCTTCCGTTGCCCGAAGGCACGCAAGACCGCTTCAGCGTCTTCCTGCAACTGACCGGATTGGCCCGTGGCGGCCCCGCGCGCATCGCCAGCCCGGGCCTCACGCTGGAATTCCCGATCGCCGATACCGACAGCGTGGAAGTGGCCCGCGTCCAGCATGTCGGCGAGGAAACCATCGACACGCCGAACGGCACGATTCGTGCGCAACACTTCATACGACTGCCGCGCCGCGCGGATGACAAACGGCGTGTAGAGATCTGGCTGTCCCCCGATCGCGGCTGGCTGCCGGTACGCCTGCGCCAGACCGAGCCCAACGGCATGCAGTTCGATCTGGTCTACCAGTCCCAGGAAGGAGGCTGACATGGATACCAACGCCTTCTCCGATTCCGGCACGGTGCACGCCAACCACATCGACATCCACCACCGCACCGAGGGCGCCGATGGCCCGTGGGTCGTGCTTGCGCACGCCTTGGGCGTAGACCACCAATTGTGGGACAGCGCCGCCCGACGCCTGGCCAGCCGCTATCGCGTGCTGCGCTACGACGCACGTGGCCACGGCAAGACCAGCGCCCCGCACGGCCCCTACACGCTGTTCCAGATGGCGGACGATGTGGCCGGCCTGCTCGATGCGCTATCGATCGGACAGGTGCATTTCGTTGGCCTGTCGATGGGCGGCATGGTCGGGCAGGTCCTGGGCGTGCGGCACGCGCAGCGGCTGCTCTCGCTCACGCTGTGCGACACCGTGTGCTACACGCCGGCGTCGGCGCATGTCATGTGGGACGAGCGCATCGGTCAAGTCGAAGCGCACGGTATGAGCGGCATTGTCGAGCCCACGATGCAGCGCTGGCTGACCACGCCGTTTCGTGAAGCCCATCCCGAAGTCGTTGAACGCATCCGCGGCTTGCTGCGCGCCACACAACCGCACGGCTATGTCGGTACATGCCTCGCCATCAAGGCGCTCGACACACGCAGCGCGCTGGCGCGCATCGCCTGTCCCACGCTCGTCATGACAGGCGACCAAGACACCGGTGCCCCGGTGGAAGCGGCACGCGAGATCGCCACGCACATTCCCGACGCCCGTTTGAAAGTGATTCCGCACGCGGCGCACCTGGCCCCCATCGAACAGGAGGAGGGCTTCCTCGCCGATCTGGATGAGTTCCTCGGGCACGCTGGATGCGGGAGTCAATGCGACACGCCATAAGGCCTGCCTGCCTTGCCGATAGTTGCACGCGCCCCGCACACGGCCCGTCGTCTACTGGCCGAATGGCGGAAGGCCGCTTGCTTCTTTTGATGCAGAAACGGAAAGGTCTTGTTACGCGATCACAACGCACGTCACACATTTCGCCTCGCGTTCGCGAACTTTGTGACCGATCATGAAGCCCAAGGGGTAGATGGGGCAGAACGGTCATGAGGCGGGAATTGATCGGCCCTTGAAGTCATGATGGTGGGCCCCATCTACCCGGTGCAGCAGTAGAGCAGTCCCCACAACAGCAAGACGATTGACGCCTCGGAGGTGCACCATGCAGATGATCTACAACAGCGACAACTACTGTGTTGTCGAGTTCGGTGTAGACGGCCAACACGCCATGCTGTCAGCGGGCGGCTACGAGATCGTGGACAAGAACCTCAAACGTGAGATCTTCCTGGGCGGCGAGTTGGCCGAGCATTTCCGCGAGGACGTGAAAAAGCTCATCGCCAGCGAACCGACCGTTGAAGAAGTCGACGATTTCCTCGGCAAATTCGACACGGTGATGACGCAGCCGGTCACGATGCACTGAGGCAATTCGCGGGTCAGACTGCCCGCTGGAACAACCATGAAAAAACGCCCGGAGCTTGGTGCTGCCGGGCGTTTTTCATTTGCCGACCGACTATCGGGCCGATAGTTTCTCTCTAGCACTGCTCCCACGGGAGACCGGCATGACGCCAGCCATTGAGGGTGTTGCGATGGCGCGTGCCGTCCAAATCGCCTTCGAAGCCGTGGCGCACGACGTAGACATCGCGGAACCCGGCTTCTTCCAGCGCGTGCGCAGCGGCCGCGGAGCGATTGCCGCTCCGGCAGATCAGCACGATCGGCCGCTCGATGCCGTGGCCGGTCAATTTGCGTACGGTCGGCACGAACTCCGGGTTCACTTCCCAGTGCGGGCCGTCATTCCAGGAGACGTGGTGCGCGCCGGCCGGATGCCCCACGAAAAGGTGTTCCATCTCGCTGCGGCAGTCGATAAAGAGGGCGGCAGGCGTGCGCTGCAGGAACGCGTGGGCGTCTGTGGGGTCGAGCAGTTGCATGGCGGGCGTCAGAGCAGAGCAATTGGCGTGATGTCGATTATAGAAGCGCGATTGCCCGCAACGGCGGCAAGTCATTGATGCGACTGGTAAAATTCCACTTTGGCCGCAAATTCTGAATATTCGACCGGCCGCTGCACCTCGGAGTCCCTTCCATGACCGCGCCCCTGCCCTACACCCGTGCCGCCAACCTGCCCGCGCTGCTGCGCGAGCGCATCCTGATCCTGGACGGCGCGATGGGCACCATGATCCAGCGCTACAAGCTGAATGAGGCGCAATACCGCGGCGAGCGCTTTGCCAACCACCCGATCGATGTGAAGGGCAACAACGAGCTGCTGCTGCTCACCCGCCCCGACGTCATCCGTGAAATCCATGAGCAGTACCTGGCTGCCGGCGCGGACCTGATCGAAACCAACACCTTCGGTGCGACGACCATCGCTCAGGAAGACTACAAGATGGCGGAGCTGGCCTACGAGATGAACGTCGTGGCCGCCCGCCTGGCACGCGAAGCCTGCGACAAATACAGCACGCCCGACAAACCGCGCTTTGTTGCCGGCGCCTTTGGGCCGACGCCCAAGACCGCCAGCATTTCGCCCGACGTGAACGACCCGGGCGCTCGCAACGTCAGCTTCGACCAACTGCGCGACGCCTACTACGAGCAGGGCAAGGCGCTGCTCGAAGGCGGCGCGGACGTGTTTCTGGTCGAGACCATCTTCGACACGCTCAACGCCAAGGCAGCGCTGTTCGCCATCGATCAGCTGTTTGAAGACACCGGCGAGCGCGTGCCCGTGATGATCTCCGGCACCGTCACCGACGCCTCGGGCCGCATTCTCTCGGGCCAAACCGTCGAGGCGTTCTGGAACAGCCTGCGCCACGCCAAGCCGATCACCTTTGGCCTGAACTGCGCGCTGGGCGCCGCGTTGATGCGTCCGTACATCGCCGAGCTGGCGAAGATTTGCGATACGGCCGTCTCGTGCTACCCCAACGCCGGCCTGCCCAACCCAATGAGCGACACGGGCTTTGATGAAACGCCAGAGGTCACCTCCAGCCTGGTCGACGAGTTTGCTTCGGCCGGCCTGGTGAATCTGGTGGGCGGTTGCTGCGGCACCACGCCGGAGCACATCAAGGCGATTGCCGATCGCGTGGCGAATCGCAAACCGCGCGCATGGCCCGGCCAATACAAAGAAGCCGCCTGAGCACAGGCCCCACGCCCGTACACCGCCGTCCCCATTCGCATCAAACGATCATGACCGACCACCCCATGCGCCTCTCTGGCCTCGAACCATTCAACATCGGCGAGAGCACGCTGTTCGTCAACGTCGGCGAGCGCACCAACGTCACCGGGTCCAAGGCGTTCGCGCGCATGATCCTGAACAGCCAGTTCGACGAGGCGCTGGCCGTGGCGCGCCAGCAGGTCGAAAACGGCGCGCAGGTCATCGACATCAACATGGACGAAGCGATGCTCGATTCCAAGGCGGCGATGGTGCGCTTCCTGAATCTGATCGCCTCGGAGCCCGACATCGCGCGGGTGCCGATCATGATCGACTCGTCCAAGTGGGACGTGATCGAGGCAGGCCTGAAGTGCGTGCAGGGCAAGGCGATCGTGAACTCGATCTCGCTCAAGGAAGGCGAAGAACAGTTTGCGCACCATGCCAAGCTCATCAAGCGCTACGGCGCGGCCGCCGTGGTGATGGCGTTTGACGAGCAAGGCCAGGCCGACACGTTTGCCCGCAAGACCGAGATCTGCAAGCGCAGCTACGACTTCCTGGTGAACCAGGTCGGCTTTGCGCCGGAAGACATCATCTTCGACCCGAACATCTTCGCGGTGGCCACCGGCATCGAAGAACACAACAACTATGCAGTGGACTTCATCGAAGCCACGCGCTGGATCAAGCAGAACCTGCCGTACGCGAAAGTGAGCGGCGGCGTGTCGAACGTGTCGTTCTCGTTCCGCGGCAACGACGTGGTGCGCGAAGCCATCCACACCGTGTTCCTGTATTACGCGATTCAGGCGGGCATGGACATGGGCATCGTCAACGCGGGCCAGTTGGGCGTGTACGAGAACCTCGACCCCGAGCTGCGCGACCGCGTGGAAGATGTGGTGCTGAACCGCCGCCCGGATGCCACCGATCGCCTGCTGGAAATCGCCGACCGCTACAAGGGAGGCGGCACCAAGCGCGAAGAAAACCTCGCCTGGCGTCAGGAGCCGGTGGAAAAGCGCCTGGCCCACGCGCTCGTGCATGGCATCAACGATTACGTGGTCGAAGACACCGAAGAAGTCCGCGCGAAAATCTTTGCTGCGGGCGGTCGCCCGATCCAGGTAATCGAAGGCCCGCTGATGGACGGCATGAACATCGTTGGCGACCTGTTCGGCGCCGGGAAGATGTTCCTGCCGCAGGTGGTGAAGTCCGCCCGCGTGATGAAGCAGGCGGTGGCGCACCTGATTCCGTTCATCGAAGAAGAGAAGCGCCAGATTGCAGCGGCCGGCGGCGACGTGCGCTCGCGGGGCAAGATCGTCATCGCCACGGTCAAGGGCGATGTGCACGACATCGGCAAGAACATCGTCACCGTCGTGCTCCAGTGCAACAACTTCGAAGTCGTGAACATGGGCGTGATGGTCCCGTGCAACGACATCCTGGCCAAGGCGAAGGTGGAAGGCGCGGACATCATCGGCCTGTCGGGCCTGATTACGCCGTCGCTCGAAGAAATGGCCTACGTGGCGTCGGAAATGCAGCGCGACGAGTACTTCCGCGTGAAGAAAATCCCGCTGCTGATCGGTGGCGCGACGACGAGCCGTGTGCATACCGCCGTGAAGATCGCCCCGAATTACGAAGGGCCGGTGGTTTACGTGCCGGACGCCTCGCGCTCAGTGAGCGTGGCGTCGAGCCTGCTGTCCGACGAAGGCGCCGCGCGCTACGTCGAAGAACTGCACGCCGACTACGACCGCATCCGCACGCAGCACGCCAACAAGAAGGCCACGCCGATGGTGTCGCTGGCGGCCGCGCGCGCCAACAAGACGAAGATCGACTGGAGCAACTACACGCCGCCCAAGCCGAAGTTCATCGGCCGCCGCGTGTTCCGCAACTACGATCTGAACGAACTCGCCCAGTACATCGATTGGGGCCCGTTCTTCCAGACGTGGGACCTGGCCGGTAAATTCCCGGACATCCTCAACGACGAGATCGTCGGCGAATCGGCCCGCAAGGTATTTTCCGACGGCAAGAGCATGCTCGCGCGCCTGATCGCCGGGCGCTGGCTCACGGCCAACGGCGTGATCGCGCTGCTACCCGCCAACACCGTCAACGACGACGACATCGAGATCTACACCGACGAATCGCGCTCGGAAGTCGCGCTCACCTGGCGCAACATCCGCCAGCAGAGCGAGCGCCCGATCATCGACGGCGTGATGCGCCCGAACCGCTGCCTGGCCGATTTCATCGCGCCCAAGGACACCGGCATTGCCGACTACATCGGCCTGTTTGCCGTCACCGGCGGCATTGGGGTGGAAAAGCGCGAGAAGCAGTTCGAAGCCGACAACGACGACTACAGCGCGATCATGCTCAAGGCCCTGGCCGATCGCTTTGCCGAAGCCTTTGCCGAATGCCTGCACGCCCGGGTGCGGCGCGACCTGTGGGGCTACGCACCGGATGAGACGCTCGACAACGATGCGCTCATCCGCGAGGAATACAAGGGCATCCGCCCCGCGCCCGGCTACCCGGCCTGCCCGGAGCACACCGTCAAGCGCGACATGTTCCGCGTGCTCGACGCGCAGGAGATCGGCATGGACCTGACCGAGGCGCTGGCCATGACGCCGGCCGCTTCCGTCTCGGGCTTCTACCTTTCGCATCCGGACAGCACGTACTTCACGCTCGGCAAGATCGGCCAAGATCAGGTGGACGACATGATCGCCCGCAGCGGTGAAGACCGCGCCTTTGTGGAGCGCGCCCTCGCCCCGAATCTCTGATTCTGTGACAAGACGTTTAAGACATAGTGTGAATCACGCTGTGTCTTACGTCCGCAAACCCTCACCGGCATTGGCTTTGCCGGGGTTTCAAGAGGGGCGATCCTGACATTACAAAGGCTTACACCCCCTAACAGTCGTAACCGAAAGGGCTCCATAGACTGAACCCATTCACTCAACACACACAGAGTGATGCCGCGACGAATCCCTCGCGTGGCCGTTCAGAACGAAAGGAGTCTCTTCCATGAACAAGCTGCTGATCTCCCTGTCCGCCATCGCCATCGCTGCTGCTTCGGCTTACGCCAACGCGCAAACCCCGTCGGCCGGCGTATCGCTGCAATCCAATGGCACTGCGGCCGTGGCACCGGCGCAAGGCAATGCCGGCGTGGGCCTGAAGGCCGATACGGGCGCCAAGCTGGACACCGAGTCCGCCAAGAGCCAACTGAACACCAAGGCTGAGCACGGCGCCAAGGCCGCGCACGAGCACAAGGCGAAGACGGAAGCCGGCGTCGACAAGACCGCAGACAAGGTCGGCAAGTCGGTCAGCAAGACGGAAAAGTCGGCCGAGAAGTCGGGCAAGGCCGCAAAGGCTGACACCGGCGCCGGCCTGAGCGCCGACGCAGGCGCGAACGCCGCCGCCACGACCCAGACGAAGTAACACGTCACTGCGCGGAAAAACCGGGGCCGCCCGGCAATTCCGGCTACCCTCGGGGCGGAACTCTTCCGCCCCGTTTTCTTTGGCCGCACGCGCCCAGGCACGCCGATTGCTGATCGGGGAGGCATCGACATGTTGCGATTCATGCACATTCCCGAGGTCTCTTATGGAAACGCAGACAACGCCTTCTCAAACCGCCAGCACGAGGGGCCCCGTTTTGGCGCAACAGTCCGATACAATTGCTGTCGTATCGAACCAACAAGCGCAGCGCACGGAGTCGGGCAATCCGCCCAGCGCGCTCATAAGGAGCAGCATGATTCGCGTCCTGATTGCGGACGACCACGAGATCGTTCGCGCCGGCCTTCGACAGTTTCTGTCCGAAGAGCGGGACATCGAAGTCGCGGGGGAAGCGGCCAGCGGGGAAGAGGTGATGGAGCAACTCCGCACCGGGGCCTTTGACGTCGTGGTGCTCGACATTTCCATGCCCGATCGCAACGGCATCGACACCCTCAAGCTGGCTCGCCAACGCCATCCGGATCTGCCGGTGCTGATCCTGTCGACCTTCCCGGAAGACCAGTACGCCATCAACCTGATCCGCGCAGGGGCATCGGGCTATCTGACAAAGGAAAGCGCGCCGGACGAGCTGGTCAAGGCCATCCGTACCGTGTCGCAAGGCCGTCGCTATGTCAGCCCGACCGTGGCCGAGCTGCTGATTGGCGGCCTGGAAAAGCCGACCGACCAGCCGCTGCACCAGACGCTGTCCAAGCGTGAGTTTCAGATCTTCTGCAAGCTGGCGCGCGGGCAATCGGTATCGATCATCGCGGAAGAGCTGTTCCTGAGCGTCAAGACGGTCAGCACTTACCGCACGCGGATTCTGGAAAAGATGGGCATGAAATCCAATGCCGATCTGACGTATTACGCCATCAAGAACGGCCTGGTTGAGTAGCACCTGATGGGGCGCCAAAACCCCTTGGCGCACCGCAAACCCAACTGGCATGTAGGACAACGCCTGATACCACCTCGGCAACCCGCTGGCTAACATCAACCCATGCTGGATCAAGCCGTCACCCTCTCCGCCCGTGGCCTGCGCGTCCTCCTGATCGAGGATTCCCCGGTGCTTCGCGGCATGGTGCTGGAATACCTCAAGGCCTCCGCCTTCGTGGCGACGGTCGAATGGGCAGACACCGAAGATTTGGCGCTGGGCCTTCTGGGGCAGGGCCACTACGACGTCGTGATCGTCGACCTGCAATTGCGGCAGGGCAATGGCTTCAAAGTCCTCCAAACGCTGCGCGATCAAGCGTCGCCCAGCGTACGTATCGTCTACACCAACCACGCTCAGGTTCCGACCTACCGGCAGCGCTGCTTTGAAGCCGGCGCCAACTATTTCTTCGACAAATCGCTCGAACTCGACAAGGTGTTCGAGGTGATCGAAGAGCGCGCCGGTGTCGGCCGCCCCCGTCCTCAGCCCGCGCAGCATTTCCACCCCTGAGATTCTTAGCGCGCCGCATCTGCCGTCGCGCCACGCGCCCAACGCCATTTCTCACCTCAAGGAGCGTTCGATGAAGACCTTGTGTGCCGCACTTGCAGTGACGTGTATGTTCCTGGCCGGCTGCAACACCATGGCCGGCGCCGGCAAGGACATCCAGACCGGTGGTCAGAAGCTGGAGAACTCGGCCGACAACGCCAAGCAGAAGATGTAACGTCAGCGCCAGCGACGCCGGCATCAAAAACAAAAAGCCCCGCGATGGGGCTTTTTGTTTGGGCGATGCGTTACGGCGAGCGACTTACACCGTCGCGCCGCCGCGGCCCGGGGCAGGCGCAATACCGCCAGTCAGCGCCTGCATGCCCGACGGTTCGTTAGCCGCGCCTCGGTCGAATACGGCATCGCTGGGGGGCAGCTCGACGATGATCGTCACACCGCCGCCTGGCATTGAGTCGATGACGAGCGTGCCGCCCAGCGCAATGGCGCGCTGCTCCATCCCCAGCAGGCCGTGGTGGCCGACCATGCGGCGCCGCTCGATATCGGCGGGGAACCCACAGCCGTTGTCGCGCACGCGCAAGCGCACGCCCTCTTCACCTACATCGAGCGCCACCGACACCGTGGTCGCATGCGCGTATTTCGATGCGTTGGTCAGCGATTCCTGCACGATCCGATACAGCGCGATGGCCGCATCGTCGGTGAGCTTGGGCATATCGTCGGGCAGGCTCACTTCCGTATGCCAGCCATTGCGCGTGCCCACGTCCTCCGTCAATTGCGAGAGCGCTTCCACCAAACCCAGGTTGAGCAGGATCGTCGGGCGCAGGTCTTCGATCAGGCGGCGCTTGATCTGGATGCCCTGATCCACGTGGGCCATCACGCGCGTGATCTTTTCGCTTACCGCAGGCTCATTGGCATGAATGCGTGAACGCAGCCAGTGGAGGTCCATCTTGGTGGCGGTGAGGATGGCGCCCAGCTCGTCGTGCAGCTCGCGCGCGAGGCGCGTCTTCTCATCTTCGGTCACGCGCTGCAGGTGCGCAGCCAAGTCGGACAACTGACGCGTGCGCTCACGCACCATACGGTCGAGCTTCTGGCTTTCCTCCTCCGCCATGTCGCGCTCACGCTCCGTCACGGCAAGGCGCTTGGCGTGCTGCATGCCCAGTACCACCAGCAGGATGATGTTGACCGCCGTGATGAGCGCAATGCCGTAGCGCGAGAGCGCCAGGTCGCGCTCGGCGTGTTCAAGACTGCGCGCCACGGTGGCGATCTCACGCTGACGCAGGCGGTCCAGCCCCTGCCGCACCGCTTCCATCGATGCCTTGCCAAAATCGGTGCGCACGAGATCGAGCGCCACTTCCAGATCACGCTTGCCGTAGATGAGGGTGAGTTCCATCTCGGTGAGCTTGCGGCTGACCTGGAGCGCCGTCTCCGAGAACAGCTTCAGCGCGTCAGGATCGTTGGCGTAGTGATCGCGAATTTCTGCCATCAACGCGTGGATGTGCGGGATGGCCTTGTTGTATGGATCGAGGTATTCGTCCTTGCCCGTGAGCAGGAACCCGCGTTGCCCGGCCTCGGCGTTCACCAGCTCGGCAAGCAGTTCGTTGATGGCGGTTTCGGCCTGCTGCGACTGAATCACCTGCCGATAGCCCTGGCTCAGGCGGATGTTGCCCGTCTCCGAGGCAATCAGCACCCCGAGCGTCAGCAGAATGCCGCCGGCGAGCAGCAGAGTGGAGCGCAAGGATGACCGCATGGCATGCAGACCCATAGGAAACGCGTCAAACCGCCCGACGCGGCGCGCGTTGCGTTTGTGTTTTTTTGGCAATTCGGATGATACCGCGTGGGCGCCCCGGGCGACACTTGGGGCGCACCCCGGTCAGGCACGCGATGTGCGTAGGGATACGCGACAGGGCGTCGGCCTCATCCAATGCTCCGCTGCCCTGCATTCCCATCCCATCCGAACCGGAGACGACAACATGCTGAAATGGGCACTCATCTTCGCCATCATCTCCCTGGTGGCCGGCGTCCTGGGCTTTACCGGCATTGCCGCAGGCGCGGCGAGTATCGCCAAGGTCCTGTTCTTCATCTTCGTAGTGCTGTTCGTGCTGTTTCTGGTGTTGGGCGTCACGGTCTTCAAGGCCGTCGATTAGCGCAGCCAACCCAGTCGGAAGCGCGGCCCGTGTCTTGCTAAGGGGTTTGGCATGCGGCCCGCTTTCGCAAAAACTGAAACCGCGCCCGAACCAACCGCGCCGCCGGAGTATGCCTTCCGGGGCGTCACGATGAGGAACTTCACCATGTCACTCTTTGCCAGCCACCGCGTCCGAAGCCGAATTGATGACGTCAATGATCGCGCGCACCGCGCCATGAACAGTGCCAGCGACGCCGTCGACCACGCCCGCTATGCCGCTCGCCCTGCCGTGGAAGACGTGCAGAGCCTGCTGCGCTCGCTTGAAAACGCCATCCATACATTGACCGACGAGGGCAGCGCAGAAGCCGACCGCGCCAGTCGCACGCTGCACGCGCGCGCCGACCAGCTGCGCCGCGCCGCCAATGAGCGTGCCCATCAGGCCCGCGAACGCATGGACTGGGCGCTCGATCGCACCGAAGAAACCATCACGGCGGCACCGTTCAAGTCGGTGGGTGTCGCTGTGGCGATTGGGGCAGCGATCGGGCTGGTGGTGGCGCTGGCCGGCGGAAGCAGCCGACGCGACGCCAGCGAATAAAACCAACCCGCAATCACCCGCAGGAGCAACCACATGAGCCGGACCAACGTCGCCGCCCCCTCGGAAAGCAGCTTCCTCACCGACATCAAAACCTTGCGCGAACGTGCCCGCAAGCACATTGAGGAAGGTGCGGTGACCGAAGATTACAAAGCCGATCGGGAGACCGTGCTGCGGCTGCTGAATGAGGCGCTGGCGACCGAGTTGATCTGCGTGCTGCGCTACCGGCGCCACCATTTCATGGCCAAGGGCATCAACGCAGAACCGATCGCCGCAGAATTCCTGGTGCACGCCAACGAGGAACAGGCACACGCCGACAGCATCGCCACGCGCATCGTGCAACTGGGCGGCGAGCCCAACTTCAACCCGGAAGGACTATCCACGCGCAGCCATTCCGAATACGTGGAAGCCGACGGCCTGGTCGACATGATCAAGGAGAACCTGGTGGCCGAGCGGATCGCGATCGACAGCTACCTGGAGATGATCCGTTACATCGGGGATCGAGACCCCACCACGCGGCGCGTCCTGGAACAGATTCTGGCCGTTGAGGAGGAACACGCGGACGAGTTGTCCGACATGCTCCACGACCAATAAAGCGAAAGCAGTCGGACGAGATACCGGCCAGCGCGCCAGCCCCCCTCCCCCGCTCCCGGCCCGCTGTGGCCGGATGCCCGGACCGCCCCGTTTGGCGGCCGGGCATTTTTTTGGCCCGCTCCGTCCTCAGACGCCCCAGAGCACGCTGGATTGTTCGACCAGCGATTCTTCCAGCATGTGCAGCAGCGGATAGGCGCGCTGCCCGAGGTGCGGCGGCTCTTCTTCGCCGTTTTCGTCCAGCTCGGCCGCCGACAGTTCGGCCACCTTGATATGTGCCTGGTGCGTGTCATCCTTGATGGCCCGCTTGAGGCGGTCGATGGCGTGGGGCATTTCTTCGGGCGTGATGACACCGCGCTCGCCCAGCGTCTTGCCGATCACGCCCAGCAGCACCATGGCGAGATCCTTCTGCATCGAGAATTTCTGCGAAGCGTGCGAAGTAAAGGTGATCATGATTTCTTGTTTCCCTTGGTTGGGTGGGGGCCGCGGATTGCCGTCACTGGGGCGGATACCTCTGAGACCGCGGCTCACCTGATAAAATTTCGTACTTTTCCCCGAACAACGCAACTGGCGGCGCCAGAACTGGATTTCAATCCAATTCAGCACTGCCGGCGTCATGGTTTCTTTATGCTGCCCTCCCACAAACAGACGATCGCCCAACTGTTGTCCGACGCCGTCGGCTCCCTGCTGCCCGAGGGCCAAGCCCGACCGGAGATCGTCCTGGAGCGCCCCAAGCAGGCCACGCACGGCGACATCGCCTGCAACGTCGCGCTGCAGCTCGCTAAGCCGCTGGGCACCAACCCGCGCGAGCTGGCCAGCAAGATCGCCGATGCCATCCGCGCCGATGCCCGCGGCCAGCGCCTGGTGGCCGCCGTGGAGATCGCTGGCCCCGGTTTCATCAACCTGCGCCTGTCTGCCGCCGCGCGTGCCGACGTGATCGCCGCCGTGTTTGCAGAAGGCGACCGCTATGGCGCCGCAAACACGCATGACGGCGCGCCGGTGCTGGTGGAGTTTGTCTCGGCCAACCCGACCGGTCCGCTGCACGTCGGTCACGGCCGCCAGGCCGCGCTGGGCGATGCGCTGGCGAGCCTGCTCGACTGGCAGGGCCACAAGGTCCACCGCGAGTTCTACTACAACGACGCCGGCGTCCAGATCCACAACCTCGCCGTCTCCGTCCAGGCCCGCGCACGCGGCTACAAGCCGGGCGACGCCAACTGGCCCGAAGCCGCTTACAACGGCGACTACATTGCCGACATCGCCGCCGATTACCTCGCCGGCAAGACCGTGCGCGCCTCCGATGGCGAACCCGTAACGGGCGAGCGCGATGTCGAGAACATTGAAGCCATCCGCCGCTTTGCCGTCACGTATCTGCGCAATGAGCAGGACATCGATCTGCAGGCCTTCGGCGTGAAGTTCGACCGCTACTACCTGGAGTCTTCGCTCTACACCGAAGGCAAGGTGCAGCAGACGGTGGACGCGCTCGTTGCTGCAGGCAAGACCTACGAGCAGGAAGGCGCGCTGTGGCTGCGCACCACCGACGACGGTGACGACAAGGACCGCGTCATGCGCAAATCCGACGGCGCCTACACCTACTTCGTGCCCGACGTTGCGTACCACACGACCAAATGGGGACGCGGCTTCACGCAGGTCATCAATGTGCAGGGCAGCGACCACCACGGCACCATCGCCCGCGTGCGCGCCGGCCTGCAGGGCCTGAACATCGGCATCCCGAAGGGCTACCCCGATTACGTCCTGCACAAGATGGTCACGGTGATGAAGGACGGCGCCGAGGTGAAGATCTCCAAGCGTGCCGGCTCGTACGTGACGGTGCGCGACCTGATCGAATGGTCCAACGGCGACGCCGACAGCGAAGCCGGCGTCGACACCATCCGCGCCTGCGTGGAAGCCGGCGAGCCGAACTGGCCGGCGCGCTTCACGCGTGGCCGCGACGCCGTGCGCTTCTTCCTGCTGTCGCGCAAGGCCGATACCGAATTCGTCTTCGACGTGGATCTGGCGCTCAAGCAGAGCGACGAGAACCCCGTGTATTACGTGCAGTACGCGCACGCGCGCATCTGCTCGGTGTTCGAGCGTGCAGGCGTTGACGCCGCCTCGCTCACCTGCGCTGATCTGGCTGCGGTGACGGGCCCGGATGTCAGCCCGCAGGCGACCGCCCTGGTGCAACGCCTGGCCGCATTCCCCGACATGCTGGCCGACGCCGCACGCGAACTGGCCCCGCACGCCGTGGCTTTCTACCTGCGCGACCTGGCAGGCGATTTCCACGCGTTCTACAACGCCGATCGCGTGCTGGTCGACGACGAGGCCGTCAAGCGTGCCCGCCTGGCGCTGCTGGCTGCCACGCGTCAGGTGCTGCGCAACGGGCTGGCGGTGATCGGCGTGTCCGCGCCGCAAAAGATGTAAACGCGCACGATTTGGCATCACACGGCGCTCTTATAATCGGGCGCTTCTAGAAGGATCGACATGGCACGCAATACGCAATCTTCCCGTGCCCGCTCGCAACGGGGCGGCACGTTTCTGGGTCTGGTGCTGGGCTTGATCGTCGGTTTGGCGATCGCCGTGGTGGTGGCGGTGTACATCACCAAGGCGCCGGTGCCCTTCGTGTCCCGTGGCGGCGCGCAACCCAAGCCGAGCGAAGCGGGCAACGTGGTCAACACGCTGCCGACGCCGGTGCAGCCCGCGCCGCAAGCCAGCGCGCCGCAGGCAGCAGACCCGAACGCGCCGTTGTGGAGCCGTGTGCCGGCCAAGCCGGTCGATCAGGCCGCCGAGCAGAACAATCCGCCGCCGGGCATCACCATCCATCCGGCCCAGCCGGGCTCGGCCCCGCAGGTGGCAAGCGCGCCCGCCGCCAAGCCGCCCAAGGCGCCGGTCACCGCCTCCAACGAAAAGCCGGTGACGGACCCGATTGCCGAGATCGCCCGCCAAGATGCCGCCAAGACGGGCTACTTCCTGCAAGTGGGCGCTTACAAATCATCCGAAGATGCCGAGCGTCAGAAGGGCAATCTCGCCATGCAAGGCTTTGAAGCCAAGGTGACGCAGCGCGAGGTGAACGGCACCACGATGTATCGCGTGCGCCTGGGGCCGTTCAATTCGCTGGATGAGATGACCGCCGTGCGCGGCCGCCTGCAGTCGACGGGCGTGGAATCGTCGGTCATTCGCTTCGCTCGCCAGTAACGTCAAGTCGTGCAGCCCGCTGTGAACCCGGCGGGCTGCGATCGGTCAGAAACCTCAGTCTCAGTTACGCTGACAGCGGCATCTGTCGGTTCTGCGCTGGATTTCGCTGGTTTTTCGGTTGCTTCGTCCAGTTCGTCGTCTAATTCGTCGTCCATTCACCATGAAAAAACTCGCTGCTTTCCTGATTGCCCTCGCCACCGGCGCCGGCTTCCTGATGACCGCGCCGGCCAACGCCGCGCCCACCGCCGGCAAGGAATACAAAGTGCTGCAAACGCCGCAGCCCGTGCCCGCAGGCAAGATCGAAGTGACCGAGTTCTTCTGGTACGGCTGCCCGCACTGCTATGACTTTGAAAACACCTGGACGGCGTGGGTCGCCAAGCAAGGCAAGGACGTGGTGATCAAGCGCGTGCCGGTGGCCTTCAATGCCAAGCTGGAGCCGCATACCCGCATCTATTACACGCTGGAAGCGCTCGGCAAGCTCGACGCCAAGGACGCCAGCGGCAAGACGCTGCATGACCGCGTGTTTGACCAACTGCACAAGAACTACCGTTCGATGTCCGAATTGGATGACATTGCGAAGTTCATGGCTGCCAACGGCGTCGACGAGAAGCAGTTCCGCGACACCTACAACTCGTTCAGTGTGAACGCCAATACCAAACGCGCCGCGCAGCTGGCCGATCAGTACAAGATCGAAGGCGTGCCGACCGTCGTTGTGCAGGGTAAATACACCACGTCGCCGGCAGATGCCGGCAGCAACGTGGGCGCTGCCCAGACGCTCGACTACCTCGTCGACCAGGTGCGCAACCGCAAGATGTGACGGATTGACGCGTTTCCGGGCATTCGCCCGGGCGTGACACCGCCATCGACGCCCGCCCCTGTGCGGGCGTTTTTTGTGCGTCGGCCTTTTTCACACCTACCAGGACATCGACATGAGCGAGATCGTCTTCATCACCGGCGCTTCCAGCGGCATCGGCCAAGCCTTGGCACGTCAGTACGCAGCGCAGGGCGCCATGATCGGGCTGGTCGCGCGGCGTGTCGACGTGCTCCACGAGTTTGTCCAGACGCTGCCTGCCGGCATCCAGAGCCGCTGCCATTGCTACGCCGCCGACGTGCGCAGCGCCGAATCGATGCGCGACGTGGCCAACGCCTTTATCGCCACGGTCGGGCTGCCCGATGTGGTGATCGCCAACGCCGGCATCTCGGTCGGCACGGACTTGCGCGAACCCGGCGACCTGAAAGCCTTTGCTGTCGTGATGGACACCAACTGGATGGGCGTGCTCAACACGTTCCAGCCGTTTGTCGGGCCGATGCTGGCACGCGCCAAGCCTGGGCAGCCCGGCGGCACGCTTGTCGGCATTGCCAGCGTGGCGGGCGTGCGCGGGCTGCCGGGTGCGGCAGCGTACAGCGCCTCCAAGTCGGCGGTGATCAAGCTGATGGAGAGCCTGCGCGTGGAATTCGGCCCGCTTGGGCTGCGCGTGGTGACGATCGCCCCCGGCTACATCCGCACGCCGATGACCGAACACAATCCTTATCCCATGCCCTTCCTGATGCCGGTGGACCGCTTCGCGCTGAAAGCCGTGAATGCGATCCATCGCGGCGTGCGCTTCACGGTGCTGCCATGGCCGATGGGCATGGTCGCCAAGCTGCTGCACGTGCTGCCGCGCGGGCTGTATGACTTTGCGTTTGCGCGCGCCGGGCGCAAACCCCGCAACCCCGAGATTTCGTCATGACTTACACCGATGCGGCTGGGCTCGCCCACGCCCCTGTCGACACCACACCGCGCATCGCCAGCCTGGTCCCTTCGATTACCGATCTGCTGTTCTCGCTCGACCTGGGCGATCAGCTTGTGGCCCGCACCGGCTTCTGCATCCACCCGCGCGAAGCGGTGCGCAACGTACCGAAGGTCGGTGGCACCAAGACCGTCAAACTGGACAAGTTGCGCGAGCTGGCGCCCACGCACGTCATCGTGAACATTGACGAGAACACGCGTCCGACCGTCGACAAGCTGCGCGAGTTCATCCCGCACATCATCGTCACGCATCCTTGCTCGCCGGAAGACAACCTCGCGCTATACGAACTGTTGGGCGGTATCTTTCGCCGCGAAGCGCAGGCGCAGAAGTTGTCGGATGCGCTGACGCAGGAGCTGGAGGCGCTGCGCGGTCGCCACTTCCTGCCGCACCGCGTGCTGTACGCCATCTGGCAAGACCCGTGGATGACCGTGTCGCGCGACACGTACATCTCGCGGATGCTCAAACTCGTCAACTGCCATACGTGGCCCGACGATCCGGCGCCCGTGGAATGCGGCACCAACAAGAGCGGCGATTGTGCCCGCCCCAACCGGCCCGACACGCGCTACCCGACGTTCCGCTGGAGCAATGATGTTGTGCGCAACATCGACTGCGTGCTGCTCTCCACCGAGCCTTACAGCTTTACCGAAGAGCACGTCGATGCGCTCGAAAAGCAGATCGGCAAGCCGGTCTACCTCGTTGATGGCGAGATGGTGTCGTGGTACGGCAGCCGCGCGATTGATGGCGTGCGGTATCTGGGGCAATTTGCGAAGACGCTGCGTTAGGGCCAAGTCTTCAGGCCGAAAAAAAACCCGCCGGTTGGCGGGTTTCTTGTTGGCCGCAGCGATACGTTATCGCTCGAACCCATAGTCGTACTCGACCTTGGCAATGCGCAGGTGGTACGACGCATACCACTGCTCACGCCCCAGCTTCTGGGCGGCAAGGTGGTCGCTCTGGTTCTTCCACTCGCGAATGGCCTCCAGCGACGACCAATACGACACGGTGATGCCCGGCCGCCCCTGGTCGCCAGCCAGCTCATCGCGTACGGATTCGATGCCGAGGAAACCCGGCATGCTGCGCGCCAGTTCCACCATGCGGTCGGCCATGGCGCCGTAGCCGTTGTCGCCGTCGGTTCGCGTGGAGGCGAAGATCACGGCGTAATACGGCGCAGTCGGCGTTTGCGCGGGAAACGGCAGGACAACGGCGCTGTCGTCGAGAACGTCATGCTGATCAGCCATGGGCGGCTCCGTTGAAAGGCACGGGTCGTGCGGTTTATGCAGCTGCGTGGAATCGAACGATACCGTCCGCGTCGGTTTCGCGCACCAGTTCGCCTTGATGCCACAGCGCATGCAGGTGAGCAAGCGCCTCGCCCATCGCGAAGGTCATCTGGTGCACATCGAACTGACGCTTGAAGATGACGTTGACGATGTCGCGTGCCGATTGCGGCGCGGCCTTGCACGCGGCCAACGTTTCGGCCAGGCGATCCGCATGGTGATCGCGCAGTTGCCGAATGCGCGTATGCAGCCCCCGGAACGGCCGCCCGTGCGACGGCAGAATCAGCACATCCGCGGGCAGCGGCTCGTACTTGCCCAGTGAATCCAGATACAGCGTGAGCGAATCCGCTTCAGGCTCCAGATCGAACACGCTCACGTTGGTGGAAATGCGCGGCAGAACCATGTCGCCGGAAATCAGCACGTTGGCCTCTTCACTGTAGAGCGCGACGTGCTCGGGCGCGTGGCCGAAACCGGTGATGACACGCCATGTGTGCGCGCCGATGGTGACGACATTGCCGTCCATCAGGCGGCGGTACTGGCTGGGCACGCCTGGCACGAGCGTGCTGTAGTAATCCTTGCGGTTACGGATGCCTTCGATGGAAGTCGGGTCGGTCAAGCCGTGGCGCTCGAAATGGCGCGCGGCAAATTCGCCGCCGGCATTCGACGCACCCGTGCCGCCCACCAGCATGCGCGCGAAGGCGTAGTCGCCCAGGCTCATCCACAGGCGCACGTTCCAGCGTTTTTGGTCGCCGCCTTCGCACAGCCAGTTCGACAGGCCGACGTGGTCCGGATGACAGTGCGTGACCAGCACGCGCAGCACCGGCAGGCCGTCGAGGTGGTTCGCGAAGATCGTTTCCCAGTACCCGCGAATCGCTTCGTGGTTGATGCCGCAATCGATGATCGTCCAGCCGTCCTGCCCGTCCTGCCGATCGCGCAGCAGCCAGAGGTTGATGTGATCGAGCGCAAACGGCAGCGGCATGCGCAGCCAGTAGACGCCAGGGGCGACTTCAAACCGCGTGCCGCCTTCGGGAAGCGTGTCGCCAAAGGGATAGTCGAGTTGGTGTTCGAGCGCGTTCATGTGGGTGGGGTCTCGGTCGCCGCCTTGAGCTGCTGTGCGGCGGTCTCTGCGATTGCGGTTTGGCGCCATTGACGCTAACGTAAACGTCAATTCGCCGCCGGTCATCCATCTTAAGCGAAAACTTAATGTCGCTGCCCGGCGTGCATGTGTCATCACTCCTCTGCCGTTAGCCCGTTCCCGCCGTATGTCCGCCTCCACTCCGTCTGCCGCCGCCGCGCTTGCCGCCGATCTTGAATCGGGCGATGCCGCCGCGCTTGCCGACGCAAGCTTCACCATCACCGATCTTGCACGCGAGTTCGACATCACGCCGCGCGCCATCCGCTTCTACGAAGACCAGGGTCTGCTGGCGCCGGATCGCCAAGGCCCGGGCGGACGTCGGCGGGTGTACTCGGCCGGCGAGCGCACGCGCCTGAAGCTCACCTTGCGAGGCAAGCGGCTCGGCCTGTCGCTGGGCGAGATCAAGGAGATCCTGGACCTGTATGAGTCGCCGCGCGATACGGTGCCGCAGCTGGAGCGCTTCCTGGCATCGCTGGCGCAACACCGTGCGGTGCTGACGCAGCAGTTGGAAGATTTGAACGCCCAACTGGCCGAGATCGACCAGCACGAACGCCAGTGCCGGCGCCTGCTGGAAGACGCGCAGGCCGGCACGGTCAAGCCGACCAAGCGTCGCAAGGCCGCCTGATTCCGCAAATCTACGTAATGGACAGTCATTGACGTTTACGTAAACGTCAATACAATACGCAACACCCTGCAGCACCCTCCCGGCACCGCGGCGCCCGCCATAAGCGAGGCGCACCGCACAGCGCCAGACCACTGACTAGAGACACCCGCGGCTCGAACCGCGCCCAAGGAGACCACCATGATTGATCTGCCCGGCCTGAAATTCGACTTGGGCGAAGACATCGAGATGCTGCGTTCGGCCGTGCGCGATTGGGCGCAGGGCGAGCTGGCACCGCGTGCCGGCGAAATCGACCGCACCGACCAGTTCCCGATGGACGCGTGGCGCAAGATGGGCGAGCTGGGCGTGCTCGGCATCACGGTGGCCGAGGAGTACGGCGGCGCCAACATGGGCTACCTGGCGCACATGATCGCCATGGAAGAAATCAGCCGTGCGTCGGCGTCAGTGGGCCTGTCGTATGGCGCGCACTCGAATCTGTGCGTGAACCAGATCCATCGCAACGGCACGGCGGCCCAGAAGGCCAAGTACCTGCCCAAGCTGGTTTCGGGCGAATGGGTGGGCGCGCTGGCAATGAGCGAGCCGAATGCCGGGTCGGACGTCGTCAGCATGAAGCTGCGCGCGGAACTGAAAGGCGACCGCTACGTGCTCAACGGCACCAAGATGTGGATCACCAACGGCCCCGACTGCGACGTGCTGGTCGTCTACGCCAAGACCGAGCCCGAACTGGGCGCGCGCGGCATGACGGCGTTCATCGTCGAAAAAGGCATGAAGGGTTTCTCGGTGGCGCAGAAGCTGGACAAGCTCGGCATGCGCGGCTCGCACACGGGCGAACTGGTGTTCGAGAATGTAGAAGTGCCGGTGGAAAACATCCTCGGTCAGGAAAACGGCGGCACCAAGGTGCTGATGAGCGGCCTGGATTACGAGCGCGCGGTGCTCTCCGGCGGCCCGATCGGCATCATGCAGGCCTGCATGGACGTGGTCACGCCGTACATCCACGACCGCAAGCAGTTCGGCCAGAGCATTGGCGAATTCCAGCTCATCCAGGGCAAGATGGCTGACATGTACACCACGCTGCAGGCTTGCCGCGCGTACCTGTACACGGTCGGCAAGAACCTCGACTCACTGGGCCGCGACCACGTGCGCCAGGTGCGCAAGGACTGCGCCGGCGTGATCCTCTACACCGCCGAGAAGGCCACCTGGATGGCCGGCGAAGCCATCCAGATCCTGGGCGGCAATGGCTACATCAACGAATTCCCGGTCGGCCGCCTGTGGCGCGACGCCAAGCTGTACGAGATTGGCGCCGGCACGTCGGAAATCCGCCGCATGCTGATCGGCCGCGAGCTGTACGCAGAGACGATGTAACTGGCGAGAGCAGGCGGGGCTGGGGCACGGGGCCATCAGCCAAACGGATAAGGAGGCGCAACGGTTTCAGGACGCGAACACGGTACCGAAGACCCTACAATCTAGGTCTGCCTGGTTTGCTGGTTTTGCCGCTTCCCTGCCCCCGCGCACACGCCATGTCCCATTTCCCCAAGCTCCTCTCGTCGCAGATCGCCTTCGACGTTGCCCGCACGATGCTCGACGGCTTCGACAAGCACTATCGCTTGTTCCGCGAGGTCAGCGTACAGGCCAAGACGGCGTTCGAGACCGGAGACTGGGCCGGCCTGCAGCAGTTGCAGCGCGACCGCATTGCTTATTACGACGAGCGCGTGCGTGAAGCCTCGGTCATCCTCGAAGACGAATACGACGCCGAGAACATCGACGACGAGATCTGGCGCCAGATCAAGCTGCACTTCATCGGCCTGCTGACCAACCATCATCAGCCCGAGTGCGCCGAGACCTTCTTCAACTCGGTGTGCACGCGTATCCTGCATCGTTCGTACTTCAACAACGATTTCATCTTCGTGCGCCCGGCCATCTCGACGGAGTACATCGAGAATGAAGAGTCGCCCACCAAGCCGACGTACCGCGCGTATTACCCCGGCACACGCGATGGCCTGGGCGCCTGTTTCGAGCGCATCGTCCACAACTTCCAGCTCAACGCGCCGTTTGAAGACCTGGAGCGTGATATCGGCTACGTGGTGCGCGCGGTGGGCGAGCACTTCGGCGATTTCCGCATCGCGCCGAATTTCCAGATCCACGTGCTGTCGTCGCTGTTCTTCCGCAACAAGGCGGCGTACATCATCGGGCGCGTGATCAACGGCGACAAGACGTTCCCGCTGGCCGTGCCGATCCTACGCAATGCCGCCGGCCAGCTCTCGCTCGACACGGTGCTGCTGCGGCAGGAACAACTGCTGATCCTGTTCTCGTTCACGCACTCGTATTTCATGGTGGACATGGAGATTCCGTCTGCCTACGTGACCTTCCTGCGTGACCTGATGCCGCGCAAGCCGCGC
>NZ_NKIL01000007.1:204948-461351 GCF_002256165.1 Ralstonia sp. PBBBR1 | reverse complement strand
AGCCACTGACGGCATCGCTTGAATGCGCGGCCGGAAGCCGACGGGACGTTTGCGAACCTGCCAACCCATGAGCTGGAAGATGCGCTGCACGGTGTTCTTATTGAACCCCAGCAGATACGCGACGGTACGGTAACCGAACGACGGCGACTCTTCGATCATCGCCTTGATCGGCTCCGCGAAGCGGGCCTGGACCTTCGGCTCTGCCTTGACTGGCCGGTAATACACGCTGCGACGCGGTACGTTAAACCACCGGCACAGCTTCGAGATCGAGACGGTAATGCCGTCAGCCTGCAGTCCCTGGCGGATCATCTCGATCACTTGTCGTCCTCGCCCAGCAGGGACTGCAATTTTTTTCTTGCGCGCAACTCCAGCATGGCTTCGCCGTACGCTTCCTGCAGGTCCTTGATCTGCCGCTCGTACTGATCTTTCAGGTCCAGCGGGTTGGCCCGCAGCGCATTCTCCATGCCGCGCTTGCCGTCATCCACCCAACCCTCGACCTCGGAGGGCGACAGGTCATAGGCGCGGCTGGCCTCTGCCACTGTCGTCTTGCCCTGAATGATGTCCAGCACCAACGCGCTCTTGCGCTTGGCCGTCCACCGCTTGATGTCTTCTTCCATCTTCGTGCTCATCGTCTTTTCTTCCATTGTGACGTGAGCAGGTTTTCACTGGGTCATTACATCGATTCTGTTCGACGTATCAAATGCAACAGGCGCCCCCGCACTGTCAGTTACCCTGATCCTCACGCCTTTGGCGGTCGATTGGGCGGAAAGCGGCAATACTCCCGCTGACGTCTCAACGTTGTCGCCCATCGGTTTGAGCCTGTAGAAAATCCTGTTGTATCCCTTTGGGCAGTTGTTAATGCTGATCTGGAAGCTGCGCTCGGCAGCCGTTGTCCCAATGCCAGCCAAGGTTCTTGCCCGGGTGGGTTGCAGTTCCACCGTCTGACTTGGCACTGAGCAGCTTCCTTCGATTCTGGTCAGCCTAGTGTTAAGGCGGATGTAGTTATCGATCCTGTTGGATCCCGACGTTGTCTTTGTGAAAAACCAGAACTGAATTGAATCGGCGGTTGTTCCGTTGCCCAACTCTGGGGAAGCGTCCCTCAGCAATTGAATTTCGATCGGCGAAGAAAATTTTATGGACGGTTGATTTTCATCCAGCCTTGTCTGTGGTTCCCCATTGACGAGGACTTGCATCCGCAAGCCTTTGATTTCTGTGATGACGGTCGGTCCGTTTGATACAAAGCCCGGTACGTCACCCGAGGCGACATTAACATAGCTAAAAGGACGGAAATTCACCAACCTGCATGTGCCCTCGCCACATAACGTTTGAGGCGTCAAATAGGCTCTCGCCACAACGGTATTCGGTAGGCACAGCCCTCGGACTGCGTCCATGCAGATAGAGCTCCCGGTAGGACGCTCAATCGTCGACGTTGCCGTATTCAACGGAATATCGACCGCGTACGAGATCAAGACCGAGTTCGACTCCCCGAAAAGGTTGCACACTCAATCCACCGACTACTTGAGAGCCTTTGATCGGGTTTATGTGATCACGCATCCACAGCTGGCCGACAAATATGCCTCGATAGCCGATACACGAGTTGGGATCGCCACCATGACCGAGCGAAGCAGCATAAAGATAGTTCGTGAGGCTTCCCGCAACGTACTGGACCTCGACTCGTCCACGATATTTAGGATGTTGCGCCAGCGAGAGTATGTGGCTGCCGTCGAATCAGTGTTCGGCCCTCTGGTCGATTGTAACGGGTTGAAACCAATCTAAAGAGAAGGGAACACACTAGATTTCAGCGAAAGATATTTTCGTCGCACTTGCTGTCGTGCGCGGCGGCACGCCACTCAATTTAAGAGCCGCCGCCATGCCAGCAATTGGCTCTCCTTTCGATTCACAACCTATCACAATGCAGCACGGAGAGATATGGATGGATGCATACATTGATATCGCAAATCGCTACTTCCATGCATTCGAGGGTCGCCGACTTTATCCGAATTTTAGGAGTTGGCATTGGTATGCCTGGACGTTATCGTTCGCTTTCTTTGCGGGCGAATTAATTTTGGTAGGTACAAATGCAGCAGCTTGGCGCTCATTTCCGTCTCAAGCCCCTATGTTTGTCGCAGAAATACTCTTCTTAGCGACTTCGCTCACAATCGATGCTTACAAGAGAAAGATGCAGGCCGAAACAATGGGCATCGGCTCTGGGGGCCAAACGGATCGCATCTCCGCTGGACGCAAGGTCGCCTTAGAGCGGTTGTGCGGCAAACCTGCCAGCAGCTTTGCGGCTACAGCCAAGGAAGTCTCAGACCTGCTGGCTCTACAGAGATCTTTCAGATCGATCTCCGATACGGAATCCGGCGATCTCTGGAAGAAGATCTACGACCCCGAATCTAAGGCTCGGCTGCTATCAATCACTTTGGCTGCTATTGCTTTGTTTGTTGCGCTTCTGACAAAGTCGGCGGACGACCCACTCCCAAATATCGTCGCCGTCATTTCAGACCAAGGCGTCAGATCTCTTCTTGCCGTTCTAATAGGTTGCTCTGTGGCATTGTTTGGGATCGGCTTGGGCTTGCAGACCATGCTCCGCAGCTTGACCAACGTAACGGCCCTATGGATTGCCAAACTTGGGTGGAGCAAAAAGGGGAGTCGAACAGCGCTTAATTATCTCGTGCGAGACCTCGTCAGATTCTATGAGCCTATTCCACAAGCCCACGAGGAAGCTGCTCCCCTTGATTCACAAATACCTTGTCGAGAGCCAGCTAAGGTTGCAGGGATTCCCTCTGATGGCACTCCTGAACGATCGGCACTTGCCTAATAGGGAGAGCTGTAGACAGCGACAGAGCAGCACAAAGCTAAAAAAAAACGCCGAGAAAAATCTCGGCGTTTTTTTAGCGCGGGCAAAACTCAAACATCAATATTCCGCGCCACCAACGCATTGCTCTCAATGAAGTTCCGGCGCGGTTCCACGTCGTCGCCCATCAGCGTGGTGAAGATCTGGTCCGCGGCAATGGCGTCTTCAATCTGCACGCGCAGCAGGCGGCGCTGGGTGACGTCCATGGTGGTTTCCCACAGCTGCTCGGGGTTCATTTCGCCCAGGCCCTTGTAGCGCTGGCGGCTCACGCCGCGCTCGGCTTCGCTCAGCAGCCACGTCATGGCGGCATGGAAGTCGGCAACGTTCTGCTCGCGCACCTTGTCGCCGGTGCCGCGGCGCACGCGGGCGCCATCGCCAATCAGGCCCTGGAAGGTGGCGGCGGTGCTTGAGAGCGCGGTGTAGTCGGCGCCGGCCACAAAGTCGGCGTCGATGTGGCTGAGGCGCTGGTTGCCGTGCTGGCGGCGCACCACCATGATGCGGTACTTCTCGGTCTTCTCCTCGTACTGCATGAAGGCGTCTGCGGTGGCGCCGCCGTTGGCGCTGCTGGCGTTGCCTTGCATTTCGAGCAGGCGGGCCTTGAGCGTGCGGGCGCTGGCTTCGGCTGCGGCTTCGTTGGACAAGTCGAGCGACACGCCTTCGGCAATGGCGCGCAGGGCGTCGGCGTCAATTACGCGAGACAGGCGCTCGATCACGCTTTGGCTGAACTGGTACTGGCGTGCGAGTTCGGCCAGGGCGTCGCCGGCAATCTCGGTGCCGTCGGGGCGCACGAGCACGGCGGTGTCCAGCGCCTGGCGCACGAGGTAGGCGGCCATCTCGACGTCGTCTTTGATGTAGCGCTCTTCCTTGCCGTGCTTGATCTTGTAGAGCGGCGGCTGGGCGATGTAGACGTGGCCGCGCTCGATGATCTCGGGCATCTGGCGGTAGAAGAACGTGAGCAGCAGCGTGCGGATGTGCGAGCCGTCTACGTCAGCATCGGTCATGATGATGATGCGGTGGTAGCGCAGCTTGTCGAGGTTGTAGTCGTCTTTGCCAATGCCGGTGCCCATGGCGGTGATGAGCGTGAGCACTTCCTGGCTGGAGAGCATCTTGTCAAAGCGCGCGCGCTCGACGTTCAGGATCTTGCCCTTGAGCGGCAGGATTGCCTGGAACTTGCGGTCGCGGCCCTGCTTGGCCGAGCCACCTGCGGAGTCACCCTCGACGATGAAGAGTTCTGACAGCGCGGGGTCTTTCTCCTGGCAGTCGGCCAGTTTGCCGGGCAGGCCCATGCCGTCGAGCACGCCCTTGCGGCGCGTCATTTCGCGGGCCTTGCGGGCAGCTTCACGCGCGCGGGCAGCTTCAACGATCTTGCCGCAGATGATCTTGGCGTCGACGGGCGTTTCCAGCAGGAAGTCGCTCAGCGCCTTGGCGACGACTTCTTCCACCGGCAGGCGCACTTCCGACGAGACGAGCTTGTCCTTGGTCTGCGAGCTGAACTTGGGCTCGGGCACCTTGACGGAAAGCACGCAGGTCAGGCCTTCGCGCATGTCGTCGCCCGAGGTGTCGACCTTGGCTTTCTTGGCGATCTCGTTGTCGGCGATGTACTTGTTGATGACGCGCGTCATGGCGGCGCGCAGGCCGGTGAGGTGGGTGCCGCCGTCGCGCTGCGGGATGTTGTTGGTGAAGCAGAGCACCTGCTCGTTGTAGGCGTCGTTCCACTGCATCGACACTTCTACGGCCACGCCGTCTTTCTCGCCTGCGGCAAAGAAGATGGTGGGGTGCAACACGGTCTTGTTCTTGTTGATGTACTCAACAAAGCCCTTTACGCCGCCCGAGAAGGCGAAGTCTTCTTCCTTGCCGGTGCGCTGGTCGGTCAGCCGGATGTGCACGCCGTTGTTCAGGAACGAAAGCTCGCGAATCCGCTTGGAGAGGATCTCGTAGTGGTATTCGACGTTGGTGAAGATCTCTTCGTCGGCCAGGAAGTGCACTTCGGTGCCGCGCTTGTCGGTAGTGCCCAACACGCGCAGCGGCGAGACCTCCACCATCTGGCCGTCCGGCCCTTGCACCGTTTCGATCAGGCGGTTTTGCGGAACGCCCTGTGCAAACTCGATGTAATGCACCTTGCCACCCTGGCGCACCGTCACCTTCATCCACTTCGACAGACCGTTCACGCACGACACGCCAACGCCGTGCAGGCCGCCCGACACCTTGTAGCTGTTCTGGTTGAACTTGCCACCGGCGTGCAGCTCGGTCATGGCGATCTCGGTCGCGCTGCGCTTGGGCTCGTGTTTGTCGTCAAACTTGATGCCGGTCGGGATGCCACGGCCGTTGTCGATCACGGAGATGGAGTTGTCCGTGTGGATGGTGACCTGGATCTCGGTGCAATGCCCGGCCAGTGCTTCGTCGATGGAGTTGTCCAGCACCTCGAACACGAGGTGGTGCAGGCCGGTGCCATCCGAGGTGTCGCCGATGTACATGCCCGGCCGCTTGCGTACCGCCTCCAGGCCTTCCAGGATCTGGATCGAGGCGGCGTCATAGCTGTTGGCCTCGGCGGGGGTGGATTGCGGTTTCTGCTCTTCGGTCATGTCGTTCTGCTCGCTGCCATGGGCGCGGAAATGGTTATCTCAACGCACACAGCGGGGTTGCTTAAAAACGGCGAAGGGGCGGATCGTCACGATCCAGCCCCTCGTCTTGCTCTGGGTGCAGCGGTGCGTCAAATGCGCATCGGCATGACGACGTACTTGAAGGTGTCGTCGTCCGGCAGGGTGATGAGCGCGCTCGAATTGGAGTCGCCCAGGCTCACCTGCACTTTTTCGGCCTTGAGGTTGGCCAGCACGTCCAGCAGGTAGGTGACGTTGAAACCGATATCCAGTGCATCGCCCTGGTAGTCGATTTCGAGTTCTTCCTGCGCTTCTTCCTGGTCAGCGTTGGTGGAGCTGATCTTCAGGACGTTGGTGTCGAGCATGCAGCGCACGCCCTTGAACTTGTCGGTGGTCAGGATGGCCGTACGTTGCAGCGCCTGCTGCAGGAAGGCACGGTCGATCGTGAAGCTGTTGCGGTAACCCTTCGGGATCACGCGCTGGAAATCCGGGAACTTGCCTTCGACCAGCTTGGAGATCAGCTCGATATTGCCGAAGGTGAACTTGACCTGGTTCGAGGCCAGTTGCACCGAGACGGGATCGTCCACGTCTTCCAGCAGGCGTTGCAGCTCGAGGATGGTCTTGCGCGGGATGATGACTTCCTGACGGCCGCCGGCGCCTGCCGGTTGCTCGCCGGTTTCCACGCCGCAGTAGGCCAGGCGGTGGCCGTCGGTGGCGACGGCCATGACTTGCTTGCCGTCCACCACCAGCAGCATGCCGTTGAGGTAGTAGCGGATATCTTGCTGGGCCATCGCGAAGTGCACCATCGCCAGCAAGTGCTTGAGCGTCTTCTGCGGCAGCGTGATGCGGGCACCGAAATCGGTTGCCTCTGCAACGGTCGGGAATTCTTCGGCGGCCAGCGTCTGCAGCGCAAAGCGGCTCTTGCCGGATTGCACCGTCATGCGCTTGTCGTTGAGCGTGAGCGCGACTTCGCCGTCAGGCATGGCACGCAGGATGTCGACCAGCTTGCGCGCGGCCACGGTGGTGGCAACGTCGCCCGCGCCGGCGCCGCAATCGGCGTGCGTGGTGATCTGGATTTCGATGTCGGTGGACAGGAAGGAAACCCGTTCACCTTGCTTGGTGATCAGCAGATTGGCCAGGATCGGCAGCGTGTGTCGGCGTTCCACGATGCCGCTCACGATTTGCAGCGGACGCAGCAGGTTGTCTCGCGAGGTTTTGACCAATTGCATGAAGGCGATCCTTGGCTTGAGAGGTGACACCGCGCGCGCCCCAGCCTCGGCCACATGGCCAGGTGCCTGCAGGAGCATTCGCGATTAACCCAAAGTTGTTGTAAATCAAGGGGTTAATCACAAATTATACCGCAAATAAGGGGGCGCTGGATAGCGTCACGCGCGCGGCAAATATGTCTATTGTGCATGAAAAGACGCCCGCATTCGAGCGGGCGTCTGTCGAGGCTTGATTCAGGGCGAATGGCGTTGCCATGCGCTCTGGTGACCATCGCGCGGTCAGCCCTTGAGCGTTTGCTCCAGCACGTGCAACTCGTGGTTGAGCTGGGCGTCCTTGGTGCGCTCGTCGGCGATCTTTCGTACGGCGTGCAGCACCGTGGTGTGGTCGCGTCCGCCGAACAGTTCGCCAATCTCGGGCAAGCTCTTCTGCGTGAGTTCCTTGGCCAGATACATGGCGATCTGACGCGGGCGCGCGATGTTGGCCGGCCGCTTCTTGGAGTACATATCCGCGACCTTGATGTTGTAGAAATCCGCGCAGGTCTTCTGGATGTTCTCCACCGAAATCTGGCGGTTCTGCACGGTCAACAGGTCTTTCAACGCCTCGCGCGTGACCTCGATCGTGATCTCTTTGCCGTGGAAGTTGGAGTACGCCAGAATCTTGCGCAGCGCGCCTTCCAGCTCTCTCACGTTCGAGCGCAGGTGCTTGGCCACGAAGAAGGCCACCTCTTCCGGCACGGTCACGTTCTCGGCCTGCGCCTTCTTCATCAGAATCGCAACGCGCATCTCCAGCTCGGGCGGCTCGATCGCCACGGTCAGGCCGGAGTCGAAGCGCGAGATCAGGCGGTCGTCGATGCCGGTGATCTCTTTCGGATACGTATCGCTGGTGATGATGACCTGCGCGCGATTGGCGATCAGCGCCTCGAACGCGTAGAAGAATTCTTCCTGCGTGCGGTTCTTGCCCGAGAAGAACTGGATGTCATCGATCAGCAGCAGATCGAGCGAGTGGTAGTAGCGTTTGAAATCATCAAACGCCTTGCGCTGGTACGCCTTCACCACATCCGACACGTACTGCTCCGCATGGATGTAGCGGATGCGCGCGCGCGGGTTCTCCATCAGCATGAAGTTGCCGATGGCATGGATCAAGTGCGTCTTGCCCAACCCCACCCCGCCGTACAGGTACAGCGGGTTGTACGACTTGCCGGGGTTGTTGGCGACCTGGATAGCCGCGGCGCGCGCCAACTGGTTCGCCTTACCGGTGACGAAGTTGTCGAACGTCAGGATCTGGTTCAGCCGCGAGCGCTCATGCACGGAATCGTCCACGTGCGCCTGCGGCGGCGCAGCCAGGGTCGCGACCACGGCAGGCGCCTGCGGCGGCATGCGGTACGACCGGGCGCTGACCTCGGCGGCGTCCATCACGGGCACATCGATATCGGCGGCGGCATGGCTCGCCGTTGCGAGCGCGGTATCGCGATACACAGACGGCGCGGGGCGCGACGTTGCGGCGTCATGCGAGACACCGTTGCCGGCCGGCATGGCCTGCCGCGGTTGACCTGCTTGCGCCCCAAGGGGTTGCATCGGCACTGGCGCGAGCGCCGGCTGAAGCGCCGCCTGGCGCTGGCCGGCGGTCGGGTCGAGCACGAACTGCACGTCGACCGTCGCCTCCCAGTAGTCGCACGCGAGCGACTGGATGCGGCCCGAGAACTGGCTCTTGACCCAGTCGAGCTTGAAACGGTTGGGCGCGGCAATCCGCAGCGTGCACGCCTGCTCGTCAAACGACAGCGGCGTCAGCGGCTTGATCCACGTCTTGAATTGTTGCGGCGTCAGCTCACTCTCGAGTTGAGCGGACGCCGCATGCCAGAAATCCTGCATCGTTATCGTTAGGTGTTTGACCGGCGCCACACGCGTCTGATGACGTCCCCGGGAGGGCCGGCCGCCGGGCTCCTGGCTGTGGCCAGAAACCGGGTGGCTTTCGTTATTGGAACGGGATTGTACCCCTGGCCGAAAGTTATCCACAAAGGATAAGTCTGTGGATAACCTGTGGACCCGCTGTGAGTAGCGGTGGACAACCGATTTTATTGACCTCCCGCAAACCCAATCCCGGCAACCCTTTGCGCAGAGCACCCCAATCCGCACAAGGCGCTGGGGACAACTCGTCGCCGGGTGGATTTCGGTCGCGGGGCGCACGTTATCCCCAGTCGGTCAGGCTTGACAGAAGTCGAAAATGCCGTTTAAATGCCGGGTTCTGCGATGCGCAGCAGGGGAGCGCACGCTTGTTCGTGTCAGATGCGGGGCGAGAAACACTTCGTCGCGACTGATCCGGCTTAGGCCCGATGCCCTCGGTGCCCGATGTTCCGGTGACACCCTAGACCTGAACAACACAGCGCACGGCGGTCTGCGTGGGCGATTTCTCTGACTGAATCGACACCAGGCCGCAGGGGCAGCCCTAGGCCCGGCGCGTGCGGCGATGTCCGCACCACCCATTAACAAGAGAGTGCATCATGAAGCGTACCTATCAACCTTCCGTTACCCGTCGCAAGCGCACCCACGGTTTCCGTGTCCGCATGAAGACCCGTGGTGGCCGTGCCGTGCTGAACGCACGCCGCGCCAAGGGCCGTAAGCGCCTGGCCATCTAAAGACGGCCGCGCCAAGGGCGGCGGCTTCGGCCGTTGCTCATGGCTCTGCGGCACGCTGGCGATGGGCCTGCACGCCTACCCCAAGGCCGCAAGGCTGACAAAAACGGATGAGTTTTCATCCGTTTTTGCTTTGCGGCCGGTCCGGCGTAGTCGTCACTTCGTGCTGTATGTGCGCGCCAACGGCGATCGCCCGGCGCGCCTGGGCGTGGTGATCGGCAAGAAATTCGCCAAGCGCGCCGTCGAGCGCAACCTCATCAAGCGCCAGTGCCGCGAGTTGTTCCGCCTGCGGCAGCCGTTGCTGGGCGGGCGCGACGTGCTGATCCGCCTGCAGGCTAAGTTTCCGCGCCAGGACGTGCCCACCGTGGCCGCCTTCAAGCGCATCTGCCGCGAAGAGCTGGCGCAGCTTTTCGAGGTTGCCACGCGGCCACTGTCGGCGCCGCCTGCCGCAACACCTCCCCAGCCCACCGCTGGGAGCACGCCATGACGCGCGTGCTGCTGTTTCTGCTGCGCATCTACAAAGTGGCGTTCAGCCCGTTTGTAGGGGCGCAATGCCGTTTCCTCCCGACCTGCTCCGACTACGCGCGCGATGCCGTGCTCACTCACGGGCCCGGTTACGGCAGTTATCTTGCGGCAAAACGTCTATGCCGCTGCCATCCGTTCGCACAAGGCGGGTATGATCCTGTGCCGCCCGCTGCTGGCGACGCTGTGCCCCGCTCCACCGATCCCGCATCGACCGACGCGACCGCAGCTGACTCCCAGCCTGCGCGGCCGTCGATCCAGGCAGTGCCGGAAAACGTAGCGAGCAGCCCGAGGTTGGACCGAGAAGCGCAACCGTACAAGGGTACGGTGAGCATCGCAGGTTCAAGATCGGGCTGCGCAGCCGTTTTTCGGCGCTGGCTTCACCTTCCCAGACCGTAATCCGACATGGATATCAAACGCACCATTCTCTGGGTGATCTTCTCGCTGGCGGTTGTCCTGCTGTTCGACAACTGGCAACGCGCGAATGGCCACCAGTCGATGTTCTTCCCCACGCCGCAAACGGCCACGACCACGGCCGCCGCGCCGGGCAGCACGCCCGCAGGCGACGTGCCAAGCAACGCCTCTACAGCGGCAGCCGCCGGGTCGCAAGCCGCCCCGGCTACGGGTGCCGCTTCGCAGGCCCCGGCTTCGGAAAAGATCGTCATCTCGACCGACCTGCTGCGCGCCACCATCGACACCGACGGCGCCATCGTCACCAAGCTCGAACTGCTCGACCAGAAGGACCACGACGGCAACCCGATGGTGCTGTTCGACCGCAGCGTCGAGCGTACCTATCTGGCACGCTCGGGCCTCATCGGCGGCGACTTCCCGAACCACACGACGGTGTTCGCTGCATCGCCCGGCCCGCGTGACCTGGGTACCGGCAACGATGTCTCCATCACGCTGACGGCCGACAAGGGCGGCGCCAAGCTGGCCAAGACGTACGTCTTCAAGCGCGGCAGCTACGTGATCGACTCGCGCTTCGACGTGACCAACGACGGCACCGCGCCGATCAACCCGACGCTGTACCTGGAACTGGCCCGCGACGGCGGCGCTGTGGAGCAATCGCGCTTCTACAGCACGTTCACCGGCCCGGCCGTGTACACCGACGGCGACAAGTTCCACAAGATCACTTTCGCCGACATCGACAAGGGCAAGGCACAGGTGCCGGCCCCGACCAATAGCGGCTGGGTGGCGATGGTGCAGCATTACTTTGCATCGGCCTGGATTCCCGCCGACAACGTCAAGCGCGAGTACTACGTCAACCGCGTCGACACCAACTTCTACCGCATCGGCATCCAGGAGCCGCTGGGCACCGTCGCGCCGGGCGCCAGTGTGTCGACCACGGCGCGCCTGTTTGCCGGCCCGCAGCAAGCGCGCATGCTCGAGGCCATCACCCCGGGCCTGGACCTCGTGAAGGACTATGGCTGGCTGACCATCGTCGCCAAGCCGCTGTTCTGGCTGCTCGAGAAGATCCACGCGCTGCTGGGCAACTGGGGCTGGTCGATCGTCGCGCTCACGGTGCTGATCAAGCTGGTGTTTTTCCCGCTGTCGGCCACGAGCTACCGGTCGATGGCCAAGATGAAAGACCTGCAGCCGCGCATGACGGCCATCCGCGAGCGCCACAAGGGCGATCCGCAGAAGATGAACCAGGAAATGATGACGCTGTACCGCACCGAGAAGGTCAATCCGCTCGGCGGCTGCCTGCCGATCGTGATCCAGATTCCGGTGTTCATGGCGTTGTACTGGGCGCTGCTGTCGTCGGTCGAAATGCGCGGTGCGCCCTGGATCGGCTGGGTGCACGATCTGTCCACGCCCGACCCGTTCTACATCCTGCCGGTGCTGATGGCCGTGTCGATGTTCGTGCAAACCAAGCTGAACCCGACCCCGCCGGACCCGGTGCAGGCCAAGGTGATGATGTTCATGCCGATCGCGTTCTCGGTGATGTTCTTCTTCTTCCCGGCCGGCCTGGTGCTGTACTGGGTGGTGAACAACTGCCTGTCGATCGCGCAGCAGTGGTCGATCAACCGTATGCTGGGCACCAACAAGAAGGCGGCACCCGCCAAGTAAGGCGAACGCACTTCAGCGAAAAAGGGCACCTCCGGGTGCCCTTCTTTTCGCCTGCTCGAAACGCTTCAAGCGCTTCAACCAAGTGCGTGGCAGACGGCCTCGATGTTGTGGCCGTCCGGGTCGCGCACGAAGGCGCCGTAGTAGTTCGGATGATAGTGCGCGCGCACGCCGGGCCCGCCATTGTCGGTGCCGCCTGCAGCCAGGGCCGCGGCGTAGAACGTGTCCACATTGGCACGCGTGTCGACGCGGAAGGCCACATGCACCGGCGGCTTGTTCGACCCCTGCCCGGCCGTCGCCGCTGAAATCCAGAATTCCGCCTTGCCCGATGGGCCAAAGCCCGCCACATCGGTGTGGCCCGTGACAGCCGCCGGAAACTCCCGCAGCTTGCCCGGGCCAATGGCGCCGAGCGCCCGTTCGTAGAACCGCTTGCCGGCTTCGAAGTCGCTGACGACGACGCCGGTGTGATCGATCATCCGAATCTCCTTGGTTGGAAACTGGCGCGCAACGGCGCGGCTGCCGCACAATACCGCCCATGACCGCTGCTGACCATCCCACCACCTTGCCGAATGCGTCGGCCGCGCCGCACGCGCCCATCCTCACGATCCCGATCGCGGCGATTGCCACCGCGCCCGGGCGGGGCGGCATCGGCGTGGTACGTGTGTCAGGGCCCGACGTGCGCGCTGTCATGCGCGCCGTGTGCGGACGCCTGCTGACGCCCCGCCAGGCAACCTATCTGCCATTCCTCGATGCCGACGGCAACGCCATCGACCGCGGCATCGCGCTGTGGTTTCCCGCGCCGCATTCGTACACAGGCGAAGACGTGCTCGAGCTGCAGGGCCACGGTGGCCCTGTCGTGATGCAACTGCTGCTGCAGCGCTGCCTGACCGCCGGCCGCGAGATCGGCCTGCGCGTGGCCGAGCCCGGCGAGTTCACGCGCCGCGCCTTCCTCAACGACAAGATGGATCTGGCGCAAGCCGAGGCCGTCGCCGATCTGATTGAAGCCAGCACCGAAGCCGCCGCACGTTCGGCGGCGCGTTCGCTCGATGGCGCGTTTTCGCAAGCGGTGCATGCGCTGGTCGAGCGGGTGATCCATCTGCGCATGCTGGTGGAAGCGACGCTGGACTTTCCAGAGGAGGAGATCGACTTCCTGGAAGCCTCCGACGCGCGCGGTCAGCTCGCCAACATTCGCACGGCCGTCGATGGCGTGCTGGCGCAGGCGCGCCAAGGTGCGCTGCTGCGCGAAGGCCTGCACGTGGTGCTGGCGGGGCAGCCGAACGTCGGCAAATCGTCGCTGCTTAATGCGCTGGCCGGAGCGGAACTTGCCATCGTCACGCCCATCGCTGGCACCACGCGCGACAAGGTGCAGCAGACCATCCAGATTGAGGGTATCCCGCTGAACATCGTCGACACGGCGGGCCTGCGCGATACGGAAGACGAAGTCGAGCGCATCGGTATCGAGCGCACCTGGGCCGCCATCGCCCGCGCCGATGTCGTGTTGCATCTGCTGGACGCGACGGACTATCGCGCCAAGGGCCTCTCGCCCGAAGACACCGCAATCGACGCCCGCATTGCCGAACACGTGCCTGCCGGCGTACCGACCCTGCGCGTCATCAACAAGATCGACCTCTCGGGCGTAGCTATACCGGGCCGCGTGGATGCCGAACCGCCCGAGGTGTGGCTCTCGGCGCGCGATGGCCTGGGCGTCGAACTGCTGCGCGCGGCGTTGCTGGAGATTGCCGGCTGGCAGGGCGGCGGCGAGGGGCTTTACCTCGCCCGCGAGCGCCATCTCGCGGCGCTGCGCACGGCCCGCGAACATCTCGCCACGGCGGCGGAGCACGCGGCACAGCAAGCGCAATCGCTGGATCTGTTTGCCGAGGAACTGCGGCTTGCGCAGGAGGCGTTGAACAGCATTACGGGGGCGTTCTCCAGCGATGATTTGCTGGGGGTGATTTTTAGCCGGTTCTGCATCGGAAAATAAGTAGTCGCCGAGCGTTGCCAAGGGTTGCCAGAGAAACCCATAACAAACCCCTACCCATAATGGATTCACTGCCAAACTTCGCCAAGCGTTCGCAATTGACAACAACGATTCTTTGGCATACAAGATGGCATACGACGCCGTAACCCAACAAATCATGTGTGCCAAAAACCCATGAAATCCTTGCTTGATAAGGGTTTTCTGGTCGGGGTAAGCGGTCTGGTTATGTATGCCCAAAGAGGTTTGTATGCCAAAGATCGTCCAGCCGCTGACCGATACCCGCATCAAGGCACTACAGCCGAAGGCGAGCCGTTACCCCGTCTCTGATGGCGGCGGCCTGATCCTAGAAGTCATGCCGTCAGGCTCCAAAATCTGGCGCTACCGCTATTCCCTGCATAGCAAGAGGCATCCGCCCGTGACGCTTGGCGAATATCCGGCGCTCGGCCTACAGGCGGCCCGTGACCGGGCGCGGCGCTACGCCGAAATCGTGGCGGGCGGAGTGTCGCCGGTGGCCGATGCCCGAAAGGACCGTGGCGCGGTGAAGCGGCTGGACGCGGTGCGCGACTTCGCTGCGCTCTGGATCGAAGAACAGGTAGCCGGTAAATCCGCCGAGTACCTGCGCACCACGCGGCGTGTGCTCGAAAAAGACGTCTTCCCGGCCATCGGCAACAAGCCCATGCCAGAAGTCACGCCAGGCGACGTGCTGGCGATCTGCGACCGGATCAAAGGGCGCGGCGCTCCGAAAATGGCACTGCACACCCGGAACGTCCTCAAGCGGATGTACGAATACGCCATCGCCCGCCAGCTTGTGACGACCAACCCAGCCACCGCCGTGGTGGCGCGCTTCATCGCCACTCAGGACAGCCGCGAGCGCGTCCTATCGCCCGACGAGATGGGCCGCGTGCTTCGGGCTGTGTATGCCTCCAGCATCCGCCGCCCGCTCAAGCTGGCCATTCATCTGCTGGTGCTGACGATGGTTCGCAAGTCGGAGTTGATCGAGGCTCGATGGAGCGAATTTGACCTGAACGCCGGTATCTGGCGCATATCTGCCGACCGGATGAAGAAAGACCGCGAGCACTGGGTGTATCTGGCGCCCCAAGCAGTCGCCATGCTGCGGGAGCTTCACGAGAACCGCACCAGTCAGCAATACGTCTTCCCGACAGTGCGAGGCGGCATCGATAGGCCCATTGCGAAAAGCACGCTGAATCAGGCTGTCCGCGCTCTGGACATGGAGGTTCAGCACTTCGTGCTGCACGACTTCCGCCGCACCGCATCGACTCATCTGCACGAGATGGGGCAATCGTCGGACGCCATAGAGAAAGCGCTGGCGCACAGCATCAAGGGCATCAAGGGGGTCTACAACCGTGCGGAGTATGCGGAAGAGCGACGGCGCATCCTGCTACTGTGGGCGGATTTCGTGGATGCCCAGATAGACGAGGGCCGAAATGTCGTTATCGGCCAGTTTGGGCGAGCCGCCTAATGGACCGCACGGGGATCATGCCGTAGTTCGGCAAGATCAAGATCGCCGGCGACGTGACCAAGATGGAGGGTTTGCGTCTCTAGATGCGGCAATTTTATTGCGTCGCCGCAGGAAAATTGCGGGCGGAGCGGCACCAAAAACAGGAAGTCAGCAACAAGTGACACTAGGCCGCGTTGCCGCTGCATGTGCACAGCGACCGACATCGCTGCCTGCGCGGCATCCACTGCCGCGTGATTTACAATAAACGCCACTGATTGCCCATGCAGTAGCTTGTGGGCAAAAAGACGAAAGCCCGAAACTGCACGCCAATGCAGCCGGGCCTTCTGAGAGTGGTACGCATCGTAACTTTGGACAGGCGCGATGCGTGCCAGTTGCTAACGCCTTCTACAGCGCACAACAGCGGATCGAGATGCGCGCAAGCCGCCAAGCCTGCTTTGCGTCTGCATATCCGCAGGCAGAGTTTAGGGTTTTGCTAACGAGAAAGCAAACAACTCTGCTAACAGAAAGGAAACTCGATTGTTCGTGCAGTGACCTTTTATCGACACTGCCGGGTAACCTTCGAGCGCTGTAGGGGGCACTTCCGCAAAGGAACGTAATGCCCACAAAAGTCAGTTCTGCGCTCATTGAAGCGCACCAGCCCGCTTTTCCAAAAGATGGCGTTTCGCGGTTCGGCCAGTTCCAACAGTTCGTTGCCGTAAGCCGCGAGAAGTGGCGTCAACTGGTCTTGGCTGGTAAGGCACCGCAGCCGATCCGAATGGGTGCTCGGTGCACGGTGTATAAAAACGCAGACGTTCATGCTTGGATGGCCGATCCGGTGAACTACCGGGCCGAGCAGGCCGGCGCCTCCCTCGCGGAGGGCTGACCTTATGAACGGTCCCATTCCTTTTGAACAGCAATTCGCCGCCGCCATGGCCGAACACGGGTTGCAGCCTGGCGAGATCGTGGCCGACGGCAAACTGCACCGCTTCGATGGCACGGATGAAAAGCGTGGCAAGCGCTCCGCCTGGTATGTGCTGCACGGCGACGGCCTGCCTGCTGGCAGCTTTGGCGACTGGCGTACTGGCTTGTCCGAGACGTGGTGCGCGAAGCCGGAACGCACTCTAACCGACGCCGAGCGCCAGGCGCACCGTCAGCGCATCGAGCAGGGCAAATCTGAGGCCGCCGCCGAGCGCGCCAAGGTGGCGGAGGATGCCGCCGCCAAGTGTGTGGAGCTGTGGAACACCGCGGGCAACGTTGATGGCGGACACTCCTACATTGAGCGCAAGGGCATCAATCCGACCGGCGCAAAGCAATTACGCGATGCCCTGCTGATCCCGCTGCGGGATGCCGGCGGCGAGTTGCGCAGCCTGCAATTCATCCAGCCGGACGGCTCCAAGCGCTTCAAGACGGGCGGCGCCGTGGCGGGCTGCTACTGCGCCCTGGGCGGCAAGCCGGGGCCGGATGCCCCGCTGCTGATCTGCGAAGGCTGGGCGACGGCGTGCAGCTTGCATGAGGCCACCTGCTACCCGGTGGCCGCCGCAATGAACGCCGGCAACCTGTTGTCGGTGGCGCAGGCGCTGCGTGCCAAGCTGCCTGACGTACCGATGATCGTTTGTGCCGACGACGACATCGAGACGGACGGCAATCCGGGTTTGACCAAGGCACGAGAAGCCGCCCAGGCCATTGGCGCGCTGCTGGCGGTGCCGGACTTCGGGCCTGAGCGACCGGACGGCGCGACCGACTTCAACGATCTGCACGTTGCTTGCGGCGCGGGTGCCGTGGTGGCCTGCATTGAGGCAACCCGTAATGGAAAAGCTGGAGCCGTAACGGAAAACGCCCAGGCTACGGAAACCAACCCCAATAGCGGCGATACCGCGCCGGCTGAAACCGACGAACAGGCCATCGAGCGCCTGGCGGCACTCACGCCGATGCAATACGACCGCGTGCGCAAGGCCGAGGCCAAGCGCATCGGCGCGCAGATCAGCACGCTTGACCGAATGGTGAAGGCTGCACGCGGCGAGGTGCAGAGCGAGGAAGCTGCGCCGTTCGAGGATGTGGAGCCGTGGCCCGATCCCGTGGACGGATCTGCGTTGCTGACCGAGATCGCCCGCACCATTCGGCGCTTCATCATCTGCGACCAGGAGACCATCGCGGCGACGGCGCTGTGGTGCCAAACGGCTTGGCTTGCGGATTACGTCAGTGTATGCCCGATCCTGCTGATAACCGCCCCGGAAAAGGCGTGCGGCAAATCGCAATTGCTGACGGTGGCCGGCAAGCTGGTGCCTCGCCCTGCTCAGGCGGCGGGGGTCTCGTCCTCCGTGCTGTTCCGCATGATCGAGAAGTACCGGCCCACGCTGCTGTTGGACGAGATCGAGACGGTACTAACCAAGGAAGCGGAAGACCTGCGCGGGTTGCTGAACGCCGGCCACACCCGTGATTCTGCTTTCGTCTGGCGCAGCGTGGCGGTGGGCGACGATTTCGAGCCCAAGCGGTTCAACGTATTCGGCTTCAAAGCGCTGGCTGGCATTTACGCCGACAAGCTGGCCGAGACGATCACGAGCCGCGCCGTGGTGGCGCAGATGCGCCGCAAGATGCCGCACGAGACGGCGGAACGCCTGCGCCAAGCAGAAGCCGGCCTGTTTGACGATCTGCGCGCAAAGATGGCCCGCTGGGCCGACGACAACGCTGCGGCCATCCGTGTGGCTCGCCCCGATCTGCCCGATGTCCTTGGCGACCGGGATCAGGACAACTGGGAACCGTTGTTTGCCGTCGCCGATCTTGTGGGCGGCACCTGGCCGAGCTACGCACGCAGCGCGGCGATCAAGCTGTGCAACCATGGCGGCGAGGCCGCGCAGAGTGCCGGGGCCGAGCTGCTGGCGGACATCAAAGCGGTGTTCGACCGCCAAGGTGTGCAGCGCATCTCCATGGCCGACTTACTGGCCGCGCTCTACGAAGACGATGAAGCGCCCTGGAAGACTTGGAATCGGGGCAGGGAGATGACACTGCGGCAACTGGGCAAGAAGCTGCGCGAGTACGGCATCGAGAGCCAGCCGGTGAAGATCGCCTACGAGACATCCAAGGGGTACAAGGTCGAGCAATTCGAGGATGCCTTCGCTCGATATTTGTCCCTTTCGCCCACTACCCCCCTTCCGTCGGTTACTCAGTTACAACCCAATGCCAGTGCGGGTTTGCAGGTAACTGATGCTCGGTTACGTAACCAATCGGAAAAGCCTTTAGTTACCCGCAAACCCAATAGCCATGCCGGTTGTAACCGAGTAACCGAAAAAAAGGCAGTGACCGAAGAGGAAGAAAGTTTGCTGCCTGCGGATGAATCGGAGGGCGAGCTATGAGCGCTGCGCAGATTTTGAGCAGGGCCAGGGCGGCGCATGTTTCTCTTTGGGTGGAGGGGGAGCGCCTGCGCTTCAGGGGGCCAAGGGATGCGGTGGATGAACTGAAACCCGAGCTTGCCGCCCACAAGCCCGAGATTGTCGAGTACCTGCGCCGCGCTGCGAATGACGCCGCCATGCTGTCGCACTACCCGGTGGCGGATGGGCCATACACACCCTACGTGGTGCCCATGTCGCCCGAGCGCGTGGCGCGGCTGCTGGCCGACCTGCGGACGACCATCGGCAGGGTGGCCGATATTGAGGGGTGGACGGACGACTACAGGGCGGACCTGATGGGTTTGGTTGTTCGCCAGCCTGTTTCGACCCTTGCCGATGATCTGGCGTATTTCCGAGAGCATCTGATCAGCATCGAGGCTGTGACACGTGCCGCTGAGATTGGACGGCAGGCGCTGGCAAGGCATGACGCCATTCGCAAGTGCGGCACCTGCCAGCACATGACGCACCACGACCACGGCGTGCCGGTGCGGTGCCAGATGGGCAAGGCGCTGGGTTGGCGGCATCACGATTGGCTGGACGCGCCGGACACCCTGAACACCTGCGCGCATCACGACCCCAAGCGGGGCCGTGCGCCTTCGCGCGACGAGTAAGGAGGCTCGCACATGGCGACAAAACCGAAGCAGGCCAAACCCGCCAAGCGCGACCCGGCAACCCTGCATCTTGAGGGCGTCACGTTCAAAGACGCCGAAGAGCGCGGCGCTGTCATTGCATCGAGCCCGGTGATTCGCGGCGCGGTGACTGGCCGGAAGTATGCTGAATCGATGTTCGGAGCTGGCCTGGACCTGACCGCCTACGCAACGCAACTGCGCGAGCAGGCCGACAAGGTGAAGGCCGGCGACCTGTCCGCAGTGGAAACCATGCTGGTGGCCCAGGCCAACACGCTGGACATGATCTTCAACCAACTGGCCCGAAAGGCGGCGCATAGCGAATACCTGAACCAGATGGAGGCCCACCTGCGGCACGCGTTGCGGGCGCAGGCCCAGTGCCGGGCGACCTTGGAGACCCTGGCTGAGATCAAGAACCCACGCCCGGTGGCATTCGTGAAGCAGGCGAACATCACAAACGGGCCGCAGCAGGTGAATAACGGCGTACAGCCTCCTAACACGCCGCACACACGCGCGCACGAGGAAAGCGGAAATCAATCCAACGAATTATTGGAGCATCAACATGGCAAATGGCTGGACGCCGGAGCGGCGCGCCAAACAGGCAGAAGCAATCAAGCGCTGGAAGCCGTGGAGCAAGGCGTCCGGGCCGAGGAGCGACGCGGGTAAGGCCGCGTCATCGCAGAACGCCCTGAAGCACGGTTTGAGGTCACGTGGCTGGCTTGCCTATCAGAAACGCATCAATGACCTGTTGCGGGCCTGCAAAGAACGGCTGCGGCGGAACTGATCGAGAGGCGCGGGCGTTGCTCGCGATGCTTAAAGGCGGCTGACTGGTCGCCACTTCCGAACTTTAATATAGAACATAGCCCGATTTACGCGGGCTTTTTGCTGTCCTGTTAGCAATTTGCGAATGCATTAGCACGGCTTTTATTAAAATCCACATCTAATCTAATACAAAATAATCTAATGCAAACGGCATATTTTGTCAATTAAAGGCAGCGGCTAAAGTCCTTCTAAGTCCTGACGCCCCCGTCAGGCAGGCGGCGGCCAAGGTGCTAAAACACCAAGGCCACCTGATCACAATCCAGCTAAAAAGGAACTGGGTCATGACTGGCATCAATCTTACTTCCGCCAATCCCGGCGCGAAAATCACACAAACCAACGTGTTTCCCCTCTTCCGCGGCGCCGCAAGTGAAGTCCCCAGTGAGCAACTGAGGGAAATCGCGGACGATCTCGAAGCGGGGAGAATCAAGGGGGTCGTCATCTCTTACGTGAGAGATGACGGGGCGGTGGAGTACAAGCTGATGGGGGCGCTTGCCAAGACGAGCAATCTTGGCAACGCCATTGGGATCATCGGCGAATTGAAAAGGAGAGTCGAGTTCCTTTTTTCAGGCGCATGATGCGAATATCCATGTCCGTGAAAGCGTGCGTTGCGCCATTCAAAGCCAGCCGGCGACTCCACCATGGCGCGAGCACGTGCCCCGATGCGATTCGCTGAAGCTATACGAGCCATCTCGGCATTTGGCGGTCGCGCCGTTCGGCACGCTTCCATCCTTGCTGTGCGCTGGCGACTGGACATCATGCCCCTGCCGGTTAATGTAGTGGCCGTGCTCCACGAGCGCAGATTCCTCTGGAGCCTGGCTGTAGTTCTGGTGGCGTGGCGCCCTAGCGAATGAGGGCTGCGCGACCGCCGCAGCGGCGGCCACAACAACGGCCGCGAGCATGGGCATGGCTTTCATGTGTCTCCCTCCTGACGGTGGCGTTTGTGCCCACCAATCCTGATGCATATCCAGGGAAAGGAAGTCCCCACAGAAGTGGGGCTCTGCCGTCTGCGGGTCAAGTTGCCACGCCTGAGGTTTCCACGCAGGTTTCCACGGTACGCGCCCGGTTCGCGCCTCGGAAGTTCGCAGCCCGGTTCGCGCGGGATCGGTGGGTTACCAGCTACGCGGCTACCACGGAATCGACCGCATCGCGGCTGATGCAATCAGGTTGCGTCCGGTGCGCCGGGCCTGTGGATAAGTGGAGGCACTTTGAGTTTTTGGCATACAAGATGGCATACAAAACAAGGGTGCCACCCGGTGAGCCCAGTCTGGACAAGGGTTTTCTGGTCTTCGCTAGGTTCTGCATCGGAGCGCCATGTCCGCCTACCCCGTCTCCATCAAAGGCGTCCTGCGCGCGCCCGCGGGCGAGGTCGTCCTGCTGCTCAATGAACGGGAAGAGTGGGAACTGCCCGGCGGCCGAATCGAACTCGGCGAGTCCTCCACCGAATGCCTCGTACGCGAGATTGCCGAAGAGCTGAACTTGCACGTTGAGGTGGGCGCGCTGGTCGACACGCACCTGTTTGAAGTCGTGCCGAGCAAGCATGTGTTCGTTGCCACGTATGCGTGCGCGCTGCTCAGCCCGTTTGAGCCGACCGTCAGTCATGAGCACAAGCGCCTTGGGCTGTTTGCGCCCGATGCCTTGCCGGTGAATTTGCCGGCGGGCTATCGGGCGTCGATTGTGGCGGCGGTGAAGGCAGCGGCTTAGCCCAATGCATGTACTCTTCATCTGCAGCCGCAATCGGCTGCGCAGCCCGACGGCGGAGGCGGTCTTCGCCAAATGGCCAAACGTCGAGACAGATTCAGCGGGCTTGGCGCCAGACGCAGATGTGCAACTCGACGCCGACCAGCTCGACTGGGCTGAGGTGATTTTCGTCATGGAACGCAGTCACCAGCGACGCCTGTTACAACGGTTTGGTTCGAGGCTACGCGGCAAGCGCCTGGTGTGCCTCGACATTCCCGACGACTACGTGTTCATGCAGCTCGAGCTCATCGCCTTGCTGGAGAAACGGGTAGGTCCTTATCTGCGCGGTTGAGAGGCAAGCATGCCACTCAATCCCGCCCCCAACGCCAGCGCGGCGGCTCGCCCTTCCACCAGCAAACCAACACCAGCAGCGCCGTCACACCCATCACGTAAACCACGAAGCTCCATTGCGTGGTGCCCGGGTGCAGCCCGACGATCCCCGCCAGCAGCAATACGGCATAGATGGCGAGCACCACCCAGCCCTGCCAACGCGAAGGCAAGCCCCATCCCCAGCCGTAGCGCTTGGCGGGAAACCAGTACTCGTTGGAGTTAGTAGGCATCGTTGTCGGGGAAACACGAGCAGGGGATGCTCGCTAATGTACTCCCGCGCAGGATCGGCGCAACAAACGCCAACAGCCAGCCGGTCATTTACCGCTGGCGGATGTCGTTACAACAGAGAAGGGCGCGCAGGGCACACCGAAGCGGCGGACAATGGCGCACGGGCCATCAACCGCATCTTGCTAGCTTCTGTATCGGGGAGTGGAGCGTTGGCTCAATCCGGAAAGGCTCCCGGTACGCACAAGGCGCTACGAACCAAGCTCGGCGGAACGGACGTCGGATGACTTCACACCGCCAGCGGCAGCACCCTGTTGGTGCTACCGAAACAATCGCGCGATCTTAGTAAAGCTTCTTCGGCAGCATTTGCGAACGCAGGCGTTTACGCGTACGCGACACAGCAGCAGCCTTCTTGCGCTTGCGCTCGGTCGTCGGCTTTTCGTAAGCGGTGCGGGCGCGCAGTTCCTTGATCAGGCCAGTGCGCTCGATTTCACGGCGGAAGCGGCGCAGTGCAACTTCGACCGGCTCGTTTTCTTTCAGACGGATGGTGGTCATCGGGTCCCTTGCTCAGTATTCGGGTGGACGGCGAAACAGCGGATTATATACCGCCCAGAGGGCGTGCAGTGTAGTTGAATCTGTTTACCGATGCAAGGCACTTCCGATTGTGGTGAGAATGCCATTTCTTGCCGCAATTTTGCGCAGAGGCGTGGCCTTGATACTACGCCGTGAGCGGCCAGCCAGCGGAAGGAGCGAGGAAGGAACGCCGCTTGCTCAACGCGAGCATCTCTCCAGGTCCCTACTGTGGAACGCGTTCCCAAGTCTGCGCCCGCGCCGGTTGCCGCAAGCACCACCACCCTCGCCGAAGCGCTGCCCGAACGGCTGCGCTATGTGGACGACACACGCCCGGGCTACACCCGGCGTCGGCTGCGCGGCCGCTTCGTCTATTTCGACACGCGCGGCGGGCGCATCCGCGACCCGGCGGTGATTGCGCGCATCAACAAGCTGGCGATCCCGCCGGCCTATACCGACGTCTGGATCTGCCCACACGCGGGCGGTCATCTGCAGGCGACGGGGCGCGACGCGCGTGGGCGCAAGCAATATCGCTATCACGCCGACTGGCGCGCCTTTCGCGATGCCGACAAGTACGGGCGGCTGCTGGCCTTCGGGGCAGTGCTGCCGTGGGTGCGCGGGGCGATCACCGCCCATTTGGAGGCGCCGGGCCTGTCGCGCGAAAAGATGCTGGCGACGGTGGTCTACCTGCTGGACGTGACGCTGGTGCGCGTGGGCAACGCGGCGTATGCGCGCGACAACCGGTCCTACGGGCTCACGACGTTGCGCAATCGGCACGTCGAGGTCCACGGCAACACGGTGCGCTTTCAGTTTCGCGGCAAGAGCGGTGTGGAGCACGACGTGTCGGTATCGGACCCGCGCCTGGCGCGCATCATCCGACGCTGCGTCGATCTGCCGGGGCAGGAATTGTTCCAGTACATCGACGAAGCTGGCGATCGCCGTGCGGTCGATTCCACAGATGTGAATGCCTACTTACAGGAGATTTCCGGCGCGGATTTCACGGCGAAGGACTACCGCACCTGGGCCGGCAGCGTGCTGGCGCTGGATCTGCTGCGCGGGCGCACGTCGACGAACGTTACCGAGGCGCGCCGGCAGGTGGTGGAGGCTGTTGCTGCCGTGGCCCAGCGCCTCGGGAACACACCGGCCGTCTGCCGCAAGTGCTATGTGCACCCGGCCGTGGTGGACGCGTTCCTGGAGGGCGAACTGGAAGCATTGCCCTCGACCCGCGCGCGCAAGGGCCTACGACGCGAAGAGGTGGCGCTGCTTCGATTTCTCGAGCACGCCGCCGGCGCAAAGGGCACAGGCGAAAAAAAGCCCGCCTGAACAAGGCGGGCCTTCGAGCGAACAGACGCAAACTTACTTCGATTGCTGCGGCGTCATGTCCGGCGTGGCGGGCGCAACGCCCGGCGCGGCCGTCGGCCGTGCCTGCTGTGCGGCCACGGTGGTGCTGTGCTCCTGCAACCCGCCGCCCAGCGCCGTGTACAGATCGATGGCGTTGGTCAGGCGGGCCAGACGCGTCTGCACCAGGGTCTGGTCGGCGCTGAACAGATCGCGCTGCGCGTCAAGCACATCGAGGAAGCTCGACACGCCGTTGCGATAGCGCTGGTCAGACAGCGTCAGGCGATCGGCCGTGGCATCGCGGAAGCGCTTCTGCGCGGCCACCTGCTCTTCCAGCGTGCCGCGCGCAACGAGGGCGTCGGACACCTCGCGGAACGCGGTCTGGATCGTCTTCTCGTAGTTCGCAACCGCAATCTTCTGGTTGGTCTTGGTCAAGTCCAGGTTGAAGATGTTGGTGCCCCAGTTGAAGATCGGCAGCGTCAGGTTCGGCACGAACGACCAGAACTGGGTCCCACTCTTGAACAGGTCATGAAGCGCGCCGCTGGCCGTGCCTACGTTTGACGTCAGCCCGATGCTCGGGAAGAACGCTGCCCGCGCCACGCCAATGTTGGCGTTGGCGGCAATCAGCTTCTGCTCAGCCTGGCGGATGTCCGGACGTTGCTCCAGGAGCTCCGACGGCAGACCCGGCGGAATGTCGGCCACGATCTTCTCCGACGACACCATGGTCGGCGCGGGCAGATCGGCCGGCAGCGGCGCGCCCACCAGCAGCACCAGGGCGTTGGTCGCCTGGGCGTACTGGCGCGTCAGCTGTGCCACCGACACACGCACCGATTCCACCAGCGTCTCGGTCTGACGCAGATCCAGCGCCGACGAGGCGCCGACGTCAAAGCGCTGCTTGGCAAGCTTGTAGTAGTCCTCGCGGCCCTTCAGGGTCTGCTGGGCCAGATCGAGCTGTTCGGCGTAGGCGCGCTCGTTCAGGTAGGCCTTGGCCACCTGCGAGATCAGGCTGATCTGCGCGGCACGCCGGCCTTCGTCCGTCGCCAGATAACTTGCACGCGCAGACGACGTGACGTCGCCCACGCTGAACAGGTTCACCTGGTAATTGCTGATGCCCACGCCAAGCTGGTACTGCTTGGTGTGGATGTCGCCGCCGGTGGTCGAGATTGACGGCGGCGTATGGCTGCGCGTGTACGTGGCAGACGCGTTGACCGGCGGCAGCAGGTCGGCGATCTGCAGACGGTACTGCGCACGCGCGGCCTCGACGTTGAGCATGGCCACGCGCAGGTCTCGGTTGTTCTCGAGCGCCAGGCCGATCAGCTTCTGCAGGCGCGCATCGGGGAAGAACTCGCGCCAGCCCAGTTCGGTCGCGCGGGGCGCGTTCTCGCCGGGCTTGGCGGAGTCCGCCGGCACGGCATAGCCGGCCGGTGCCTGCGGGTACGCGCTCGTGATCGGAGCATCCGGGCGCTCATAGGTGGGCGCCAGCGAGCAGCCGGACAACACGCCGGCAGCCAGCAGGAGCGCCGGCAGCAGCGCGGGGGTTCGAAAGGTCATCGTTTTCTGCATGTTCAGATTTCCTCGTCCAGCGGACGGTGCGCGGCATCCAGACGGCGTTGACGCTCGCTGCCCTTGAAGATGCGGCGGACCACCACGAAGAACACAGGCACCAGCACCACGGCCAGCACCGTCGCGGTGATCATCCCGCCCATCACGCCTGTACCGATGGCGCGTTGGCTGGCGGAGCTCGCGCCGGTGGCAATCGCCAGCGGCAGCACACCCAGGATGAAGGCGAACGACGTCATGATGATCGGGCGGAACCGCAGGTGCACGGCCTCCAGCGTCGCGTCGATCAGGCTCTTGCCTTGCGCCTGCAAGTCCTTCGCAAACTCGATGATCAGAATCGCGTTCTTGGCGGACAAGCCCACCACCGCAATCAGGCCGACCTTGAAGTACACGTCATCCGGCATCGCGCGCAGCGTCACGCCCAGAAGTGCGCCAAGCACACCCAGCGGCACCACCAGAATCACCGCGGCCGGGATCGACCAGCTTTCGTACAGCGCCGCCAGCACCAGGAACACCGCCAGCAGCGACAGCGCATACAGCGCCGGCGCCTGCGAACCCGAAGCCTTTTCCTGCAGCGACTGGCCCGTCCACTCGTAGCCGATACCGGCCGGCAGCTTGGCGGCCAGGCGTTCCATCTCGGCCATGGCGTCACCCGAGCTGGCACCCGGCGCGGCTGCACCCGAAAGGCGGACAGCCGGATAGCCGTTGTAGCGCACGAGCTGCACCGGGCCGACGATCCAATGGCCCTTGGCGAACGTCGACATCGGGACCATGTTGCCCTGACCGTTGCGCACGTACAGGTTCATGATGTCTTCGGGCTGCATGCGGTTGATCTTGTCCGCTTGCACGATCACACGCTGCTGACGACCGTAGTTCGGGAAGTCGTTGGCGTATGCCGAGCCCAGCGCCGTCGACAGCACGGCGTTGATGTCGGTGAACGAGACACCCAGCGCATTGGCCTTCTCGCGGTCGATATCCACCTGGTACTGCGGCGAATCTTCCAGACCTTCCGGGCGCATGCCGGTGATGACCTTGCTTTGCGCCGCCATCCCCAACAGCTGATTGCGGGCTGCCATCAGCGCGTCGTGGCCGAGGCCCGCGCGGTCCTGCAGACGGAACGTAAAGCCCGTTGCGTTACCCAGTTCCGGAATCGGCGGCGGATTCAGCGGAAAGACGATCGCATCGCGAATGCCACCGAACAGCGCACCAAAGGCCCGGCCGACCACGGCATCGGCGGTTTGATCCTTGCCCTTGCGCTCGCTCCAGTCCTTGAACGGGGTGAACACGATACCGGCGTTCGGCCCGTTGCCCGAGAAGCTGAAACCCTGCACGGCCACGATGTTCTCGACCGCCTTTTCCTGCTTGTAGTAGTTCTCGACCTGCTTGATCACTTCCAGCGTGCGGTTGGCCGATGCACCCGGCGGCAGCTGGATGTTGGTCACGATGTAGCCCTGGTCTTCGGTCGGCAGGAACGAAGACGGCAGGCGCAGGAACAGGAACACCACCGCCACGATCAGCGCAACGTAGATGACCATGTAGCGGAAGGTCTTCTTGAGCATGCGCTCCACGAAGCTTTGATAGCGGTTCGTGGTGGTGCTGAACATGCGGTTGAACCAGCCGAAGAAGCCCTTCTTCTCGTGGTGCGAACCCTTCTCGATCGGCTTGAGCAGCGTCGAGCACAGTGCCGGCGTGAGCGTCAGCGCCATGAGTGCCGAGAAGAAGATCGATGACACCATCGACAGCGAGAACTGGCGATAGATCGCGCCGACCGAGCCCGAGAAGAACGCCATCGGGATGAACACGGCCATCAGCACCAGCGTAATACCGATGATGGCGCCTGTGATCTGGCCCATGGCCTTGCGGGTCGCTTCGCGCGGGGGCAGGCCTTCTTCGGCCATGATCCGCTCGACGTTTTCCACTACCACGATGGCATCGTCAACGAGAATACCGATCGCCAGCACGAGGCCGAACATCGTCAGCACGTTGATCGAGAAACCCATCGCGTTCATGGTGGCGAACGCGCCCAGGAGCGAGATCGGCACCACGATCGACGGCACCAGCGTGTAGCGGATGTTCTGCAGGAACAGCAGCATCACCAGGAACACCAGCGCCATGGCCTCGAATAGCGTCTTGACCACTTCTTCGATCGAGATCTGGACGAACTTGGAGGTGTCGTACGGCACCTTGTATTCCACGCCCGCCGGGAAGTACTTCGACAGCTCTTCCAGCTTGGCCTTCACGGCCTTGGCAGTGCCCAGCGCGTTACCCGTCGGCGAAAGCTGCACACCAATCGCCGAGATCGGCTGGCCGTTGATCCGTGCAGACGTCGAGTAGGTCTGGCCGCCGAGTTCCAGGCGCGCCACGTCCTTCACGCGCACCAGCGAACCGTCCGGCTTGGCCACCAGCACGATGTTGCCGAACTGCTCGGTGGTCGTGAGCTGACCTTCCACCACGACCGTTGCCGCGAGCGGCTGATCGGAGACGGACGGCAGATCACCGATCGTACCGGCCGAGACCAGCGCGTTCTGCGCGCGGATGGCGTTATAGACGTCCGTGGGGGTCAGCTTGTAGCCGACCAGCTTGGCCGGATCGATCCAGACGCGCATGGCGCGTTCCGTGCCGAACAGAATCGCCTGACCGACACCCGGCACGCGCTTGATTTCATTCAGCACGTTGCGCGAGATGTAGTCGCCCAGCGCCACCGGATCCATCTTGCCGTCGGTGGATGCGAGCGTCGCGAACAGCAGGAAGTTGGAGCGGGCCTTGTCGACCTGCACACCCTGCTGCGTCACCTGCGAAGGCAGACGCGCTTCCACGCGCTTCAAGCGGTTCTGCACGTCCACCTGCGCCAGCGCCGGATCGGTACCGGCCTTGAACGTCACGGTGATCTGCGCCTGGCCGTTACCGCCCTGGCTGACCGACTCCATATAGAGCAGGCCGTCCGCACCGTTCATTTCCTGCTCGATGATGCTCGTGACGGATTCGTCCAGCGTCTTCGCGTTTGCGCCCGGATACGTTGCCGTGATGATGATGGACGGCGGTGCAATGGTCGGGTACTGCGAGATCGGCAGCTGGGTAATCGAAATCGCCCCAGCAAGGATGATGAACAGCGCGAGCACCCAGGCAAAGACTGGGCGATCGATAAAAAACTTTGCCATGCGATGGCTCCTTGTTTACTGCTTGGCTGCCGGTGCGCTGGCAGCGGGAGTGCTTGCAGCAGGCGCGCTGGCTGCCGGTACGGGTGCTGCGCCGCTACCCTGGCCGCCCTGACCTTGCGGGCCCTTGCCCTGGCCTGCCGACATCGGTTGCCACGGCACGGCCTTGACCGGAGCTCCCGGACGCACCTTCTGCAGGCCGTCGACGATCACCTTGTCGCCGGCCTTCAGGCCGTTGGAGACGATCCATTCCGTACCGGTCGAGCGGTCGGCCTGGACCTGGCGCACGGCTGCCGTGCCCTTCTCGTCGACGACCATGACGGAGGCGCCGTCCGGGCTGCGCGTCACCGCTTGTTGCGGCACCGTGATGGCTTGTTCGTCCACGGCCTGCTCCAGGCGGGCACGCACGTACATGCCCGGCAGCAGCGTGCGGTCGGCGTTCGGAACAATCGCGCGCAGCGTGATCGTGCCCGTAGCAGGGTCCACCGTCAGGTCCGAGAAATAGAGCTTGCCCGTTTGCGCGTAGGCGCGGCCGTCTTCCGTCACGAGCGTGACCTTGGCCGCATCACCCCCGGCCTTGGCCAGCTTGCCGTCCTTGAGCGCCTGCTGCAGACGCATCACTTCGGTGCTCGACTGCGTGAAGGTCAGGTAGATCGGATCGATCTGCTGCACGGTCGTCAGCAGCGTCGCCTCGCCCTGGCCCACCAGCGCGCCTTCAGTGACCTGCGCCAGACCGGCACGGCCGGAAATGGGCGATGTCACGCTGGCGTAGCCCACGTTCAGCTTGGCGGTTTCCACGGCAGCGCGGGCGGCGGCCACGTCAGCGGTGGCTTGCTTGGCGGCGGCGGTGGCGTCGTCGTAGTCCTGCTTGCTGATGGCGTTGGTGGCGACCAGCGGCTTGTAGCGCTCGGCCTTCAGTTGCGCCTGCGTTTGTGTGGCTTCCGATCGCGCCAGCTGTGCCTTGGCGCTGTCCAGCGATGCCCGGTACTGCGCCGGATCGATCTGGAACAACTGCTGGCCGGCCTTCACGTCACTGCCTTCTGCGTAGGTGCGCTTGAGCACAATGCCCGCGACCCGTGCGCGCACCTGTGCCACACGCGTAGCCTCCAGGCGGCCCGGCAACTCGCTGGTCAGGCCAACGGAGTGCGGCTGCACGGTCACAACGCCGACTTCGGTCGGAGGCATGCCGGCGCCGCCCGGCCCTTGTGCCTGCTTGTTACCGCAGGCTGCAAGTGCCACCACCATAAATGCGGCGGCAGCGAGTTGGTGATAACGGCGGGTGTTCGTCATAGATGACCCCATGTGGCGATAAGCGGAATGCCGGGTGCCGCATCGTCGCGCAAACGAGTGCGACGCCGGCAAACCGTCAGCGAAACCAAAAAAAACACAAAAACGAAAACGTCCGATGCTAGCTGCATCTGGCGGCATGCGATATGGCCTTCGCGACGAACTCGCAACAACTCGGACCAGAAAGCTAAGACGCGGGAGCGATCGGCAGTCGATCTCCGACCTGGTCGCCGACAGACACACAGTCTGCCCCAGCGCACCTGCCCGGGATGGATGTGGCGCGTACGGCCATGGGCAAGGGACGGAGTGCGCGCTATTATAGATACGTTCGCGTATGTATGTAAGTGACGCCATTGAGGAATAGGGACTCCGTTGACACCTTTCCGGAGTTCGTAGCAATGACGGCGATCAAGCGAACATGCAGCGGATACCGCGCTGCGACAAGGATTGTCAGCCAACCGGCCTGCTGCCGCGTTGTGCGAAGCGCAATAGTGCGTTGCCTTGAATTGTGCATTGCACAAAAGCCAATCGAAAGAACGCCGCCCGGGGTGGCACGGCGTTCCCCTGGAAGATCATGGTCAGACGAACGAAGGAAGAGGCACTGGAAACACGTAACCGCATCCTGGATGCGGCGGAAGACGTGTTCTATGCGCGGGGCGTGGCACGCACATCGCTATCGGATATCGCGCAGGCCGCGGGCGTGACACGCGGCGCCATCTACTGGCACTTCCGCAACAAGGCCGACGTGTTTGCCGCCATGTGCGAGCGCGTGAAGCTGCCCATGGAGACCATGTGCACCCCGCTGGGCGTGGAGGCCAATGATCCACTGGGCGAACTGCGCACGGTGGGCAACTTCCTGCTGCGGCAACTCGTGGAAGACGCGCACTGGCGCAAGGTTTTCGAGATCATGTTCAACAAGTGCGAATTCGTCGAAGACACAAGCCCCATCCTCAAGCGCCAGCAGGAATCGTTTGAAGAAGGCATGGCCCATCTGACGAGCATCATCGAGCAGGCGACGCGGCGCGGGCAGCTGCCGGCCGACCTCGACATCCCACTGGCCGTGGCGCATTTCCATGCCACGTTCAACGGCATCATGGGCGATTACCTCTTCTACCCGGACGTCTCCAGCCTCGCCACCAAGCGTGAGCGACTGCTGGATGCGTGCATCGACACGCTCAAATACGCGCCGTCGCTGCGGCTGGAGCCGGCAGCGGCCGCTACCGTCCGCACCGGGGAACCGGCATGAACGCGCCCGAGTTCGATCAGATGGTGTTTGCCGGCGGCGGCAACCGGTGCTGGTGGCAGGCCGGCTGGTGGGACGTCGTGCAGCCCGAACTGGGCCTGGCGCCGCGCGTGATTGCCGGCATCTCGGCGGGAGCTTCGACGGCGTGCATGCTGCATGCGTGGAATTCCGCCGAGCTGATGGATTACTACGGCGAGGCCCTGCGCCAGAACACCCGCAACGCCCATTGGGGCAACCTGCTGCGCGGTGAGCGCGTGTTTCCGCACTACGGCATGTACCGCACGGCGCTGCTGACGGTCTTCAGCGAGGGCCGCTTCGGGCGGCTGGCACAGGCGCCCGAGATCCGGATCGGCGTGGCGCATATCCCGCGCTGGCTGGGCGCACGCTCGGCGGTGGCAGCAGGTCTGATTGCCTACAACATCGAAAAGCACGTTCGCAAGACGCTGCACCCAACGCTGGGCACACGCCTCGGCTTTACGGCGGAAATCGTGCGCGCGCAGGACTGCGCCACACCCGAGGACTTGGCGGATCTTCTGCTGCAATCAGCCTCCACCCCGCCGTTCACGCCGGTACTGCGGCGCGCGGGGCGGCCGGTGCTTGACGGCGGCATGGTCGACAACGTGCCCGTGCACGCGCTGGACGCCATCCCGGGCGACGCGCTGGTGCTGGTCACGCGCCTGTACCCGCGCCCAACGTATTTCCGCATGGATGTGCCGGTGCCCGACGGCGTGCAGCGCCGCTTTTACGTACAGCCCTCACGCAAGGTCCCCATTTCGAGCTGGGATTACACCCGCCCGGGCGCCATGCGCGACGCGTATGCGCTGGGCCGTCATGACGGCGAAACCTTCCTGCGCGAACTTCCACGCGGGTTCACCACCGCAGTGGCTGCGTAACCACCTCCTCCAAGACAGGCGGCGGGCGCGCCGCTTGCTGCACATGGCGCGCCCGCCGGCGTGCCGCCAAGGTCGTCCGGCCGATGCTTCTTCGACGGACACCTCATGCCCGCAAACCCTGCACATGCGTTTGACCTGATCGTGATCGGCGCCGGTTCGGCCGGGCTCGCGGCTGCGCGCCGATCTGCGGAACTTGGGGCCCGCACGCTGCTGATCGACCGCGCGCAAATCGGCGGCACCTGCGTCAACCGCGGATGCGTGCCCAAGAAACTGCTCGGCTACGGTGCCGCCTGGTCGCAGACGATGGCTCGGTGCTTGCGCGCCGCACACACCTCGGACGCCTGGGCCGATGCCATCGCCCGCACGCGCACCGAAGTCGCGCGGCTGCACGAAACGCATTTCGCCCGCCTGGCCGATGCCGGCGTGCAATGGCTGAGCGGCATGGCCTCGCTGCGCGGCCGCGGCATCGTCAGGGTGCAAGCCGAGTCCGGCAAGACCACGCTGCGTGCGCGCCAGATCGTGCTGGCTGCCGGCACCCGCCCCACGCCGCTTCCCGTACCCGGCGCGGAGCTGGCGTGCACGTCCGACGACGTGTTTGGTTGGGACACGCTGCCCGCATCGCTCATCATCGCGGGCGGCGGTGTCATCGCGGTGGAAATGGCGTCCACGTTGGCGCGCTTCGGCGTGCGGGTCACCGTGCTGACGCGCGATGCGCGCGTGCTGCCGGAATTTGATGCCACGGTGGCCGAGGCCGCCGCGCAGTCGCTGGCTGGCTGCGGCGTCGACCTGATCCTGAACACCGACGTCGTCCGCGTCGAACGCGATGCCGTGAACGGCGGCGGCGTGGCCGTATACGCGAGCACCGAGGGCAGCGACGTTCCGCGCGTGCTGCGCGCCCAGCGCATGCTGAGCGCCATCGGACGCACGTCGAACATCGCAGGCCTTGGCCTGGAGGCCGCAGGCGTCACGCTCGATGCGCACGGGCGCATTGCCGTCGACCGCCACTTCCGTACACGCGCCCGCGGCGTCCATGCAGTAGGGGACATCTGCGGCGGCAGCCCGCTGCAATTGACGCCCGTGGCCGTCGCGCAGGGCCGCTACGTGGCCGAACGCCTGTTCGGCAAAGGGATCAAGCTGCCTGACATGAACACCGTGCCGATGGCCGTGTTCTGCGATCCGGCCATCGCCAGCGTGGGCCTGACCGAGGCCGACGCGCGCACGCGCTGGCCCGAACTTGGCAAACGCGGGCCGGACACCGACAAACGCGCCCTGGCCGACCGCATCGACATCGTCGTCCGCCGCTTTGTCTCGCTGGAGCAGCGCTTTGCGGGCTCGGGCATGGAATCGCTGATCAAGCTGGTGTGCAACGCGCGCAGCGGCCGCGTGCTCGGCGCGCACATCGTCGACAACGCCGCGCCGGAGATCATCCAGGCGATGGCGGTGGCCGTGCGCATGGGCGTACGCCTCAAGCATCTGCAGTCGACCGTCGGCCTGCACCCGACGGTGGCGGAGGAATTGCTGGGCATGTAAGCGCACTCGTTCAATTTTCCTGATCCCGCCCTGCAAATCCATGCACGTTACAGGTGCTGCGTCGGCGCACAATGGCAGACACTTTCTTCAGGAAATTTGACATGCTCCCCGTGCTCTATCTGTCCCATGGATCGCCCATGCTGGCGGCCGATCCGGGCCCCGTCGGCAAGATGCTTGCGGCGCTCGGGCAAGAGATGGCAGCCCTCAAGCCGCGCGCCATCGTCGTGGTTTCACCGCACTGGATGACGCGCCGGCCGGCCGTCACTGCCCGCGCGCAGCAGGAGGCCTGGCACGACTTCGGCGGTTTCCCGCCGCAGCTCTACGCCCTGGAATACGCCCCGCCGGGCGCGCCCGACGTGGCAGAACGCATCCGTGCGCTGATCGACGGCAACATCGTCCCCGGGCTGGAAGAACAGGCCTCCACCGTGCTGGACCCGCGCCAGCCGCTGGACCACGGCGCGTGGGTGCCGCTGATGCTGATGCTTCCCGAGGCGAAGATCCCCGTCGTGCAGGTGTCGTTGATGCCGGGCTTGTCGCCGGCATGCCAGATGGCGATGGGGCGCACCCTCGCGCCGCTGCGCGACGAGGGTGTGCTCATCGTCGGCTCCGGCAGCTTCACGCACAACCTGCGCGCGCTGATGCGCGGCCCGGGCATGGCGCAGCACGGCGTGCCGGTCGAGCCTTGGGTGACGGCCTTCCGCGAATGGATGATCGAGACGATGACCGACGGCATCCGCAGCGGCGATTTCACCCGCTTCTGCGATTACCGCGCGCAAGCCCCGAACGCCGCCCACGCCCACCCGACCGACGAACACCTGATGCCGCTGTACGTGGCCCTGGGTGCCGCCATGGGCCAGCCGGGCCAAGCCACGCCGGGCGGCGTGCAGGCCCAGCACGTGGTCGACACAGTGACATACGGATCGTTGGCCATGGACAGCTTCCGCTTCGACGGCGCGGGCGCCAATCAGCCGCAGCTGCGCGCCGCGGCTTGATTAACGGAAACGACAGGTAGAACGACTGGCGTTATGCGCGGATCAGCGCAGGCGCCAGTGCCGTCGGATTGACCACGCTGTCGACGTTGCCCTGCAGAACATCGAGGATGTTCTGGAACGCGACGCTGAAGTACAGCTCGTAACCTTCGCGCTCGACATAGCCGATGTGCGGCGTGCAGATGCAGTTCTCCATGCGCAGCAGGGTGTGGCCCTGCAGGATGGGCTCCGTTTCAAACACGTCGATGGCGGCCATGCCAGGGCGCCCGCGGTTGAGCGACGTCACCAGGCCGTTTTCTTCCACCAGCTCGGCTCGGCTCGTGTTGACGAAGAGGGCGGTCGGCTTCATGCGCGTGAGGTCGGCCACCGTGACGATGCCGCGCGTTTCGTCGTTCAGGCGCAGGTGGACGGACAGCACATCGGACTGCTCGAACAGCGCGTCCTTCGAATCCGCTACGGCAAAACCATCGGCGCGGGCCCGCTCTTGCGAGCCTTCGCGGCCCCACACCAGCACATTCATGCCGAAAGCGCGGCCGTAGCCGGCCACGAGCTGGCCGATCTTGCCGTAGCCGAAGATGCCCAGCGTCTGGCCCTTCAGGACGCGGCCAATGCCAAAGTTGGGCGGCATCGTCGTGGATTTCAGCCCCGACTGCTGCCACGCGCCGTGCTTGAGGCTCGCCACGTATTGCGGAATACGACGCTGTGCGGCCATCACCAGCGCCCAGGTCAGCTCGGCCGGCGCCACCGGCGAGCCTTTCCCCTCCAGCACCACCACACCCTTGTCGGTGCAGGCATCCAGATCGATATGGCCGCCCGAGTCGCGCGATACGCGGCCCGTCTGGCTGATGATCTTGAGTTTGGGCAGGCGATCGAGCAACTGACGCGTCACGCGCGTGCGCTCCCGGATCAGCACAATGGCTTCAACGTCCGCCACGCGTGCGGCCAATTGCCCCACACCTTTGACGGTGTTGTTGAACACTTTGACTTCGTGGTCTTGCAGCAGGCTGAAGCAATCCAGCTTGCGAACAGCGTCTTGGTAGTCGTCCAGTACGGCAATCTTCATCGACATCTCACTTCGAACAATGGTGCGCAGCAAAAAACAGCGATCCCTCGCGGTGGTATTCTTCCCATCCCTCGTCGCACGACAATCCGTGTCGACGTTTGGAATTGCCCGCCGCGGGCACGCAATTTGCGCAGCCTCGCTGGTGACGAGTCCTTGTTCTACGGTCTGTTGACCTCGGTCCCGCCACTTTAGCGCACGCGGCCCTCGCTGCCCGGAAAAACCCACCTTCCGTCAGTGCACCGCTTTGTAACTGAATGTGAAATCAGCACGGCTCCCGTCCCTCCGCCTGCCTCACCTCTCCCTCTGGAAACCGCTGATCCGGCTCGCTTCCGATGCGCCGTCGATCGCTTTCCACCCCGCCGCTGGGCGCGGCCGCCGTGCTGATCCGACACCGATTTCTTTCTCACTTCCATTGGAGTTTTGGTCATGAATCAACCCGTGATGCAGGGCGTGCCCGCATTGAACGTGCCCGATTACGTGAAACACCCGCGCCTGACCGCGTGGGTGGGCGAGGTGGCGGCGCTCACCAAGCCGGAGCGCATCGTCTGGTGCGATGGTTCGCAAGAGGAATACGACCGCCTGTGCGCCGAGATGGTGACCGCCGGCACGATGAAGCAGCTCAACCCGGCCAAGCGCAAGAACTCGTACCTGGCGCTGTCGGACCCGTCGGACGTGGCACGCGTGGAAGACCGCACCTTCATCTGCTCACAGAAGAAGGAAGACGCCGGCCCCACCAACAACTGGACGGCCCCGGCCGAGATGCGCCAGACGCTGAACGGCCTGTTTGACGGCAGCATGCGCGGCCGCACGCTGTATGTGGTGCCGTTCTCGATGGGCCCGCTGGGCTCGCCGATCGCGCACATCGGCGTGGAGTTGTCGGACAGCCCGTACGTGGCCGTCAACATGCGCATCATGACCCGCATGGGTCGCGCGGTGTACGACGTGCTGGGCACTGACGGCGATTTCGTACCGTGCGTGCACACCGTCGGCAAGCCGCTCGCCGCCGGCGAAAAGGACGTGCCGTGGCCGTGCAACCCGACCAAGTACATCGTGCATTTCCCGGAAACGCGCGAAATCTGGTCGTTCGGCTCGGGCTACGGCGGCAATGCGCTGCTGGGCAAGAAATGCTTCGCGCTGCGGATCGCCTCCACCATGGGCCGCGACCAGGGCTGGCTGGCCGAGCACATGCTGATCCTGGGCGTGACGTCGCCGGAGGGCAAGACGTACCACGTGGCTGCGGCCTTCCCGTCGGCCTGCGGCAAGACCAACTTTGCGATGCTGATTCCGCCTGCAGGCCTGAACGGCTGGAAGGTGACGACCATCGGCGACGACATCGCCTGGATCAAGCCCCGCCAGGACGCCAACGGCAAGACGCGCCTGTACGCCATCAACCCGGAAGCCGGCTACTTTGGCGTGGCGCCGGGCACGAGCGAGAAGACCAACTTCAACGCGATGGCCACGCTCAAAGAGAACGTCATCTTCACCAACGTGGCCCTCACCGACGACGGCGACGTGTGGTGGGAAGGCATGACCGACACGCCGCCGGCGCACCTGATCGACTGGCAGGGTCAGGACTGGACGCCTGCGAGCGCCAAGGAAACCGGCCGCAAGGCAGCGCATCCGAACGCGCGTTTCACGGCGCCCGCCGCGCAATGCCCCTCGATCGATCCGGAATGGGACAACCCGGCCGGCGTACCCATTGATGCGTTCATCTTCGGCGGCCGCCGTTCGACCACCGTGCCGCTCGTTACCGAAGCGCGCGACTGGACCGAAGGCGTGTACATGGCCGCGACGATGGGCTCGGAAACCACCGCTGCCGCTGCCGGCCAGCAAGGCGTGGTGCGCCGCGACCCGTTCGCCATGCTGCCGTTCTGCGGCTACAACATGGCCGACTACTTCGCACACTGGCTCAAGGTTGGCGAGAAGCTGGCCGACAGCGGCGCAACGCTGCCGAAGATCTTCTGCGTGAACTGGTTCCGCAAGGATGAAAACGGCAAGTTCGTGTGGCCGGGCTTTGGCGAGAACATGCGCGTGCTCAAGTGGATGATCGATCGCATCGAAGGCCAGGCGCAGGGTGAGGAACACGTCTTTGGCGTGTCGCCGCGCTACGAAGAGCTGAGCTGGGACGGTCTGGACTTCACGGCGGAGCAGTTCGCCAAGGTGATCTCGCTGGACGCGGACGCCTGGAAGCAGGAACTGGCGCTACACGACGAGCTGTTCACGAAACTGGCGCACGGCCTTCCGCAAGCACTGCCCGATGCCAAGACCCGCCTGGAAGAACGCCTGGGCGGCTGACGCCCGCTGCCTCCTCGGCATCAGGATAAGAAAGCCCGCCTCGCGCGGGCTTTTTTGCGTCCGCCCACAACAGGTTGCCCAAACAACGAGCAGTAATCCTAAAGTTTTAAATCGCACGAATTACCCCTGCCACAAAACAGATCAATTGATTTTTAGCAAATCCGATTGTTTTGTAAAAAATACCGGCGCACACATGAAATCAATCATTATGCCGGCGCGAGCATAATCGTTATGCATTTATGCCAGACTTGAATCATTGCATGCATGGTATCCGCCAAGAACGTTGCTGGGCGTAGCTTTATGAAGAATGAATTTCAACCGCGCCATCCCAGTTCACGGGGAATTGAATGAATTTCGAAATTTTAGAGTTCCTGCGTGACGAATCCCTACGGGATTCTTATAATCCGGCAAAACGGAATCCTTTCTCTCTGAGCCAGAGGGGGGTTCATGACTAGAGGAAACGGGAAAGGGCGAACAAGCCTTATGCCAACGGAGGTGGGGGATCCCTGCTTCACCGGCGCTCGGGGGGGCGCCGGCTCGGATTGCGCGTAAGCGATACCGCACACTGTGCAAACGATTGCATGGTCCGGCACGCTGCGACTGGCACCGAGGGGCTTGCAGACCTTTCTCAGGACCACCCTGGACACCACCCAGGAGGCTCCGCTGGCGATCGTCGACGGGGACAGCAGCATGACGATGCGCGCAAGGCCAACGGCCGGGCAACAGCGCCCGCAAGAAAAGACATGCGAGCACAGGCGCAATTGCCCGCATGGCACTCATAACAACGCGCACCGCAGACAGCAGAGCGCAGCCGCAGGGCTGCTCGCCGGAGTGTGTCGGCTGGTTAGACGGGAGGTATTACAAAGTGGGTATTCAGATCTTGCTGGTCGAACACGACCAGGCAGAGGGGGAGCGTCTGTCGTTTTCCCTGCGTGATGGTGGACACGATGTTCAACGGGTCAGCCATCCGAGCCAGGCGCAGCCTGCCATCCTGGCCGCCATGCCGGAGCTGCTCCTAATGGAGTGGACGTGGCCCGAGCGCGAGTCGATCGACATGCTGCTGGCCTTGCGCGCCAACATGCAGACGCGCGACCTGCCGGTCATCGTGCTGTCCCGTCATGGCGATGCGCGCGCCAAGATTGCCGCGCTCGACGCCGGCGCCGACGACTACGTCGTCAAACCGTGTGACACGGGTGAGCTGCATGCCCGCATCCGCGCCGTACTGCGCCGCCGCGCGCCGCACCAGCATGGCGACGACATCCTGCAGGTCAACGGTCTGCGCCTCGATCCGCTCACGCTGGGTGTGACTGCCCAGACCGAAACCGGCCCCCGCGCCATTGCGCTCAGCCCGCTGGAATTCCGTCTGCTGCACTTTCTCGTCGCGCATCCGCAACGCGTGCATTCGCGCACGCAGCTACTGGACCGCGTATGGGGCAACCATGTTTTCGTGGGTGAGCGCACGGTGGATGTGCATGTGCGCAAACTGCGCGTGGCGCTGGCCGGTACGCCATGCGATGGCCTGATCCAGACCGTGCGCGGCGGCGGCTATCGGCTCGTGGCCGGCACTGGCGGCACGACGGCCGCGCATGCGGCCGAAGCGATCGGCATGCAACTGGAAGCCGCAACCCGCAAGGCCGAACTGCCGGCATACGGCCGCGTCCCCGCAACGCGCTCGCTCGGCCCCGCTCAATTGGGCGCCTGACGAGCCTCTCCGCCGGAATCGACCGCCGCTGGCGCATCGCGCAGCGGCGGTTTTCTTTTGCATCAGCGCTTGGCGATACGCACCTCTGCCCGGGCAGATTGCCGCCGCTCCTTCTTGTGGTGCAGCGTCAACGCTGGCTCTCACGCCAGCGCTTGAGCCAGCCGAGCCCTTCGCTGGTGCCGGCACGCGGCCGATATTCGCAGCCGACCCAGCCGTTGTAGCCGAGCGCATCGAGCAATGCAAATAGGTGTGGATAGTGCAGTTCGCCTTTGTCCGGTTCGTGGCGATCGGGCACACCAGCAATCTGCACGTGGCCCACACCATCGACGTACTGCTTGAGCTTGACCGACAGATCGCCCTCCATGATCTGCGCGTGATAGAGGTCGAACTGCACCTTGACGTTGGCCGCGCCGACTTCCTTGCACACCGCATGCGCCTGCGCCTGATATGTGAGGAAGAAGCCCGGCATGTCGCGCGTGTTGATGGGTTCCAGCACGATGGTGACGCCTGCGCCGGCAGCCTCGCGCGCAGCGTAGGCGACATTGCTCACGTAGGTGGCGTGATGGCGTGCGCGGTCTGCACCGGCGGGCAGCAGGCCGGCCATCACGTGCAGACGCGTGTTGCCGAGCACCTGCGCATACTCGAGCGCTGTCGCAATGCCGCGCTTGAACTCCTCTTCGCGACCGGGCAGCGAGGCGATGCCGCGCTCGCCGCCCGCCCAATCGCCCGGCGGCGCATTGAACAGCGCCTGCGTGAGACCTGTATCGTCAAGACGGGCGCGGATATCGGCCTTGTCGAAGTCGTAGGGAAAAAGGAACTCCACGCCCTCGAAGCCATCCTTTGCCGCAGCGGCAAAGCGGTCGAGGAACGCGTGCTCCTGGTACATCATGGACAGGTTGGCGGCAAAGCGCGGCATGACAGACCTCTGAATACGATTGCTTATTTATTGACCAGCTTCGGCGGCGTGCGCAACACGGCAATGCAGCCGAGCACCAGCACGCCCGCCAGCGCGTACATGCCGGCGGATGTGCTGCCCGTCATGTCCTTGAGCGCACCGATCATATAGGGACTCACGAAGCCGGCCAAGTTGCCGACGGAGTTGATGGCGGCAATGCCGGCCGCAGCAGCGGTGCCCTGCAGGAACGCCGTCGGCAGGGACCAGAACAGCGGCGCGCACGTCAGCACGCCCGCGGCGGCCAATGACAGGAACACGATCGACAGGGCCACGTTGTGACCCGCCGTTGCCACCACGGCAAAACCGACTGCGCCCATCAGCGCCGGCACAACCAGGTGCCAGCGGCGCTCGCGGCGTGCATCGGCGCTGCGGCCGATCAGCACCATGGTGATCGCCGCACATAGATACGGAATGGCGGAGAGCATGCCCACCATGAAGGTGTCTTTCACGCCGGCGCTCTTCACCAGCGTCGGCATCCAGAACGTCAAGCCGTATTGGCCCATGACGAAGGCGAAGTAGATCAGGCTCATCATCCACACGCGCGGATCGGAGAACACCTTGCCGATGCCGGGGTGCTCGGTCTTGCCTTTGTTGTCGGCCGCAATGTTGGCTTCGAGGATCTGCTTTTCGTCTTCCGACAGCCACTTGGCCTTGCGGATGCTGTCATCGAACTTCCAGAGCACCAGCAGCCCAACGAGCACGGCAGGGATGGCTTCGATCACGAACATCCACTGCCAGCCCTGCCAGCCGCCGGCTGCGCCCGCTCCGTGAAACGCACTCATGATCCAGCCCGACAGCGGGTTGCCGAAGATGCCCGAGATGGGAATGGCCGCCATGAACATCGCCACGATGCGCGCGCGGCGATGCGACGGATACCAGTACGTCAGGTACAGGATGATGCCGGGGTAGAAACCCGCTTCCGCCAAGCCCAGGAGGAAGCGCATCGCGTAGAACTGCGTGGGCGTCTGCACAAATGCAAACGCGCCCGAGATCAAACCCCACGTGATCATGATCCGCGCGATCCAGATACGCGCGCCGATCTTGTTCATCAGCAGGTTGCTCGGCACCTCGAAGAGAAAATAGCCGAGGAAGAAGATGCCGGCGCCCAGCCCGTACACCGTCTCGGAAAAATTCAGCGCCTGCGACATCTGCAGCTTCGCAAACCCGACGTTCACGCGGTCGAGATAGGCAACCACGTAGCACAGCATGATGAGCGGGACGATGCGGCGCGACACGCGCGCGTAGACACTGTCCTCTTTTGAAACGGCGTGCGAAGGCAACGCCGCCGTGGTGGCGGTCGAGGTGTTCATTTTGTCTCCGGTGTAAGTGTTATATGGGCCGAGCGGCGGGCACTACCGATCTGCTGCCGGTTGCTCTACCAACGGGCCCCGAACGTCAGGCGCAGTTCGTCGATCTGCGCGTCGGACAGCGGCGCCGGCTTGGGTTCGGTCATCAACCAAAGCCGTGCGGTTTCTTCCAGTTCTTCCAGCGCGTAAGCCGCAGTCGACACCGAGCCGTGCCACACCACGGGCCCCAGCCGGTCGAGCAGCACGGCGCGCACATCATTGGCCAGCGCGGCAATCCGCGCGGCCACATCCGGATGGCCCGGTCGCCGATACGCGATAAGCGGCACGTGGCCGACCTTCATCACGTAGTACGGCGTAATGGGCGGCAGCACGTCGGCTTCGTGCCAGACGCCCGCCAGCGTGAGCGCTACGAGATGCGTCGAATGCGTGTGCACCACGGCATGCGCCTCCGCATTGCGGTCGTAGATGCCGCGATGCAGGGCCAGCGTTTTCGACGGCTTGTCGCCGCTGACCCATTCGCCCGTCGCCAGCACCTTGGCGATACGTGCCGGGTCCAGCGTGCCGAGGCAGGCATCGGTGGGCGTGATGAGCCAGCCGTCAGGCAGGCGCGCGCTGATGTTGCCTGCCGTGCCGACGGTGTAACCGCGCGCATACAGGCTCTGTCCGACGCGGGTGATCTCTTCACGTAGCGCGCTTTCGTTCGTGGTGGTCATGCGATCGGCTCCGTGGTTGCGTGCGCCAGTTGCGCGAGCGCCTTCTCGAAGAAATCCACCGTGCCGAAGTTGCCGGACTTCAATGCCAGCGCAAGCGGATCGCTATCGATGGTGGCGGTCCAGGGCACACCGGGGTCGATCTGCGGACCGATGCGCAGCGCACGCACATCGAGCGCCTGCACCACCGCGCCCGAGGTCTCGCCGCCGGCCACCACGAAGCGGCGCACGCCATCGGCATGCAACGTGCGGGCGATGCGGCCCAGTGCGTCTTCCACCAACTTGCCCGCGCGCTCAACGCCCAGCGTCTGCTGCACGCGAGCCACTTGCTCCGGCGCACTGGTGGCGTATACCAGCACCGTCTGACCTGCATGGCGGTGCACGAAATCAAGCGCCTCGACCACCACCGGTTTGCCTTCGGCCAGCGCCAGCGGATCCACCTGGACCGCCGGACGCGATACACGCCAGTGCGCCACCTGCGCGTTCGTCGCACGTGAACAGCTGCCCGACAGCACGATCGCCGAATCGGCCACGATCGGCAGTTGCGCCGCGTTGCCGTGCGCGGTGATCAGCCCCGCGCGGCGATATTGCGCCGGCAGGCCAAGCGCCAGGCCCGAGCCGCCGGTGAGCAGCGGTAGATCGGCAAATGCCTCGCCCAGCACGATGAGGTCGTCGTTCGAAATGGCATCGGCAATTGCCAGCTTCACGCCGTCGGCGCGCAATTGCTGGGCCCGATCGCGAGCGGCCTGTGCGCCGCGCATGATGGTGTCGTAACGCAGCAGGCCGACTTTGCTCGCACTCTGGCGAGCCAGCACCGGCACGAGATTCGGATCGCGCATCGGCGTCAACGGATGGTGCTCCATGCCCGACGCGTTGAGCAGCACGTCGCCCACGAACAGATGGCCACGGAAGATCGTGCGGCCGTTCTCGGGAAATGCGGGACAGGCCAATGTGAAATCGGTACCCAGTTCGGCCATCAACGCCTCGGCCACAGGCCCGATGTTGCCGGCGTCGGTGGAATCGAAGGTCGAGCAGTACTTGAAGAAGAAGCGCGAACAGCCTTGCGCGCGCAGCCAGCGCAGTGCGCTCAGCGACTGCGCCACGGCATCGGCCGCGGCAATCGTGCGCGACTTGAGCGCAACGACGATGGCGTCGGCATCCGCCGCGATGGCCTCGCCGCCGGCCTGCGGCACACCGATGGTCTGCACCGTGCGCATGCCAGCGCGCACGAGCATGTTGGCGAGGTCGGTCGCACCGGTGAAGTCATCGGCGATGCAACCGAGGACCGGGCGGGACGTGGGCGCTGCGCTCATTTCGGTTGGCCCTCCGGCAATGTGATCCCCGGGAAGATCTTGATCACGGCCGAATCGTCTTCCTTCGCATAACCGGCCGTGGATGCCTGCATGAACATCTGATGCGCGGTAGCCGCCAGCGGCAGCGGGAATTTGGTCGCGCGCGCGGTATCGAGCACGAGCCCCAGATCCTTGACGAAGATGTCAACGGCGGACAGCGGCGTGTAGTCGCCGGCCAGCACGTGGGCCATGCGGTTTTCGAACATCCAGCTGTTGCCGGCGCTATGGGTGATGACTTCGTACAGCGCATCCGCTGCCACGCCTTCGCGCAGGCCCAGGGCCATGGCTTCGGCGGCGGCGGCAATGTGCACGCCGGCCAGCAGCTGGTTGATGATCTTGACCTTGCTGCCCGCGCCCGCCTTGTCGCCCAGGCGATAGACCTTGCCAGCCATGGCATCGAGCACGTCGCCCGCCGCCGCATACGCCTCGGGCGTGGCCGAGGTCATCATGGTCATCTGGCCCGATGCAGCCTTGGCCGCACCGCCGGAGATGGGGCCATCCACATACAGAATGCCCTGCTGCGCGAGGCGCGCCTCCAGCGCAATCGACCAGTTCGGGGCGACCGTGGAACACATGACAAACGTGCTGCCCGGTCGCATGGCGGCCGCTGCACCGGCCTCTCCGAACAGCACAGCTTCGGTCTGCGCGGCGTTGACCACCACCGATACCACCACGTCCACGCCCGCCGCCACCTCGGCAGGCGTCGCACAGGCCACGCCGCCTTCCTTGGCGAAATCTGCAGCGGCACCTGGGCGCGCATCGCAGGCATGCACGGTGTAGCCGTGATTGCGCAGGGTCTTGGCAATGCCCAGACCCATGGCGCCGAGTCCGATCACGCCAACCTTCCGGTCAGCCGCCGATTGCGTCATGAATGGCTCCTGAAATCAGTCTTGCGCTGCATCGCGGCCCTCGGCCAAGCGACGTGCGGCATTGAACATGTGGGTCTGCGCGGCATTGCGTGCAGCGAGTGCGTCTCGGTGGCGGATCGCTTCGACCATCGCGCGGTGCTCGTCGCGGACCTGGCGGGCGAAGTCTTCGCGGCGCGCTTCGTTGCTGCGCGTCACGCCGATCGCTTCCTCCAGGTATTGGCTGAAAAAGCCGAGTGCCTGCACGAGGAACGGATTGCCGCTGGCGGCCGCGATGGCGCGGTGAAAACGCAGGTCTTCGGTCACGCCGTCACCGCCGGCCGCCACCGCAGCGTCGATGCTGTCGAGTGCGGCGTCGATCTCGATCATCTCGGCGTCGGTGCGGCGCTGGGCCGCGAGGGCGGCGCCTTCAGCCTCCAGCGCACGGCGCAGTTCGATGATGTGCAGCACGGCATCGATCGAGCCGGCTTGCGCCGCGTCGATCCGCAGCGGCTTGAGGCCGGCCTGCTGCGTGACGTACACGCCGCTGCCCTGGCGCGCTTCGACCACGCCCTCGTGGCGCAAACGCGAGATGGCCTCGCGGATCACGGTTCGGCTCACACCGAATTCCTGCCCGAGCACGGTTTCGGACGGCATGCGTTCGCCGCGGCGCAGTTCGCCCGCGTCGATCTTGTCCATCAGGGTCTGGGCCACGCGGTCGGACAGGGAGGGCGCGGCGTCGAGTCGTTCAAACATGGTGGCAGGGATGTCTTGGCAAGCGTAAATTCGTCGTGTCATCATACAAGTTGAGTCGTAGCGCTTCATCCCTGTTTACCCTAGGCATCGATCAAAACGCCCGGCGGCTTACGTCAGGCAAGAAGGAGACACCATGAATATCGTCATCACCGGCGGCGCCGGTTTCCTGGGCCAGCGCGTGCTGGCGGCACTGCTTCAGCAACCGGGCCTGCCGGCTGCGGACGGCTCGGTGCAGCCCGTTGAGACCTTCATCGTGCTGGACCAGGTGGCCGGTCAGATTGCCGATGCGCGCGTGCGCTACGTGACCGGCGATGCCTCCGACCCCGCCCTCATCGCGCAGGTGATCGACGAAAATGTGGGCGGCGTGTTCCACCTGGCCGCCGTGGTGAGCGGCACCGCCGAGGCCGACTTCGACCTCGGCATGCGCGTGAACCTGGACGGCACGCGCGCATTGCTCGATGCGCTGCGCGCGCAGCACGCCAAGACCGGCCGTGCGCCGCGCGTGCTGTTCGCCAGCTCCGTGGCAGTGTTCGGTGGCCAACTGCCGGCCGTTGTCACCGACGACACGGCGGCCACGCCGCAGGCCTCGTATGGCGTGCAGAAGCTCATGGGCGAATTCCTGGTCGGCGAGTATTCGCGCAAGGGCTACATCGACGGCCGCGCCGTGCGCATCCCCACGGTGTCGGTGCGCCCGGGCAAACCGAACGGCGCGGCCTCGAGCTTTGCCAGCGGCATCATCCGCGAGCCGTTGTCAGGCGAGGAAGCCATCTGCCCGGTGGAAGCCGAGACTGAGCTGTGGCTCGCCTCCCCGCGCCAGGTCGTGGCCTCGCTGCTGCACGCGTACACGCTGCCGGCCTCGGCATGGGGCCATCGCCGCTCACTGAATCTGCCGGGCATTACGGTGCGCGTGGGCGAGATGGTGGAAGCGTTGCGCAAGGTGGCGGGCGATGCGCCGGTCTCGCGCATCCGCTGGGAGCCGGACGCGCGCATCAAGGCCATCGTGCAAAGCTGGCCGGCGCGCTTCGATACCGCGCGCGCCGATGCGCTGGGCTTTGGCCGCGACACCTCGTTCGAGGCGATGGTGCGCGATTACGTGGACAGCGCGAAGGGCGCCTAACGGCCCTTGCCCAGCTCCACCGCAAACTTCACCAGTTCTGCCTGCCCCTCGATGCCGAGTTTGCGCTTGAGGTTCAGGCGGTGCGATTCCACCGTACGCACGGACAAGCCCAGCTCGTCGGCGATGCGCTTGTTGGCATAACCCTTGGCGATGCCCTCGAGAATGTCGCGCTCGCGCGGCGTGAGCGCCTCGACCGGTGTAGGCATGACAGCCTGCTCCGCCATGCGCATCGCCAGCTGCGCGCTGTAGAACGGCCGGCCGGCCAGCACGGCGTCGATGGCTTCGACCAGTTCGCTGGCGGGCGCGTCCTTGAGCACGTAGCCACGCGCGCCGGCGCGAATCACCTGCCGCACGTACTCCAGGTTGTCGTGCATCGACAGCACCAGCACGGCAATCTCGGGAAATTCCTCGGCAAACTTCTCGGTGAGCGCAATGCCGTTCATGCCGCGCATGCCGATGTCCATCAGCGCCAGATCGGGTGACAGTGTGCGCGCGGCCTGCAGGGCGGCATCCGCGTCACCGGCTTCACCCACCACTTCGAAATGCGGCACGGCTTCCAGCCGCACGCGCACGCCATCGCGCACTAGCGGGTGATCGTCGACGAGGAGCAGTTTGACGGGCGTGGGTGGTCGCATGTTCATACGAGTGGAGAAGAGGGGGCCGAAGCCAGTTGGGCGATGACGACATGCGGCAGCACGGCGCACACCTCGGTGCCGTGCGGGCCGGAGGCGATCGCACAGGTGCCGCCCAGCGCGGCCATGCGCTCACGCATGTTGCGCAGGCCGATGCCGTGCTGTGGGTCCACCTGCACGGATTCCACGTCGAAGCCGGGGCCGTTGTCGCGAACGGACAAGCGCACGGCATCGATATCGTTTTCAAGCAGCACGCCGATGCGCGTGGCTTGCGTGGCATGGCGCTCGATGTTCGAGACGGCCTCTTGCGCAATGCGGAACAGCGCGGTGTTGCACGCATCCGGCAATTGCACCGGCGGGCCGACAAGTTCAAGCGCAATCGCAGACCCCGGCTGGCTGTCTTCATGTGCCTCGCGCGTTTCGCGCACGAGCAGCTCCAGTGCGGCAGCCAGGCCGAGATCATCCAGCAGCGCAGGGCGCAGGTTGTGCGACACGCGCCGCACCTCGCCCAGCGCGCCGTTCAACCGGTCGAGCGCCCGGCGCAGCATGCTGCCCGCCCGTTCGATCGACGTCGGCGATGCCGCTGACGCTTCGAGATGGCCATGCGCGGTTTCCAGCAGCAGCTTGGTCGAGACGAGCACCTGGCTGATGCCGTCGTGCAACTCGCGCGAGACACGCGCACGTTCGTCTTCCTGCGACTTCACCACCTGCTGCGCGAGCTGGCGCAGCTTGGCATCGGCCTGGCGGTGGTCGCTCACGTTCAGCGCCAGCCCGCTGCCGGCCACCAGCAGGATGCTGATCGCGGCGATGCCGACCACCCAGGCCAATGTCTGGTCGATGTTGGCTTGCGCGCGCCGGTCGATCTCACGCAAGGTTTGTTCGATGTCGTCCAGGTACAGGCCGGTGCCCACCATCCAGCCCCACTGTGGAATCGGTTCGACATAACCGAGCTTGGGCACGCTCTGGTGCGTCGATGGCTTGTCCCACATGTAGCGCACGAAACCGCCGCCGGCCTGGGCGGCAGCCACCAGTTTCTGGATGGTCGGCTGGCCGCCGGAGTCCGTCAGGTCCCACAAGTCGCGCCCGACAAGTTCGGGCTGGCGCGGGTGCATGAGGTTGCGGCCGCGCAAGTCGTAGAGGAAGAAGTAGCCATCGGTGCCGAAGTCGAGGCGGGCGAGCGTGCGCATCGCTTCGTCGCGCGTGGCTTCGTCCCGGGCCGGGTCGCCACTTTGGCCGGACGCAAGCAACGGCGCGATGGCACTCTGCGCAAGCTTGACGTAAGACCGCAGCTCGGTCTCCTTGGCCTGCAGGTACGCCGATTCCACCAACTGTCGTTCGTGCCGCGCCAGTGCAATCGACTGGTGCCGCACGGTCAGCATGATCGCCAGCATGGCGATGGTCAGCGGCGCGACGGCGAGCAGCAGGATCTTCTGGCGGAGCTTCATGGCAAAACGCGGCGTACGTTGCGGCATCGCAAGGTGGCGCCGCGGTCTCGGTCGGGTGTGGCCCCTGCGTAGAACTACGGACCTGTGCTGCGTAGTCCTCCGCTTGTGGCGCGGGGCGAGGCTGGCAAATACTACACGCCCCTGTCACGGGGCAGGACTTACCGCAGGGATGAACCCACATCCCGCGTTCAGCAAATAGCTTCGACCAAGGTTCGAGGAGATCGACATGAGCTTCGTCAGGCAACACCTGATCTGGCTGGTCGTCGCCATTCTTGGCGCATCTGCCTTTGCCACCGTTGCGCTTGCGCGCGGCGAGGCAGTCAGTGCGCTATGGGTGGTGGTGGCCGCCGTATGCATCTACCTGATCGCGTATCGCTACTACAGCCGCTTCATTGCCGACAAGGTGCTCGGCCTGGACGGCACCCGCAAGACGCCCGCCTGGCGTTACAACGACGGGCTCGATTACGTTCCCACCAACAAGCACGTGCTGTTCGGGCACCACTTCGCGGCCATTGCCGGGGCAGGCCCGCTCGTGGGCCCCGTGCTGGCCGCGCAGATGGGCTATCTGCCCGGCATGCTCTGGATTCTGGCCGGCGTGGTGTTTGCCGGCGCGGTGCAGGATTTCATCGTGCTGTTCATCTCCAGCCGCCGCGACGGCCGCTCGCTGGGCGACCTCGTGAAGAGCGAGATGGGCACCGTGCCCGGCGTGATCGCGCTGTTTGGCGCGTTCCTCATCATGATCATCATCCTGGCCGTGCTGGCGCTGATCGTGGTGAAGGCGCTGGTCGGCTCGCCGTGGGGCACCTTCACGGTGGCCGCCACGATCCCCATCGCGCTGTTCATGGGCGTGTACGTGCGCTACGTCCGCCCGGGCCGCATCGGCGAGATCTCCATCATCGGCTTCGTGCTGCTGATGCTGGCCATCATCGGCGGTCAGGCGGTGCACGAAAATGCCGCGCTGGCGCCGCTGTTCACGTTCGACGGCAAGGCCCTCACGTGGATGCTGATCGGCTACGGCTTTGTCGCCTCGGTGCTGCCGGTGTGGCTGCTGTTGGCCCCGCGTGATTACCTGTCGACGTTCCTGAAGATCGGCACGATCATGGCGCTGGCCATCGGCATCCTGATCGTCGCGCCGCAGATGCAGATGCCTTCGCTCACGCAGTTTGCTGGCGGCGGCGGCCCGGTGTGGTCGGGCAACATGTTCCCGTTCCTGTTCATCACCATTGCGTGCGGCGCGGTGTCGGGCTTCCACTCGCTCATCGCGTCGGGCACCACGCCCAAGTTACTGGAGAACGAACGCCAAGCACGCTTCATCGGCTACGGCGCGATGCTGATGGAATCGTTCGTCGCCATCATGGCGCTGGTGGCCGCTTCGGTCATCGACCCGGGCGTGTACTTCGCGATGAACAGCCCTGCGGCGCTGGTGGGCGCGACGCCCGATACGGTGGCACACACGCTGTCCACCTGGGGCTTCGTCATCACCCCTGACGTGCTGATCCAGACCGCCAAGGACGTCGGCGAAAACACCATCCTCGCCCGTGCGGGCGGCGCCCCGACGCTGGCTGTGGGCATGGCGCACATCCTGCACCAGGTGGTGGGCGGCCAGGCCATGATGGCCTTCTGGTACCACTTTGCGATTCTGTTCGAGGCGCTGTTCATCCTGACCGCCGTGGACGCAGGCACGCGCGCCGGGCGCTTCATGCTGCAGGATCTGCTGGGCACGTTTGTGCCGGTACTCAAGCGCACGGATTCGCTCGTCGCCAACCTCATTGCCACGGCCGCGACCGTCGCCCTGTGGGGCTACTTCCTGTACCAGGGCGTGGTCGATCCGCTGGGCGGCATCAACACGCTGTGGCCGCTCTTTGGCATCTCCAACCAGATGCTGGCCGCGATTGCGCTGACGCTCGGCACCTGCGTGCTGGTCAAGATGAAACGCGACCGCTACGTGTGGGTGACGCTGCTGCCGACCCTCTGGCTGCTGCTCTGCACGCTCACCGCCGGCTGGCAGAAGCTGTTCGATCCGGACCCGAAGATCGGCTTCCTGGCGCACGCCAACAAGTACGCCAGCGCGATTGCCGAAGGTAAGCTGCTGGCCCCCGCCAAGTCGATGGCGCAGATGCAGCAGGTGGTGCTGAACGACCGCATTGACGCGTTCCTGTGCGGCCTGTTCATTCTCGTGGTGGTCAGCATCGCGTGGTATGGCCTGCGCACGGTGCTCAAGGCGCGCGCCGCGAGCCGCCCGACCGCCAACGAAACGCCGTACGAAGCGCTGGGCGCGTGAGCACGGGCATGCGCGAAGAACTCGAAAACTTCGGCCGCTACCTGGGCCAGACGCTGCGCCTGATGGTCGGCGTGCCAGACTACGACACCTACGTGCGGCACATGCAGGAGACGCACCCCGGCCAGGCCGTCATGACGTACGAAGACTTCTTCCGCGAACGCCAGGACGCGCGCTACGCCGGACGCGTCGGCCGCTGCTGTTGATGACCGGTTGAACGCGCTCCCAAACAAAAAACCGCCGGTGCATGCAGCCATGCCCGGCGGTTTTTTCTTGCGTGCCCTACATGGACCGACGTGCCGCTGTGGGCGGATCGCCGTGCTTGGCCCGATAGGTTTTCTCCACCAGTTCACGCAGCTTGCCGAGCGCGCCCACATCGCCTTGGGCGGCCGCCCTGCCATACCACTTCTTGGCCTGCTCGATATCCTGCGGCACGACACCAGGCTCGCCGCGCTCGTAATAGCTGCCGACGATGTACTGCGATGGCGCATCGCCCCCTTCGGCCGCCTTCTTGTACCAACTGAATGCGCGCCCGTAGTCGCGTGGCACACCGCGCCCGGTGAAGTAATCGGTGGCCAGCGCACGCTGCGCCTCGACATGCCCGCCGGCGGCGGCACGCTCGTACCACTTGTTGGCTTCTTCCAGCGAGCGCGGTACCAGTTCGCCGCGTTCAAACAATTCGCCGTAGGCAAACTGCGCGTGGGTCATCTGGTTGTCGGCGGCACGGCGCAGCCATTTGACCGCTTCGTCGGGCCGGGCGACGGCGCCTTCGCCGCGCATCAGCATCATCGCGTAGTTGAATTGCGCGAGCCGGTTGCCGCGCTGGGCTGCCTCGGCAAATTCATCGAAGGCGTGGCCGAAATCGTTCTTCTCATAGTGCGCGATGGCGATCTGGGTGAGGGCGTCGGCGTCGCCTCGCACAGCTTGCGGCGAGGTTGCGGCAAGTGCAAAAGGCGCCGCCATCCCCATCGCAATCACCAACACCGTCTGCAGCATGCGCGGACTACTGCGCCTGGTCTGTCTGCTCATCGCACGCTCCTCACCGGAAGAGGGTCCAGTGTAGCGCGCCACTGTGCTGCGTGTGGGCGCGCACAAACCAGCACACGGCAAGTCCATCGATGCCCGGGCAATCAGCCGGCGCGCACCCGGTACACCGCTACGCTGCCACGCCAGTTGGCGCCCCAGCGCACCACGTTGCCTTCGTGCAGCACCACACGGTCGAGAATCACCAGCCCCACCTTGGGCGCCAGCGCTTCAAAATCGCGGATGGTCAGCACACGCACGTTGGGCGTGTTGTACCACTCGTACGGCAGCGACTTGGACACCGGCATGCGCCCGCGAAAAATCGAGAGCCGATGCGGCCAGTAGCCGAAGTTCGGAAACGACACGATGCACTCGCGCCCCACGCGCAGCATCTCGCGCAGCACCTGCGCCGTGTTGTGGATGGTCTGCAGCGTTTGCGAAAGGATGACCGTATCGAAGCTCTTGTCCTCGAACAGCGCCAGCCCGCCTTCCATGTTCTGCTGGATCACGTGCACGCCCTTTTGCGTGGAGGCCAGCACGCCCGCATCGTCGATCTCGATGCCGTAGGCCAGCACGTCGAGCTCATCCTGCAGCACGCGCAACAGGCTGCCGTCGCCGCAACCGAGGTCGAGCACGGTCGAGCGCGGCTCGATCCAGCGAGCGATGGCACGAAAATCCGCCCGGTCCGCCAGGATGTTCGGCACCGCCGACGGTGCCGCGGGGTTCAGCGTTTGCGTTGTCATGCGCCGATCTCCTGGGCGATGCGTTCGTAATAGGCGCGGACCAGCGCGTGGTAGCGCGCGTCTTCCAACAGGAAAGCGTCGTGACCGTGCGGCGCGTCGATCTCGCCGTAGGTGACGGGATGCTTGTTGTCGAGCAGCGCCTTGACCAGTTCGCGACTGCGCGCAGGGGCGAATCGCCAGTCGGTCATGAAGCTGACGACGAGGTAACTCGCCTTGGTGTGCGCAACGGCATTGGTCAGGCTGCCGCCGTAGGCCAGTGCGGGGTCGAAGTAATCGAGCGCGCGCGTGATCAGCAGATACGTGTTCGCATCGAAGTACTCGGCAAACTTGTCGCCCTGATAACGCAGGTAGCTCTCGACCTGGAACTCGACGTCGAACGAGAAACGGATGTCATCCGCCTTCAGCTCGCGGCCGAATTTCGCGGCCATGTCTTCGTCCGACAGATACGTGATGTGGCCGATCATCCGGGCCACGCGCAGACCGCGCTTGGGCTTGACGTTGTGCGCGTAGTAATCGCCGCCGTGGAAATCGGGGTCGGACAGGATCGCGCTGCGCGCCACCTCGTTGAAGGCGATGTTCTGCGCCGACAGCTTGGGGGTGGACGCCACCACGACGCAATGCCGCAGCCGGTCCGGATACATCAGGCTCCAGGCCAGCGCCTGCATGCCGCCGAGGCTGCCGCCCATCACCGCCGCAAACTGCTCGATGCCGAAACGATCGGCCACGCGCGCCTGGGCGTTCACCCAGTCTTCCACCGTCACCACAGGGAAGCGCGCGCCATAGGGCAGGCCGGTTTCCGGATGCGGGCTCATGGGGCCCGTCGAGCCGAAACAAGACCCAAGGTTGTTCACCCCGATGACGAAGAAGCGGTTGGTGTCGACCGGCTTGCCGGGGCCGACCATGTTGTCCCACCAGCCGACTTCGCCCTCGGCGTGCACGCCCGCCACGTGGTGCGAAGCGTTGAGTGCGTGGCAGATGAGCACGGCGTTGGAACGGTCGGCATTGAGCGTGCCGTAGGTTTCGACCATCAGGTCGTAGCCGCTGATCTGCGAGCCGTTGCGCAGTTGCAGCGGCTCGGCAAAGTGCATGCGCTCGGGCACGACCAGGCCGATGGCGTTGGCCGGCTTGCCCTGGTGTGCCGCCGGAGAGGAGGTATCGGCCTGCGCCGCATCGGCTGCGGTGACCGCGGGGTCAGCCTGGATGTCTGTCATGGCACCAAAGAAAAAACCCGACCGGCAACGCTGTTCACGCAACCAATCGGGTTCTCATGTGGCGCACGGAGGGCGCTTACTTTCACCACCCCGCTCTGACCGAACCTCTTTAGCCGCATTTGTAATGAGAGCCCAGCGCCACATCCGTGGATGTCTGAACTCCCGCGCGCCCGCAAGCCAGTCGTCAAATCGGCGCGCCAGAGGAGAGTGATTATAGAGCAAGCGGCGGCAGACGCATCACTGCTGCGTGATGCGTCCAATCTTCTGTCATACGCCGGTCAGAGGCCGGCCATGTTGATGTACTTGATCTCCAGGTACTCGTCGATGCCGTATTTGGAGCCTTCGCGGCCCAGACCCGATTGCTTGACGCCGCCAAACGGCGCTTCGGCCGTCGAGATCAGGCCCGTATTGACGCCGACCATGCCCGACTCCAGCGCATCCGAAACGCGCCACGCCCGGCCCAGATCGCGCGTGTAGAAATACGCAGCGAGACCGAACTCGGTGTCGTTGGCAGCGGCCACGGCTTCGTCTTCCGTGTCGAAGGGGATGAGCGCCGCCAGCGGGCCGAACGTTTCTTCATGCGCGACCAGCATGCCCGGCTTCGCATCGACCACGACGGTCGGCTCGAAAAACGCGCCGCCCTGCGCCGACAGGGCATGCGGCTTGCCGCCCACCAGCACGCGGGCGCCCTGGCGTACGGCGTCGTCCAGATGCTGCTGCACCTTGTCCATCGCGCGCATGTGGATCAGCGGCCCCTGCTGCACTCCGGGCTCCGTACCGTTGCCGACGCGCAGCGCACGCACGGCGTCGGCCAGCTTGGCGGCAAACGTGTCGTAGATGCCGCGCTGCACATAGAAGCGGTTCGCACAGACACAGGTCTGGCCCGCATTACGGTACTTGGCGATCATCGCGCCTTCCACCGCTGCATCGACGTCGGCATCGTCGAACACGATGAACGGCGCATTGCCGCCCAGTTCGAGCGACAGCTTTTTGATGTCGTCGGCGCACTGGCGCATCAACAGGCGGCCAACCGCAGTGGAACCCGTGAAGCTGAGCTTGCGCACGATCGGGTTGGACGTCAGCTCGCCACCAATCGCCTGCGAATCGCCCGTGACGATGGACAGCAGGCCCGCCGGCACGCCAGCACGCACTGCCAGCTCGGCAAACGCCAGCGCAGAGTAGGGCGTTTCCAGCGCGGGCTTGACCACCATCGAACAGCCGGCTGCCAGCGCCGGGCCGACCTTGCGCGTCATCATCGCGATGGGGAAATTCCACGGCGTGATGGCCGCGCTCACGCCAATCGGCTCCTTCTGCACGACGATGCGGCGATCGCCCTGCGGCGAGGGAATCGTGTCGCCGTAAATGCGGCGCGCCTCTTCCGCAAACCATTCGATGAACGAGGCGGCGTAGGCAATTTCACCGGCGGCTTCCGGCAGCGGCTTGCCTTGCTCGGCCGTGAGGATGGCGGCGAGATCGTGCTGATGCTCCATCATCAGATCGGCCAGCTTGCGCAGGATCTTCGCGCGATCGCGCGCGCTGACCTTGCGCCAGACGCGCTGCGCGGCCTGTGCGGCATCGATGGCGCGGCGCGTTTCGGCGGCGCCCATGCCGGGCACAGTGCCGATGTTGCGGCCGGTGGCCGGGTCGGTCACGTCACGTGTGGCGCCGTCATCGGCATCGGCCCAGGTGCCGGCGACGAACGCTTGCGTGCGCCACAGGCCGGGGTCTTTCAGTGCGATCGGCGGCGTAACCGGCGCGCTCGGCAAGTCGGTGCGGGTCATGGTGTCAGCCCTCCAGTGCGCGTTGCAGGATGGCAAGGCCCTCTTCGAATACCGCGTCTTCAATCGTGAGCGGGAACAGGAAGCGGATCACGTTGCCGTACACACCGCACGACAGCAAAAGCAGGCCGGCTTCGAGCGCCCGTTGCTGCACGAGCTTGGTGAAGTCGGCGTCGGGCTTGCCGTCCGGCGTGTTGAATTCGACAGCAACCATCGCGCCCACGCCGCGCACTTCTGCAATGCGCGGCTGGCGGGCTTTGACAGCGTTCAGTGCGTCGACAAGGCGCGCACCCAGTGCGGCGGAACGCTCGCAGAGCTTCTCGTCGGCAATGATGTCGAGCACCGCGTGTGCGGACGCCACCGCCAGCGGGTTGCCGGCGTAGGTGCCGCCGAGCCCGCCCGGAGCAGGCGCGTCCATGATCTCTGCGCGGCCCGTGACGGCCGACAGCGGCAGGCCGCCGGCCAAGCCCTTGGCCATCGTCGTGATGTCGGGCAGCACGCCGGTGTGCTCCATGGCAAACAGCTTGCCGGTGCGGGCAAAGCCGGTTTGCACTTCGTCGGCGATCATCACGATGCCATGCTCGTCGCACAGCGCCCGGATGGCGCGCACAAAGTCGGCGGGCATCTGATAGAAGCCGCCCTCGCCCTGCACAGGCTCGAAGATGACGGCCGCTACTTGGCGCGGATCGATATCCGCCTTGAACAGACGCTGGATGGCATCCAGCGCATCCTGCGTGCTCACGCCATGCAGCGCGACCGGCGCGGGCACGTGGTAGATGCTGCCCGGGAACGGCCCGAAGCCCGTCTTGTACGGCACCACCTTGCCCGTCAGCGACATGCCCATGAACGTGCGACCGTGGAAGGCACCCGTGAGTGCGATCACACCGGGGCGGCCCGTGTGCGCCCGTGCGATCTTGATGGCGTTTTCCACTGCCTCTGCGCCGGTGGTGAAGAACGCGGTCTTCTTGGCGTGCGTGCCGGGCGTGATCGTGTTCAGGCGCTCGGCCAATTCGACGTACGAGCCGTACGGCACGATCTGGAAAGCGGTATGCGTGAAGTGATCCAGCTGTTCGCGCACGGCCTGCACCAGACGCGGGTGGCGATGGCCCGTGTTGACCACGGCAATGCCGGCCGCGAAGTCGACGTAGCGTCGGCCTTCCACGTCCCAGAACAGGGCGTTCTCGGCGCGCTCGGCGTAGCGATCGGTCATCACACCGACACCGCGCGGCGTAGCGGCGAGGCGGCGGGCATTCCATTGGGCGTTCTGTTGCGGGTCTCGGGCGTTCATGGCGGTCGTGTGCGTTGGGTCAAGAAAGAGGTGATGCGAGCCAGTGTGGCCTCATTGGCTCTGTACAATAAGACCCAATCAGGATTTTCTTTTGGAACCACTTTGGCTCCATCGCACACCATGGCAGACCACTCACCCACACACCGCGCCAGTATGCTGGTCGACTACCTGCAACGCCGCTTCGACCGTGCAGAGCCGGGGGGCGAGCCCGACCACCGCCGCCTGTATCGCGTGTTGCAAGAGGGCATCCTGCGCGACGAGCTGCAGCCGGGCACGCGCCTGCCGTCGTCGCGGCAGCTGGCCACGGAGTTGGGCATCGCGCGCAACACAGTCATCCACGTCTATGAACAACTCGGCGTGGAAGGCTATGTTTCGGCGGGCGTAGGCAGCGGCACCTTCGTCGCCGATACCGCGCCGGACCGGCTGGACGCGGCGCCTGCACCGGCCGCAGCCGTGGCCGCAGTGGCAGCAGCGCCGATAGCCGAGGCGGCCGCCCCGTCCGCGCCGATCCTTTCCACGCGCGGCCGTGCCCTGGTGCGCGATGCAGGCGCCAGTTCGCGCCAATGGGGCGCGTTCATGCCGGGCGTACCGGAGGTGCGGATGTTTCCGGCGCGCATCTGGTCGCGCTTGCACAACCGGCTGCTGCGCAAGCCGTCGCCCGCACTGCTGACGTATCCCGTGGGCGCGGGCTACCTGCCGCTGCGCACCGCGCTGGCCGATTACCTGCGCACCGCGCGTGGCGTGCGCTGCGAGCCCGAGCAGATCATCATCACAGCCGGCATCCATCCGTCGCTCCAGCTCATCGCCCAACTGCTGTGCGACGCCGGCGACAGCGCGTGGATCGAAGACCCGGGCTACTGGGGCGTGCGCAGCGTGCTCACCGCTGCGGGCGTGCGCACGGTGCCGCTGCCGGTGGACGACGAAGGCATGCGCTTCGACCTCCCCACGCGCGGGCGCCAGCGCAGCAAGCCGCCGAAGCTCATGGTGGTCTCGCCCTCGCACCAATATCCGCTCGGCTCGGTGATGAGCCTGGCGCGACGCCGCGCGCTGCTGGCCACCGCGCAGGCAACCGATGCGTGGATCGTCGAAGACGACTATGACAGCGAATTCCGCTACGGCAGCCGCCCGCTGCCTTCATTGCAAGGACTGGATGAGGGTGGGCGCGTGCTTTACATGGGCACGTTCTCGAAAGTGCTGTTCCCCAGCTTGCGGATTGGCTATCTGGTCGTGCCGCCGGCGCTGGCCGATGCGTTTGCGACGGGGCTGTCAGAGATGTTCCGCGGCGGCCAGATTCTCACGCAGGCCGTGCTGGCGGACTTCATTGCGGAGGGCCATTTCGTCTCCCACATCCGGCGCATGCGCGGTGTGTATGCGGAACGGCGCGAAACGCTGCTGGCTTCCATCGCCCACGAGTTTGGCGACGCACTGCCCGTGCATGACGGTGCGTCGGGCCTGCATCTCGTGCTGGGCTTGCCGGCCAGCACCAACGATGTGGCCGTTGCCGACCTGGCGCTCGCCAATGACGTCGTCACTCGCCCCCTCTCACGGTATTACCAGGACGATGCGCGTCGCCTGCCTGGGCTGCTGCTTGGCTATGGCCATGTGGAGACGGAGCAGATTGCGGCGCGCTTTCATACGTTGGCGGAGGCGGTACGCACCATCGGCTGACCCACGCGGCACACAACAAGAAAGCCCCGCATCGCGGGGCTTTTGCTTGGGGGGAAGCCCACTCAGGCCAACAGCACCCGCAACTGCGCGTCCGCGCCTTCCACCGGAGACTTCCGGAAACCGCTCTTGGCATACCGATGCCAACGCCCGAGCACCGCACACACGAGCAGGTTGGCGCGCGAAGCGATGTCGGTATCTGCCGGCCAGGCACCCTGCGTGACCGCCATGCGCAGGCTCTGCTTGAGCGATGCTTCGATGCGATCCAGGCACTGCGCCATGCGCTCGGGCAGGCGCTCGTCTTCGCCGACCAGCGCATCGCCCACCAGCACGCGTGTCATGCCCGGGTTCTTGTCGGCAAACGACAGCAGCATGTGCGCGATGGCATGCGCCTGGCGCAGGCCGTGTTCTTCACGCAGCGTGATCTGATTGATGAGGCCAAAGACGGTCTGCTCGATGAATTCGATCAACCCTTCGAACATCTGCGCCTTGCTGGCGAAGTGGCGGTACAGCGCCGCCTCGGATACGTCCAGCCGTGCCGCCAAGCCAGCGGTTGTGATCTTTTCACCACGCGGATGCTCGAGCATGCCGGCGAGCGTCTGCAGAATCTGCACACGGCGCTCGCCCGGGCGGGGGCGTTTGCGTACCGGCGGTGCTGCTATGGCGACGTCCGCGACCGGCTCGGCGGTCGGAAACTCCGTTTGCGCGTTGCTCATGACTTCCTGGCCCCTCTCCCGTTGCGAGCGCGGAGTTACCACTGCCTAGCCGCGTCGAACAAGCCTTCGTTTTAGTTGAAGCACCGATTTTACTTTCACGCTCACATAGCCGGGCCGGTTGGCGAACAAAATCGGTGTGGCGGCCGGTTGATGTGGTGAATTTGCACGCGCGCCCACGGCTGCCGCTTGCATTGGATGCAATGCATCGGCAGCGGAGGTCGGCTGGACGCCCGGCGGCACGCGCCGCAGATAGCCCGTCACCCAGACCGTGCCGATCCCCAGGCGTCGATAGCGTTTGAGGTGAGAAAGCGTGTCTTCGACGAGGATGGCGCGTGATGGCGCAATGCGTTCGCGTGCAAGCAGCCGGCGAAGCATCAGCGGATCGGGTTTCGGGCGCAGGCGCCGGTGCACCCACATGTGTTCGACGGCGATTTCGCGCAGGAATGCGCGTTTCAGGCCAATGAGGCGCAACACCTCGCGCGCGTAGGCGACGGGCGCGTTGGTCAGCAGAATCTTGCGCCCGGGCAGGGCGCGCAGCAGTTGGGCGAGGCCGCGTTCGGCGCGCACCATGGCGCGCAGGTCATCAAAGCGGTGGGCCTCGGCCAGGAAATCATCGGGGTCGACGCCGTGATGGCGCACCATGCCGAGAATCGTGGCGCCATAGCGGCGCCAATAGTCCACGCGCACTTGGCTGGCGGTGGCGTCGTCCGTGCCGAGCACGCGGGCCACGTATGCCGTCATCAGCCGGTTGATCTGTGGAAAGATCGCGTGCGATGCGTGGTGAAGGGTGTTGTCGAGGTCAAACAGCCAGACCGGCTGCCGGGCGGGCGCGGAGCCCGCAGGCACCTCGCGCGGGAAGGTGCGCGCAGCATGGCGCACCCGCACCGCCCGGGTGGTTCGCATCAGTGCGAGCGGATCATCGTGCCGAACGCCTGTTCGGTCAGGATTTCCAGCAGCAGCGAGTGCTCGATGCGGCCATCGACGATGTGCACCGAATTCACGCCGCTCTTGGCGGCATCCAGCGCCGACGAAATCTTCGGCAGCATGCCGCCCGAGATCGTGCCGTCGGCAAACAGCTCGTCGATCTCCCGCGCCGACAGGTCGGTCAGCAGGTTGCCCTGCTTGTCCATCACGCCGGGAATGTTGGTCATCATGACAAGCTTCTCGGCCTTCAGGATCTCGGCCATCTTGCCGGCGACCACGTCGGCATTGATGTTGTAGGCCTGGCCTTCGTCAGAGAAACCGATGGGCGAAATGACCGGAATGAACGCGTCGTCCTGCAGCGCCTTGACCACGGCCGGGTTGATCGTCTCGATGTCGCCCACGAAACCGATGTCGATAAACTCGCCCGGCTTCTCCCGGTCCGGCATCTTCAGCTTCTTGGCGCGGATCAGACCGCCGTCCTTACCGGTCAGGCCGACTGCCTGGCCGCCGTATTGGTTGATCAGCATGACGATGTCCTGCTGGACTTCGCCGCCGAGCACCCACTCGACCACTTCCATGGTCTCTTCGTCGGTCACGCGCATGCCCTGGATGAAGGCGCCTTGCTTGCCGACCTTCTTCAGGGCTTCGTCAATTTGCGGGCCACCGCCGTGCACCACCACCGGGTTCATGCCGACCAGCTTGAGCAGGATCACGTCGCGCGCGAAGCTGTGCTTGAGCTTTTCTTCCGTCATGGCGTTGCCACCGTATTTGATGACGATGGTCTTGCCGTGGAACTTGCGAATGTAAGGCAGGGCCTGCGCAAGAATCTCAGCCTTCACCGGCGGCGCGATATGCGCGAGTTCGGGGTCGAGGCCAGCAGGGTCGGGGGCAGCAGAAGCGGTCATGACGGTGACATCCGGTTGGGCAGGTATGATGGAACGCCGAATGTCGCCTGCAACACAAAAAAACGAAGCAGCCCATTTTCGGCAGGCGCGATTTTACAAGAAAAGGCGCTACGGTCTGGTGGCGCACCTTGCGTGCCCGCCATACCGTTGCCACGAAAGAACACCCTGGGGAATCATGGCCATCGCACCCGACCAACTCGACGCGCTGCGCCCTCATCTGCTGCGCTTTGCGCAACTGCAATTGCGCGACACCGCCCTGGCTGAAGATACGGTGGCCGACACCATCCTGGCGGTGCTCGAACATCCCGAGCGCTTTGCCGGCAACGCCTCGCTCAAGACTTACGTCATCGGCATCCTTAAACACAAGATCATCGATGCGATCCGCTCGGGGCGGCGCGAAGTGCGCGTCTCGCTGCTTGCGGGGGGTGAATCCGACGAGGCCGGCATGCGTTCGGACGAGGCGGTCTTCGACAGTCTGTTCGCCGCCGACGGCCACTACACGAGCCCACCGTCCGACTGGGGCGACCCCGATGCCGCGCTGTCACGGCGCGAGTTTTTCGACGTGCTGCAAATGTGCGTCGATCGCCTGCCGCCGCGCGTTGGGCGCGTCTTCATGATGCGTGAGTGGCTGGAGCTGGAAACCGACGAAATCTGTCAGGAATTGCAGATCACGGCGACCAATGCCTGGGCACTGCTCTACCGTGCCCGCATGCGCCTGCGCGAGTGCCTTGACCTGCACTGGTTCGGCAACCAGCCGGCCGCCGCCTGAACCGCATCGCTATCGCACCACCGAGAAAGACCACATGCCAAACCGTTGGGGAATGCTCACCTGCAAGGAAGCGCACCGCGTGCTGGTGAGCGCAATGGACCGCGACCTGCGCACCGGCGAACGCCTGCGCTTGCGCGTGCATCTGTTCGCGTGCGATGCCTGCACGCGGTTCTCACACCAGATGGGATTGCTGCGCCAGGCGATGCACAAGCTCGGGCAAGACGACGACGGGAGCAGCCAAGGGTGACCCCGTCCGCCGCCAACACCGTATGCGCGGTCTGCGGCGCGCAGATGCGCTGCGGAGCGATCGGCGACGGTAAGCAGCCCGACGCGACATGCTGGTGCACGACAGAAGGAATGCTACCTGCCAGCGCGCGGCGCCCGGGACAGGGCTGCCGCTGCCAGCGTTGCCTGCGCGAAGCGATTGCGCAGGCAAAGGCAGCGTCTGAATCCTGCTGACCGATCAGTCTTTGTCTTTGTTGTCGTCGTCCAGCGTGCGCAGTGCACGGCGGACGTCGGCCCGCCCGCGCTGGCGTTCAGCGTGGCCGCCTTCGGTGTGGGCCCCGGCCCTGCGGCCGCGGGTGAGCGGAACGAGAAAATTGCGCGGGCGCGCAGTACCGGCCTTCGTTGAAGGCTCGATGCGGAAGGTCAGTTTCTGGCGAGTGCCCAATGTCTTGTTAGCCATCGGAATGCTTCCTTACGTGGCTTGAAGCGACACTCGCCGCAAGCCATCAATGCTTGTGTTCGCCACCGTGGTTCATGGCGGGCATGTTGCCGGCGGTCAGGTCGCGCACGCGGGCCTCGACCTTCTGCTCGACGACGCGCTTGTCGGCCAGCTCCACCTTCAGCGTGAGCGGCACGGTGGCGTCCTTGGCCAGCGGCTGCTTCAGGTCCATGAGCATCACGTGGTAGCCACCCGGCTTGAGTTGCACCGTCTGGCCCTTCGGCAGCTCCAGCGACGGGACGGCGCGCATGCGCATAACATTGCCTTCCATCTTCATCTCGTGGATCTCGGCCGTGCCCGCAACGGGCGTCGTCACACCCACCACCTTGGCGCCGTCCGCCGATTGCAGCGTCATGAACGCGCCGCTGGCCGTCTGGCCCGGCACCGTGCCGCGCACCCAGGCGTCTTGCACCGTGACCTGTGCGAAAGCGGCGGCGCTGGCGAGCAGGCCAGCAGTGAGCACAGCCAGGCAAACGGAAGAACGGTTCGATCGGGACATCATCAGGGCTCCTGTCGGGGACAAACGTGCAGCGCATTAAAGCACAGCGCCTGCGGGGAGATAGGTTGGGTGCACAATTGTGCGGCCGATTGACGCATCGCCGCACGGAGAACCGCGCGGTGCGCACGTTTACACTTGTCCACCATGCTTTCCACCCTGTCTCTTGCCGCCCCGCTGCTGGACGCATCCAGTCTACGCCGCCTCTTCTGGCTGCGATGGAGCCTGCTGGCCACCCAACTGGTCCTGATGCTGCTCGCGCCGCTGGTATTTGGCGTGCAACTGCCGGTGGTGCCGCTGCTGAGCGTGATGGGCCTGCACGCGCTGTTCAACCTGCTGACCGGGTGGCGGGTGCGGCGCAACCGGCCCGTGCAGCATATCGAGATCACCGTTCAGCTACTGGTGGACCTGACCGCGCTGTCCGCCCTGTTGTATTTCACCGGCGGCGCGACCAACCCGTTCGTCTCGTTCTATCTGCCGGCGCTGGCGATCGCGGCGGCCATGCTGCCGCTCGCTCATGTGGTGGGCCTGACGCTGTACGCGCTGGCCGCCTACAGCATGATGCTCGGCAACTACATCCCGCTGAAGCTGGCGAACCCGGCAGATGCGTTGGCGTATCACCTGGCAGGCATGTGGATCGATTTCGTGGCAAGCAGCGCGATGATCGCCGGCTTTACGGCGCGCCTGTCGGCCGCACTGCGCGAGAGTGAGGCGCAGCTCACCGAAGCGCGCGAGCGGCTGCTGCGCGAGCAACGCATCGAAGCCTTGATGTCGCAAGGCGCTAGCGTGGCGCACGAGATGGGCACGCCGCTGTCTACCGTGGCCGTCATCACCGGCGAGCTGCAGCACGACGCGAAGCAGCCCGATTCACCGCTCGGCCCGTACCGTGAAGACTTGCGCGCCATCGAACAGCAACTCGAACTGTGCCGCGCCGCACTGGCGCGCCTGCAGCGCAAGCCCAACGACGGCGCACCCGAGCCGCTCGGCCAATGGCTACCGGATTTCACACAGACTTGGCAGCTGCGGCATCCGGACATCCGCCTCCACACGGAGACGTCGCCTGCGGCACAAGCGGTGGAGCTCGATGCGGTGAACGTCGGCCAGATCCTCACGATCCTGCTGGACAACGCCGCCCGCAGCCAGCATCACGCTGGACGCGACCTGGTACCGCTGCTGCTGACCGCCAAGATCGACGCCAATCCGGACGTGCTCCGCGATATGCCGCCGCAGATCGTGCTGTCCATCGTCGATACGGGGTTGGGCTTGCCGGAAGACCTGAGGACCTCGCTCGGCCGCACGCCGGTGCCAAGCCGGCATGGCGGTCACGGCATCGGGCTGTACCTGGCCTCCACCACCGCGCGCCGCCTGGGTGGTACCGTGGTGCTACGCCCGAATCCGCCGCAAGGCGCCATTGCCGAACTCCGCCTGCCGGTTGGCGGTCCGATGGAATACGCCGCCGCCCCCATCATTGGCGCGCCCACCCTCTTCACATAACGAGACGGCCTGACGCAGCCCCGTGCACGTACGGCCCCGGAGAACACCATGCAGCAGCCCGCCCCCTTTCTGATCCTCGATGACGACGACGTCTTTGCGCAGACGCTGGCGCGCGCGCTCACGCGTCGCGGCTTCGCTCCGCAGATCGCCCACACCGGCGGCGAAGCGTTGGCCCTGGCGCGCCAGACACGCTTCTCGTATGTCACTGTCGATCTACATCTGGCTGCTAGCGACAAGGGCCTCATGCCCCACGGCGGCACGGATTCCGGTCTGCACTGGATTGCCCCGCTACGTCAGGCGCTGCCCGAGGCGCGCATGCTGATCCTCACGGGCTACGCGAGCATTGCCACCGCCGTGCAGGCGGTCAAGCTGGGGGCTGACGAATACCTGGCCAAGCCGGCCAATGTCGATTCGATTCTGCTGGCGCTGCAGGTGGGCGTGTCTGAAGCCGTGGCCGAACAGACCATGGAAAACCCCGCGCCGCTGTCAGTCGCGCGCCTGGAGTGGGAACACATTCAGCGCGTGCTCGCCGAACACGGCGGCAATATCTCTGCGACCGCGCGGGCGCTCAACATGCACCGACGGACGCTGCAGCGCAAATTGGGCAAGCGGCCGGTCGCCAAATGAACGCCGGCCGCGTGAGGCTACATCAGCGCGGCATCACCAGCGGGTATCGCGCTCCCACGCCTTGAGTTCGTCTTCGGCACGTTCCTTCGTGTAGCCGTAGCGCTCCTGGATCTTGCCGGCAAGCTGGTCGCGCTTGCCGCGGATCACGGTCAGGTCATCGTCCGTGAGCTGCCCCCACTTCTCCTTGATCTTGCCCTTGGCCTGATCCCATTTACCTTCGATCTGATCCCAGTTCATACGTCCTCCGTTGCGATTGAGAGATTGAGACAAAACAGGGCGTCCCGCAGGCCGCCCGTATGGACCCTTTCGTCCGGCTTACTTCTTGAACTTGGCTGCCACGTCGTTCTGGCACTTCGTCTTGGCATCGCCCGACATGGCGTCGCAGCGCTCCTTGGCGGCCTTGTAGTTGGCGTCGTTGGTGTCCTTGACAGCATCGCGGCGCGCTTCGCTGACGTCCTTCGCAGTGCCGGTCGCCTTGGCGTGACTCACCTCCTCACCGCCCTTGGCTCGCGTGTACGCGGCCTTGGCATCCTTCACGCAGGTGTCTTTGTCGTTACCCTTCATGGCATCGCACCTGGTCTTGGCGACGTCGTAATCAGCCTCGGCCTTTTCCTTGGCGGCGCGGTTGCGGGCGGCTTCAGTGCCATCGCGCTCCACCACCGCATTGGCCTTGGCGACGTTGTAATCGCCCTTGGCCTGCGCGCGGCAGACGTCGCGGTCGTTGCCCTTCATCGCATCGCACTTGTCCTTGGCAGCTTTGTAATTGGCATCGGCTTGCTTCACGGCACTGTCGTGGGCGGCGCGCTTGGCATCGTTCGGGGCTGAGGCGCCGGCGGGGCCGGTGGGCGCCGGTGTGGTCTGGGCGTGGGCAATGCCAAAGGGGGCGCAGGCAAGCACGCAGCACAGGGCCAGGCGTTGGATCGGTTTCATACGTTTCTCTCCTTGTCGTGGTTGGAATCGCGCACGCCAGGTGCGCGGCGCGCATTTGTCTGTGCGGCACCACCTTCTTCAGCAGATAACGGACCTGACCCGGCACGATCCTGAGCAAACCCTTGCCCGGCTTGGCTTCGCGGGCGCCCAAACAAAACGGGCCGCATCGTCTCCGATGCGGCCCGCAGGGCATTTTGGAATGCGTTGCTTACACGCTTACAGCACGTAGCGCGACAGATCTTCGTTGCCCGACAGCTCGCTCAAGCGCTCGTCGACGTACGCGGCGTCGATGGTCACCGTCTCGCCTGACGATTTGTGCGCGTGGAACGACAGGTCTTCCAGCAGCCGCTCCATCACCGTGTACAAACGGCGTGCGCCGATGTTCTCGACCTTCTCGTTGACCGAGCATGCGATCTCGGCAAGGCGGCGGATACCGTCTTCGGCAAACACGAGATCAACACCTTCCGTCTTCAGCAGCGCCTGATATTGCTTGGTGAGGCTCGCATCGGTCTGCGTGAGAATCGCGCGAAAATCTTCCACCGACAGCGAATCCAGTTCCACGCGAATCGGGAAACGGCCCTGCAGTTCCGGAATCAGGTCGCTCGGCTTGGACAGATGGAACGCACCCGACGCGATGAACAGGATGTGATCGGTCTTGATCATCCCGTACTTCGTGTTGACGGTAGTGCCTTCCACCAGCGGCAGCAAGTCACGCTGCACGCCCTGACGTGACACCTCGCCGCCGCCGTATTCGCTGCGGCTGGCAATTTTGTCGATCTCGTCCAGGAACACGATGCCGTTCTGCTCGACGTTGGCCACCGCCTTCTGCTTCAGCTCGTCTTCGTTCACGAGTTTCGCCGCCTCTTCGTCGATCAGCAGCTTGAAGGCTTCGCTCACCTTCATCTTGCGACGGTTCTTCTTGCCTTGGCCCAGGCCCGCGAACATCGAGCGGATCTGCTCGGTCATGTCTTCCATGCCGGGCGGGCCCATGATGTCCATGCTCGGCGCGCCCGCCGACACTTCCAGCTCGATTTCCTTGTCGTCGAGCTGGCCTTCGCGCAGCTTCTTGCGGAAGGTCTGGCGCGCAGTCGAATCCTTCTCTTCCGGCTGCGCAAAGCCGATGTCGCGCGGCGGCGGGATCAGCACGTCGAGAATGCGGTCTTCGGCTGCATCTTCGGCCTTGGCGCGCACCTTCTTCATCTCGGATTCGCGCGTCTGCTTGACGGCCATCTCAGCCAGATCGCGCACGATGGTGTCGACGTCGCGGCCGACGTAGCCGACCTCGGTGAACTTGGTCGCTTCGATCTTGATGAACGGTGCGTCGGCCAGCTTGGCCAGGCGGCGCGCGATCTCGGTCTTGCCCACGCCAGTCGGCCCGATCATCAGGATGTTCTTGGGCGTGATTTCCTGGCGCAGCGGGTCTCCCACCTGCTGGCGGCGCCAGCGGTTGCGCAGCGCCACGGCCACGGCCTTCTTGGCCTTGTGCTGGCCGATGATGTGCTTGTCGAGTTCGGAGACGATTTCCGACGGCGTCATGGTTTCAGACATGGGAATCCTGTCGATGAAGGCGCTCGTTTATTCGAGCGTCTCGATCACGAAATTGGTGTTGGTATAGATGCAGAGTTCGCCGGCAATGCGCAGCGATTTTTCCACCACATCGCGCGGCGCGAGGTCGGTGTTCTCCATCAGCGCCTTGGCGGCCGATTGGGCATACGAGCCGCCCGAGCCAATGGCAGCAATGCCGCCTTCCGGGTCCAGCACGTCGCCATTGCCGGTGATGACGAGGGTGGCTTCGCGGTCTGCGACGATCAGCATTGCCTCGAGGTGGCGCAGGGCGCGATCGGTACGCCAGTCCTTGGCGAGGTCGACGGCGGAGCGCAGCAGGTTGCCCTGGTGCTTCTGCAACTTGGCCTCAAAGCGGTCGAGCAGGGAGAAGGCGTCGGCGGTGGCGCCGGCAAAGCCGACCAGCACCTTGCCGTCGTAGATGGCGCGCACCTTGCGGGCCGAGCCTTTCATCACGATGTTGCCCAGCGTGACCTGACCATCGCCGCCGAGCGCGACCTGGTTGCCGCGCCGCACGCTGACGATGGTGGTGCCGTGATACTGTTCCATGCGCTTGTTCCTAGGGGTCCGGCTTGGCGCGGCCCCCAGCGGGCCGGCCAAAGAACTTCATACTTGACGCCAGCCCACAGGATTTCAAGCCTGATTTCCGTCACGACGCACGCTTTTTGTGCGCCAAAAATCGCTTCTTACGGTGCTTCTTACCGTTTTAGTGCGTCACATCGAACGCGTAGGTCCGTTCATCCAGACGCGGCACCACCGTGTAACCCTTGCGCGCTGCCCACACGTTGATGTTGAAGTAGAGCGGAATCACACCGTCATCGCGGATCCCGATTTCCGTGGCCTCCTGCAGCAGCCTTTCGCGCTTGCTGTCGTCCAGGGTTTGCAGGGCTTCAGCCAGCTTGGCATCGAGCGCCGGGTTCGAATAGCGCCCGCGATTGGACGCCCCCCAGCCGCGGGCCGGATCAAAGGTGGCCAGCAGCGCCTTCAGGCTCGAACTGGCTTCACCCGTATCTGCTCCCCAGCCGGCCTGCAGGAACGAGAAATCCAGCTTGTTCGCCCGCGTGAAGAACGACGCTGACGGCAGCGTTTCGACCTTGGTGGCAATGCCCACCCGCGAAAGCATCGAAGCGATCACCTGAGCCACGCGGTCATCGTTCGGGTAGCGGTTATTGGTGGCGTGCAGCGTGATGGCAAAGCCATCGGGGTAGCCGGCCTGAACGAGCAGTTTCTTCGCTGCGGGCAGGTCCGCCACCGGTGCCTTCAGGCCCGGCACGTGGCCGAACAGCGCACTGTTGACGAGTTGGCCCGTCGGTTCTGCCGCGCCTTCCATCACGCGGTCGACGATGGCTTGGCGTGAGATCGCCAGCGAAATCGCCTCGCGCACGCGGGCATCCTTGAGCGGGTTCTTCGGCAGCGGCTTGCCCGCTTTGTCGGTCACGAACGGCGATACATCGCGGTTCGAATCCATATGCAGATACATCATGCGGAACACCGGCATCTTGAATACCGACACCGCCGGGTCAGCCGACAGCTTCTTGATGTCCGAGCTCGGCACGTTCTCGATGACCTGCACATCGCCCGCCAACAGCGCTGCCACGCGCGGTGCGTCTGCCGTCAGAATGCGCAGCGTCACGTGCTGCCATTGCGGCTTCTTACCCCAGTAGCCGTCAAAGCGCGTCAGCTCCAGCCGATCGCCGCGCGTGAACGACGCGAACTTGTACGGCCCGGTGCCGATCATGGCGCGGCCATTGTTGAAATCGTCCGCGCCGGCTTTTTCGACGGCTTTTTTCGACACCATGTAGATGGTCGACAAGTCGTTCGGCACCAGCGGATAGGGGCCGTTGGTGGTGATGCGCACAGTCAGCTTGTCGAGGGCCGTCACCTCCTTGAAGCCACGCGTGTAGATCGTGAACGGCGATGGGCTGTTTTTGATCGTGGCCGGGCGCGCCAGCGAATACACGACGTCGGCCGAGGTGAACTCGCTGCCGTCATGGAAATGCACGCCGGGACGCAGCTTGACCTCCCACACCGTATCGCTCAGGGCTTTCCACGACACGGCGAGGCCAGGCTTGAGGCGCATCTTCTCGTCCTTGGCAATCAGCGCCTCGAACATATGCTCGGCCACGTTCGAATTTGGCGTGACGTTGTGGAAGTGCGGATCAAGCGAAGTGACATCGCTCGACAGCCCGATCACCAGCGTGGATGCCGGCTGAGCATGCGCCGCAATCGGCGCGAGCGCCGAGAGCGTCGTGGAAAAAGACAGCGCGGCAACAAGGTTCGCGGCGCGCAGCAGACGCAGGACCGGCATGACGACTCCCCGATGGTTCATGACGAAAGCAAAACGTTCGGGGATTGTCAGGACCGGATGACGCCGGTGTCAACGTCGATGAAGCAGGGGATCTGCGTGCTCAGTGATGGTGACCGCAGTCGCAGTCGTCACCGTGTTGGTGGTCGTGTTCGTCGTCACCGTCTTCATCGCCGTGGTCGTCGTAGGCCCACGCGGGGAACGGATCGGCCAGCGCGACCCACGCTTCGGGTCCGGCAGCCATCTCCGCATCGGTCAGCAGGCAGGCGTCGAGTTGCGCGATCAGCGCGGCTTCATCCAGGTCCGTGCCGATAAAGACGAGTTCCTGACGACGGTCGCCCCAGCGTGCGGGCGCACCGTTGTCGTGCATCTTGTCGGCAATGTCTGCACGGGCTTCTTCTTCGTCGGGCCACTCGGCTTCATCCACCGCAGCCCACCATGCACCGGCGCCGCCGTGGCGCATCACGCCGCCGGCCTGCCCCCAGCTGCCAGCGGTGTCCATACGCGAGGCCAGCCAGAAATAGCCTTTCGAGCGCAGCACGCGGCCGTGTTCGCGCAGCCATTCGGTGTGCATCAGGTTCCACAGGCGCTGCGGGTGGAATGGCACGCGGCGGCGATAGACAAAGCTTCGAATGCCGAGCGCTTCGGTCTCGGGAACGTGTTCGCCGCGCAGCTCGGCCAGCCACGCCGGGGCTGCAGACGCGGCATCGAAATCAAAGCGATGCGTATTGAGGATTTCGTCCAGCGGCACCGCGCCGAACGATGCCGGCACGATGCGCGCCCGCGGGTTCAGTGAATGCAGGATGCCGGCCAGGCGCTCGCGCTCGGCATCGCTCACGAGATCGATCTTGTTGAGCACGATCACGTCGCAAAACTCGACCTGTTCGATCAGCAAGTCGACCACGGTGCGGTCGTCGTCTTCATCACGCGCCTGGCCGCGATCGGACAGAAAATCAGCAGCGTCGTAGTCGGCCAGGAAGTGCTGCGCATCGACCACGGTGACCATGGTGTCCAGGCGCGCGAGGTCGGACAGCACGTCGCCTTCAGCGTCTTCAAACGTAAACGTCTCGGCAATCGGCAGCGGCTCGGCCACGCCGGTCGATTCGATCAGCAGATAGTCGAAGCGGTCTTCGCGGGCCAGGCGCGCGATCTCGTCGAGCAGGTCTTCGCGCAGCGTGCAGCAGATGCAGCCGTTGGACAGCTCCACCATGCGCTCGTCAGTGCGCGAGAGCTGCGCACTGGTGGCTGTGCCATCGCCCACGAGCTGCGCGTCGATGTTGACGTCCGACAGGTCGTTGACGATCACGGCCACACGCTTGCCCTCGCGGTTGGCGAGTACGTGGTTGAGCAGCGTGGTCTTGCCGGCGCCCAGAAAGCCGGACAGCACGGTAACAGGAAGCGGACGGGACATGATCAGTGGCCTCGGTTCGTGGCCTAACAAAGCAAACAGCCCGGTGGATTACCGGGCTGCCAAACTCAAACAAACGCGTCAAACGCATGCGACGCGTGCGTCAGTCACCATGCATCTTCTGGCGCTTTTCGCGGCGCTCCTGCGCCTCCAGCGTCAGGTTGGCGGTGGGGCGGGCGATCAGGCGCGGCACGCCGATTGGCTCGCCGGTTTCATCGCAGTAGCCGTAGTCGCCAGCGTCGATACGGGCAATCGACTGCTCCACCTTCTTGAGCAGCTTGCGCTCACGATCCCGCGTGCGCAACTCCAGCGCGTGCTCTTCTTCGATGGTGGCACGGTCAGCCGGGTCCGGCACCACTACGGTCTCGCGCAGGTCGCTGACGGTCTGATTGGCGTTCGCGAGAATTTCGTCGCGCATTTTTACAAGCCGGTCTTTGAAGAAGGCGAGCTGCGCCTCGTTCATGTAATCCTTGTCGCCCATCTTCAGGATTTCGGCTTCGGTGAGTAGTTTCTTGCTGCTCATGGTTGCTGCGGATGATCCTGGTAAATCGCGCGCCGTGTCGGCTGTCGCGTCGTCCTCGCGCGGGGATGCGTCGGACTCATTCTGGCTGGCGGCGGACTTGCCGCCCCGCGCGCCTCCTTTTGCCTCTCCCGCAGCGGCGCCCCCTGCCGCTTTTTTTCGGGTGGCTGGCGCAGCCTGGGCTGCTGCCGACTCCGTTACGGACCGCCCGGCACCGCCGTTGGCGCCGCGTCCTTCCTTGGTCTTAGTCACCATCGCCTGCTCTCCTATCGGACGTGCTTCGGACGACGTGCTTCTAAACCGACCTATTGTAGCTGAACGATATTAACTGAACTATCGGAGAAACACGGACAGGAAATCCGGCCCGGATTCTGCCTGAAAGCGCGCGGCGGGGCCACCCAAAAGGAGGGGGAAAGCCGCCGAATCAGGCCAGGCAGTTCTCCAATCCTTTCAGAATCGTTTCGCGCGGCAGGTCGACACCGATAAACACCATCCGGTTGGAAGGGGTCTCGCCGTCCCATTTTCCGCCTACATCGCTACCCATGAGCTGGTGTACGCCCTGGAACACGACCTTGCGGTCGACACCCTCCATATAGAGCACGCCCTTGTAGCGCAGCAGCTTCTCGCCGTAGATGTTCAGCACACTCGAGAGGAATTCCTCCAGCTTGGTGTAATTGAACGGCCGTTCGCTGCGGAAGACGAACGAGGCGATGCGATCGGTATGGTGCGCGTGCCCGTGATGGTGGTGATGGTCGTGACCGTGGTGGCCATGATCATGATCGTGGTCGCAATCGGCCGAGCAGGCGTGGTCGTGATCATGATCGTGGTTGTGGTCATGATCGTCTTCGCGCAGGAAGTCGGGGTCGATCTCCAGCTTGGCATTCAGGTTGAAGCCCCGCAGGTCGAAGATGGTGTCGATCGGCGTTTCGCCAAAATTGGCGGTGCGGATCGGCGCGCGCGGGTTCATGTGCAGCAGGCGGTGGCGCAGCGCATCCACATCGGCGGCGGACACCAGGTCGCTCTTGGTGATGAAGATGGCGTCGGCAAAGCCCACCTGGCGCTGCGCCTCTTCCTGCTTGTCGAGCTGCATGTTGCCGTGCTTGGCGTCGACCAGCGTGATGACGGCATCCAGCAGGTAGCGGCTGGCGATCTCGTCGTCCATGAAGAACGTCTGGGCAACGGGTCCGGGGTTCGCAACGCCGGTGGTTTCGATGACCACGCGATCGAACTGGATCTGATCGTTGTCGCGGCGCGTGAGCAGGTCGGACAACCCCTTCACCAGATCGCCACGGATGGTGCAGCAGATGCAGCCGTTACTCATCTGCACGATCTGCTCGTTGCCGTCCTGCACGAGGATGTCGTTGTCGATGTTCTCTTCGCCGAACTCGTTTTCGATCACGGCGATCTTCATGCCATGCTGTTCGGTCAGGATGCGCTTGAGCAGCGTGGTCTTACCGCTGCCGAGAAAGCCCGTCAGGATGGTAACGGGGATCATTTTGGACATGGTGCGTTTCCTGTCTTGTGATGGGGCGCCAGATGCGCGCAATCCGCGCAGGCGCCCTTGATGGTGAGTTCAGCATGGTCGGCCGCGAAGCCGGCGGGCAGGGCGGCCATCGGCATGGCCGGCGGCTCGGCGCCTTCCAGGCAGAAGTCGCGCCCGCATTGCGTGCAATGGAAGTGGCTGTGCGAGCGGTGCGCAGCTTCCCGCGCGGCATCGTGCTCGGCCAGGCTGAAGCGGAAGACGCGATCCGTCCCTGCCGTCTTGTGGACGATGCCGCCTGCCACGAGCCAGTCGAGCACGCGGTAGACCGTCACGCGGTCGATGCCGGAATCGTCCGGCAGCGCGTCGCATACAGCCTGGTGCGAGAGCGCATCGGCGCCCTGCATCAGCACGGCCAGCACGCGCACGCGAGGCTCGGTCACACGGCTGCCCAGGCCGCGCAGGCGTGCGCGGGCAGCCTCTTCAGGCGAATGGGGTTGCGGAGTGGCGAGATCGTCGCGCGAGGCCGGGGTATTCATGCGCGAGATTGTCCCACGGGGCGCGGGTTGCTGCAATTGAGTTGCAATTGGGCGGCCTTGCACCGCCCAGGGTTTCTTTTCGCGCTTCTTCGTTACCGCTTATGCCGCAAACACCAGACACACCGGCGTCGGGATCTTCGCCACCACCGCGGGCTGGTCCAGCTTGCCGGTCTGCCCGTCGATGCGCAGCCGCAGGATCGTGTCGCCCTTCTGGTTGAGCACGTAGACGTGGCTGCCGTCGGGCGCCATCGTCATCGCGCGCGGAAAGTGCACACCTTCGTTCCAGTACTGGAGCGGCGCCAGCTTGCCGGAGGCGTCGATGCCGAAAGCGGCCACGCTGTCGGCCAGCGGATGATCGGACTTCAGCTTCCGGTTGCTGGCGTAGAGGAAGCGCCCCGACGGGTGCACAAGAATCTCGGCGCCGCTCTTCTGGCCGGTGTAGTCGGCGGGCGTTGTGGAGATGCGCTGGCGCTCCTCCGACACATGGCCGGTAGCGGAGTCGTAACCGTGGCAGGCGACCGATCCCTCGAGTTCGTTGATGACGTAGAGCAGCTTGCCCTGCGGATGCAGCGCCAGGTGGCGCGGACCGCTGCCGGGCTTGAGCTGCGCGCGATCCCGCGGGGCGAGCTTGCCGCCCTCGATGGCGAACACGTTGATGCGGTCGGTGCCCAGGTCGGTACCGATCACGTGCTGGCCGGTGGTGTCGAACAGCATCATGTGCGCGTGCGGCGCTTCCTGTTCGGGGCGGGGGCCGGAGCCGGTGTCCTTGAAGATGCCGGACACGGTGCCGAGCTTGCCGTCCTCACCGATCGGCAGGAGGTTGTACGCGCCACCGCTGTAGATCGACACGCACAGGTGTTTGCCGTCCGGCGACACCACCACGTGCGCAGGGTTGGTACCCGACAAAGAGAGCGGCTGGCGGTTGAGCAGCGTCAGCTTGCCGTCGTGCCGGTCGATCGCATAGGACTCGGCGCTGCCGCTTGGGCGACCCTCGTAGACCTCCAATTCATTGATGGCGTACAGGAACCGCTGGTTCGGGTGCACGGCCAGGAATGACGGATTGGCACTTTCGACCACCTGCACCTGGGTCCACGCCTCGCCGCGCGGCGCGAGCACGTAGATGCCACGTGCGGCCGGGCCGCCGGCGGTGCCGCCCGGTGCGTTGAACGTGTACGTGCCGACATAGGCAAAGCGGGAAGGGCGAGCATTGCCTGCGGGCTGCGCGCCCGACGCGGCGGGTTGCTCGCCCGCCTGGGCCATGACGGTTTTGGGAAGAGCGCCCAGCAAAGGCAAGCTACCAGTCCACTGCATGAAAGTTCGACGAAGACGATTGGTCATGGGATGGCTCCATCAAACACGCACGGACATCGCGTGGTGGAAGATGTTGTTCGGATCATACCGGCGCTTCACGTCCTGCAGAAACGCGTACAGGTCGCCGCTGCCGTAGTAGAGCTGCGGCCAGAACGGGTAGGCGAGCATGTCGACGTCGGGGTAGTTGATGTAGCAGCCCTCGTACCGGTCGCCGGGGTACGGCGTGCCGCTGTGCGGCGCGGGCACGTCGGGGGCGCCGTAGACGTCACGGTAGAAATCGCTGATCCAGCGCAGGTGGCCGGCGTCATCGGCAGGCGCGGCCCAATACGTCTGGTACTGCAGCTTCATGATGGAAGAGCGTTGCGGCACGGCGGTATCGCCAATGCGCTCCGCCTTGTTGACGGCGCCGCCGTACGAATCGACTTGCAGCAGCGACTGGCTCAGATCGACGCCCGGCATCGTCCGCGTGAGGTGGGCGTAGATGCGCTGCGCCTCGCGCGCCGTGAAGCCGCGCTTCATGTAGGCCGATTTGTACTTGCCACGCTGATTGGCACCCGAACCGTTCAGATACTGCGTGGCCGTCAGCCAGTCGTACTGCACGATGGTGTGCGGCTTGGAGCAGAGCAGCTGCCCCACGCCCTGTTTGTGCGCGGGGCCGTAGCCGGGCGGGCGCCCTTTGACCGGCGTGGGCGCGCAGGCCTGGAAGCGGTTCAGAAAATCATTGAGGACAGAGAGATCGCGGCACGTGCCGTCGGGGTTGCAAAACTGTGTGAGCAGGACGATCTGCCCCGACGATTTGTGCGTGAGCTTGAGCAGCGAAAACATGCCCCACGTGTCAGGGTCCTTGCCGCGCGTGTCCCAGTATTCGCCGTAGATGCGCAGCAGTTCTGCAAAGCGCTGCGGCGTCATGGTGGCCCAGTCGAAGGCCACGGTGGCGAGCGCGACTTCCTGCGGTGCCGTGGGCAGCTTGGCGAACGTGTAGCCGGTGATGACGCCGAAGTTGCCGCCGCCCGCACCGCGGCACGCACGGAACAGATCGGGATCGTGCGCTGCATCCACCGTGCGGGCAGCCGTCTTGCCGGTCTTGTCCACCGTGACGATGTCAACGGCCGAGAGCCAATCCACCGTCAGCCCTTGCAGCCGTGAGAGCAGTCCATACCCGCCGCCGCAAATATGCCCGCCCGCGCCCACCGAATAGCACGAGCCGCCGGGCAGCGTCACGTTGTGGCGTTTGTACAGTTCCAGGTAACCGTTCCAGTTCTGCGTACCGGCCGGAATGCGCACCGTGCCGTCGGCGTGCACCTCGGGCGTAGCGAGCAGGCTCAGATCGACGATCGTGCCGTCGGGGTTGTTGGAGACGAAATCCTCATAGCAATGCCCGCCGCTGCGCACCGTCGGGCGTTGGCCCGCGTTGATGATGCGCTGCACGGCGGGCGCCACATCGTCGGGCTTTTCTATGAGGGCGATGCGGCTGGCGGCCTGTGCATCCGTTGTGGGCCAGCGCAGGTTGAAGCCATGTTTGAGCGTGTTGTAGCGAGGGTCTTGGCGCGTCACATCCAGTGTCATCGACGACTCCCGGTGAGGGCGTTTGCGCAAGCGTTGCGCAAACGAAGTTGGATTCGGACGCGTGGCGTCCGGCGGTTCCAACTTAGTCGTTCGCGGGCCCGGCTTCCATCAGACGATGCCGATGCAGCCGGCTCATCGCGCCACGTGGGCGAACCATCCAACTACGCGCGTTGCCGTCGCCGCCCACAACGGCCGCACGAGCCAGCATGCCGCGGCCCATGCCAGGATCACCACAATCAGATCGCAGTGGCCGCTCTTCCACAAGTTCAGGGAATGGCGCCCCCAGATCCAGGGCACGCCCAACGGATTCGGCCAGTCCGCCAGCAGGTGCATCAGGCCGCCACAGGCGAAGCCGAACAGCAGCGGCGCCCACAGGTGCGCATGGCCCAGCGCCTGGTACGACAGAACAAGCACGGCTATCCAACCGATGCCCCAATGGGTGGCGGTGCGGTGCGTGATCCAGAGGCGGCGCGCACGGGTCCACCAGGCCACCTCCATCCAGTCAGGCGCGGTGCTGCCGGCCACCGCCGCGCAAAACGCCAGGATGCTGCCGAGATGTTCGAGAGACGTATGGGAAGCCTGTGCGACGAGGGTGGCGGCAATCAGGCCTGCTGCCCAGCCCGTCGCGTGATGGGCAGCATTGGAAGCCATCGACGAGATGCGGAAAACGAAGGACCGCATCTTCGCAATGGCGGCTTGCCGGGACAAGCCAAAAATTGCGACAAATTGCTAGCCGACTTGCAGCAGCAGCCCCTTGAGGTACTCGCCTTCCGGAAAGCTCGTCAGCAGCGGGTGGTCGACGCCGCCAGCCAGCCGGCGCTGGATACGCGCCGTGACCTTGGCATCGGCCGCCGCGCCCGCGACGATTTTCTGGAACAGGTCTGCGTCGATCGCACCCGAGCACGAATACGTGAACAGCAGGCCACCCGGTCGCAGCAACTGCATGCCGACGAGGTTGATCTCCTTATATGCCCGCGCCGCACGATCGACCTGCTGCGCCGACGCCGCAAACTTGGGCGGATCCAGCACGATCAGGTCGAACTGGCGGCCTTCCGCGCGGAAATTGCGCAGCGACTTGAAGACGTCCGCATCCAGCCATTCGGCACGCGCCGGATCGAAGCCGTTGAGCGTGACGTTGCGCTCAGCCACCGTCAGCGCCTCGCCCGACGAGTCGATCGACACCACCGAGCGCGCCCCGCCCTTGAGCGCCGCCAGCGAAAACCCGCCGGTGTAACAGAAGCAGTTCAGCACATCGCGATCGCGCGCCAAGGCGCCAACGAGCGCGCGGTTGTCGCGCTGATCGATGTAGAAGCCCGTCTTGTGGCCTTCGCGCACATCCACGTAGTAGCGCACGCCGTGCTCGGTGGCAGACAGGTCGGCGGCAGGTTCCGCACCGGCCAGCACACCGGTCATCTGCTCCAGGCCTTCGCGCTCGCGCACGCTCACGTCCGACCGTTCGTAGACGTTCGGGCAACCCGTCTCGTTGATGAGCGCGGCGATGATCGCCTGCTTCCAGTGCTCCACGCCCGCGGCGCTGAACTGGCAGACGAGCTGGCCCCCGTTACCATCCTTGCCTGCGCCGTACTGGTCGACGATCAACCCGGGCAGGCCGTCGGCTTCGCCCATGACGAGGCGCACGGCGTCGGTGTCGCGCACCCACGCGCGGCGGTACGCCACGGCGGCGGCAATGCGGCGCTTGAAGAATGCGTGGTCGACCGGCTCGGCTTCGTCGAACGACCACACGCGCGCGCGAATCTGCGAGACGGGGCTGAACGCGGCGCGCGCCAGAAACTGGCCGTTGTGCGCGCGCACGATGACGGTCGCACCGGAGGCCGGCTTGCCCTCCACGCGATCGATGGCGTTGGCGAAAATCCACGGGTGCCGGCGCAGCAGCGAGCGCTCCTTGCCGGGCTTCAGAATCAGGGTTTGCATACGACTGGGGATGGGGCGCCCGAAGGCTCGGGCAATGCGCTACTTCTTCTTCGCGCGGGGATGCGCCTGATCGTAGATCTTGGCCAGGTGCTGAAAATCGAGCGAAGTATAAACCTGCGTGCTGGCAATGCTGGCGTGCCCGAGCAGTTCCTGCACCGCGCGCAGGTCGCCGGACGACTGCAGCATGTGCGTGGCGAACGAATGCCGCAGCACGTGCGGGTGCACATCCGCCGGCACACCCGCCGCGATGGCGTTGCGCTTCATGCGCAATTGAATCTGCCGCTGCGCCAGCCGCTTGCCCCGCGGCGAGAGAAACAGCGCGTGCGCGTCTTCAGGTGCGGCGTCCGACTTGGCAAGCTGCGCGCGCACCGCCAGCCACGCAGCCAGCGCTTCCGTCGCCTTGGTGCCCACCGGCACGGTGCGCCGCTTGCTGCCCTTGCCGAGCACCTGCACCTCGCGCGCCTCCAGATCAAGCCAACTCGCCGATTCATACGCGCCGGCCTTCACGTGGCGCATGTCGAGGCTGACGAGCTCGGAGAGCCGCAACCCGCACGAATAGAACAGCTCGTTGACGGCGCGGTCGCGAATCGTCTCGGCGTCGTCGCCGGGCAATTGCTCCATCAGCGCAACAGCTTGCTCGACGGACAACGCTTTCGGCAGCCGCTTCGGGCTCTTCGGGGCGCGTACGCCATCGACGGGATTGGCGGTGACAGCGGCATCGCGCAGCGCCATCCATTTGAACCAGCCGCGCCACGCCGACAGCGCCCGCGCAATGCTGCGACCGGACAAACCGTCGCCATGCAGCTGCGCCATCATGCGGCGAATGTGGTGCGACTGCAGTTGCGTCAGGTCGATATTGGCGGCGTGCTGCGCACCCAGGCGCTGCAACACGGCCAGCTCGCGGGTGTAGCTCTGCAGCGTATGCGGCGAGAGCTGCCGCTCGAATTTCAGCGCATCCAGGTACGCCGCAATCTGCGGATGCGGCGCTTGGGCGCCATGGTCATCGACGGATGCGGATTGCGGCATGCGGCGGGCTGCGCTCAGTCGCGCAGGCGGTTGAGCGCGGCAGCGGCCAGTTCGCCGATCTGCGCGAGGTAGGTCGTGCCCATGCCGTCATGGAAGCGGCGGGCGTCCGGCGAGCCGAGCACCAGCAGGCCGAATGCCGGCGCGGCGCTGGCGTCGGCATCACCACGCACCGGCACGCGCAGCGTGACGATGGCGAGCGATTCGATCGGTGCGCCGCCGGTATCCGACGTGTCGAGCCAGCCGGCGGCTTCAAAGCCCGCATTGGCGCCGCAATACGGCGCACGCAGGCCGGCCGCAAACAGGCGCACTTCCTCGCTCACGCCCTGCGCGACTTCCAGGTGCGCGAATTCTTCGCCGACCTGCCACACGCGCAGCGCGACAGCCGGCACGTCAAAGATTTCACGCAGACCATCCTGCACGGCATAAGGCAACGCATGCGTGTCGGCCTCCCCCAGCAGGCGCGCCGTCCATGCGTGCACGCGCTGCTGCGTGCGGTCGTTCTCGTTGCCGTGGCGCATCAGGTCCGACAGCTTGAGCTCGAGGTGCTTGTTCTTGTCGCGCAGGATTTCCATCTGGCGCTCCTGCAGCGACACCGCGCGATGGCTGTGCGGGCTCGTCAGTTGAATGGCGGCCAGCAGCTCGGCGTGCTCTTCAAAGAAGGCCGGATGCGCCTGCAGGTAGTTGGCGACGTCTTGTGCGTTCATCGTGGAGGTGCTCATCAGGCTGCGCCCAGTTTCTTCTTCAGCAAATCGTTAACTTGCGCGGGGTTGGCCTTGCCGCGCGTGGCCTTCATGGCCTGACCGACCAGCGCGTTGAATGCCTTCTCCTTGCCGGCGCGGAATTCCTCGACCGACTTGGCATTGGCTGCCAGCACGTCGTCGATGATCTTCTCCAGCTCGCCCGAATCCGACATCTGCTTCAGGCCCTTCTCGGCGATGATCGCGTCGGCATCGCCACCGTGCTCGCCTGCCCACATGGCGGGGAAGACGTCCTTCTTGGCGGTGTTGTTGCTGATCGTGCCGTCGGCAATGCGTGCGAGCAGCTTGGTCAGTTGCGCAGGCGACACCGGCGCAGCGTCGATGTCCAGATCGGCGCGGTTCAGGTTCGAGGCGACCTCGCCCATGATCCAGTTGGCGGCAGCCTTGGCGTTCGCAGCGCCCGCATCGGCCACGACGGCCTCGAAGTAGGCAGCCGTCGCTTTGGTGGCGGTCAGGATGCTGGCGTCGTACTTCGGCAGGCCGTACGCCGACTCAAAGCGCGCAGCCATGGCCGCCGGCAGTTCGGGCAGAGTGGCGCGCACACGCTCGATCCAGTCGTCGCCGATGACGAGCGGCAGCAGGTCGGGATCCGGGAAGTAACGGTAATCCTGCGCGTCTTCCTTGCTGCGCATCGAGCGCGTTTCCTTGCGGTCCGGGTCGTACAGGCGGGTTTCCTGCACCACGGTGCCGCCGTCTTCGATCAGCTCGATCTGGCGGCGCACTTCATAGTTGATCGCCTCTTCCAGGAAGCGGAACGAGTTGAGGTTCTTGATTTCGCAGCGTGTGCCGAACGGTGCGTCCGGGCCGCGGCGCACCGACACGTTCGCGTCGCAGCGGAAGCTGCCTTCCTGCATGTTGCCGTCGCAGATGCCCAGCCACATCACCAGCGCGTGCAGCGCCTTGGCATAGGCCACGGCCTCGGCGGCGCTGCGCATGTCCGGCTCGGTCACGATTTCCAGCAGCGGCGTGCCGGCGCGGTTCAGGTCGATGCCTGTCATGCCGGCAAAGTCTTCGTGCAGCGATTTGCCGGCGTCTTCTTCCAGATGGGCGCGCGTGAGCTGCACGGTCTTCTCATAGCCGGGCTGGCCGTTCTTGCCTTCCACCTGGAAGGTCAGCGTGCCGCCCTGCACCACCGGAATTTCGTACTGGCTGATCTGGTAGCCCTTGGGCAGATCAGGGTAGAAATAATTCTTGCGCGCGAAGATGCTCTTGGGCGCGATCTTGGCGCCGATGGCCAGGCCGAAGACGATGGCGCGCTCGACGGCGCCTTTGTTCAGCACCGGCAGCACGCCCGGCAGCGCCAGGTCAACGGGCGCCGCTTGCGTGTTGGGCGCCGCGCCAAAGGCGGTGGACGCGCCGGAGAAAATCTTCGAGACCGTCGAGAGCTGCGTGTGCGTCTCGAGGCCGATCACCACTTCCCATTGCATGTTGCGTGTGTCCTGTCGATTGTTGTGGTGTGAATGTCTAGGTACTCAGGTATTCCGGTATTCAGGTGTTCTTGCCTGGTGCGATCAGGGGTGCGGCGCATCGAGCCACGCCGCGAGCTTCGCGAACGCGGCCTCGCGCGCTGCCGGATCGCCACCGACGGTGACCGTTCCGTAGCGACGTCCCTTCGGGACGCCGTTGCGCTCCGTGACCGGCGCCGTGCCGTCGAAGCCGTGATACGCACCGCCAAACATGTCCAGCTCGAAACGGGCCTGCGGCTGCCGCGCCAGTACGGCCGTCTGCAGCGCCTGGCAGTGATCAGCCGGCGTCCAGTCGTCGTTGCCGCCGGCCAGCAGCAGCAATGGCGCATTCAGCCGATAGTCCGGCCGCTTCTGCGCCGACGCACAGCCGGGATAGAACGCGACCGCGCGATTAACCGGGGGCGTATCTGCGGGCCAGGCGCGGCTGGCGTCGACGGCCTCCAGCACAGCCTGCGCGCCGTTGGACCAGCCGAGCAGTACGATGCGGCGCGCGTCCACGCCCGGCTGCCCCGCCACCCAGCGGATCGTTGCCAGCACGTCGGCGCGGCGCACCGCGCCATTGATATCGCGCGTGGCGGTGCGTTCGGTGCAGATGCCGTGGGGTTTGCCGCGCGGGCCGAAACTGTCGGGAAACACCACCGCGTAACCACGCGCACCCAGCCACTGCGCATAACCGCGATACCGCGAGCCCAGTGCCCTGACATCCGCCCCGGCCGGCGTGTAGAGGCCGCTGCAGCCGTGCAGCGCGATCACCACCGGCGCACCGGTCGCCGGCGCCTTGAGGGGCGATGCGACCCAGTAGGCGGTCAGCGTTTGCGGTGCATCCTCTGCGTCTTTCATGGACGCACGCGGAATTTCCACCGTCTGCACGCCAAGCTCCGCCGACGACAGCGCACGCGCAGCGGGCATATCCGGCAGGGCACCTTCGGCGTCCGGCGTCGGTTGCGCGACGGCGTGCAACGCCAGCGCGCCCGCCAGCGCCGCCAGCACACGAAGCGATGTCCGCGTCACCGGGCATTCCGGGCGCACTGGCCCGTTTGCGGGTCGAACATCACCGGCCAGGCTTCTTCGTAGATGCCGGGCGTGCAATGCGCCTCGCAGTTGGCGTGCGCCAGCGTGACGCGGCGCGGGTCCTGCCAGACCATCAGCGTGCAATTGCCGTAGCGCTCGCGCAGCTCGATGCTGGGGCGGCGCTTGGTCTGCCGGAACGTCGACAAATCGAACTGACACGAACCGCGCCGGCCGACCCACAACTGCCATTGCATGGCGCTGACATTGTTGTCGGCCACGGTCAGCGTCGCCTGCTCGCGGAAACCGTCTTCTTCGGTCTGGCTGCAGTAGCCGTTGACGTCGATGCGGCGGTCGGAAATCGGCGGCGGCTTGGTCGTCGGGCGGCTGATGCCCGGAATCGACGGCAGCGGAATCGGCACGCACGCCGCCAGCAGGCCGGCGGCAAGCGCCAGCCCGAGTGCAGTGCGGATGCAGTGGTTCATGCGTGCCTCCTGCATGGAGCGGATACGTCTGTTCGGGCCTCAAGCCGCCGGCTGGGGGTGGTGCCAGTCGGTCGCCTGCTGGAACGCATGCGCAATCTGCAGCATGCGTGCCTCTTCAAAATAGTTGCCGATGATCTGCAAGCCAACCGGCAGACCGTTGGCGCCAAAACCGGCCGGCACGCTCATGCCCGGCAGGCCGGCCAGGCTGGTCGACAGCGTGTAGATGTCGGCCAGGTACATCTGCACGGGGTCGCTCGTCTTCTCGCCCAGTTTCCAGGCGACGGTCGGGGCCACGGGGCCCATGATCACGTCGCACTGGCGGTTGGCACCGGCCAGCACGTTCTGGAAATCCTGCGCGATGATCCGGCGAATCTTCTGCGCCTGCAGGTAATAGGCGTCGTAATAACCGTGGGACAGCACATAGGCACCCACCAGGATGCGGCGCTTGACCTCCCAGCCGAAACCTTCAGCACGGGACTTGCGGTACATGTCGGCCAGATCGCGGTATTCCGCCGCGCGGTGGCCGTAACGCACGCCGTCAAAGCGCGACAGGTTCGACGAAGCCTCTGCCGGAGCGATCACGTAGTACGTCGGGATCGACAGCTCGGTCTTCGGCAGGCTGATGTCGACCAGCGTGGCGCCGAGCTTTTCCAGCTCGGCCAGCGCGGCGCGTACCGTGGTGCGTACGTCATCGGCCAGGCCTTCGCCAAAATACTCCTTGGGCAGACCGATGCGCAGGCCGGCCAGCGGGCGTGCGGCATCTGCGCCTTGCAGCGGCTGGCCGAGCAGGCGGCCGAAGTCTTCCACGTCGCCACCGCGACCGGGTTCCAGACTGGTGGAATCGCGTGGGTCAAAGCCGGCCATGGCAGACAGCAGCAGCGCGCAATCTTCGGCCGTGCGCGCCATCGGGCCGCCCTGGTCCAGCGACGAAGCGAAAGCGATCATGCCGTAGCGCGACACGCGGCCGTACGTCGGCTTGATCCCGGTAATGCCCGAGAACGATGCCGGCTGGCGGATCGAGCCGCCGGTGTCCGTTCCGGTTGCAGCAGGCGCCAGATCGGCCGCCACCGCTGCCGCCGAGCCGCCCGACGAGCCGCCCGGCACGTGCTCGAGGTTCCACGGGTTCTTGACCGCGCCGAACGCCGAGTTCTCGTTGGACGAGCCCATCGCGAATTCGTCCATGTTGGTCTTGCCCAGCGTCACCATGCCGGCCGCGCCCAGGCGCTCGACGACGGTGGCGTCAAACGGACTGGTGTAATTGCCGAGCATCTTGGAGCCCGCCGTGGCACGCCAGCCGCGGGTGACGAACACGTCCTTGTGCGCGATCGGGACGCCGGTCAGCGGCGCCGCGTTGCCGGCCGCGATGCGTGCGTCGGCGGCCCGCGCCTGGGCAAGCGTCGCCTCGGCGTCGACATGGGTAAAGGCGTTGAGGTGCGCCCCGGCCTCGATGCGCGACAGGTAATGGCGCGCCAGTTCCTCCGCCGAAACCTCCTTGGCGGCGAGTTGGGCGGACAGGGCTTTGATCGTGGATGCGGTCATCGAATACGTTCGGATGGGCTGCCGGCAGCGGCCGGCGACGTCGAATGGAGTGGGCTCAAGACAAGCGCGGACGCGCCGTTTACGCGAATTACCGCGCGTTACTCGATCACCTTGGGCACGAGGTACAGACCGGCTTCGGTGGCCGGGGCGCATTGCTGGTAGTCCGCACGGCGGTCGGCCTCGGTGACGGCATCGTCGCGCAGACGCTGGGCTTGCGCCTGGACCTGCTCGATCGGGTGGGCCATCGGCTCGATGCCGGTGGTGTCCACGGCCTGCATCTGCTCGACCAGCGAGAAAAACTGGTTGAGCTGCGTGAGGGTCTGCGCGGCCTCGCCTTCGGAGACTTCGATACGGGCGAGATGGGCGATGCGTTTGACGTCGGAGAGTTCGAGTGCCATCGGAGTGGATCAGTGAGTGCAGCGGCGGGCGGGCAGCATGAGCGGCTGCGGCAAGCGACGGGTACTGCGCGCAACGCACGCGCAGGTGGGCCCCGGATGTGCCGATTGGCCGCAAAATTGGAGGCAAACGCCCGCGAAACGCTCGAATTATAAGGTATGATTGCCGACTAAATTTCTAAGTCAGCAGGCGACTTCGTGCAGTCACGGACCCTCTGATTAAGTACCCCGGGAACCTCCCGGCAGTCGCACCGTCAGCATCAGGCGACACTTAATCAAAGGTTCCTTGGGGGCCCCCTCTCCGGGCGGCCCAGCCTCGGCAGGATGGCCAGTGCCACGGCACCCCACCGTCGATCACCACGGAGCCCGCGACATTCCCGGGAGCGCAGTAGCAGGATCGGACCGCATGGCATGCCCTTGCGACGTCCGCGCGTAGGTGCAGCCGTAGCACCGCAATCCTGCTGCTGGGCCGCCCATGACTCGAAAAACAGGATTCATTCGATGTTCGGCTTTTTGCGCAGCTATTTCTCCAACGATCTCGCGATCGACCTCGGCACTGCCAACACCCTGATCTACGTCCGCGACAAGGGCATCGTCCTTGACGAGCCGTCGGTGGTGGCCATCCGCCAGGAAGGTGGCCCGAACGCCAAGAAGACCATCCAGGCTGTCGGTAAGGAAGCCAAGCAGATGCTGGGCAAGGTGCCGGGCAATATCGAGGCGATCCGCCCGATGAAAGACGGCGTGATCGCCGACTTCACCGTCACCGAGCAGATGCTCAAGCAGTTCATCAAGATGGTGCACGACACCAAGCTGCTGCGCCCGAGCCCCCGCATCATCATCTGCGTGCCGTGCGGCTCGACCCAAGTCGAGCGCCGCGCCATCCGTGAATCGGCGCTGGGTGCCGGCGCATCGCAGGTCTACCTGATTGAAGAACCGATGGCCGCTGCCATTGGCGCCGGTCTGCCGGTGTCGGAGCCGTCGGGCTCGATGGTGGTGGACATTGGCGGCGGCACCACCGAGGTGGGCATCATCTCGCTGGGCGGCATGGTCTACAAGGGCAGCGTGCGCGTGGGCGGCGACAAGTTCGACGAGGCCATCGTCAACTACATCCGCCGCAACTACGGCATGCTGATCGGCGAACAGACCGCCGAAGCCATCAAGAAGGAAATCGGCTCGGCCTTCCCGGGTTCGGAAGTGCGCGAGATGGAAGTGAAGGGCCGCAACCTGTCGGAGGGCATTCCGCGCGCCTTCACGGTGTCGTCCAACGAAATTCTGGAAGCGCTGACCGACCCGCTGAACCAGATCGTCTCGTCGGTGAAGATCGCGCTGGAACAAACCCCGCCGGAACTGGGCGCCGACATTGCCGAGCGCGGCATGATGCTCACCGGCGGCGGCGCACTGCTGCGCGACCTCGACCGCCTGCTGGCCGAAGAAACCGGTCTGCCGGTGCTGGTGGCCGAAGACCCGCTGACCTGCGTGGTGCGCGGCTCGGGCATGGCGCTTGAGCGCATGGACAAGCTCGGCAGCATCTTCTCGTACGAATAACGGGACCATGCGCCACGCCGATCCGCGTTCCGCTGTTGCGACCGATTTCGTGACTGCCGTTGTGGTCACGCCAGCCGCCTTCGCGGACCGCTGAGATGCGTCTCGCGCAGGTGCACCGTGCTCCGCCCACCCAGGGCTTGGGCACCGCACCAGCGCCACACCCAATCTGTTGCCGGCAGGCCGTTGACCTTGACGTTGACCGTCACGCGTCTGCCGTGCCCATTTGAAGCGTCCGGGTCATGGATTACTCCCCGCCGCCCCTCTTCAAGCAGGGTCCGTCCGCCACCGCGCGGCTGGTCGCTTTGCTCGCGCTTGCACTTGCCTTGCTGGTGATCGATGCCCGCATGTCCGTGCTGGGTGTAGTCCGGCAAGTCGTGTCGGTCATCCTGTACCCCGTCGAGCGCCTGGTGCTGATTCCACGCGATACGGCACGCGCCGCGCTCGATTACACCCAATCGTCCACCAGGCTGGCCGTCGATAACCGCAACCTGCGCGAATCGGCGGTTGCCCAGGCGCAGCAATCGCTGCGCGCCTCGCAGCTCGAAGCCGAGAACCGCAATCTGCGCACGCTGCTCAATCTGAAGCAGCACGCGGCGGTGCCCACGGTGGCGGCGGAAGTCCTCTACGAAGCACGTGACCCTTATACGCAGCGCATCGTGATCGATCGCGGCTCGAAGGACGGCGTGCGCGCCGGCTACCCGGTCATCGATGACCGCGGCGTGGTCGGCCAGGTGACGCGCGTGTCGCTGTTCGAATCGCAAGTCACGCTGCTAACCGACAAGGACCAGGCGATCCCCGTGGAGGTGGTGCGCAACGGCCTGCGCAGCGTCGCCTTTGGCGGTGCCCGACCGGGCGCGCTGGACCTGCGCTTCATGGCCGCCTCGGCCGATCTGCAGCAGGGCGACCTGCTCGTGACGTCGGGGCTGGACGGGGTCTATCCGGCGGGCCTGCCGGTGGCGCGCATTTCGCAAATCGAGCGCAAGGCTGATACCGCGTTCTCGCGCGTGATCTGCGAGCCGGTGGCCGGCATCCGCAGCAACCGGCACCTGCTGATCGTGAAGTACGAATCGGGCTTCCCGCCGCCGACGGATCTGTCGCCGCCGCCCGCAGCCAAAGGCAAGAACGCTGCCCGCGATGCCCGCGAAGAAAAGGACCGCGCCGCACGCGCCGCCGCCGAAGCCAATGTGCCGGCACCCGCGCCCGCAGCCGACGAAAACGCCCCGCCACCGCGCCCGACCGACGCCGACGGCAATCCGCTGGACACCGATTCAGCGCAAAAACGCTGAAGCGAGGCCATCGATCATGAACTCGCCCCAATATCTGCTGCGCCCGGTCAACCCTGGCTTCATCGCTTTCAGCTTCGTGCTGGCGTTCCTGTTCAACCTGATGCCGTGGGGCCACATGCAGTGGATTCCCGATCTGGTGGCACTGGTGCTGGTGTTCTGGAACATCCATCAGCCGCGCCGCGTGGGCATGGTGGTGGCTTTCCTGCTGGGCCTGTTGATGGACGTGCACGAAGCGCGCCTGCTTGGCGAACATGCGATGGCGTACACGATGCTGTCGTACTTCGCGATCACGATTCACCGGCGCGTGCTGTGGTTCACGGTGCTGTCGCAGGCGCTGCATGTGCTGCCGCTGCTGGTGCTGGCGCACGCCGTACCGATCGTCATCCGTCTGCTGATGGGCGCGCACCTGCCGGACTGGCAGGTCATCCTGCCGCCGCTGATCGAAGCCGCCCTGTGGCCGTTCGCCAACGCCTTCTTGCTGGCGCCGCAGCGTCGCCCGGAGAGCGTCGACGAAACCCGGCCCATCTAAGGCGGCCGACCTGATGCGCCCCGCTATTCGCCCTCACCTGGCATGACCGAAATCCGCAACGTCGAACAGGAGCTGTCGCGCTTCCGCCTGCGGCTGGCGGCGGCCGCCCTGTTCGTGCTCATCTGCTTCGGGCTGCTGCTGGCGCGTTTCTTCTGGCTGCAGCAGGTCAAGCACGAGCAGTACTCGGCCAAGGCGGAAGACAACCGCATCTCTGTCGCGCCCATCGAGCCCAACCGCGGCATCATCATGGACCGCAACGGCGTGGTGCTGGCGCGCAACTATTCGGCCTACACGCTGGAGATCACGCCGTCCAAGCTGCAGGACACGCTCGACAACACGATCGACCAGCTTGCCCAGGTCGTCGATATCCAGCCGCGCGACCGCCGCCGCTTCAAGCGCCTGATGGAAGACGCGCGCAGCTTCGAAAGTCTGCCGATCCGCAGTCAGCTGACGGACCAGGAAGTCGCGCGCTTCTCGGCGCAGCGTTTCCGCTTTCCGGGCGTGGACGTGCATGCGCGGCTGTTCCGCCAATACCCACTTGGCGAATCGGCGTCGCACGTGATCGGCTACATCGGGCGCATCTCCGAGCGCGACCTGGACCGCATCGACAACATGAGCGATGCCAACAGCCAGCCTGGCGTGACGTATGACCCGCGCAAGGATTCCAACAACTACAGCGGCACGGAGTACATCGGCAAGGTCGGCATCGAGCAGAGCTACGAGACCGAGCTGCACGGCCTGACCGGCTACGAAGAGGTGGAGGTGAGCGCGGGTGGCCGGCCGATCCGGACGCTGTCGACCTCACAGGCAACGCCGGGCAACAACCTGATCCTGTCGCTCGACATCAACCTGCAGCGGCTGGCCGAGCAGCTCTTCGGCAACCGGCGCGGGGCGCTGGTGGCGATCGAGCCAGAGACGGGCGACATCCTGGCCTTTGTCTCCAAGCCGACGTTCGATCCGAACCTGTTCATTGAGGGTATCGACAGCACGACTTGGGGCGAACTGAACAACTCGCCGGACAAGCCGCTGCTGAACCGGCCACTGCGCGGCACGTATCCGCCGGGCTCGACGTACAAGCCGTTCATGGCGCTGGGCGCGCTGGAGCTGGGCAAGCGCACGCCGCAGTGGGGCATGGCTGATCCGGGCTCGTTCACGCTCGGCAACCACACCTTCCGCGACGACGTGCCGGGCGGGCACGGCTGGGTCGACATGTACCGCTCCATCGTGGCGTCGTGCGACACGTATTACTACCGGCTCGCCAACGACATGGGCGTCAATGCCATCCACGATTTCATGAAGCCGTTCGGCTTCGGGCAGGTGACGGGCATCGACATCGAGGGCGAGCGCACCGGCATCCTGCCGTCCACCGACTGGAAGCGCAAAGCCTACAAGCGCCCCGAGCAGCAGAAGTGGTACGACGGCGAAACCATCTCGCTGGGCATCGGCCAGGGCTACAACAACTTCACCATCCTGCAGCTCGCGCATGCGATTTCGACGCTGGCCAACAACGGCGTGGTGATGAAGCCCCACCTGGTAAAGGCGGTCGAAGATTCGCTGTCCAAGTCGCGCGCGCTGACGGTGCCGACCGAGAGCTACCGGATTCCGCTCAAGCAGGCGAACATCGACGTGATCAAGCGCGCCATGGTGGGCGTGAACCAGGCCGGCACGGCGGCCAAGGCGTTCATCGGCGCGCAGTACGTGTCGGCGGGCAAGACCGGTACGGCGCAGGTGTACTCGCTGGGCAAGAACGAGAAGTACAACCACCACGCCATTCCCGAAAACAAGCGCGACCATGCGCTGTTCGAGGCTTTCGCACCGGCGGACCATCCGAAGATCGCGCTGGCGCTGATCGTGGAAAACGCCGGCTTTGGTGCCGCATCGGCCGCACCCATCGCACGCGCGGTCATGGACTATTACCTGACCGGCAAGTGGCCTGCGGAACTGGCCGCCACCGCACCGAAGCCCCAGCAGCAACCGCCGGTGGATACGCCCAGTGTGTTCTCGACCGGCAAGACGGCCACCATCGCCAGCGCGACGGCTGCGCCGCAGGTGACCGCAGAGCCGGCATCCGGGGTCGCTGCTGCTTCGGGCGTGGCAGCCTCCGCCGCCAGTGCGGTGGCCGCCGCTTCGGCGCCGGCAGCGTCGTCGGTGGCAGGGGGCACCACACGCGGTGTGCCGCCGCTGTCGCCGGACCTGGTAGCCCCGGCCCTGCGCGAGGCTGGCACCAGCGCCGAAGCCGTCGCCCCGGCCACCCTGGACGCCCAGGTGCTGCAAGCGCTGTCGCATGCACAACCGGCGCCCGAACTGCCACCGCGCGGACGGGGCAACGCTGCCGCACCGGCTTCGGCTCCAGCGACCACGCCAAAGGGTGCGAAGGACACCAAGCCGGGCAACAAGCCGGCACCGAAGCCCGCGCAGAAACCGGCCTCCAAGCCGGCCGCGCCCTGATATTTGCGCTTGAGGATCTCGCCATGGACAAACTGGACAAGCGCCGCATATTCAACGTCATCAAATCGCTTTTCACCGGCTTCGATGGCCCGCTGGCGCTGATCGTCTTCCTGCTGCTCGGCACGGGATTGGTCGCGCTGTACTCGGCCGCCATCGACATGCCGGGCCGGGTGGAAGACCAGGTCCGCAACATCCTGCTGTCGTTCGTGCTGATGTGGATCATCGCCAACCTGCCGCAGCAGACGCTGATGCGCTTTGCGGTGCCGCTCTACACCGTCGGCGTGGCGTTGTTGATTGGCGTGGCGGCGTTCGGGCTGATCCGCAAGGGCGCGCGGCGGTGGCTCAATATCGGCGTGGTGGTACAGCCTTCCGAGATCATGAAGATCGCCATGCCGCTCATGCTGGCGTGGTACTTCCAGAAGCGCGAGGGCGTGATCCACTGGTACGACTATCTGGCGGCCGCCCTGCTGCTGCTGATTCCCGTGGGGTTGATTGCCAAACAGCCCGACCTGGGCACCGCGCTGCTGGTGCTGGCGGCAGGCATCTACGTGATCTACTTCGCCGGGCTGTCTTGGCGGCTGATCGTGCCGGTGCTGGTCATTGCTGTCACGGCGATCACGCTGGTGGTGTCGTTCGAATCGCGCATCTGCGCACCGGGCGTGAACTGGCCGATCCTGCACGATTACCAGCAACACCGCGTCTGTACGCTGCTCGACCCGACCACCGATCCGCTCGGTAAGGGCTTCCACACCATCCAGTCGATCATTGCCATCGGCTCGGGCGGCGTGACGGGCAAGGGGTGGCTGAAGGGCACGCAAACCCACCTTGAGTTCATCCCCGAGAAGCACACCGACTTCATCTTCGCGGTGTACTCGGAGGAATTCGGGCTGGTCGGCAACGGCGTGCTGCTGTTCCTGTATCTGCTGCTGGTTCTGCGTGGGCTGTTTATTGCCGCCAATGCGGGCACGCTGTTCGGGCGCCTGCTCGCCGGGTCCATCACGCTGATCTTCTTCACCTACGCCTTCGTCAACATGGGCATGGTGAGCGGCATCCTGCCTGTCGTGGGGGTGCCGCTGCCGCTCATCAGTTATGGGGGGACGGCGCTTGTCACGCTGGGCATGGGCATCGGCATCCTGATGAGCATCGCCCGACAGAAACGCTTCGTGCAGACCTGACAAAACGGCCGCCCAATTCTGGCGGCCGTTTTGCTTTCACGCGGCGATGGCGTCTTCGCGCAACAACCTTCGCAGCACCTTGCCCGTCGCGGTAGCCGGCAGCGCCTCATGGAACTTCACGCGCCGCGGCACCTTATACGGCGCCATGTTGTCGCGCGACCAGGCAATCAGTTCGGTTTCCGAGAGCGTTACACCGGTCATCGGCACCACGTGCGCGCAGACGACCTCGCCTTTTTCGGGATCGGGGATGGGCGTCACGGCCACTTGGCGGATGCCCGGATGGCGCGACAGCAGCGCCTCGACCTCTTCCGGAAACACGCTGTAGCCCGACACCTTGATCATTTCCTTGATGCGGCCCTGCCATTGAAGGTAGCCGTCGGGCGAGACCTGGCCGATGTCGCCGGTGCGCAGAAAGCCGTTGTGCAGGACGGCGCGCGTGGCCTCGTCTCGCTGCCAGTAGCCACGGAACACGCCGGGGCTGCGGATGGTGATTTCGCCGGCCTGGCCGGGTGGCAGTTCTGCGCCGGTATGCGGGTCGACGATGCGTACCTCGGTCTGCGGGACAATCTTGCCGTGCCACCCCCAGCGCGGGGCATCGGCAGGCGTGATGGCGTCGCAGGTGTGGGTTTCCGACAGCCCATAGGCGGCTTCGTAGATGCGGCATTGCGAGCCGGCAAAAGCACGCCACTGCTCGGCAATCGCTTCGGTCAGCGTGACACCGAAGCTGGTGCATGGGTTGGCCACCAAGGATTCCATGCGGTACTGCGCCGCGTCCGGATGCGCCATGACCGCGAGGTTCATTGGCGTCATGCTGTACCAGCGTGTCACGCGGTAGCGGTCAATGGCCTGCAGCACCGCCAGGGGATCGAACCGATAGAGCAGGATGGTCGTCGCGCCGGAATACAGCATCACGTTCATGCCCATCAGCATGCCGGCGATATGAGACAGCGGCGCCACCGCCAGCATCACGTCCGAGGCGTGGATGCCGCTGACCTGCACCGTGACGGCGGTCTTGTACAGTGCGTTGCGATGCGTGAGCATGGCCCCCTTCGGGCGGCCGGTGGTGCCGGAGGTGTAGACCATCAGCGCGACGTCATCCAGGCTCACCTGGATAGCCGCCACGGCGTTGCGCTCAGCCACATCCACGGGCTCAGCCATCAGCTGCATCAGGTCAAGCTGCGCGGCGCCCGGCTTGTTCTTGAGCGGCGGCGCCGACGAGGCATCGGCGGCAATCAGTTCGGGCGGCACGGCCAGCGCCTTGCGGCAGGCCGGCTGCGAGGGCTGCAGATCGGCATAGCGCGTCGTGATGACGGTCATGACCGACGTGCCGGGCCGGGCGGCCTCGACGATCGGCATCAGGTCTGCCGCGGCCACCAGAATCTTGGCGCCGGAATCGGTCAGTTGGTCGCGCAGCTCGTGTTGACGCGACAGCGGCCCGCACGGCACGACGATGCCACCCAGCTTGGCCGTGGCCAGATGGGCAATGATGGCTTGCGGGCAGTTGTGCAGAAACAGTGCAACGCGATCGCCACGCGTCACGCCCAGCCGCTGCAACTGCACCGCCAGCCGCGTCGAGGCCTGATCCAGCTCGCGCCAGCAGATCGTGCGGCCGTACCACAACAGGGCGATGCGCTCGGGCGTTTGCTGCGCATGGTGGGCGCAATACCGGTGCAGCGGCATCTCGCCTGCCAGATAATTGACCGGTTCGCGGTTCTGGATGGTCATGTGGTGTCTCCTCGGCCGCCGGCATCGCGGGGCGATACATCGGCCGTGCTGGCTGCCCTCGTTGCGGGGCGCTCATGCGGGTCAGGGTTCGCGGCATCCATCATTTGAGTATGGCGAAGCCGTCTGGCTACCGCCGCACCGATTTGCGCAAGACCCTGTTCCACCCACGATTTGGGCCGAACCTAACCTCGCGCAAGACGAATCCCACAAAAATCTACCGTTCGGTATAAAGTCTCGGCGCAAATCAGCTGTTGCGTCAATCGGTGAGAAGTCGGATACGCAGCCCCGGCAATGAAACATCGCAAACGCAAATTGCGTCGGCATTCTCACATGAGCGCGTGCTCACATTCAAGGATCGCCCCTAGGCAGTGAATTGCTTGTGACAATATTAAATATTTGCCGCCATGACAGATTTGTTCTATTTTTGACAACAAATTATGTGAGAGGCTGGAATGGATCGTTTGCAGTCGATGCGGGTGTTTTCCAAGGTGGTGGAGCTTGGCAGCTTCGCCCGGGCGGCCCAGCATCTGTCGATGAGCAATGCCGTGGTCACGCGTTACGTGGCCGACCTTGAGGCGCATCTCGGCACGCGCCTGCTCAACCGCACCACGCGCAGCCTGTCGCTGACCGACGTGGGCGAAACCTACCTGCAGCGCTGTGCGCAGATCCTGCTCGACATTGACGAGGCGGAATCGCTCGCCACCTCGCGCAGCCAGGCGCTGGTCGGCGGTCTGCGCATCGTCGCCCCCGTCATGTTCGGGCTGCACGTGCTACCGATGCTGCTCGCGCGCTTCCAGCAGCTTTATCCCGAGGTCACGTTTGACGTGGCGCTGTCCGATCGCCCCATCGACATCGTCGAGGATGGCCGCGACGTCGGCATCATGGTCTCGGAGCTCGGCCTCGGCTCGCACCTGGTGGCGCGCCGCATGATTTCCGCCGAGATGGTCATGGCCGCCACGCCGGCCTACCTCCGCCAGCATTCCACGCCGCAGCGCGCCGAAGATATTGCCGAGCACCGCGTCATTGCGATGTGGCACCCGCAACTGCGTCACGAATGGGAGATGAGCACCGCCGACGGCCAGTCGATTTCGGTGCCGGTGCAGCCCTCACTCGTCACCAGCAATGCCGAACTGATGCACCGTGCCGTGCTCGCCGACATGGGCATCGCGATTCTGTCGTCGTACATGGCCCGGCCGGATCTGGAGTCCGGACGGCTGGTGCGCTTGCTGCCGCAGTACAAGCTGCCGCAGCGGTCGCTGTCGCTGGTGTACCCGAGCCGCAAGTTCCTGCCAACGAAGGTCCGCACGTTCATCGACTACATGCTGGCCCAAGCGATGGAGGTCAAGCACAGTGAGGCGCGCGCGGGCCGCGGCCTGAGTGAAGCCGCATAAGCGCAGACCGTATTGCCAAAACAAAACGGGAGGACAGTGTCCTCCCGTTTGCGTGGGCGCCTGCGAAACCGCAATCAAGTTTCGCTGGTGCTTTCCTCGTCGGTCTCGGCTTCCGTGGCTTTCTTGCGCGCCGGAGCCTTCTTGGCGGCCGTCTTGCCCGCGGTCTTGGCCGGCGCCTTCTTGGCAGCGGGCGTTTTTGCCGCGGCCGTCGTCTTCTTCGCCGCGGTCTTGGCGCCGGGCTTGCCCTTGCCTTCGCCGCGCGGCTCGAATTCGAAGCCGATCTTGCCGTCCGGCTGCTTGACCAGGAACGCCTTGAAGTTGCGCCCCGTGCGCGCCGACTTGAAGCCCGTCAGCAGGTCGGTCTTGCCCTCGGTCAGCAGCTTGGCTAACTGCTCCCGGCTGATCTCCTGCTGCAGGATGATCTTGCCGGTGGTGAAGTCGCAGGTCTTGGGCTGCGCCACGGCGTTCTCGCACACGTACTTCAGGCCGTGCTCGTAGACGTTGCCGTTGCACTTCGGGCAGTGACCGACGCTTTCCTGCCCGGAGAAATCGACCGGCTCGCCATCGTCTTCGTCGTTCTGGCCGAAGTCGAACTCCATCTTCCAGTGACCATCTTCCTGCGCCAGCTTGAGGATGGCCGCAAACGGCCGGCCCATCTTGCTGCGGAAGCCCTGCAGCGGGCCGATGGTCTTGTTGGTCAGCAGCTCTTCCACCTCGTCCAGCTCGAACTGGCGGCCACCCGGGATCTTGCTGATCGAGAAGTCGCAGTGGCTGCAGGCGAAGCGGCGGTAGTTCTCCTTGACCACGTGGCCGCATTGCGGACACGGCGTGGAAAGCGTCGCGTAGTCGCCGGGGATGGTGTCGCTGTCGTATTCCTTGGCGCGCTTGACGATCTGCTGCGTCATCTGCGCGATCTCGCGCATGAATTCGTCACGCTCCAGCTGACCACGCTCGATGAGGGAAAGCTTGTGCTCCCAGCCGCCAGTCAACTCGGCTTGCGTCAGTTCTTCCACGCCCAGGCCGCGCAGCAGCGTCATCAGCTGGAACGCCTTGGCCGTCGGAATCAGCTCGCGGCCTTCACGCACAAGGTACTTTTCCGTCAGCAGCCCTTCGATGATGGCCGCGCGCGTGGCTGGCGTGCCCAGGCCTTTGCCGGCCATGGCTTCGCGCAATGCATCGTCGTCGACGAGCTTGCCGGCACCTTCCATGGCAGACAGCAGCGTCGCTTCGTTGTAGCGTGCGGGCGGCTTGGTGGTCAGGCCGACCGGCTCGACCTTGTCAGTCTTGACTTTCTCGTCCTTGGCGACCGGCACGAGGTTGGCATCTTCGCCTTGTGCCTCGCGACCATAGACGACCAGCCAGCCCGGGTTCACCAGCACCTTGCCTTCGGTCTTGAAGTGATGCCCAGCCATCTCGGTCACGCGGGTGGTGACCTGGTATTCGGCCGCCGGGAAGAACACCGCCAGGAAGCGGCGCACCACCAGGTCATACAGCTTCTGCTCCGGCTCCGACAGGTTCTTCGGTGCCTGCAGCGTCGGGATGATGGCGAAGTGATCGCTGATCTTGCTGTTGTCGAAGATCCGCTTGTTCGGCTTGACCCACTGGTTGGCGAGAATCTTCTTCGCGTGCGTCAGGTAGTTGGGCGAGCTTTCGCCCAACATGTCGAGGGTCTGCTTGACCGTGCCCATGTAGTCTTCGGGCAGCGCGCGCGAATCGGTACGCGGATAGGTCAGCACCTTGTGCTTTTCATACAGCGCCTGCGCCAGGCCCAGCGTGTTCTTGGCCGAGAAGCCGAAGCGGCCGTTGGCCTCGCGCTGCAGGCTGGTCAGGTCGAACAGTGCCGGCGACATCTGCGTCGATGGCTTCGATTCTTCCGTCACCGAACCCGGCTTGTCGCGACACGCGGCAACGATGCTCTTGGCCTCGGCCTCGCTCCACAGGCGCGAATCCCGGCGTTCGGGATCGAACTCGTCCTTCTTGAACTTCGGGTCGAACCAGCGGCCTTCGTACAGGCCGGCCGCGGCGATGAATTCGGCGCGTACTTCCCAGTAATCGCGCGGGACGAAGCGCTTGATCTTCTCTTCACGCTCCACCACGATCGACAGCGTGGGCGTTTGCACGCGGCCCACAGTGGTCAGGAAGAAGCCGCCACCCTTGCTGTTGAACGCGGTCATGGCGCGCGTGCCGTTGATGCCGACCAGCCAGTCGGCCTCGGAGCGGCAGCGCGCGGCATCCGCCAACGGCATCATGTCCTCGTTGCTGCGCAGCTTGCCAAAGCCATCACGGATGGATTGCGGCGTCATCGACTGCAGCCACAGGCGCTTCACCGGCAGCTTGGTGTTCGCGTGTTGCGCGATCAGGCGGAAGATCAATTCACCTTCGCGCCCCGCGTCACAGGCGTTGATCAGGCCGGTGACGTCCTTGCGCTTGATCAGGCGCGTCAGCACCTTCAGGCGCGACTCCGACTTGGCGATCGGGCGCAGATCAAAGTGCGGCGGGATCACCGGCAGATGGGCGAAGCTCCATTTCCCGCGCTTGACTTCATATTCGTCGGGGGCAGCAATCTCGACCAGGTGGCCAACCGCCGACGAGAGGACGTATTCGTCGCTCTCAAAGTACTCGTCGTGCTTGGTGAAGCCACCCAGCGCGCGCGCGATATCAGCGGCGACCGACGGTTTTTCGGCAATGATGAGAGCCTTGGACATGTGAGCGGATCCTGGCGATCGCAAGTGATCGGGTAAAGAAGAAGTCGCTTTTCTATAACGACCGTTCGCGTGTTTTTTAGAGTCTTATGGCAACGCCTGCCGACTTCAAGTGCCGCGGGCGCTTGTCAGCGTGCCCGTTAGGCGGCCTTCAATAACCCGTCGGCCCCAAATTTGGCCGCCAATCATAAGCGCGGTTCCTTTTCAGGCGCAATAGAGTGGCGCATGCTTCGCTTGAGGTTGTCAAGGCCGGCGATCACGCCGATTCCAACAGCCAGCCTCGCAAGTCCGGGGCCGCTGGCACCGTGGGCGCAACGTGCAGATCACGCGAAAGTAATCCCTCAACGACACCCGCGTGAGGCAAGACGGGGCCGAAAAACAACACATCGTTCCCACGCTGCACCTGCAGGGTCGGAAAGTTCTCAACATCGAAATCGCCCAGCGCGTCGGCATGGTCTTCCACATCGACCCAGACGAAGCAGCACTCCGGGTGCCGCGCCGCGAGTTCAGTGAAGGTTTTGCGATAGCTGCGGCACGTGCCGCACCACTCGGCACACAGGCACGCCACCAGGAGTTGGCCCGAGCGAATGCGCGCGTGCAGCGTGGCGGCGTCGGTGTCAGGCAAGAGCAGTGGCATGAAAAAAGGCGCTGAGCGACCAGCGGGGTAACGAAGCGGCGCGCCTATTGTAGGCACGCTTTCACGGAAGCCGCAGGAAGCGCCCGCCGGGCTGACGCTCGACGCGGCTATCAAGCTCCAGCGCCAGGAGCTGTGCGGAGAGCGCGGCCGCTGCCTGCCCGGTGCGCTCACACAAGGTATCCAGATCGACGGGATCAAAGCCGAGCGCGTCGAGTAGCGCCGTTTCAGCGGCACTCGGCGCCGCGCGGGCGGGGGCCGGCGCAGTCTCAGGTACCTGGACCGTGGCCGTGCGCGCCGCACGTTTGGCCGGCGCTGCAGCACGCCCCCAGCCGAGTTCGTCGAGGATATCGGCGGCGGTTTCCACCAGCTTGGCGCCCTGCTTGATCAGCAGGTGGCAGCCCTTGGCCAGTGGCGAATGGATCGACCCCGGAATCGCGAACACATCGCGCCCCTGCTCGGCCGCCAGCCGCGCCGTGATCAGCGAGCCGGACTGCGCCGCCGCCTCCACCACCAGCAGCCCGCGCGCCAGGCCCGAGATGAGGCGATTGCGGCGCGGGAAGTTCTCGGCGCGTGCGCCCATGCCAAGCGGGTATTCGGAGATGATGACGCCAGCCTCGGCAATGCGATGCGCCAGCGCCCGATTGCGGGCCGGGTAAACAATATCCAGCCCCGTACCCACGACTGCGATGGTGCTTCCCGGGCCAGCCAGCGCGCCCTCATGCGCCGCCGCATCGATGCCGAGCGCCAGGCCGGACACGACCGTCACGCTTGCCGCCGACAGCGCCTGGGAAAACGCGCGCGCGTTGTCGATGCCGGCCGCCGTGGCGCTGCGCGCGCCCACCACGCCCACCGCTGCGGCGCGCAGCAGGGAAGCATTGCCCTTGGTGTACAGCAGGGTCGGCGGGTCCGGCAGTTCGAGCAGGCGGGGCGGGTAGCCGCGATCAGCCAGCGTGAAAATGGCGTTGCCCGGCTCGTTCACCCAGGCGACGGTGCACTCGATCAGCGCCGCGAGCGTGTCGTCGGGCTCGGCGAGCACCGCGCGCGCTTGCCGCTCCGGGAGCACCTTGGCGAGCGCGGCATATGGCTGGGCGAAGATGTCTTGCGGCAACCCGAAAGCCGCCAGCAATTGCCGCGCGGCAACGGGCCCAACGCCGGGGGTTTCAGTCAGACGAAGCCACCCGGCCAGTTCAGTCGGATCGCGCGTGCAGGAGAGGGCGGCAGTGGAATCGGCCGCGGCGGACGCCGCGGCCTGAGAGGCATCGGTCAAATCGAGGACTGCGGTAGCGCGTAGTTCAGGGTTGCTGCGACATCGGGTTGCTGACGCTGTCGCCCACTTCCACGGCGTTCGATGCGTCCGTCACCAGCGCATAGGCCACGTGCGGGAACACGCGGAACACGAAGGCCAGGCCGTAGCGCTCTGCGGGCAGCTGCACGGCTTCGTTGCCGCCCGTCGCGTCCTTCACGACGGCGCCGGCGCGTGCCAGCGACAGCACGTGACCCGGCTCGAGCCCCTGCTGGCTGCCGATGTTCAGCACAACCACCTGGTCGGTACCGCCAAAGCGTACGCCGCCGGTCACCTTGGCGACCGCGCCGTGCATGTCGCCTTCCGGCGCATGCGGCACATAGCGCACCGGCACGCGCGGGGGCAGTGGCATCAGTTGCGAGCCGACGCCCATTTCTTCCTTGGACGACAGCACTTCCATCTTGGTCACCGCCTGCGGGCCGGTCGCCGCACGCACCACGCGCAGCGTACCGAGGAAGTCGGCTTCGTAGCCGAGCACGTTGCCCGTCACCGGATCCTTGAGCGGACGGACTGGGCGATACGCCTGCCATTCGCTACCGGCCTGGCCGCCTTCGCCCTGCGGCAGGCCGCGGGCGTAGGCGTTTTCGCCCTTGCCCAGATAAACGCGGCCTTCTGGCAGCGAGAAGATGCGCGCCGGCGTGGCCAGCGTGTCTTCATCCACCACGATCGGCTGGGTCAGGAACGGCTCGATGGCGGCGGCGGGAATGCTTGAGATGGCGTCACCGTCCTGCCCCGACACGCGGGTATGCGGCGACAGGCGCACCGTGCTGCCATCCGCCGATGCCGGCGAACTCGACAGCCATGCGCGGCCATTCGCGTGATGCAGATACAGGATCTGGCCCGGATAGATCAGATGCGGGTTGCGGATCTGCTCGCGGTTCATGCCCCACAGCTCGGGCCAGCGATGTGGCCGCTTGAGGTACTTACCCGAGATTGCCCACAGCGTGTCGCCACGGCGCACGGTGTACTGTGCGGGCGCGGTGGCGGCCAGTTCGGATTCGGGGATGCCAGCTTGGGCGGCAGTCGCGGCCTGCGCCTGTTGCGCCGGCGTCACAGTGCGCTCGGCGGCGTGGGCGGCGCCCATGCAGAAAAGCGCTGCCGCGGCAACCGCCGACAGGGCGCAAACGTAAGGCTGGCGCGCTTTCGTGGCGGCTTGCATGGCGGGCTGAGAGAGCATCGGTGTGTTACGATGGCGCATTATTCTATGAAGAATCGGCGAGTGGTCCGCGTGCCTGTTCGACGCCTCACCGCCGCAGCTGTACGCAGTTCTGCGCTGCAGCAAGAGGGGTATGGCATCCAACATTCGTCAGGCTTTTTCCTAAGCCATGTGGCGGATAGCGCCCCCGATTCTGCATGACATTCCAAGCGATCGCAATTGAAGGCAACCCCTCGTTAGCGTGGCCTTCTGCAACCGTTGTTGCCAAGCATCATGGCCCTACTGAATATCCTGCAATACCCTGACCCGAGGCTGCACAAAGTCGCCAAACCGGTTGCCGTTGTGGATGACCGCATCCGCAAACTGGTGGCCGACATGGCCGAGACCATGTACGAGGCGCCGGGCGTTGGCCTGGCTGCCACGCAGGTCGACGTGCACGAGCGCGTGATCACCATCGACGTGTCGGAGTCGCGCGACGAGCTGCGCGTGTTCATCAACCCGGAGATCCTCTGGGCAAGTGACGAGCACAAGGTCTGGGACGAAGGCTGCCTGTCGGTGCCCGATATCTATGACAAGGTCGACCGCCCGGCGCGAGTGCGCGTGCGCGCACTAAACGAGAAGGGCGACACCTTCGAGCTTGAGGCAGACGACCTGTTGGCCGTGTGCATCCAGCATGAGATGGATCACCTGATGGGCAAGGTCTTCGTCGAATACCTCTCGCCGCTCAAGCAGACGCGCATCCGGTCCAAGCTCAAGAAGCACCAACGCGACGCGGCGCCCCACCGTTGAACGCGTTCCGATGCCTGCCGACGCCGACGCGCGCCCTCGCTCCATCCCGCTGATGCCGATCGCTCCCGCCAAAGCAGGCACCAACGTAAGCCCGCGTCGCCTGTCGGCGCTGCTGGCGAGGCGTTGGCGCGCCGTCGTCGTGCTGATGCTGTGCGCGTATTTTGTTGCCGGCACGTTCTGGCGCGCGCCGTGGAAGGCCGACGAGCCGTATTCCTTCGGCATCGTCATCAACATCATCGAGCGCGGCGACTGGGTCATCCCCAATGTCGCCTTCGAGCCGTTCGTCGAAAAACCCCCGCTGATGTACTGGACGGGCGCGCTGGCCGCGCTGGCGCTGCCCGACATGCCGCCCCACGAAGCCGTGCGCGTGGCGGTGCTGTTCTGGATGGCGCTGACGTGCTGGGCGGTCTGGCGCACGGCGCGCCTGCTGCGCAGCGAAGCGCGCGACTGGCGCTTGCGCGTCGGTGCGGATCTGGCGCGCGGACGTCCGGGGCTGACGCTGTCCGCACGCCGCGAAGCCGGTCTCGACGCTGGCGGTGCTGCGCTGCGCGACTATGCGCTGGGCGCGCTGCTTCTGTTTGCCGGCTGCATCGGGCTGGTCGAGCACGTCCACAAGTTCATTGCCGATGTGCCGCAGTTGGCCGGCGCGGCGATCGCCCTGTATGGCCTCGTGCGCTTTGTCAAAGAGAGCGAAGCCGGTGGCGCAAAGGGCGTCGATGTGCTGCGCCCAGCGCTTTGGTTCGGCACGGGCATCGGTGTGGCCTTCCTGGGCAAGGGCGTGCTTGTGCCGGGACTGTTCGCGATCACGCTGCTGGCGGCGATCGCGCTGCTGCCGGATTTCCGCAACCGCCAGGCATGGCGTTTTTATGGCCTATCGCTGCTGGTGGCGCTGCCGTGGCTGGCGATCTGGCCGGCCATCTTCTGGCACGAATCGCCGGACCTGTTCATCGAATGGTTCTGGGTCAACAACCTGGGCCGCTTCTTCGGCTTCTCACATCTGGGCGGCGAGAAAGGGTCGCTGACGACCACCATCCGATCGATCTTCCTGACCGGCACGCCCGCTGTGTGGCCGGCGGTGGCCGTGCTGGGCGTGTCGCTGTACAAGCTCGCGCGGCAACGCGGACGCGGCGCGCGCACGGCGTGGCTGCTGCCGTATCAGGGGCACCTTGTCGTTTCGCTGTTCGTGCTGGTGACGATTGCCGTGGTGCTGCGCTCGGCCGTGCTGCGCGATGTTTACTTGATGCCGCTGCAGCCGGCGCTGGCCGTGCTGGGCGCGCCGATGCTGCTGCTGATTGCGCCCGCATGGCGTGCGCGTGCATGGGGCGCGGCGGTAACGTTGTTTGGTGTGCTCGGGCTGGTGGTCTGGGCCGTGTGGGGCGCGCTCGTTACCAGCGGCGGGCAGCTGCTGCCGGGCTGGCTGGCCAAGGTGCTGGGCCGCGTGCTGCCATTGCCGTATGACATGCTGGTCCACCCGTTTGCCGTATTGGCGGCAGGGGCAATCACGGCGCTGTGGGCCGTCTGCGTGTGGCTGCGGCCCGCGCGCTCGGGCGTGGTCGCATGGGCGGCAGGCCTGGGTATGGTGTGGGGCCTGCTCGGCACCCTGCTGATGCCGTGGGTGGATGACGCCCGCAGCTACCGACCGCTGTTCCAGGCGATCAAGCCGGTGCTCGAATCCGCGCAGATCTGCGTGGCCACACGCGGCATGGGCGAAAGCGAGCGCGCGCTGATGCACTACGAAACCGGCGTGCGCCCCGTCAAATGGCTGCTGGGCCACAGCGGCGCCGGCGACGATCACCGCCCCAACCCGATCGCGCGCACCTGCGACCTGATACTGGTGCTCGAAAAACGGCCGGAACACGCCCGACGCCGCCCCCATGGCAACAACTGGGAAATGGTCTGGCGCGGCAGCCGTCCGGGCGACACGAACGAAACCTTCTCGCTGTTCCAGCGGCGCGGCAATGGCGTGTCTGAGGCGCTGCCGTCGCCCGAGCCCATTGTGCCGCTGACCGACACCCCGTATCGCGGCCGTCGTTAGGCCCAATGCGCTACGCTGTCGTGTAGCGCGCTTCCCCTCGTTTTCCGTTTCCCATCCATGACGTCCACCCTTCGCGTAGCGTTTGCCGGCACGCCTGAATTTGCGCAGATTGCCCTGGCGGCGATCCACCAGGCCGGCTTTCCCGTGATTGCCGTGCTGAGTCAGCCGGATCGCCCGGCTGGCCGCGGCATGCAATTGCAGGCAAGCCCCGTCAAGCAGTACGCAGTCACGCATGGATTCGCGCCCATCCTCCAGCCGCCGTCGCTGCGCCGCGCAGGCAAATATCCGCGAGAAGCCGCGGAAGTCATCGACGCCCTGACCGCCCAGCGCCCCGACGTGATGGTCGTCGCGGCCTACGGCCTGATCCTGCCGCAGGAAGTGCTCGACCTGCCGCGCTTTGGCTGCATCAACATCCACGCGTCGCTGCTGCCGCGCTGGCGTGGCGCCGCGCCCATTCACCGTGCAATCGAAGCGGGCGACGCCGAATCCGGCATCACGCTCATGCAGATGGATGCGGGACTGGATACCGGCGACATGATCGCCATGGAGCGCGTGCCCATCGGCCTGACCGACACGACCGGCACGCTGCACGACACGCTGGCCGCGCTCGGCGGACGCATGGTGGTGGAGGCGCTCGCCAAGCTGGCGCAAGACGGCAAGCTCCACGCCACGCCGCAGCCGGCCGAAGGCATCACGTATGCGGAGAAGATCGCCAAGGACGAAGCCGCGCTCGACTGGTCGCGCCACGCCGCCGCGCTGCTGCGCCAGGTGCATGCGTTCAATCCGTTTCCTGGCGCCTCGGCCGCGCTGGATGGCGTGGCGATCAAGTTCTGGCAGGCGGAGGTGCTGGCCGATCGCCCGGCTGAGGCGGAACCCGGCGTGGTACTCGCCGCCAATGCCGAGGGCGTCACCATCGCCTGCGGCGCCGGCGCGCTACGCGTGACGCAACTGCAAAAGCCAGGCGGCAAGCGCCTGCCCGCACGCGAATTCCTGCAAGGCCTGGCGATCCAGCCCGGCCAGCGCTTCGCATCGCGCGGCTAACCGCCCCCTCTATATAGAAGAGGATTTCGTCATGACCGCGCTGGGCATCGTCAATCTGCCGCTCTTCATGCTGGCCGTATTTCTGCTGAATGTAACGCCGGGGCCCGACACGGCCTATATCGTCGGGCGCAGCGTCTCGCAAGGACGCGCGGCGGGGCTGCTGTCGTCGCTGGGGGTATCGGCGGGCTGCTGCGTGCACGTGCTGGCGGTCGCGTTCGGGCTGACGGCGCTGCTGGCCGCGTCCACCGTGGCGTTCACGGTCATCAAGGTGGTGGGCGCGGCGTACTTGATCTACCTGGGTGGCCGCATGCTGCTGGCGCCGCCCGAACTCGACGACGCCCCGGCCGAAGAAGCGGAAACGCCCGCCGCCAAACGCCCGCGTCCGCTCAAGTCGTTGTTCATGCAGGGTTTTCTCACCAATGTGCTGAACCCGAAGGTCGTGCTGTTCTTCCTGTCGTTCTTCCCGCAGTTCGTTGATCCGCACGCCGCGCACAAGGCGCTGGCGTTCCTGGCACTGGGCGCGGTGTTCATTGTCATGTCGACGATCTGGAATAGCCTCGTGGCGTGGGTAGCCGCCAGCGTCACGCGCCGGGTGGCGGGCAAGCCCGGCATCAAGCGCTGGCTCGATCGCGTGGTCGGCACGGCGTTCATCGGCCTGGGCGCGCGGCTGGCGTTCACCACCCGTTGATGCGTCAAGCGCCATCTGCGGCGAAATATCGCGCAAGTGCCGCGCAAACCCTTGAATTCTCAGCGATTATCGCGATCTAACGCATTCACAAGACCCGAGACCCACATGAGCCACGCCCCCATGTTCAACTGGATCAAGACCTTCATGTTGATGGCAGCGATCACCGCGCTGTTCATCGTCATCGGCGGCATGATCGGCGGACGCAGCGGGATGATGCTGGCGCTGCTGTTCGCGCTGGGCATGAATTTCTTCTCGTACTGGTTCTCCGACAAGATGGTCCTGCGCATGTACAACGCGCAGGAAGTCAACGAGACCAGCGCGCCGCAGTTCTACCGCATGGTGCAGGAGCTTGCCGGCCGCGCCGGCCTGCCGATGCCGCGCGTCTACCTGATCGACGAAGCCCAGCCCAACGCCTTCGCCACCGGCCGCAACCCCGAGCACGCCGCCGTGGCGGCCACGACTGGCATCCTCAACATCCTGTCGGAGCGTGAACTGCGCGGCGTGATGGCCCATGAACTGGCGCATGTGCAGCACCGCGACATCCTGATCTCGACCATCTCGGCCACCATGGCCGGCGCGATTTCGGCGCTGGCGAACTTTGCCGTGTTCTTCGGCGGGCGCGACAGCGAAGGCCGTCCCGCCAACCCGATCGCCGGGATTGCGGTGGCGATCCTCGCGCCGCTGGCGGCCGCGATGATCCAGATGGCGATTTCCCGCGCGCGTGAGTTCGAGGCCGATCGCGGGGGCGCGACCATCAGCGGCGACCCGCAGGCGCTGGCCTCAGCGCTGGACAAGATCCACCGCTATGCGGCCGGCATTCCGTTTGCCGCCGCTGAAGCCCACCCGGCTACCGCGCAGATGATGATCATGAACCCGCTGCACGGCGGGGGCCTGGCCAACCTGTTCAGCACGCACCCGGCCACGGAAGAGCGCATCGCGCGCCTGATGCAGATGGCGCAGACGGGTCAATATCCGGCGTAAAAGCGGCAGCCCGGCCGGGCGCTTCCTTTATACTTCCGCAGTCCGCACGAGCCCGCCCATCGCGGGCTCGTTGCATTTTGTCCGCCTGATTTCCTGCTGCCCGATGCGTCTGCCGCCCGATTCCCTCGCCCATGCCTTATCGCTTGCCGCCGTTGCACTGGGCAAGCTGCGGCACGGCACGGCATTGCCGCAAGCCATCGATGCCGTCTGCCAAGGGCAGCCCGCACCCGTGCGCGGCGCCGTGCAGGATCTCGCCTACCGCGCCACCCGATGGCTCGGCAGCACCGATTGGCTGATCCGCACGCTGATCCCGCGCCCGCCAGCCGAAGGCGCCGCCAATCTGCTGCGCGTGGCGCTCGCGCAATTGCTGGACGACCCGCTGCCGTACGCGCCGCTCACCGTGGTCGATCAGACCGTCACGGCCGCGTCGGCCGACCCGAAGCTTTCGCACGGCAAGGGCATGATCAATGGCGTGCTGCGTCGGTTCCTGCGCGAGCAACCTGCGCTGGTCGCAGACATGCAGGCGGATCCGTCGGCCGCCACCAACTACCCGATGTGGTGGATCGACGCCGTACGCAGCGCGTATCCCGACGCCTGGCAAACCATCCTGGCCGCCGGCAACCGCCGCCCGCCGATGGTGCTGCGCGTGAACCCGCGCCGCATTGCCGTCGACGCGTATCTCGCGCGCCTGGCCGAAGCAGGCATCGACGCCGAGCGCATCGGCGAACAGGCTGTACGCCTTGCGCGTGCCATTCCCGTTTCCGATGTGCCCGGTTTTGCCGATGGCGATGTCTCGGTGCAGGACGCCGGGGCGCAACTGGCGGCAACGCTGCTCGACGTGGCACCCGGCCAACGCGTGCTCGATGCCTGCGCCGCACCCGGCGGCAAGACGGGCCATCTGCTTGAGCTAGCCGACCGCCTGGACGCAACGGCGCTAGAGTCGGATGCCGCACGCGCCGTGCGCATCAGCGAAAATCTCACCCGCCTGAACCAGACCGCCACCATTTGCGTTGGCGACGCGGCGAAACCCGACACCTGGTGGGACGGCCGACCGTTCGACCGCATCCTGGCCGATGTGCCGTGCTCGGCCGCCGGCATCGTGCGGCGCCATCCGGACATCCGCTGGCTGCGTCGCCCGGCCGACCTCAAGGCGCTGGTCGCGCTGCAGCGGGACATCGTGCGCGCCCTGTGGGCATGCCTGAAGCCCGGTGGCAAGCTGGTTTATGTCACCTGTTCGATTTTTCCGACGGAAGGCGAGGACCAGGCCCGATGGTTTGAACGCCATCTGGAAGATGCGATACGATTGCACGCGCCCGGCCAGTTGCTGCCGGTCTCGCCCGACGCGGCGCAGGCCAGCGGGTTCGCCTCCGGCGCGTCGCCCATGCCGCTCGATCACGACGGCTTCTTTTACGCGGTTTTCCAGAAACGGCCCTGATGCACCGACCGTTGTGACTGCCATCCTTCGCCCATCGATCCGGCTGCTGCAAACCCGGTTCCGGCAGATTCTGCAACGGCTGGTCGCGCTGGTCGCATTGAGCATGCTGTTCCTGTGGTGCCCGGTCACGGCATCCGCACAGTCCATCGAAATCAACCGGGCCCAGCTCGAATACGCCGACGGCGGCTGGAACCTGTCCGCCGATTTCGATTTCGACCTGCCCAGCAACCTCGAAGACGCGGTCAACAAGGGCATCGCGCTCTACTTCCTGGTCGAATTCGAGCTGATCCGCCCGCGCTGGTATTGGTTTGACGACCACGCCATCAGCGCCACGCGTGTGGTGCGGCTGTCGTATCACCCGCTCACACGCCAATACCGCGTATCGACCGGCGGCCTGCAGGTGCCATTCTCGCGGCTGAAAGACGCCGTCGACTTCATGCAGCACGTGCGCGGCTGGCGCGTGTTCGAGCAGCGCGCCGTCAAGGCCGGCGAAACCGTCCAGGCCGAGGTACGCATGCGCCTGGACGTGACGCAGCTGCCCAAACCATTCCAGATCAACGCAGTCAACACGCGCGACTGGAATCTCAGTTCAGAGTGGAGGCGCTTCAGCCTGCTGGTGCCGAACGAGCCGCCTGCCCCGGCGCCCACGCCTGCTTCGCCACCGGCCAGCCCACCGGCATCCTCGCCGCCTGCTTCCGGTTCGTCGGGCCTGTCGCCCAATCCGGGCTGGGGGATGAGCGCCGGCCCGTCCAGCGCAGGCACGTTGCTGGCGCCCGCCAAATGATCTTCGATCGCAGCTACAAGCGGCTGCTCTATCAGGTGGTGGCCGGCACCATCGTCTTCCTGGCGATCGTGCTGGTCGGGCTGCTGGCTGCCGCATCGGCCAACACCGAGTTCTTCGACCGGTATTTCGCGCTGCTCTACAAGGTCAACCTCGTCATCGGGGTGCTGCTGGTGGTGATCATCGGCGGGCTGATGCTGGCGCTGGCGCTGCGCGCGCGGCGCGGCAAGTTCGGCACGCGGCTGATGACCAAGCTGGCGGTGTTCTTCGGCGTGGTGGGCGTCCTGCCGGGGGTGCTGATCTATCTGGTGTCGCTGCAGTTCGTGTCGCGCAGTATCGAGTCGTGGTTTGACGTGAAGGTCGAATCGGCGCTGGAGGCCGGCCTGAACCTTGGCCGCTCGACCATGGACACGGCGCTGGCCGATCTGCAGAACAAGGGCCGCCTGATCGCGGAGCAGGTGGGCGATGGGTCCACCTCGGCCACGGCCATCACGCTCAATCGATTGCGCGAGCAGTTCGGCGTGCAGGAGGCGACCATCTTCACGGCCAGCGGCCGCGTGATCGCCACCGCGTCAAACAGCTACGACACACTTGTGCCGAACCTGCCCGACCAGGCAGTGCTCGAACAGGCCCGCGCGCCGGGCGGCTATGCCAGCGTGGAAGGCGGCAGCGATACCGAAACCGATGGCGCCTCCGCGCCGGCCGCCGCGGCGCCATCGGCACGCAACAGTGGCCGCCGCAGCGATCTATACCAACTGCATGTGGTGGTGGCGCTGGGCACGTCGTTCCGCGAAGAGCCGAGCCTCGGGCTGAGCACGCCCGCACGCAAATGGGCCGGCACCGGTTTGCTGGCAGACCGCCGGCCGGACGATGGCAGCAGCACTTCGCGCGGCTTCGGGCTGATCGGCGAGAGCGGCCGCGACGAACGCTTCCTGCAGCTCGTGCAACCGGTGCCGCAGGCGCTCGCCCGCAATGCCGATGCCGTCCAGCGCGCCTACCAGGAATACCAGGAGAAAGCGCTCGGCCGCACGGGCCTGCGCAAGATGTACATCGGCACGCTCACGCTCACGCTGTTCCTGGCGGTGTTCATCGCGGTGATGCTCGCGCTGCTGCTCGGCGCACAGCTGGCACGGCCGCTGCTGATGCTGCTCCAGGGCACGCGCGAAGTGGCCGAGGGCGACCTCTCGCCCAAGCGAGAGCTGCATACGCGCGACGAACTCGGCGTGCTCACCCAACAGTTCAACCAGATGACGCGGCAGCTGGCCGACGCGCGCCGCGCCGTAGAGCAGAATCGAGCGGCACTTGAGCAATCGAAGGCCTATCTTGAGAGCGTGCTGACCAACCTGACCGCCGGCGTCTTCGTGTTCGACCATCGCTTCGTGCTGCTGACTGCCAACCCGGGTGCCGAGCGCATCTTCAAACAGCCCTTCGGCGCGTGGGTCGGCCAGGCGCTGACCAGCATCACGCCGGTGGCCGCCTTCGCACCGGTGGTCGAACAGGCCTTTGCCGAACAAGACGCAAGCACGGCCGCCGGCGGCGCGGCAGCCCACTGGCAGAAGCAGGTCGAAATTCCGCTTGAAGACGAAGATGAACCCCTCACGCTGCTGGTGCGCGGCACGCGCCTGCCCGGCCCGTCGGTGGGCGCACACGGCACCGAGCGCGGCTACGTGGTGGTGTTCGACGATATTTCCGACGTGATCTCGGCGCAGCGCTCGGTGGCGTGGGGGGAGGTCGCGCGGCGCCTCGCGCACGAGATCAAGAATCCGCTCACGCCCATCCAGCTCTCTGCCGAGCGCCTGGAGATGAAGCTCTCGCCCAAGTTGTCGGACACCGACGCCGAAGTGCTGCGGCGCGGCGCCACCACCATCGTCAACCAGGTGGCGGCGATGAAGCGCATGGTCGATGACTTCCGGGACTACGCCCGCACACCGCCGGCCATGCTGCAGGACCTGGACCTCAACGCGCTTGCCGCCGAGGTGCTGCACCTGTACGGCATCGATCACCCTGACCGCCGCGACCATCCCGTCATCGAGGCCAAGCTGGGCGCCAATCTGCCGCTCATCAAGGGCGACCCGACGCAACTGCGCCAGGTCATCCACAACCTCCTGCAGAATGCGCAGGACGCCGTGGCAGAGAACGAAGCGGCCGGGCGACCTGCTCCGCATGTCGTGTTGCAAACTGACACGGTAGAATACGACGACGCCTCGGGCGCGCGGCGGCAGGCCGTGCGGCTTGCGATCGCGGACAACGGCGGCGGGTTCTCTTCCCGCATCCTCAACCGCGCCTTCGAGCCGTACGTCACGACCAAAGCCAAGGGCACAGGATTGGGCTTGGCCATGGTGAAGAAAATCATGGACGAGCACGGGGCGCGCATCGAATTGCGCAACCGCCAGTCCAGCACAACATCGGGCACATCGGGTACCGACATCGTCGGCGCCCAGGTTTCCATACTGTTCGTAAAACTCGCGTAGCGCGGACGGCAATCCCGCCGCACATAGAGGAAAAGCATGGCCACCATCCTCGTTGTCGACGACGAAATGGGTATCCGGGAGTTGCTCTCCGAAATCCTCGGAGACGAAGGGCACGTTGTTGAAGTCGCCGAGAACGCGCAGCGCGCGCGCGAATACCGCGCGAACGCAACGCCCGACCTCGTCCTGCTCGATATCTGGATGCCGGATACCGACGGCGTGACGCTGCTCAAGGAATGGGCGTCGCAAGGTCTGCTGACCATGCCCGTCATCATGATGTCGGGCCACGCCACCATCGACACTGCTGTCGAGGCGACCAAGATCGGCGCGCTGAATTTCCTGGAGAAGCCCATCGCGCTGCAGAAACTGCTGACCGCGGTGGAGCAGGGGCTGTCGCGCAGCAAGGAAAAGCCGCGCTCGGCCACACCGGCTGCCGCTCCGGTGGCGGGACTCGCAGGCGCCATGCCAAACGCCGCCGCAGGTACACCCGCCGCGCTCGAGCGCACCGACATCAATGGCGTACCGACCCGTGCAGCCGAAAGCGGCGGCATGCAGTTCTCGTTCGACATGCCGCTGCGCGAGGCGCGCGACCTGTTTGAGCGCGCGTACTTCGAATATCACCTGCAGCGTGAAGGCGGCAGCATGACGCGCGTAGCAGAAAAGACCGGTCTGGAGCGGACTCACCTGTACCGAAAGCTCAAGCAACTGGGCGTCGAACTCTCGCGTAACAAGGGCGAACCGGCGACCTGATCATCAAAGTGCTCGGAGGTACTTGACGACAAGGCGCACACCCTGTCATACTTGCTTTTCTTTGCTTGGCCCGGTAGCTCAGTTGGTAGAGCAGCGGATTGAAAATCCGCGTGTCGGTGGTTCGATTCCGCCCCAGGCCACCAAAATTCTTCGCTCTTCAAGATCGATCGATTTTGCAGAGCAACAAAAAAGACCTCCTCGCGAGGTCTTTTTTCATTCCTGCGGCGCCATTCGCAGGCGCCCGCCCTCTCCCTTTTGCCGCTCCAGCCGCCGATCTGCGGCGCAGTGTCGCACTCACAAAAAATGTACCCGCACCTCTTGACGCAGCGCAGCTCAGGGTATACCTAGCGGCGCAAACTGCGCCAAACTGTCGCAGGTCTCGGTATAGTGACTCAACGCTATCAAACGGCAAGCACAAGGAGATTCTCCATGGCACTCGTTGGCACCGGTCACCACCACTTCCATTTCCACGCTTTCGACGGCATCAGCCGCAAGACGCGGTTGACATGGTTGCGCAATGCCGCAGCGCTGATGTGTTTGATGGCCCTCGTCGCGGCCATGTGGGTGGGCGGCAATCTGTCAGCCTTGATGCATACGCCGCTCATGAGCGGGATCTCGTCGCTGGGCGCGGTGATGATTCTTGCCTGTACGTGCATGGCGCTGAGCCTGCTTGGCCTGATCGGGGCTGGGTTCTTCCAGCTCCGCATGGAGCAGGTCGACGCACCGGCAACCTGAGAAACGCGCGCATCACACGCACAACGGAGGCTTCGGCCTCCGTTTTTGTTTGCCCGCCACGGCCGCACGCCTTGAGATGCGGCCGTTTTATTTTTTGCGCACCGCCGCCAAGGTGAATTCGGTATTGACTCAACTGTTTCAAATAAGTAGTTTACGAAACAGTTGAATCACCACGATCACCTCATGACGTTCGATGGGCTCATGCAGACGCTGCGCGACCGCGCGGGCGATCTGTCCCCGCAATTGCAGCGCGCCGCCATGTTGCTTGAGACGCACCAGCGCGACATCGCGCTGCTCTCGATGCGGGACCTGGCGCGCCGCTGCGACCTGCCGCCGGCCACGTTCTCGCGCCTGGCACGCGCGCTGGGCTTTGATGACTTTGCCGCCCTGCGCGACATCTGCGTGAACCACCTGCGCCAACAGGCCGATGGCTTTGCCGGCCGCGCCAGCGCGTTGCAGGGCGACGATGCGGCAGGCGCATCAGACGCCGAGCGCATCGGCATGGCCATCGGTGCGCATGTGCAATCGGCGTTTTCGCCGGCCAACCTGGCGGCGCTCGACACCGTGGCCGCCGCCCTCTGCAGGGCGCGCCGCGTCTTTTTGCTGGGCGCGCGCAGCTGCCTGGCGCTGACGCATGCGTTCGGCTATGCCGCCCAGCTGTTCGACGAGAAAGTCACGTTGTGCGCTGGCAGCGGCAACACGCTGGCCGACCCGCTGCGCTTTTGCGGCGAGGGCGACATTGTGGTGGCTGTCACCTTTGATCCCTACACGCGCGAAGTCATCGAGGCGATGCAGTACGCGCATGCGCGCGGGGCGCGCCTCGTGTACGTGACCGACAGCGCCATCGCCCCCGGCGCTGAACTGGCGTGGCAACACCTCGTCGCGCCTGTCGCCATTCCGTCGTTCTTCCATTCGCTGGCCGCACCGATGGCGCTGCTCGACGCGCTGCTGATGACGTGGTTCCGCCACGCCGGCCCAACGGCGCTCGCCCACCTGGCCGACAGCGACGCCCAGCTCAAGCAACAAGCCGCCTACGTGCGCAGCGCCCGCCGCAGTGAAGCGGCTGTCGCTGTGCCACCCACCCAACGTTGACCGTTCCCGATCGCCCATGACACCGTCCACCACCTCCGTCTTCCACCGCGACCCACGCAAGACGCTGCCCACCGCTGTCGGCGGCGATGGCATGACCCTCATCGACTCCGACGGCAAGCGCTATCTCGACGCCTGCGGCGGTGCCGCCGTTTCGTGTCTCGGCCACGGCCACCCGCGCGTGGTGGACGCCATCTGCAAGCAGGTGCGCGCGCTGGCTTATGCGCACACGTCTTTCTTCACGACGGACGCGGCCGAAGAACTGGCCGCACGCCTGGCCGCTGCGGCACCGGGCGATCTGGACCACGTGTACTTCGTCTCCGGCGGTTCGGAAGCGATTGAAGCGGCGCTGAAACTCGCACGCCAATACTTCGTTGAGATCGGCCAGCCGCAGCGCCAGTACTTCATCGCACGGCGCCAGAGCTATCACGGCAACACGCTGGGCGCACTGGCGATTGGCGGTAACGCATGGCGCCGGGAACCCTTCCTGCCGCTGCTAGTGCCTGCCCACCATGTATCCCCTTGCTATGCGTATCGCGAGCGCCTGGATGGCGAGAGCGACGCGCAATACGTGCAGCGCCTGGCCGATGAACTGGACGCGAAGATCGTCGAACTCGGCACGGAGAACGTCGCGGCCTTCGTCGCCGAGACGGTGGTGGGCGCCACGGCCGGCGCGGTGCCGCCGGTGGGTGACTACTTCCGCAAGATCCGCACAGTGTGCGATCGCCACGGCGTGCTGCTGTTGCTCGATGAGGTGATGTCCGGCATGGGGCGCACCGGCTACCTGTTCGCCTGCGAGGAAGATAGTGTGGTGCCAGACATGGTCGCCATTGCCAAGGGGCTGGGCGGCGGGTATCAGCCGATCGGCGCGACGCTGGTGAATCGCCGCATTGTCGACGCGATCACGAAAGGCAGCGGCTTCTTCCAGCATGGCCACACTTACATTGGCCACGCGACTGCGTGCGCGGCGGCGCTGGAAGTGCAGAAGGTGATCGAAGAAGAGAACCTGCTTGCCAACGTGCAGGCGCGTGGCGAGCAACTGCGTGCAGCGCTGCGTGCACGCTTTGCCGACCACGCCCACGTAGGCGACGTACGCGGGCGCGGGCTGTTCATCGGCGTGGAGCTGGTAGCGGATCGCGCAACCAAGGCGCCGCTGGCACCTGCATGCAAGACGCACGCGCGCGTGAAGGCCGAAGCGATGCAGCGCGGCCTGATGGTGTATCCGATGGGCGGCACGATTGACGGCCGGCGCGGTGACCACATCCTGCTGGCGCCGCCGTTCATCGCCACCGCTCAGGACATCGACGCCATCGTCGAACGCTTGGGCGATGCGGTTGACGCCGCCACCACCAAGGCGCTGGAGGCCGCGTGGTGACCCGGCCCATCGCCATCGCCGTTGCGCCCAACGGTGCGCGCAAGACGCACGCCGATCATCCCGCACTGCCGATCACGCCCGACGAACTGGCCGCCTGCGCACGCCAATGCGTGGATGCCGGCGCCGCGATGCTGCATCTGCATGTGCGCCGCGCCGACGGCACGCATAGCCTGGAGCCTGACGACTACCGTCCGGCCATCGCCGCCGTGCAACGAGCCGTGGGCGATGCGCTGGTGATTCAGATCACCACCGAGGCCGTTGGCATCTACACGCCCGAACAGCAGATGGCATCGGTGCGTGCGCTGCAGCCTGAAGCGATTTCCGCCGCGCTGCGCGAACTGGCACCGGATGCCGCGCACGACGCGCAAGCCGCGCGTTTCTTTGGTGAGCTTGCCGCCGCGCGCACGGCGATCCAGTACATCCTCTATTCCGCTGACGACGTGATGCGCTACCGCGACCTGCGCACACGCGGCGTGCTGCCCGACACGCCGCACTGGGTGCTGTTCGTGCTCGGCCGCTACAGCGCCGGCCAGCGCTCCGATCCCACCGACCTGTTGCCCTTCCTGCAAGCGTGGACCGACGGCGGTGCCATCACCGCCAACGTGCCTTGGGCGATGTGTGCGTTCGGCCCGCGTGAAGCCGAATGCGCGCTCAGCGCAGCGCTGCTCGGCGGCCATGCGCGCCTGGGGTTCGAAAACAACATGGCGCTGCCCGACGGCAGCACGGCGCCCGACAACGCGGCGCTCGTCCGCAACCTGCGGCGGCATCTCGACGCGCTGCACCTGCCGCTGGCCAGCGCGGCAGAGTTGCGCAACTGGTTCGGCCGTTAAGACGCACCGCATTCATCGCCACGAAGTCAAAGCACAGACGGCCGCAACACAACAGGCCGCGCACCACAACCATTGGAGGAAAGATGCGTTTGACCACCCGCTGTATCCGAACCTTCCCGCTGGCACTGGCCAGCCTGCTCGCGATCGGCGCGCACGCGCAGGCGCTGGACGGCACGCTGAAGAAAATCCAGGACAGCAACACGATCCTGATCGGCGTGCGCGAATCGTCGATTCCGTTTTCTTACCGCGACAGCAAGAACGAGATCGTCGGTTTCTCGGCAGACCTCTGCTCGCGCGTGATCGACGCCGTCAGGAAGAAGACGGGCAAGCCCAACTTGGACATCAAGCAGATTCCGGTGACGTCGCAGAACCGGACATCGCTGGTGCAGAACGGCTCGGTGGACCTCGAATGCGGCGTGACCACGCACCTGAAATCACGCGAGCAGCAGACCGCTTTTTCGACGACCTTCTTCATTGCCGGTACGCGCCTGCTGACCAACGTGAAATCGGGCGTGAAGGATTTTCCCGACCTGGCGGGCAAGTCGGTGATCACCAACGCGGGCACGACGTCGGAACGCATCCTGCGCAGGATGAACGACGAGAAGAAGATGAACATGAACGTGATCAGCGGCAAGGATTACGGTGAATCGTTCCTCACGCTGCAGAGCGGCCGCGTGGCGGCGTTCATGATGGATGACGTGCTGCTGGCCGGCTCACGCACGCTGGCGCAGAAGCCGGACGACTGGGTCGTGACCGGCACGCCGCAATCGTTCGAAGCTTACGGCTTCATGCTGCGCCGCGACGACCCGCAGTTCAAGAAGCTGGTGGACGACACCATGACCAGCGTGATGAAGAGCGGCGAAATCAAGGCGCTCTACGCCAAGTGGTTCGAAAAGCCGGTGCCGCCCAAGAACCTGAACTTCAACTTCCCGATGAACGATCAGTTGAAGGCGCTGTACGCCAACCCGAACGACACGCCGTTCGAGTAAGCGGCCGCACGGCCGGCTCTGGGTGCCAACCTAGACGCCGGCCTGCGCGACGGCCTCGATGCGGGCCTGATGCACGGCTTGTTTGATGTGCGCCGGGCTGTCGGCATGGCGCATGGCGACGGCGCCCGCGTCGATGGATGATGCGGCCTCCAGCGCGCGCAGCAGACGCGCGGTCTGCGGATAGCTGCGGTCTTCAAACCCGAGACGACCACGCGCATCGGCCTCGCACGCCTGCAGGGCCTGACGAAAACGATCGGGCTTGCGCAGGGCGTCGCAACGCTCAAGCAGGCGTACCAGCGCTGCCGCATCAAAGCCATCGCAGCGGTGAATGTTGCCGTGCTCGCGCGCCACCACCAGGGCGAGCTCGCGGCACTCTGTCGGCACACGCAGGCGCTGGCAGACGGCTTCGATCAGCGGCACGCTGCGCCCTTCGTGGCCGATGTGGCGCGGCAAGACGTCGTCGGGGGTGGTGCCCTTACCGAGGTCATGCACCAGCGCGGCAAAGCGTACCGGCAGCGACGTCGCCATCGCAGCAGCGGTTTCGATCACCATCATGGTGTGCACGCCGGTATCGACTTCGGGGTGGTAGTCGGCGCGCTGCGGCACGCCCCACAGCCGGTCAAGTTCGGGCAGCAGGCGCACCAGCGCACCGCAGTCACGCAGCACGGCAAACATGCGCTGCGGATGCGCCTCCATCAGGCCTCGGGCAATTTCCTGCCACACCCGCTCGGGCACCAGCGCATCGACTTCGCCGGCCTGCACCATGCGCTGCATCAGCGCGTTGGTTTCGGGTGCGACATGAAAATCGGCAAAGCGCGCAGCAAACCGCGCCAGCCGCAGGATGCGCACCGGGTCTTCCATGAACGCATCGGATACATGCCGGAACGTGCGCGAGGCCAGATCAGCCTGCCCTCCATACGGATCGACGACGGGGCCCACCAGCGCGCCGTCTTCCGCCACGCGCTGCGCCATCGCATTGATGGTCAGGTCGCGGCGGATGAGGTCGTCTTCGAGCGTGACGTCCGGCGCGTAGTAGACCGAGAAGCCCTTGTAGCCGGCAGCCGTCTTGCGCTCGGTGCGGGCGAGCGCGTATTCGGCATGCGTAGCGGGGTGCAGGAACACCGGGAAATCCTTGCCGACGGCACGAAAGCCCCGTGCCTCCATGGCTTCGGGCGTGGCCCCGACCACAACGTAATCCCGGTCCTGCACCGGCAGCCCGAGCAGCGCGTCACGAATGGCACCGCCCACGGCATACACATCCAGCCCGTGCGTGGCTGGATCGACGATGGCTTCCGTCTGTGATGCGCGTTCCGTCATTGATTGGCGGCAACCAGCGTGTCTTCGTCCGGCGCGGTGCGGTACGGCTCGTCGTCGGCGAGGAAGTCATGCTCGGCGCGCGCACCGTCGATCCATTCCTGCATGGCGGGCAGGTTGAGGATGGAGTCGGCGTAGGCCTTGGCGGCCTCCGGCAGACGTACACCATACGTGGCGAAGCGGCTGACCACCGGCGCGTAGAACGCATCGGCCACCGTGAAGTGGCCGAACAGGAACGGGCCTTCTGCCGCGTACTTCTGGCGCAGCTCGGTCCACATAGCGGCAATGCGGTCGATGTCGCGCTGCACCGCCACGTTCCAGCCCATGCCGGGCAGCACGGCCGTCACGTTCATCGGCATGTTGTTGCGCAGGTTGGTGAAGCCGCTGTGCATTTCAGCGCAGATCGAGCGGGCATGCGCGCGGGCCTTCGGGTCAGCCGGCCACAGTTGCGCGCGCGGAAAGCGCTCAGCCAGCGTCTCGCAGATGGCGAGCGAATCCCACACGTTCATGTCGCCGTCCACCAAGACCGGCACGCGGCCGGCGGGCGAATGGCGTGCCACGTCGGCGGCAAAGGTCTCGCTCAGCAGGCGCACGCGGATCTCTTCGAACGGAATGCCGGCCTGCTTGGCGAGCAGCCACGGCCGTAGCGACCACGACGAATAGTTCTTGTTGCCGATGACCAGTTTCATGATTCCCGTCCTTGGAGAGTGCACTGCAATTGTTGTGGGAGCCCGCCAGCATCGCGCAGGAATGCCGGGCGCTCTAGTTTTGTTGTATCGGAAGCGGCGAGCGGCAGCGCGAAGGCGAGCGAACCATTCTAGCCCTGCGCTGCAGCGCCACAAAATGAAACGGATTGGCCACGGTTGTGAAGCGGATTCACAAACAGGGCGAATCCTCCGCGTTTCCGTAGCGGCTAGCGATGGACCCGCGTACGTGCAGCACGCAATCCGCGGTCCGGCCCCAAGCCGGCCAGGGCCGGCAGCATCACGGCCTCCATGCCGAGCGGGTGGATGCCGAGTTCGGGCGCGACCGGTTCCATGCTGACGTTGTCCACACGCATGGAGTCGAGGTTGTCCCGCGAGATCGGCGCGCCGGGCAGGTGCTCCAGCAGCGCGGCCTGCATGCGACCCAGGCCTTCGGGCAGCGGCACGATCCAGCGCGGGTGGCCGCTGGCACGTCCGGCAAAGCGCATCAGTTCGGCCAACGTATAGACGCGCGGCCCGACCAGCGGGTAAGCATGCCGGATCGTCGCCGGCTTCTTGAGCGCATTGATGAACGCGGCGGCCACGTCGTCCACGTACACGGGCTGGAAGCGCGCATCGGCACAGGCCAGCGGCACAAACGGCGCCATCCGCTGCATGCTCGCGAACAGATTCAGGAAGTGGTCCTGCGGCCCGAACACTACCGAGGGACGGAACACCGTCCAGTCAAGCTCGCTGTTCATGACCACGCGTTCGCCGTCGCCCTTGCTGCGCAGGTACATCGATGGGCCGGCCGGGTCGGCGCCCAGCGCGCTCATGTGCAGCAGCCGGTTCACGCCATGGCGTCGGCATGCGGCGACGATGCGGCGGGGCAGGTCGACATGCACGCGCTGGAAGTTCGGCCCGTACGGCATCTCGCGCGCATCCTGCAGCACGCCGACGAGGTTGATGACGGCACAGTGCTCGCCGCCGCGCTCGGTCAGCGCCAGGAACAGCGCGTCGAGGGCGTCGTCGGCGTAGATGTCGGCATCCATCACGTCCACACGGGGCAGCAGCGTGAGGTTGTGCGCGCGGGACGACTCAGGATCGCGCGTGGGCACGATCATGCGGCCTTCGGGCAGGCCCGGCGCAGAAAATGTCTCCGTCACGAGCCGCGACAGCAACTGCGAACCGATAAAACCGGTACCGCCAAAGATGAGCAGATTGGAGGGCTGCATGGAGGCATCTCCAAGACGGGTGGGGGGGCAACACCACAATACATCCCGAACGCGATCGCCCCCAAGGTAAGTCGACACGGCGTGCCGCAGGCCACACTTCTGTGCGCCAGCCAGCGCACGCGTCCATGAAAAATGCCCGCGTTGCGGCGGGCATTGGGTGACAACCGGATGACGATGATGCGCTTACGGCAGATCGTCCGGCGTCACGGATTCCGGCACCACCTTGCCCAGGCGGTCCTTCAAGGACTGCGGGCGACCTGTCAGCAATGCGCTGTAGTACGTCGCGTTCGACAGCACGTTTTTCACATACGTGCGCGTCTCGTTGAACGGAATCGTCTCGGCGAAGATCGCGCCTTCCACCGGGCGCGCGAGCGTCGAGCGCCAGCGTTTCGGGCGGCCTGGGCCCGCGTTGTAGCCGGCAGTCGCCAGCGTGACCGAACTGTCCAGGTTGGTCAGGATCATCGACAGGTAGGCCGTACCCAGCAGCACGTTGGTATCGATGTCGCTCATCTGCGAAACGCGGAACCCCGGCAGGCCAATCTTCTTGGCAATGTGCTTGGCGGTTTCCGGCATCACCTGCATCAGGCCCGAGGCACCCACCGACGAACGTGCGTCCATGATGAAGCGGGATTCCTGGCGGATCAGGCCGTAGGCCCAGGCAATGTCCAACCCCACCGCATCGGCGTTGCGCTGGACCACATTGAGGTACGGCGTCGGGAAGCGCAGCGAGAAATCGTGCTCAGTCTTGGTCTTGTCCGCCGAATTGACGGTGCGATCGAGCAGGCCGAGCTTGCGGCCATATTCGGCTGCGGCCAGCAACTCGCGGTCGCTCATGTTGCGCAGCTCCCAGTTCCACTCGCGGTTGCCTTCGAAGCGCAGATTCAGGTCGTACAGCTTCTTGGCACGCCCAAAGCCCGGGTGGTTGCGGCCCATCACGTCGATCTCGGCGTCGGCCACGGTCGTGCGGGGCGGCACGGTGATGCGCTGACCGAGTTCTTCCTGCGCCAACTGGCCATAGAAGTTGAACTGGCCGGCAATCGACTGGAACTGCTGGCGAGCTTCATCGTTGCGATTGTCGGCCTTGAGCGCACGGCCATACCAGTACGTCCAGGCGGGGTCTCGATCGCGCAGGCTGGGACGCATTTTTTCAACGGCCTGACGCACCATCTTCCAATCCCCCGCGCGCAGGGCCGCGCGCACGCGCCACTCCTGCGACTCGTCGGAGAGGTAGGCATCGCCGCCGAGCGTCAGCTGGCGACGGTAGGCGTCCAGCGCATCCGGCGTCTGCTTCTTGGCGGCGTACTGGCCGATGACGCCCCAGCCCGCGCCTTGCTCTTCGCGCGACAGGCTGCCGGTTTGCGCCAACAGATACGCCGTCGCCTGCGACGGATCGTTGCGCGCCATGCGTGTCACGTTGGCCAGCGTATCGTTGTCCACGCGATCGCCGTCGGGCAGCAGCGCGGCAATGCGCGACGCCTGCGTGACGAGGTTCTGCTCCAGCGACAGCCGCGCCGCAAAGGCCACATCCGCACGGGTGAACTGCTTGGACTGCGCCAGATAGCCGATCAGGTCGACACACCCTTCGCCATAGCCCTTGGGATCCGACAGCGTGTTCCGTGCATCGGCTGCCACGTTCTGGCCCTTCATCGCGCGCGAGAGCAGGGCATAGCACTCGACCTGCGCATCGTCCTTCAGCACAAAGTTGGGGTACTCGGCATCGAAGGTGGCCCAATCGCGCTTCTTGCCGAGCACAAGCAGCCAGTCGTTGCGCAGCCGGTCGGCGATCGCCTCGCCCTTGTAGCGCTGCAGGAACGAGCGGATCTCATCTTCCGGGGCATCGGTACGCGCATAGCCGCTGGCATCGTACAGCTGCGGCTTGATGCGGAAGTACTGCACGTAGGACTGGATCGGGTAATCGGAGAGGCTGTCGGCCAGCTCCCAGCTGCGCGACACATCGTTGCGGCGCGCCGCGTTGCGCAGCTCGACAAACGCGTCATCCGGATTGGCTGGAATGCCCTGCGGCGCCTGGCGCTTTGCGGCCACCGCCAGCGGCGTCGGGCCGACCACACTCATGCCCACCACGCCCGCAAAAGCCAGCGCGACCGCGCGATATACTGCCTTGGCCTTCAATGTCATCTCCTGCCCCATCCAATCACTGTTAGGTCTGCCGAATTATCCCATGCCAGCCTCAGGCAACCCGCACGATCCGGCCAATCCCACCACGCCAATCGAATCGCGCCGCACGCTGCGCACCATGTTGCTCGATGCACGCGCCGCGCTGCCGGATCGCATTGCCCACGATGCTGCGCTGGCGCATCACCTGGCTGGGTTGCTGAATACACTGCCCGTCAAGCGCCTGGCCGCCTACTGGCCAACGCAGGGAGAGTTCGATGCGTTGACCGTGCTGGACCACTGGCTGGCGGCCGACGCCACGCGCCATGCACTGCTGCCTGTAGTGACTGACAAAGTTTCGCCACTTCAGTTTCGGCGATGGACGCCCAATTGTGAAATGACGCCCGGCGCGTACAACATCCCCATCCCCCGCTCGGGTGAGACGGAAACGCCCGATGCCTTGCTGATCCCCTGCGTGGGCTTTGACGCGCAGCGCTATCGCATTGGCTACGGCGGCGGCTTCTATGACCGCACGCTCGCTGCGCTGCATGCCGCCGGACACCGCCCCCGCACGATTGGCGTGGCATACGAAGTGAGCCGCGTGGAATCCATCGCACCGCAATCGCACGACATCGCGATGGACTGCATCATCACCGAGTGCGGCGCGTTTTAATCCGCCACAGGAAGACCATGTCCCACACGCTGAAAACCTTTGCCGACCTTGAAGCGGTGTATGGCGCCCCGAACCCGCGCTCGCTGCTCAAGGAGATCGACCACCTGAACGCCGACTACCGCGCGTTCGTGGAGGCGTCGCCGTTCATCGTGCTGTCATCGGTGGGCGCGCAGGGCACGGATGCCTCGCCGAAGGGCGACGCGCCGGGCTTCGTCCGCATCCTGAACGAACGCCTACTGGCGATTCCCGATCGACCCGGCAACAATCGCATCGACAACCTGCGCAACATCGTCGAAGACGGCCGCGTGTCGGTGCTCTTCATCGTGCCGGGCGTGGGTGAAACTTTGCGCGTGAACGGCACGGCCACCATCTCGGCCGATCCGGAGCTGCTCGCGTCATTTGCGGTGCAGGGCAGGCTGCCGCGCAGCGTGATCCTCGTGCAGGTGCTGACGGTGTATTTCCACTGTTCGAAGGCGCTGGTGCGCTCAAAGCTTTGGGAACGCGGCGCACAGGAAAACAAACCGGCCGTGCCCACCGCAGGCAAGATCCTGCAGCACATCAGCGGTGGCGCATTTGATGGCGACGCCTATGATCGCGAATTGCCCGAGCGCCTGAAGACCACGCTGTACTGAGCGTTCAGCGCTTGGCTGTCTTTTTTGCGGCGACCTTCTTGGTCGCCGTTGTCTTTGTTGCCTTGGGCGCCTTGGCAGTCTTCGCTGCAGCGCGCTTCGGCTTGGCCGCCTTGGCATTGGCATCACGCAGCGCGGCTTCAATGGCCAGCCGCGCCCAGTCGCGCAATGGCTGTCCACCATCGAGCGCCTCTGTCGGCGTGCTCAGATAGCCCGTCATGCTGATGGTGCGGCCGTTGCGCTCGTAACTGAACGGCGTGCATTTTTCAGCAAGGAAACGTTCGCGCGTGAGGTCGTCCACGCGCAGGTAAGACGTGCCGCGCATCACCAGCGCAAACACGATGTCGTCGTAGTACAGCGCCGCACCGCTGAACATCCGGCGGGCGCGGATCTCGCCGATCTGTGCGGCGAGCGGCCGGAGTTCGTCAAGCAACCAGGCGATCAGTGGATCGGGTGCGGCCGCCATGACGATCTCCTTTGCTGCGCTCTTCCGGTTACAGGCCCAGCCGCTGCCAGATCGCCCGCGTGGAGCCGGCGGCGTTGAGCGTGTAAAAGTGCAGGCCCGGCGCGCCGCCTTGCAGCAGGCGGTCACACATGGCCGTCACCACGTCCAGACCGAAGGCGCGGATCGATTCACGGTCGTCGCCGAAGCCTTCGAGGCGCTTGGCGATCCAGCGCGGCACTTCCGCACCGCACATCTCGGAAAAGCGCATGAGCTGCGACGAATTCGTGATCGGCATGATGCCGGGCACGATGGGCACGTCCACGCCGAGCTTGCGTGCGTCGTCGACGAACTGGAAATACGCGTCGGCGTTGAAGAAGTATTGCGTGATAGCGGAGTCCGCACCGGACTTCACCTTGCGGGCGAAGTTCTCCAGATCGTGCCGGGCGGAGCGCGACTGCGGGTGGTATTCCGGATACGCCGCCACTTCGATGTGGAACGCCTCGCCGGTTTCCTGGCGGATGAATTCGACCAGCTCATTGGCGAAGCGAAATTCACCGATCTCGCCCATGCCTGAGGGCATATCGCCGCGCAGCGCCACGATGCGGCGGATGCCGTGCTCGCGATACGTGTTGAGAATGCCGCGGATGCTCTCGCGCGACGAGCCCACGCACGACAGGTGCGGCGCCGCCTCGATGCCTTCGCGCTGGATTTCCACCACGGCGTCGAGCGTGCCCTGCTGCGTGGTGCCGCCCGCGCCAAACGTCACGGAAATAAAGCGCGGCTTGAGCGGCGAAAGCTGCGCGCGTGTGTTGCGCAGCTTCTCGGCGCCTTCCGCCGTCTTGGGCGGGAAGAATTCGAAACTGAATTGACGGTCTTGCATGACAGAAACCTTAAGCCTCGCGCAGCAACAGGCTCGAGAGCAGCCACGAGATCACGCTGTACAGGATGGAACCCAGCAGCGCGGCGCCAAAGCTGGCCACCTGGAAGCCCGCCAGCAGGTTGCCGACAAACAGGAACAGCAGCGCGTTGATGATGAAGATGAACAGCCCGAGCGTGAGCAGCGTCACCGGCAGGGTGAGGATCACCAGGATCGGGCGGATCAGCGTGTTGACCAGACCCAGCACGAGCGCCGCGATCAGCGCGGAGCCGAAGCCGTTGACGTGAATGCCTTTGAGCAGATAGGCGACAAGAAGCAACGCCAGCGCGTTGATGACCCAGACAGCGAGCAGTCTCATGGGGAGTCCTCGGGTTGAATGCCGGCGGCGGAGATTGCCGCCGGCAGGTACGGCTTAGTAGCGGTAGTGGTCAGCCTTGTACGGGCCTTCCTTGCTCACGCCGATGTAGGCAGCTTGCTGGTCGGTCAGCTCGGTCAGTTGCGCGTTCAGCTTCTTGAGTTGCAGGCGCGCGACCTTCTCGTCCAGGTGCTTGGGCAGCGTGTAGACGCCCACCGGGTACTTGTTCGAGCCCTTCACCGCTTCCGTCCACAGCTCGATCTGCGCGATGGTCTGGTTGGCAAACGAGCTGCTCATCACGTACGACGGGTGGCCCGTGGCACAGCCGAGGTTCACCAGGCGGCCCTTGGCCAGGATGATGATCTTCTTGCCGTCGGGGAAGATCACGTGATCGACCTGCGGCTTGATCTCTTCCCACTGGTACTTTTCAACGGAGGCGATGTCGATCTCGTTGTCGAAGTGACCGATGTTGCAGACGATGGCCTGGTCCTTCATCTTGGCCATGTGGTCGTGCGTGATGACGTGGTAGTTGCCCGTGCAGGTCACGAAGATGTCGCCGTGCTCGGCGGCGTAGTCCATCGTCACCACGCGGTAGCCTTCCATGGCGGCCTGCAGCGCGCAGATCGGGTCGATCTCGGTCACCCACACTTGCGCCGACAGTGCGCGCAGTGCCTGTGCCGAGCCCTTGCCCACGTCGCCGTAGCCGGCCACGATCGCCACCTTGCCGGCGATCATCACGTCGGTGGCGCGCTTGATGCCGTCGACAAGCGATTCACGGCAGCCGTACAGGTTGTCGAACTTGCTCTTGGTGACCGAGTCGTTGACGTTGATGGCCGGGAAGCGCAGTTCGCCGCGCTGGGCCATCTGGTACAGGCGGTGCACGCCCGTGGTGGTTTCTTCGGTCACGCCCTTGATGGCGTCGAGGTTGCGGCTGTAGAACGTTGCGTCCTTGGCCAGCTTTTCCTTGATGGCGGCAAACAGGAAGGTTTCTTCTTCGCTGCCCGGATGGGCAAGCACGGAGACGTCCTTCTCGGCCTTGGCGCCCAGATGCAGCAGCAGCGTTGCGTCGCCGCCGTCGTCCAGGATCATGTTGGGGGTGCCGCCATCGGCCCATTCGAAGATGCGGTGGGTGAAGTCCCAGTATTCCTGGAGCGATTCGCCCTTGAACGCAAACACCGGCGTGCCCGTTGCGGCAATCGCGGCGGCAGCGTGGTCCTGCGTCGAGAAGATGTTGCACGAGGCCCAGCGCACGTCGGCGCCGAGTGCCTTGAGCGTCTCGATTAGCACGGCGGTCTGGATGGTCATGTGCAGCGAGCCGGCAATGCGCGCGCCCTTGAGCGGCTGGCTCGCGGCAAACTCATCGCGAATCGCCATCAGGCCGGGCATTTCGGTCTCGGCAATGGCGATTTCCTTGCGGCCCCAGTCGGCCAGCTTGATGTCGGCGACGAGGTAGTCGTGTTTCAGATCGGTGACAGCGTTCATTGGATCACTCCGAAAAAGAGGGGTGACCGCACGCGGGGAGATGACCACTGGGACAGGGCCCATGCTGGGGCCCCGGATAGAAGCGTTCTCGCCATCGTGTCAGCCACGATACTGCGAGCGCCGTTTGAACTTCCGAGCCTGGCGGCCGCCCCGTCTGAACTTGGGCCGGTCGTTGCAACGCTCCTCGGAATGGGCTGGATTGTAGCGGATTCGGCCGTCCGCCACCACGGCCGTTCATTGCTCCAGCAGCATATTCAGCATCCGCTGCGGATTCGCCAGAAAGTCCCGCGTGACCTCAAAGTGTTCGGTCCCTTCGTAGGCGATGCGCCGGATGCCGCCGCCGTCACATTGGTAGATCCACGCGTCGGGATAGGCCATCAGGATGGGCGAGTGCGTGGCGATCACGAACCGGCTTTCCGCCTGCACCAGATCATGCAGGCGCGAGAGCACCGCCAGTTGCCGCTGCGGTGACAGCGCCGCCCTCCGGTTCGTCGAGCAGGTACGGGCCGTTCGGGCCGAAGCGGTTCATCAGCAGCGCGAGAAACGATTCCCCATGCGATTGCGCATGCAGCGATCGACCGCCTTAGGAATCGATCACGAGCCCGCCCAGGCCCGGTTCTTCATCCATCTGCTGGATGTTTGGTGGCCACGTTGAAGAAGCTCTCGGCGCGCAGAAAGAACTCGGTGCGCGGCTTGCGAAAGCCCCTGGCAATGCGCAGATGCGCGTGCAGCTCGGAGTGCGACGCATGCGTGCTGAAGTGGAAGTTGCGCGAGCCGCCCTCGGCGTTGAAGACGAGCGCCACGGCAATCGCCTCCATGAGCGTGGATTTGCCTGAGCCGTTTTCGCCAACGAAGAACGTGACTTTGGGATGCAACTCCAGCGTATTGAGGGCGCGCACGGCCGGCAGGCTGAACGGATCGGCGTCGAAGGCGGTAACGGTCTCGCGCCGCAGCGTGACATGGCTGACGAACTGGCGAGTGAGCATGGAAAGCGCGGGCCAAATCGCAGATGCCGCATCGTATCGCCCCGCCTGCCGGCCCGGGACCGGTTGTCTGCTCAGGCAATCGAGCCTCGGTAGCGCGCAACGCGCCGTAGTGTCAATGCGCTGTCACAGGCCAACCTTGCGATCCGGTTAGGAAGTGGCGCACCCGCATCATGGATGTGCAACACGCGGCCTCCAAAGTGCCGGGCATCGTTCAGGGAGCCAACGATGCACAACCACAAACTTACGAAGTACGCCGCCGCCGTGGCAGCCGCGCTCGCCATGGCAGCGTGCGGCAGCGACGGCACATCCAGCAACGCCGGCACCGCAGCGCCCGACGCCGGTACGCCCACCACGCCCGCCAAGAACGTCGTGTTCTTCCTGGGCGACGGCATGGGCATGACCACCATGACCGCCGCGCGCATCTACAAGGTGGGCGAAGACGGCGAGCTGACCATGGACACGCTGCCGGAAACCGGCTTCGTGCGTACGTTCTCGAACAACGCGCAGGTGACCGACTCGGCGCCGTCGATGTCGGCCTACATGACCGGCGTGAAGATGAACAACGAGGTCATCTCGATGTCGCCGGACACGATGGCCTATGACGCGGGCGGCAAAGATTACATCTCGGGTGCCGACAGCACCTGCCCGAGCGGCAACGGCAAGCCCGTCACGACGCTGCTCGAACTGATGAAGGCCGCGGGCTACGGCACGGGCGTGGTCACCACCACGCGCATCACGCACGCCACGCCGGCCGCCACGTATTCGCACATCTGCCATCGCGACGGCGAAAACACCATCGCCGCGCAGCTCACGCCGGCCGGCAAAGGCTTCAACGCTGCGCTGGGCGATGGTGTGGACGTGGTCTTCGGCGGTGGCCGCAAGCACTTCCAGCCGACCACCGCAGGCGGCGCACGCACCGATGGCCGTGACCTGATCGCCGAACTCAAGGCGGGCGGCTACCGCTATGCCAGCAACAAGGCCGAGTTCGACACGCTGCAAGCCACCGACGGCAAGGTCGTCGGCCTGTTCACGAGCAGCCACATGTCGTACGACCTGGATCGTGATCCGAGCAAGGAACCGAGCCTGGGCGAGATGACCAACAAGGCCATCGACGTGCTGGCCGCCAAGAAGAAGGGCTTCTTCCTGATGGTGGAAGGCGGCCGCATCGACCACGCGCTGCACGAGACCACCGCCCGCAAGGCGCTGCAGGACACGGTGGCGTTCGACTCCGCCATCCGCGGCGCGATCGACAAGCTCAACACGATCGACCCGGGCCTGAAGAACACGCTGATCGTCGTCACGGCTGACCACGACCACACGCTGGTGCTCAACGGCTACGCCAAGCGCACGGGTCCGACCAGTGACAGCAACCCCGGCGTGCTGGGCCTGCTCAAGAACTACGTGACGGGCGCCAACGCCACCGACACGGGCGGCAACCCGTTCACCATCATCGGCTTCGGCACGGGTGAGAACCGCCCGGCCACGCGCGGCGCGCTGACCGATGCTGCCGTGTACGACAAGAGCTACCACCAGGAAGCCGTGATCCCGGTTGCTCCGGGTGGCGAAACGCATGGCGGCACCGATGTCTTCATCGGCGCACGCGGCCTGGGCGCCGAGCGCTTTACCGGCACGATGGACAACACCGAGGTCTTCGGCCTCATCAAGCAGGCCGTGGGTCTGTAAGAGGGAGAGGGCACATCATGAACACGCAATCGAACCGTATCCTGCGCGCCACGCTGCTGGCGCTGGCGGCCGGTGCCTGCGCACAAGCGCACGCCGCCGGTGAAGCCAAGAACGTGATCTTCTTCCTGGGCGACGGCATGGGCCCGACCACCGTCACCGCCACGCGCATCTACAAGGTGGGCGAGGCCGGCCGCCTGACCATGGAATCGCTCAAGCGCACGGCGCGCATCAAGACGTACTCCAACGATGCGCAGACCACCGACAGCGCGCCGTCGATGTCGGCGTACATGACCGGCGTGAAGATGAACAACGAAGTCATCTCCATGTCGGCCGACACCAAGGCCAGCGACGCCACCGGCAAGGGCTACGTGAGCGGTGCAGACAGCACGTGCCCCGCCAACAACGGCACGCCCGCCGTGACGCTGCTCGAACTCGCCAAGGCTGCCGGCAAATCGGTGGGCGCGGTGACGACCACGCGCGTTACGCACGCCACGCCGGCCGCCACGTATTCGCACATCTGCCACCGCGACGGTGAAAACCAGATCGCCGCGCAAGGCACGCCTGGCAACGCGCTGTACAACGCCGCGCTCAAGGATGGCCTGGACGTGCTGCTCGGCGGCGGCCGCCGTCATTACCTGCCGCAAGGCACGACGGGCAGCAAGCGCACCGACACGACCGACCTGATCGCCCAGTTCCAGGCAGCCAACTACACCTATGTGTCCACCGGCACGCAACTGGCGGCTGTCAACCCGGCCACCACGAACAAGCTGCTCGGCCTGTTCAACCTCGACCACATGAACTACGAGCTGGACCGCGTGAAGAAGAGCGTGGACGAGCCGAGCCTGGCGGACATGACCGAGAAGGCCATCCGCGTGCTGCAGAAAAACGGCAAGGGCTACTTCCTGATGGTGGAAGGTGGCCGTATCGACCACGCGCTGCACGGCACCAATGCCAAGCGCGCACTGGAAGATGCCGGCGCATTCGACGAAGCCATCAAGCGTGCGCTGGGCACGGCGGATCTGTCGAACACGCTCATCGTCGTCACAGCCGACCACGACCACACGATGACGATCAACGGCTACCCCCGCAAAGGCAACCCGATCCTCGGCGTGTCGAACGACATCAAGACCGGCCAGCCGCAATTGGCCGCCGACGGCCTGCCGTACACCACGCTGGTGTTCGGCAACGGCGGCACAACGCGCAAGGCCACCCGCGACAACGTGGCCGCGGTCGATACGGCTGCAGACGATTACCTGCAGGAAGTGGGGGTGCAGCTCGGCACGCCTGGTTCGGAAACGCACGGCGGCGGGGATGTGATGCTGTTCTCCTCTGGTCCGGGCAGCGCACCGCTGAAGGGCACGCTGGACAACACGAAAGTGTTCGGCGTGGTCAAGACGGCCATGGGCCTCTGATTCCTGCGTTTCCATTGATGCGCATGCCGAGGCAATCGGCATGCGCTTTTTTCGTTTCAGCCTGACCGCATTCGTATGACCCGATCTGTCCGCATTCTGTTTTCGTTTGCCCTCGCTGCGCTCGCTGCCACGGCACAGGCCGCCGGCCCTGCTTCATCCAACTCGCTGACCGCCCTGCGCGTCGAACACCAACTGTCGTCGCTCGGCGCCGACGGCATCCAGCGCGACGTCCGCTTTGCCGAGCGCGTCTACCGGCAGGGCGACCGCGTCTGGATCGCCCGCGAACTGCCGCCCGCGTCGGCGCACGCCGAGCATGACCACGCCAATGCCCACGCCGGCCACAAACACGCCGATACCGACACTGCCCCGCGCTGGATTGAGCGCGACGCCAAGGGCGCGCTGACCGTGCGCGTGGTGAGCGAGTCGCAGCAGAAGAACTACGCCGTGGAACCGGCCGAATATTCCAACATCGGCTTCGACGGCTCGTGGGCGACGGCGTATCACCTGCTCGACCCCGCGGCGCTCAAAGGCATGCGTGCCGAAGGCCTGGTACGCAATGGCGTGCAGACCTACCGCGCGACGCAGGGCGAGCGCACCGTCACCGTCGATTGGGACGTGGCCGGCCAATACCCGCGTCGCGTGGAATCGCGCAACGCCACCGGCACGCAACGCAAGCTCACGCGCGTGACTGCATTGCCGGCGCCCGCCGCCGCGCCGTGGGAACGCGCCCAGCGCTACGCCGCCACCGATTACACCGACCTGATGGACTGACGCTTCGGTCGGTGCGCGATAGCGCTATAGTGCGAAACACCCCCCCAACATTCGCACGACATGACGATCACCGACCCGACCCTCGCTGCGTTTGCCGCTCCCGCCTCGCACGTGCCGCGCGTGCTCACCATCGCCGGTTCGGACAGCGGCGGCGGCGCGGGCATCCAGGCTGACCTGAAGACGTTTGCCGCGCTCGGCTGCTACGGCATGTCGGCCATCACCGCTATCACCGCGCAGAACACGCTGGGCGTGACGGCGGTGGAATCGCTCACCCCAGACATCGTCGCCGCGCAGATCGACGCCGTGGCAAGCGACATTGGCGTGGACGCCGCCAAGACCGGCATGCTCGGCACGCCGCAGGTGGTGGAAGCGATTCTCTCGGCGCTGGACCGCCACCCGATCGCTAACCTCGTCGTCGATCCGGTCATGGTCAGCACCAGCGGCGCGCAGCTTGGTAGCGACGCCACGGCGCAGGCGATGGCGAAATGGCTGTTCCCGCGCGCGTTGCTTGTCACGCCGAACCTGCCGGAAGCCAGCGCGCTGCTCGGCCGCGAGGTGCGCACCGCCGACGACATGCTGCCCGCCGCGCGCGACCTGCTGGCGCTTGGGCCCCGCGCCGTGCTGCTCAAGGGGGGGCATCTGGCCGGCGCGTCTACCGCCGGCGAAGACGGCGTGCTGCAAGACGTGCTGGTCACCGCCGACGGCGCCGAGCGCATCTACGCCCACACCTACATCGACACGCCGCACACGCACGGCACGGGCTGCACGCTGTCGGCCGCCATTGCCGCACATCTGGCGCGTGGCGATGCGCTGGAAGCGGCCATCGAAGCCTCGCTCGATTACCTGCTGCACGCAATTGGCGCGGGCCGGCATCTGGCCCTTGGGCGCGGGGCGGGTCCGTTGAACCACGGGTTCGCACCGCGACCGCTCGCAGCGCCGCGTTCGCTCGACGTGGATGTCGAGGAAGACTGATCAGGGGAGCCGCCATGAAACGCCTGCCGATCCCGCTGGTGCGCTGTCTGCCAGTGGCAGCGCTGTGCGCACTGCTCGGTGCCTGCAATGGCTACATCAGCCTGGGCTCGCCCATCGGCAGCGCTTTCTCGATTGGCGGCACGTTGTCCGGACTGCCCGGCGGGCAGGCGATCGTATTGCTCAACAACGGCCGCGATTCGCTCACGCTGGCCGCTAACGGCCCGTTCGTGTTTGGCGGGCTGGTGCCGTTCGACGGCAGCTATGTGGTGACGATCAGCACGCAGCCCGCATCGGCCAACTGCGTGGTGACGAATGGCAGCGGCACGGTCAATGGCGATGTGAACAATGTGCAGGTGACGTGTCAGGCGCGCTGAACCTGTCTCGTACCGGGCTCATTGAACGTTGGCCTTATTGCCGTCGGTCCGTTCCCCAAACCAAGCCCAGTACGCCCGGTTCTCGCCTCGTGCGCGCGGCCAGTACGTCACGGGCGGCTTGGGCTGCCAACCCGGCGGCGGCCCAATCAGCACTGCCCAGCTGTCGGTGGAATCCGCCACACTGGTGACGACAGCACTCTTGCCGCTCTGGTCGGCATACGCCGCCGCAAACGCGGCATTGACGGCAAAGCTGGCTGCCCGCGCCGGTCCCTCCATGTGCTCCGCCACGCTATATACGTTGGCGATCTGGTCCAGGCCGGGCCACTGCTGGTGAATAGCGGCGCGCAACGGCCGCATCAAGGAAGTGACATTGTCGGCATGCTTTGGCACGTCGTAGTAGACGCGCTCGACCAGATGCTGTTCTGCGGCCTGCGCTTGCACGGCTTGCATGAGACCGGTCCATGCTCCACCTGGGTTGGCCGCCTTGTTGCCAATGGCGCCTTGGTGTTGATGCGGGGTGTAGAACGAGGCCAGTGCTGTGTAGCCCCAGTCGGCGCTCGGGTGGCCGAGGATCAACAGGGCGGTGTTTTCGTTGGTCTGCTCGCCCATGGGGTAGTTGGGCGCGTCTACGTTCCATACCCACGCCAGCTTGTCAGGGTGTTGCGCCAAGAACTTGAGGGCGTCTTGGAGGTTGTAGAAACCGACGTTGGTGTCGCCTGCCGACACGGTGACGTTGGGCAACCTGCCTTCGGGGTTGAGCAGCATGCTTTTGGCTTGGGCGTCGCTTGCGATCTCGTGAAACACCAGCCGCCGCACTGCCTGCAGTGACAGGGTGCGCTCGCCAATAATCATTTCCGGAAAGACGCGCGTACCGCGTACGGTCCTACCCCTGTCGTCTTTGTGCAGCGTGACCCAGTAGTCGCGCATGCGTTCTTCGGCATGGGCGGCGTCGTAGGCGAGGATGCTGGGCGCGGGCATGCCCATGGCCTTTTGCTCTTCAAGAAGGTCTTTCTGTCCCGTACTGGGGTGAGTGTCGTCAAGGTAGGTTGGCGTGTTCAACCACTCGCGCGGCAAGCCAAAGAACACGTTCGGGTCGAAGTAGTTAGGGCGGCTGGTACCCCGCTTGAGGGAATAGAAATAATTCGCGTCCTCCAGGTAGTCGTTGAAGGTGAGCAGTGGGGCGGTAATCAATTTGCTCAATGCCGACTCGAATCTGTCGCGCTTTACATGTGGAAAATCCTCCAATCGTTCATGGCGCGACAAGCCGAGCGTCAGCTGCCCCACTGCATCGCCCAGCTTGAAGCGCTTCGCCTGCAGGTCGTCGTCATTGGGCTGTGCGAGCCCTTGTGCCCACAGCAGATTCCATTGGGTTGGGTAGTCCCGCCACATCAGCGGGTTAAGCCATTGCACCCCCAGCAGGACTGCGGCGGGGGCCTGGCCCTGATCACCTTGTTGTGCTTGCTTTTGCATGCGCGGCCAGGCGATGGGTTGGCGGTAGTAGGTTTTGTTATTGGGCATCTGGACTCCGGATTGACAGGCAGAAAGCAACAAGCAGGCGGCTGCGAGCACGTGGGTGACGGCACGCCGATAAGCGATGAGATGAAATGAATCGCGCATGTGGGTTCCTCAGGCGTAGCGTGGTCCGTCTGGCGACGTGTGGTACGCATCTAAGCGCCCGGGATTTCGCGCGTCGTCAATGCCAATAGCCCTGACAGCGCCCTTGATAGCCGCTAGGTTTTTGTGTTGCTCCAACGGGCCGTTGTCGTAGAGCGCTGCCTTCGTGCCGTAGTACGTGAACTCGCTGTCGTTCTTGGGATCGCGCCCCGGCGGGTATTCGTCCTTGTCTACTGGCTCACACCACCGCCAATCCGCCATCCGCCGCAACTGGTTCATCAACAACTCATCGAAGTGGCACAAGCCCACGTCCACGTCATACGCGAGCACATGTTCGGCATGCATGGCGTTGGTGAGGATGGTGGAGTGGTTGGTGGCTTGCGCGTCTTCGCCGTCCTTCATCAGCGCGGTGCGCTCTTGCTGTTCGAAAGCGCCAAACGTGGTGCCGCGCAAGGTGTGGTGTTGTGCGGCGTTCATCTTCTCGACGTCGTCTTCCGCAAAGAGCACGCCCTTTCTGAGGAAGCCGTCGTCGTTGTAGAGTTCGCGCCGCGCGCGCTGGCGCACCCCGGCGTTCTGGTCGTAGCGCATGGCGGCTTCGCTGGCGGCATTGCCGTGGCCGGTCTTGCGTTGCTCGGCGTAGGGGTCGAACTGGCCTTCTGGAATGCTCCGCTTGCGGTTCAGCGCATCGCTGGCGGATTCCTTGTGCGCGTTGAAGGGGCCGATGGTGCGCACGCCATCCGGATGTGAGGTCTCGCCGGGTCGAGGCGCGCCGTGCGGCAGGTAGACGGCTTGGGGCACGATGCCGCCGCCGGGCACCTGGGGGGCATTGACCAGCACGGCCCAGTCATCCGCTGGGTCGGCATTGACGTTGGTGGCGCCCTTCACGGCTTGGCCGCCCCACATGATGGCTTGGATTGGAACGCCGGCAGCGCTGGCGACCAGCTTGCCCCAAATGCTCTTGCGCGAATCGCCCCAGATCCTGGCGAAGGAAACGCCCGCGGTGTCAGGGGACGGCGTCCAGAAGGTGGGCTTGGTGTTCCGCGGTTTGAAGGTGCCGGTGGTGTCATCCCAACCGCTGCCCACATCGGCCGGCGTTGCGCCGATGGTGTCGTGCCAATAGCGGTAACGGTAGCCGGGTTCTGCCCCAACCTTGTACGGGGTACCCGGCTTGGTTTGCGCCCAGACGCGTTGGAACAGAATGCGCTGAGCCCCGGTGGCTTGCACATCCTTGTCGTTCAAGCCAAGCCAGCCCATGCCCTGCACCGGTGAGACAGAGATGACGCGGTCGTGCGGGCAGCAATAGAGGAAGACGCGCCCCCGGGTCTGGTGGTCAGCGCTGTCCTGTGCGGCAGTGCGCGGGGTGTCGCCATTCTTGGGGCACGCGTTGAATCCGAGCTGATCCACGGCGTGGTGGCTGTAGTGTTGGGCCCGGGCCCGGAAGTGGCGCACGATGTCGAAGAAGCCCTTGAGGCCTGCAACGCGCGCGTCGTAGGTGACGCGGCCTGCGCCGTCAAATTGGCTGAAGTTATCCAGGCGGCTACCGCGCAGGCTGTAAGGCGGGTTGGCGAGGACGTAGGTGTCGGCTACGCCCCAACCTTTGGCGCCGGTTTCTTTGTTCGCTCCGAATTCAATATGGTTGGCGCCGAAGTAGGCAGAGGCCAAGCCCACCATGTTGCCCTGGCTATGGCAGACGACGGTGACGGGGCAATCGCGTTCGAAGATGTCGCGGTGCAGCTCGCGGATGCGAGCGACCAGTTTGGCTAACCGCCACGCGGCAAAGGCCTGGTAGTGGCGCGTGGGCGCGCTATAGATCTGGCGGTCACTCGTCTGCAAGTGCTGAAGTTCAAACAGACCGCCCAAAACTTCGCTGTCAGTGCCCTTGCCGAACAGATCCGGCAGAGCGGAGGCGCCATTCACGAACGGACCGCCGCCCCAGGCGTTTTTCTCGTCGAGCAGAATATTGCCGCCCACACTCGCAAGCTCGTTGCGGACGGTGCCATCTTCCTGGACGACGTCTTCGCTGCTGGCTTTGTAGCCCCAGCGGAAACGGATGACGGGGCTGGTGCCGCTGCCCGGTTCAATGAAGGTGTTGGCTTTGAGGTCGCGGCGTATATAGCCGTCTTCCGTCAGCTCGGCTGTATAGCGCATGGGGCGGAGCTTGCCGCTCTCCTTGGGGTAGGCGACCTGCTCGTCGTTGCGTTGTAGGCGGGCGTTGAGCCCCTTGCAAAGGCCTTCCTCTGCGGCGTCGAACCATTCGCCGGTGGAGTTGACGCCATGGACGAAGATGATGACGCCGGGCAGCGGTGCGGGATAGACGACCTTGCGGCATGGGCCGCCGGGTAGGGTGATATCCGTCACCTTGATGCCGTAGAACGAGCGGCGGCGGGCGGTGACGGTAGTTTCGGGCAGAGCCTGTTCAGGGATAGTCATCGTGCAGGACCTCAGGGTGGAAGATGCAAATGCACACAGATCCACCAGTGTCGGAGCGGCGCGCACGAAATCGACGAGACTCAACACTCTTTGACTTCATCGCCCCTGAGGCCGGCACGAATGAACAACGATGGGATATGTTCGACGCGGCAGTTAGTCGAGAACGCAGGAACAAAAAAAAGCGCGGCTCTCGTCCGCGCTTTTTTCTTTGCACCGCCGATGTCAGGCCGATGCCGCCGCCTGCTCCTTCGTCCACTTCTCCATGCGCCTGGCCATCTCGTCGGGCGCCACGTCTTCCACATGCGTGGACACCGTCCACACGTGACCGAACGGGTCCTTGAGCGTGCCGGAGCGGTCGCCGTAGAACTGGTCCACCACGGGGCGCACTTCCGTGCCGCCGGCCTTCAGGGCATTGGCAAACACGGTATCGACGTTGGGCACATAGATCATCAGCCCCACCGACGTGCTCTGCAGCGTGTCGGGGCTGGCGCAGACCGTGTCCGGCGCTTCGTCCGACATCATGATGGGGGAATCGCCGATGCGGATTTCAGCGTGCGCGATGGTGCCGTCGGGGCCATCCATACGAACGAGTTCGGTGGCGCCGAAGGCTTGCTTATAGAAATCGAGCGCGCGCGCGGCGCCTTTGATGCTCAGGTACGGGGTGACGCTGTGGTAACCCTCGGGGATGGGCTGGACCGCCATGTCTTGTCTCCTGCAGCGTGTGTCGGAAAGCCGCTGCGGCAACAAACGCAGCGGCGCACGAACAGGATAGGTCAGCGAAAACGCGGGTGCGCGGCGCAAGCGCGCAGACGTGCGGCGGACGATGCTTACGCGCGCACGTGCGCCGCGAACGTCGCTTGCAGTGCATCCACCGCAGCCGGCACATCGGCCGCCTGGGTGATGGCGCGCACCACCGCCACGCTGCCCACGCCCGATTCCAGCACGCGCGGCATCGCTGCCAGGTCGATGCCACCGATGGCGACCAGCGGCGGCGCCGGCACGCGCGTGCGCATGGCGGCCGCGTAGGCGAACAGGCGGCCGAGGCCCTGCGGAACCGTCGGCATGGTCTTGGTGGGCGTGGCAAACACAGCGCCGAGTGCAAGGTAGCTCGAGTTCAGCGGTGCGACGCGCAGCATTTCGGCAAAGCCGTGCGTGCTGATGCCAAGGCGCAAACCGGCCGAGCGGATCGCCACCAGGTCAGCTTCGTCGATGTCTTCCTGGCCGAGGTGAATGCCGTAGATGCCGCTGTCGGGCGCCTGCGTATACACGTCAAGCGCGACTTGCCAGTGGTCGTTGATGAACAGGCGCGTGGCGCTGCCGCGCGCCGCGGCTTCTGCCCGGCGCACCTGGTCGACCACGGCTTGCGCGTCGTCCGACTTGAAGCGTAGTTGCACCGTCGGCACCTTGAGCGCGACGAGGCGCGCCACCCAGTCCGCATCCGGCACGACGGCGTAGACGCCCAGTTGCGTCGGGCACAGCGCAAAGGCAAGCTCCGCTGCGGTCGGGCACGGCAACGCCGGTTCGAGCACGCGAGGCAATGCATCGAATTGCGTGGGCCAGGCCAGCGCATCGGCATTCGCTTCCGCGACCCACGCGCGCGCGACGCATAGCGCATCGCGCGGTTCGAATGCCAGCGCGAGTGCCGCACCGAAGATGGCGACGAAGCGCGCATCGAATGCATCGCCTTGCGCCGCAGACGTGAAGCGGTACATACCGAGGCGGTCGTACACGGTGTCGATGCGCTGGTCGCCTTCCACTGCAGCCAACACAACAGCGGCGCCAGCAGAGCGAGCACGTTCGGCTCGCGCCGTATCGGTCGTCAGCAGGACCGTGGCGGCGCTCGTGGCTTCGTCAGCGTGGTCGGTCACGCTCCAGGCGTGCGGTGCGCGACCGAAGGCTTCGGTATGACGATCGACGATCTGCGCAGCAAGCGCTGCAGCTTCCGGCCACGCGGCGGAAAAACGCAAGGCTGACAGGCTCATGCGCTTCTCTCTTCCGCATGCCAGAACGGCAGGCCGACGACGGGCGTGCTAGCCTGCGCGACATCACGCTCAGGCATCGGGCCCGACAGCCGCGCAAGGCGACCGGCCTGCGTGCCCATCGCAAACGCCTGCGCCATCGCCACCGGGTCGCCGGCTTGTGCGACGGCGGTGTTGAGCAGCACGGCGTCGTAGCCCCATTCCATCACCTGCGTCGCGTGCGACGGCACACCCAGGCCCGCATCGACGATGAGCGGCACGTTGGGCAGGCGCTCGCGCAGCAGGCGCAGGCCGTACGGGTTGGTTGGCCCGCGGCCGGTGCCGATGGGTGCGGCCCACGGCATCAGCGCCTGGCAGCCGACGTCGAGCAGGCGGCGGCACAGCACGAGGTCTTCAGTGCAATACGGCAACACCTTGAAGCCGTCGCGGATGAGGCGTTCGGCGGCGGCTGGCAGCGCGAGCGTGTCGGGCTGCAGCGTGTAGTCATCGCCGATGACTTCGAGCTTGATCCAGTCGGTCTCAAACACTTCGCGCGACATCTGCGCGAGGGTATAAGCCTCGTCGGCGGAATAGCAGCCGGCGGTATTCGGCAGCACGGGCACACCGAGTTCGCGCAGCATCTTCCAGAAGCCCGCGCCGCCCTCGGGCGAGCCGGCGCTCTGGCGGCGCAGCGCCACCGTCAACATGGCCGGGTTGGACACACGCACGGCGTCTTCCAGCGATTGCGGCGACGGATAACGCGCCGTGCCGAGCAGCAGGCGCGAGGCGAAGGTTTCGTCGTAGAGGCGCAGCGGATCAGCCACGGCGGAAAGGTTCGTAGTGGTCATCGAAGACTCCTAGCCGCCCACGACGGGCTGCACGAGTGCAATGCGGTCGCCTGTCTTGAGCGCGTGCTGCGCATGGCGCGCCTTGGGCACGAAATCGCCATTCACGGATGCGGCAAACGGCGGCGCGATCTGCAGTTGCGGCGTGGCCGCACCAATGGCGTCGGCCAGCGTGCTGCCCAAAGGCAGGGCCAGCGACAGGTCGTTGAGGGTGACGTTCAGCGTCATGACAAAACAGGTTCAGGCGACGCAGCGGCGGCGAATAGCTCGGGCCATTCGCAGTCTTCCGTATCGAAGGCACAGCCGTCCAGCACGTCGCACGCCGCTGCCACCGCGGCTTGGGTGACGGCGGGCGCGATCATGTAGCCGTGCCGGTACAGGCCATTGACCGACAACGTGCCAGCGCCATCCCAGCGGACGGCCGGACGGTGGTCCGGCAGCGTCGGGCGGCACTGCGTGTTCAGCTCCAGCACGCGCGCCTCGCCAAACGCGGGGTGCACGGCGTAGGCCGCAGACAGCAATTCCAGCGTGGAGCGCACGCTTGCTGGCGACATGTCGTCGGATTCCAGCTCGGTCGCGCCGATCACGTAGACATTGCCCGGCTTGGGCGCGATGTAGAGCGGGTAGCGCGGATGCAGCATGCGCACCGGCCGCGTGAGCGACACGTCCGGCGCATGGATGCGCGCCACTTCGCCGCGCAGGCCACGCAGTCGCGGCCACTGCGGCTTGGCACCGAGGCCCCGGCAATCGAGCACCAGGCGCGCACCCAGCCCGGCGGCAGCCAGTGCGTCGGGGCTCGGATCGACAACCTCGGTATTCCAGCGCAGTTGCACGCCGAGCGCTTCCAGCTCGGTCGCCAGCGCATCCAGCACGCCGCGCGGGTCAAGCTGACCTTCGCCTGCCAGATACAGCCCCTGCGTGAAGCGTTGTGCGAGCAGCGGCTCGAGTTGGGCAATGCCGGACGCGTCCACGGCACGCAGATCGGCGGCCACGCGCTCGGGCGGCGCGGCATTGCGCACGTGGTTGGCAAACAACGACGCCTCACCACGGTCCGCCGCATGCCACACCACCAGCGTGCCGGCCTCCTGGATGAAGACCGGCGTGCGCAGCTTGGGCAACCAATCGCGCCACAGCGCCAGGCTTGCCAACCCCAAGTCCACGACAAAACGATCGGCCACGGCGGCTTCGGCAAGCGGCGCCAGCATGGCCGCGGCAACGTACGCCGCGGCACCGCTGCCGTCACGCGGACCGCGCTCCACCAAGGCAATGCGCGCGGGGGGCACCCCCGTCTGCGCGAGTTGCCAGGCACACAGGCGGCCGGCGAGGCCGCCACCGAGGATCGTTACGTCGAATGAAGTTGAGGTTGGCATTGCACCGGTGGGTTAGCTGTAGATCTTGCTGCCGCTCTTGCGGAACTCGATCGACTTCTCTTCCATGCCCGCAGTTGGGTTAACTGCGGCGGCGGTGGCGTTGGCGTCGAGCGTGGCCGCGTAGTCGCGCACTTCCTGCGTGATCTTCATCGAGCAGAACTTCGGACCGCACATCGAACAGAAGTGCGCGATCTTGGCGCCCTCGGCCGGCAGCGTTTCATCGTGGAAGGCGCGTGCCTTCTCCGGATCGAGGCCGAGGTTGAACTGGTCTTCCCAGCGGAATTCGAAGCGTGCCTTCGACAGCGCGTTGTCACGCAGCTGCGCACCCGGCCAGCCCTTGGCAAGGTCGGCTGCATGCGCGGCGATCTTGTAGGTGATGATGCCTTCGCGCACGTCTTCCTTGTCCGGCAGGCCCAGGTGTTCCTTGGGCGTGACGTAGCAGAGCATGGCCGTGCCGTACCAGCCGATGTTGGCCGCGCCGATGCCGCTGGTGATGTGGTCGTAGCCCGGGGCGATGTCGGTCACAAGCGGGCCCAGCGTATAGAACGGGGCTTCGAAGCAGTGCTTCAGCTCTTCGTCCATGTTGGCCTGCACGCGCTGCAGCGGCACGTGGCCCGGGCCTTCGATCATGACCTGCACGTCGTGCTCCCACGCCTTCTTGGTGAGCTCGCCCAGCGTGTGCAGCTCGCCGAATTGCGCGGCGTCGTTCGAGTCGGCAATGCAACCGGGGCGCAGACCATCGCCCAGGCTGAACGACACGTCGTACGCCTTCATGATTTCGCAGATCTCGTCGAAGTGCGTGTACAGGAAGTTTTCCTTGTGATGCGCCAGGCACCACTTGGCCATGATCGAACCACCGCGCGAGACGATGCCGGTGATGCGGTCGGCCGTGAGCGGCACGTAGCGCAGCAGCACGCCCGCGTGGATGGTGAAGTAGTCCACGCCCTGCTCGGCCTGCTCGATCAGCGTGTCGCGGAACATCTCCCACGTCAGGTCTTCAGCCACGCCGCCGGTCTTGTCCAGCGCCTGGTAGATGGGCACCGTGCCGATGGGCACCGGCGAGTTGCGCAGGATCCATTCGCGCGTCTCGTGAATGTGCTTGCCGGTGGACAAATCCATGATCGTGTCGGCGCCCCAGCGGATCGCCCACACCATCTTTTCCACTTCCTCGGCCAGCGACGAGGTGACCGCCGAGTTGCCGAGATTGCCGTTGATCTTCACGCGGAAGTTGCGGCCGATGGCCATCGGCTCCAGCTCGGTATGGTTGATGTTGGCGGGGATGATCGCGCGGCCCGCGGCGACTTCGGCACGGACGAATTCCGGCGTGATGTCTTCCGGGCGCTGCGGCAGGTTCGCGCCGTACGAGAAGCCCGGATGCTGCTTGAGCAGTTGGCGGTACTCGGGCTTGTCTTGCAGTGCCTGCAGGTTCAGCGATTCGCGCAGCGCGACGTATTCCATCTCGGGCGTGATGATGCCGCGGCGCGCGTAGTGCATCTGGCTCACGTTGGCGCCGGCCTTGGCGCGGCGCGGCTTGGAGATGTGCGAGAAGCGCAGGGGCGCCGTGGCCGGGTCGTTGGCGCGCGTCTGGCCGTATTCGGACGACAGGCCAGAGAGGATTTCCGTATCGCCACGCTCGTCGATCCACTTGGCGCGCAGCGGGGCGAGGCCCGCCTGCAGGTCGATGTGCACATCGGGATCGGAGTACGGGCCCGACGTGTCGTACACCGGCACCGGCGGGTTCAGCATCTCGCCCTTGTCGGTGCGCGTGGCGGTCTGCTTGATGGTGCGCATCGGCACGCGGATGTCCGGGCGGCTGCCGTTGATGTAGGTCTTGCTGGAGGCCGGATAGGCGAACTTCTGGTCGAGCTCGGACTGCAGCGAGTCGAACGATGCGGCGGGGGCGTTTTTGGCTTGGGGCATGGTCTCGTCCTAGATTCTGTGGCCTGGTGGAGCAGGCAGTGGACGAAACCGGGAGAGGTGGCGTGACCCGAAGAACCTGATGGGTGACTGCCAGAGACTACGCGGTGTTCTGAAACTTCCCACGCCGGTACGAACCGGATCGGGTGCGAAGGGACTCTCTCAGCCGCACGGCCCATCCGTACGGCACCCCTGTTTCATCCAACGAGGCTGAATTTAAGCACAGGGCTGCCGGCGTTGCCAGCACGAAAACCAATGAGGTGACGGCCGACGGGTCATTTCAGTCCAAACCGCCATGCAATGTGCGGCGGCGCGCACCGACGCAGCCGGCCTTGATCTTGCGCAACCCCGCCGCGTTTCACCTATGCGACGCTCAATCCCTTTTCTATTGCATTGCGGCATTGCCGCTGGGAGTTGTCATGCTGGAGCGTCGGTTCACACTCGCGGGGCGCAGCCTCGTACCCATCGTGCAGGGCGGGATGGGCGTGGGTATTTCGGCGCACCGGCTGGCCGGCGCCGTGGCGCGCGAAGGCGGCGTCGGCACCATCGCCAGCATCGACTTGCGGCATCACCACGCAGATCTCGTCGCCGCAACCGAGAAATCGCGCGACAAGGACGCCATCAACGCCGCCAACCTCGTTGCGCTGGACCGCGAGATTCGCGCCGCGCGTGAAGGCAGCCAAGGCAATGGCATGATCGCCGTGAACGTGATGAAGGCGGTGGAATCGCATCCTGCGCTGGTGCGCCAGGCGTGCGAGAGCGGCGCCGATGCGATCGTCATGGGCGCGGGCCTGCCGCTCGATCTGCCGGAGATGACGGCGGAGCATCCGAAGGTGGCGCTCATCCCGATTCTTTCCGACTCGCGCGGCGTAGGCGTCGTGCTCAAACGGTGGATGAAGAAGGCGCGGCTGCCCGACGCGGTGGTGATCGAGCATCCCACACATGCGGGCGGCCACCTGGGCGCAGCCCGCATCGAAGATCTGCGAGACGAGCGGTTCTCGTTTGCGCGCGTGCTGGATGAATGCCGTGAATTGTTCATCAAGCTGGGACTGGCGGCGGAGCAGATTCCGATCATCCTCGCGGGCGGCATCGATTCGCATGCCAAGGTGAAGCACTGGCTCGACAAGGGCGCCGCTGCGGTGCAGCTCGGCACTGCATTTGCCGTGACGGAAGAGGGCGATGCGCACGTGCGCTTCAAGCGGGTGCTGACGGGCGCGGAGCAAGGGGATATCGGCGAGTTTGTCAGCGTGGCTGGGTTGCCGGCGCGGGCAGTGATGACGCCGTGGTTGTCGCGGTATCTCTCACGCGAAAGCGCGCTGCAGGCCAAGGCCAAGGTGCGGGATTGTCTGCAGGGGTTCGATTGTTTGCAGACCTGCGGGCTGCGGGATGGGATTGGCAAGGTCGGGCAGTTCTGCATTGACCTGAAGCTTGCGCAGGCGCTGCGTGGGGATGTGGAGCGCGGATTGTTTTTCCGCGGTGCGGGCAAGCTCCCATTTGGGCAGGCGATTCGGCCGGTGCGGGAACTGATGCATTACTTGCTGACTGGGGAAAAGCCGGCGGTATCCTCGACTTCACCCTGATGCGCTGACATTTCGCCCAGCAAAAAGCCAGCCCGAAGGCTGGATTTTTGTTAGCGCTTACCGCTTGTTGCTTCAGAACGGTGCAGCAAACGTCAACCGAACCCCCTGCTGCAAGCCCCCCATGCCCGCCATCACGCTGTAGTCCAACCCAAACGTGAGCGGGCCAGTCCGGAACTTTGTCCCCAACCCGATCTGCATGCGATCGCGCCCAAACGGTGTACCCGGCACGTAATAAGCAGGGCCTGCCGATGCCAGATCGGCATACGCCAAACCTGCATTGCTCTGCCCATTGAAGTCGTGCTGGTACTCCACCCGTGCGAACGGCAGGAACGTGCCCCACTTGGTCTTCTGCGTGTATTCCGCACGCAGGCCGAGCGTGCCGGATACCGTCGTCACCGTCTGGTCGAAATACGTCAGCGCGTTGATGCCGGCGCCCGATTCGGTGAACTGATCCAGCGTCGATTGCGAGACCGACAGGCGCCCGTAAGGCGAGATCAGCCACGCACGATCGCGATGCTCATAGCCGGCCGACACGGAGGCGAACACCTGCTTGCCGCTGCGCTTGCCGGTGGCGAAGTCGTTGGAGTCCGTCACCCAGCGGCGCGAGTCGAAACTGAGCGTGCCGAAGCCGGCCACACCATCGACGAACAACGAAGGCAGCGGGCGATAGCTGCCGTACAGCGCGAGGCTATAGCTGTCGCCCGTGCTCCTGGTGCCCGCGTTGCCGATGTCGGTGGAGTCACGCCCGTAGCCAAACCCACCCCCGATCGAGAGCTGATCGGACACGCGGTAGTCCGCGCCGGCCGTCACACCGCCTGTGGTGAAGCGGAAACCGGAGCGTTGCGTGCCAGCGCTGGCAAAACCAAAGTCCAGCGTACCGGCGCTCCAGAACGCGAGATTCGGGTCGGTGTTGTCCGGGCCCGCGCTGGCGGCATCAGCGCCGGGCAGATCGGGGCCGGCATCGGCGGTTGACTTGTCGGTGCTGCCGCTGGCCGCATCGGCGTTGCGCTTGCCGCGTGCGAATGGCCGCACGCCCTGACCGTCACCGCGCATGCAGGCATCGTGCGCGGAAATGCCGGCCACATCCTGGCAACGCGCTTGCATGTCTGCGCGATGGCCCGGCATGGCGACCGTCAAACCGTTGCTCGAGGGTGCCCGGCCAGTGCCGTGCAGCGCTTCCAGGCGGCGGTTGTAGTTGTCAATCTGCGTGGTGGCGAAGCGGCGCGCGGCCTGCACTTGCGCGTTGATCAGACCTGCCACATCAGGATCGGCCGAGGGGTCCTTGCGCGGCGCCACGCTCACCTGCACCGTTGCAGCCGTCGAGGTGGCGAACGCGTTGGACAGCGTGTACGTCAGCACGGCCTGGCCGCTGTAGGTGCCTGACGGGGTGAAGTTCAGCACGTACGTCGATGCCGCCACCGCCTGCGGCTTCAGGCCGGCCGGTGTCTGGATCGCCTTCTGCACGATGCTGGCCGTACCCGCGTTGTAGGGCACCACCGACACCAGCGTCGCCGCCGTGAAGGGGCCACCCGTGGCGCCTTCGGTCAAGTCCACGCTCACCCCCTGGCCCGACGACGTGATGGCCTGCCTCTGCGCCACCGCAATCGGCACGGCGTTCACGTTGACCGTTACCGGAATCGGCGCGGACGTGCCGGCCGTGTTGATCAGCGCATAAGTGAAATTGACTGCGCCGGAGGTGGTCTGGGTCGGCGTGTAGACGATGTCCAGACCGTTGACGACGGCAGTGCCGCTGGCAGGCGGATTGACAATCGTGACGGACGAGAACGGACCGCCGGTTGCATTGGCCGTTGCATGCAGCGTGATCGGTGCCGTCGACATGGTGGTGGCCGTGATTGCCGGCGCGGTGCCGATCACCTGGCCCACCGTGATCGTGAAGCTGCGCGTACCGCTGTACGGGGCGCCAGTGCCCGTGCTGCTGTCGGTGGCCCTCACTGTGAATGAGCTGCTGCCCAGCGTAGTGGGCGTGCCCGACAGAACGCCAGTGCTGGCGTTCAAGCTCAGGCCCGCAGGCAACGTGCCGGTGGTGACGGCGTACGTGTAGGGCGCGGTACCGCCGGTAGCTGTGAAGGTCTGGCTGTAGGCCGTGGTGACTTGGGCCGACGTTGCGGCCGCCGGATTCACCGTGACCGTGGGCGCACCGATGGTGACGCTGTAGGCACGGCTGGCCGTGAAGCTGTTGGCATCCGTTGTCGTGATGGTGAAGTTGAACGTTCCGCCTGCGGTGGGTGTACCCGACAGGAACCCGGAGGTGTTCAGGCTCAGGCCAGCCGGCAATGCGCCCGCCGTAACAGCATAGGTGTACGGCGCGGTGCCGTTGGCCGCCGTTATGGTTTGGCTGTACGCCGTTGCAATCCCTGGGTTGGGGAGCGTGGCCGGCGATACCGTCAGGCTAGGCGCGGCAATGGTGAGCGTGTAGACACCGCTTACCGCAAACGGAGCACCCGTCCCCGTCGAACTGTCGGTAGCGGTGACGGTAAAGCTGACCGTGCCGGCCGTGGTTGGGGTCCCTGCCAGCCTGCCGGTGGTGCCGTTCCACGTAAGGCCCGTGGGGACAGTGCCGCTATTCACCACGAAGCCATAGGTGTATGGGTTCGTACCACCACTTGCCGTGAAGTTGCGGCTGTAAGCGGTGCCTGCGACACCGCTGAGAGAGCCCGAGGCCGGCGTGATGGTCAAGCTGGGCGACCCAATCGTCAGCGAGTAGGCACGGCTACCCGTGTAAGGGCCGGTTCCGGTACTGCTGTCAGTCGCGGTGACGGTGAAGTTGAACACCCCACCCGCCGTGGGCGTACCCGACAGCGTGCCGTTGCTGGACAGCGTCAGCCCCGTCGGCAGCGAACCTGCCGTGACGGCATACGTGTAGGGACCTGTGCCGCCGCTGGCCAACATGGTCTGGCTGTATGCCGTAGCGATGGTGCCGCCCGGCAACGTGCTCGGGCTGACCGAGACGGTGGCTGCGTTGACCGTCAGGGTGTACGCGCGCGAGCCGGTATAGCTGTTGGCATCAGTAGCCGTGACCGTGAAGTTGAAGGTGCCGCCCGCCGTGGGCGTACCAGTGATCGCGCCAGTGCTGCCGTTCAAGCTCAGGCCCGTCGGCAGCGCACCGGCAGTCAGCGCGTAGCTGTAAGGCGCGGCACCCCCGCCGGCCGCGGCAGTCTGGCTGTAGGCGGCGCCGACAGTCGCCGCACTCAGGGTGGTGGGCGACACGGTAATGGTGGGCGCCGAGGTGGTCAGCGTGTAGGTGCCAGACGTGCTGTACGGCCCCGCGCCCGTTGCGTGGTCGGTGGCAGTCACCGAGAAGTTGACCACGCCCGTGGTGGTCGGCGTACCGGACAACACGCCGGTTCCGGTGTTGAACGAGAGACCGGTCGGCATCGTCCCGCTATGGACCGCAAGGCTATAGGTGTATGGCGCCAGACCGCCGCTGCCTGTGAAGGTCTGGCTGTACGCCACGCCGGTTGAAGCACTGAGACTGCCCGATGCCGGGGTGAGCGCCAACGTGGGTGCATTGACGACCAGCGTATAGGTACGGCTGCCCGTATATGGGCCAGTACCGGTGCTGCTGTCGGTGGTGGTCACGGTGAAGTTGAACGTGCCGCCCGCCGTGGGCGTCCCCGACAGCACGCCGCCCGAACTGAGCGTGAGCCCGGCGGGCAGCGCACCGGAGGTGATGGCATAGGTGTATGGCCCTGTGCCACCGCTGGCCGTTATCGTCTGGCTGTAAGCCGCAGCCACCGTCGCGTTCGTCAACGAAACCGGCGATACGGTAATAGTTGGCGTGCCGATCACCAGCGACAGCGCGCCGCTGGTGGCAGAGAACGGGCCCGTGCCCGTACTGCTGTCGGTGGCGGTTACCGCAAAGTTGAAGCTGCCATCGGCGGTTGGTGTACCCGATAGCATGCCGTTGCTTGTCAGCGTCAGCCCTGGCGGCAACGCGCCGGACGCGATCGTATAGGTGTACGGCGCCGTGCCGCCACTGGCCGACGCCAGTGACTGGCTGTAGGCCGCACCGACAGTGCCGCCAGCGGGTGAGGACGGCGCGTAGTTGACCGTCGCATTCGACACGGTGACGGTGATTGTGGCCGGCGCCGTCGTGCCGCCCGCATTGCTAGCCGTGTAGGTGAACGAGTCCATGCCTGAGTACGACGGGTTGGGCGTGTAGGTGATCGACCCGCCCGAGACCGTGGCCGTGCCGTGGGTCGGCTGCGTGCCGACAGCCACGCTGGTTGCACCGGTGACGTCCACCGTAGCGTGGTTGTTAGTACTGCCGTGCGCCACGGTAATGCTGGTCGGACCGGCGGTTGGCGGCAGCACGTAGGTAAACCGGTCAGCCGCGCTGGTGGTACTGGTGCCGCCGCCGTTGGTCACCGTCACATCAACAACGCCAGTACTGCCCGCCGGTGATGTTGCCGTGATCTGCGTGGCGCTGTTGACAGTGAAGCTGGTGGCGTTGGTCGCGCCAAACTTGACGGCCGTGGCGACGGTGAAATTGGTGCCGTTGATGTTGACCGAGGTGCCGCCGCCGGTCGTCCCTGTGTTCGGCGCAATGCCCGTCACCGTCGGCGCAGTTGGGATTACAGCAATGCTCACGATACCGTTAGGCACCCAGGTGACGCTGTCATTGCTGGTGTAGAACGTGGCGGTATCAGTGCCGCTGAAGTTACTCGGCGGCGTGTAAACGAAACCATTGGTATACGGATCCCCCGATGGCGGTACCGAACCGCTGTAGATGGCGACTTTGCCGCCTTGGGCGGTCGCCGTAAGAAAGAGCGGGCCGAATGAACTGTTTGTACCGCCGGAAGAATCGTAAGCAATGCCGGATAGGAAGGGGTCGCAGTTGCTCGTGTCCGCAGCCGTAAAGACATAGGACTTCTGCGCATTCATGTTGGTCGAGAATGAGACGGTGCAGGCAGCGGCGAGCGCTCCTTGCGACAACACCGTCAGCCAGATCGCCAGCACGGCCAGCAGGCCCTGGCGCAGCCATTCCCGCCCCTGCGCCTCCAGACGCCGGAACATCGACCATCCGGCAACCCCACGCCGGCCAAACGGGCTGTTTTGTGTGAGCACGCGCATTTCTCCCTCGTTCAGGCCCGCTGTCTTGCGAGCTTTTTCTCTCGAGCGTTCTTGCGAAATTCAGAGCCTGACTGCTGCCAGGCACTCCCCCGTCACGAGGGAATAGCGCGTGGGATTTGCATACCGGCACCGACAATCGGTGCAATGGCTGCGTGTTACCCCTTGGAAATCCCCCGTCAGACCAGCGCAGCCTTTCTTATTTATTTTGACTGGCACATTGATCCGGACGCGATGCTAAGAAAAGCCTCCCCATCCGTCAACACTGGTCGCCGGTGAAACCGTTACCACACAAGGCTTTTTAGGCTTTTTTTCCCTTTATATCGCGGCACTATCTCGTTAATAGAATGCATATTGAGACGGCATGACCGGGCGTTGAGACACAGAGACCATTTATCACTCAAATATCGGACGCCGATCATTTTGGAATTTTCGAATGAATAAGCGCTTGTGGAGTGGCGGTCTAAATAAACCCGCCTCTTCGCATTTGTATTTCCATTACGAGGGTGCGCGGCGCGCAATGGCGAGCGGTCGACCAACCAGCCACCCGCCACGGAGTCCGTTTACGCAGCCGAACCGCCACGGGTCTACCATGTGTTCACAAACAAAGGTGACCCAGGAGACCCCCAATGCCCACCGAGGCCACGCACCGCGTCTTCAACCAAGTCCCGGACCTGACCGGCTTCAACCCGTTTACGTCCGACACCACGCTGCAAGGCGCGCTCGAACGTCTGGGCGGCGGCTGGAACGCCAGCGCGCTGCAAGCCTTCGGCGACCAACTCGGCGCGCCCGAGACGCTGCAGTGGGCCGCCGAGGCCAACTCCTACCACCCGGAACTCCACACCCACAGCCGCACTGGCGAGCGCATCGACGCCATCCGCTTCGACCCCGCGTGGCATGCGCTGCTCGGCCTGATGCGCAGCCAGGGGCTGCAGGCCCTGCCGTTTGCCGACCCGCGCCCCGGCGCATGGGCCGCCCGCACCGCGGGCTATTTCATGCAGGCGCAGATCGAATCCGGCACGCTGTGCCCGGCGACAATGACATTCGCCAGCATCCCCGTGCTGCAGAACGAGACCGCGCTGTTTGCCGATCTGGGGCCGCGTCTCTACGCCCGCGAACATGACGCACGTGACCTGCCGTGGCGCCAGAAGACCGCCATCCTCGTCGGCATGGGCATGACCGAAAAGCAGGGCGGCTCCGATGTGCGCAGCAACACCACGGTGGCAACGCCCTTGCGTGGCGAGGGCCGTGGCGCGACGTACGCCATCACCGGGCACAAGTGGTTCTTCTCTGCACCGATGTGCGATGCGCACCTGGTAGTCGCGCGCATGGGCGCGGAAGACGGGCCGCTGTCGTGCTTCTTTGTCCCGCGCTTTCGCGATGACGGCAGCAAGAACCCGATCCAGATCCAGCGTCTGAAAGACAAGCTCGGCAACCGCTCGAACGCGAGCAGCGAAGTGGAATTCCGCGGCGCAGAAGGCATCCTCATCGGCGAGGAAGGACGCGGCATTCCGACCATCATCGAGATGGCGACACACACGCGGCTGGATTGCGTGATCGGCAGCGCGGCCATCCTGCGCCACGCGCTGATGCAGGCGCTGCACCACGCACGCCACCGCATGGCGTTCGGCCGCCTGCTGGCCGACCAACCGCTGATGCGCAACGTACTGGCCGATCTCGCGCTCGAATCGCAAGCGGCAACGTTGCTGATGATGGAACTGGGCGACGCGTTCGAGCGCGCCGATGTCGATCCGCTGGCCGCAGCGTGGAAGCGCATCGTCACGCCCGCAGCCAAGTTCTGGGTCTGCAAGCGCACCATCGAAGCAACCGGCGAGGCAATGGAAGTCTGGGGCGGCAACGGCTATGTCGAAGAAGGCCCGATGGCGCGTCTGTACCGCGAGGCGCCGGTCAATTCCATCTGGGAAGGCTCAGGCAACGTGATGTGCCTGGACGTGCTGCGCGCCATCGCCCGCACGCCGGACGATGCGTTGCGCCTGGTGCACGACATTGGCGAGCGCGCGCACGGCCACCGTGCCGTGCGTGCGGAGCTGGCCGCGCTGCAGGCGATGCTGCATCAGCCGGGCGACATCCAGGAAACCTCCGCACGCCGCATCGCGCAGGGGCTGGCACTGACGGCACAGGCTGCGCTGATGCTGGCGTACGCCCACCCGGACGACGCCGAGCGCTTTATCGCCAGCCGCTTCCATCATCAACATGGCCGCGTGTTTGGCACGCTCGACGGACACGCGCAGGAACTGGGCGCAGTGCTGCAACGCGCGTGGCCCGTGTAGCGCACCCTGGGGATGCGGCTAAATGTGAGCGCACGCTTTTGTGTAACGCTCAAAACCACATCGCGACCTCCGGCCGCTTATCCACGCACCGAACAGGTGCTTGAGGGTATACCCGCATTCAGCGCATAATGCGCGCCCATGGCGGCGCGTGACATTGCTTCACGCTTTGGCATTCCCCGGGGGGAGTGACGGCGCGCCCCAGCCAATGCTGCGCAGCCGGGCGGACGTCGCCTGGCAATCGATTGCGCGCACCGCCGCGTCGATAGGGCCCCGATGCGGTCGGCTGGCCATTAGAAGCCCGAACCTCTCCTAGGACCTTTGACGATGCCGTTCGCTGCGCGCACGTGGCTGCTGGCCGCGCTTGCCGTTCCCGCTGCTGTTTCCACCGCCTTCTTCCCGTCCAACGCCGTTGCCGCTACCCCGACGCTCGATCGCATCCGCGACTCGGGCACGGTGCATGTGGCGTATCGGGAAGACTCCATTCCTTTTTCGTACCTCGATGGCAGCAAGCCGGTCGGCTATGCCATCGACATCTGCACGCGGCTGATCGATTCGATCAAGACCTCGCTTAAGCGCCCTGACCTGAAGGTGCAGTACGTGCCGGTGACAGCCGCCACGCGCATGGACGTGGTCGCTTCGGGCAAGGCCGACCTGGAATGCGGCTCGACCAACAACTCACGCGAGCGCCGTGAGAAGGTCGCCTTCACGATTCCGCATTACATCACCAAGGGCCGCATGCTGGTAAGGACCGGCTCGCCGATCCAGCAATGGGAAGACCTCAACGGCAAGACGGTAGTGGCCGCGCGCGGCTCGACCAATGCCGACCTCGCACGCAAGCTCAACGAGACGGGCATGACGATGCAGGTGGTCGATGCCAACGATCTGCGCAGCGCGTTTGCGATGCTGGCCGATGGCCGCGCCAACGCGTTTGCCGGTGACGACATCCTGCTCTCGGGCATGCGCGCCACGGCCAAGAACCCGGCGGACTACCGCCTGGCGGGCAAGACGCAGCTCGTATCGTCGTACGCGATCATGCTGAGCAAGCAGGACCCGGAGTTCAAGAAGCTGATCGACCAGTCGATGACGCGGCTGATTGTCGATGGCGAGGTGCCGAAGCTCTACAAGAAGTGGTTCCAGCAGCCGATTCCGCCCAACGGGGTGAATCTGGAGGTGCCGATGAGTTATTTGCTGCGGGATTCGTTTAATACGCCTACGGATAGTGCTGGCAACTAATGTCTTGCTTACGCGGGGTGGCTATGGGTGTTGTTGGTCCATCCCTTGTTTCATCCCCTGCCGGGGCTGACTCGCTTTCTTTGTCTTGCCAAAGAAAGGCGCGCCCGAGATGGCGAAAGACTCGTTGAATTTATGTCGCAGAGAGGGGAAGGGAAAAACTCGTTTCGCTCAGACAGTTTCCCTTCCTTTTTCCTCTCTGCAACAGAAATTCAAGGCGCCATCTAGGGCTCCAACGGCCAAACCACCGGTGTGCGTGCGTTTGCGCCAGGATGTGGCTTGTTGCTCAATGCACCTCGGCCGGTACTGCTTGCGCGGGGATGCCGCTCACCACATTCAACGTCAGGCGTCCGCCCTGGCGCATCAGGTCGGCAGCGCGCTCGGCAATCATGATGATCGGGGCGTTGGTGTTGCCGCCGATGAGCGTCGGCATGACGGAGCCGTCGATCACGCGCAGGCCTGTCAGGCCACGCACGCGTAGTTCCGGGTCCACCACGGCCATTGCGTCGTCGGCGCTGCCCATCTTGCAGGTGCCGACGGGGTGATAGATGGTGTCGGCATGCTGGCGGATCAGGGCGCGCACGGCTTCGTCGTCGGAGCCATCGCCGCGGATGTTTCCGGAATACAGCTCGCGCCCGCCCAGGTCGGCCAGCGGGCGCTGCGCGAAGATGCTCTTCACGGCGCGGAAGCCGGCGAGCATGCCGGTCATGTCTTCGGGGTCGGACAGGAAACGCGGGTCGATCAGCGGCGCGGCGCGTGTGTCGGCGGTGGCCAGGCGCACTTCGCCGCGGCTCTTCGGGCGCAGTACGCACACGTGGCACGAATAGCCGTGGCCGTAGTTGAACGTGCGGTTGTGGTTGTCAGCCATGGCGACCACGAAGTGCAGTTGCAGATCGGGATCGGCCAGATCGGGCCGGCTCTTGATGAAGCCGCCGGCTTCAGCAAAGTTGGTTGCCAGCATGCCGCGACGCTCGCGCCGGTAGCGCAGGATCTCGCCCAGCATGCGGGCGCTGCCGCGCGCGGAATAGCCGATCAAATCCAGGTTGAAGACCTTCTTGTGCAGGATGATGTCGAGGTGGTCCTGCAGGTTCTGGCCGACGCCGGGCAGGTCGTGCACGACCGGAATGCCGAGCGAGCGCAGATGCTCCGCCGGGCCCACGCCGGAGGCCATGAGCAATTGCGGCGAGCCAAACGCGCCCGATGAGACGATCACCTCGCGGCGCGCGCGCAGCGTTTCTGTGCGGCCCGCCCGCTCGACCACCACGCCTGCCGCGCGCTTGCCGTCGAACACGATCCGCAGGGCCTGCGTGTCGGGCAACACCGTCAACTGGCGGCGATTGCGGCTGAAGGTGGCGTCGGCCTTGTCCCCGCCATGCAGGTAGGCGCGCGCGGCATTCCAGCGCTCGCCGTTGTATTGCGTGACCTGGTACGGGCCGACGCCTTCCTGGTCGGGGCCGTTGAAATCGTTGTTGAGGCGGTAGCCTGCGGCCACGCCGGCCTCGACAAAGCGCTGTGCGATGGGGTTACCGGTGCGCAGGTCGCTCACGTGAAGCGGGCCGGTGCCGCCGTGCAGCGCGTCGTCATCGCGGCCGGCAAAACGTTCGTTGCCTTCGGAGCGTTTGAAGTAGGGCAGCACATCGTTCCAGCTCCAACCGGTGCAGCCGAGCGCCGCCCAGTGGTTGTAGTCGCTGGGCGTGCCGCGGATGTAGATCATGGCGTTGAGCGACGAGCTGCCGCCCAGCCCACGCCCTCGCGGCTGATAGCCCTGGCGGCCGCCAAGCCCCGCTTGCGGTACGGTCTGGAACCCATAGTTGCGCTTGTTCTTGAACGGCAGTGACGCCGCGCAACCGGCCGGCACCCAGACCGACAGGTGATGATCGTGCGGGCCGGCTTCGAGCAGCGCGACCGTCACGTCCGGGTCTTCGGTCAACCGGCTGGCGAGCGCGCAACCGGCCGAACCGGCGCCGACGATGACGTAATCGAAGGTGAGGGCCGAGGTGGGCAAATCGTTGGCCATGGATGTCTCCGGATGGTTTTCTAATGGGCGAGCGACGCCGCCGGCTTGTTGCCGGTCACGACTTCACATCGTAGGCGCGCCGGGTTGTTTCAAACGACCGGGCTTACCCGCATTAGAGGCATCGCTCGACGGCATGCAGCAAACCCGCACGCTGCAGTTGGCAGACCGTTGCCTTGGTGGCGATTGCGACATGCGGCAATGCAGCAATTCCGCACTGGCACACGGTTGCGCGCGACCCTGGCAGCGGGGCATGCCGCACACAGCGGGCCACCGATCCGCCCGCCCCGTGCGCTGACAAGCCATTAGCAACGATGCGGTTTTTGTGCCCAAGCATTAGCTTCTAGAATGTGGCGATGGCCAAGAACCTCGACATCACCCTCGTCCGCACCTTCGTTGCCGTGGCGGAAAACGCCAGCATGACGGTGGCGGCCAACGCGCTGCACCTCACGCAGGGCGCCATCAGCCAGCAGATCAAGCGGCTCGAAGATGCCTTCGAGTGCCGCCTGTTCGAGCGCGACGGCCGGCGGCTCGAACTCACCCACGCAGGTGAACGCTTCCTCGGCCGCGCCAAACGCCTGCTCGCCCTCAACGACGAAATCTGGACCGACATGGCGGCGCGCCCGCTGCAGGGGCCGGTGCGCCTGGGCGTGCCTTACGACCTGGTCGGCACCGTTTTCCCGCCGATCTTCAAGGCCTTTACCGAAGCGTGGCCGTCGGTGGAGTTGACCATCGTCTGCGGCACCTCGCCCGAGCTGACGGAGCGCATTGCGCGCGGCGAGCTGGACGTCGCCGTGGTCGAAGCGCCGGTGGACGAAGCCACGGGCGAATGCCTGTGCGTGGAGCGTCTGGTGTGGGTCGGCCCGCGCGGCGGCAACGTGCATGCGAAGCGCCCGCTACCGCTGTCGATGGTGGATGAAAACTGCGCCTTCCGCGCCCGCGTGCTCAAGGCGCTCGGCGAGCACGGCATCGAATGGCGCACGGTGTTCGAGAGCGGCAACATTGAAGCGACCACCGCCACGGTGCGCACCGGGCTGGCCGTCACGGCATGGCTGACGCCGACGGTGCCGGCGGACCTCGACATCCTCGGGCCTGAAGCCGGCCTTCCGGAACTGCCGATGTTTGCGATCAGCCTGCTGCTGCCTGCGCAAGGCACGAGTGCGGCGGCGCTGGCGTTGGCGCAGTGCGTGCGCGACGGGTTCTCTACGCGGCAGCGGGTGGGCGAGCGGCGCGCCGCCTGACCCGTGGCCAGCGGTTACAGGCCGCCGCCTTCGATCTGCACGAGCCCATTCGGCGTATCGAGCACAAGCGTCAAAGCCGGCCGTGCCGCCTCCGACAATTCGACGTATCGGTTCTCCGGTTCGGAAGCATCCCACCCCAGCCCCTGAAGCTTTGCGCGGATGCCCGGCATCTCCGGATGTGCGAGTTGGAATTGGTTCAGGCGCAGCCCAACCTCCTGCATCCTGCCGACCGGGCTTTGGCCGCCGGCCCAATCGATGAGTGCGGGCCAGCAACCGCCCGCTTCCGCTTCGCCGTCGCTGCGTTGAAAGAAGTGCCATCGCAAATCGCCACGCGTCACTTCGAGCAATTCGTGCTGCGGTGATTCGCTTACGTTGCGCGCCAGATCCGGACGGCTCGCGACCCAGCCGAACAACCGTGGCGCCTCTTCCAATGTGCCTTCCCGCGTCAGGCGGTCGAGCGCAAACCAGCGCGTCCTGTTGGGCGCCGCCGCCTCCGGGTCGATGGCGATGAACTCCAGAAAGACGCCGGGCGCAATCCGCGTGACCAGGTTGTGCGTGCCCATCAAGGGATGCTTGCCGCCCGCAGGCAGCTCCACGCCAAACCGCTGCGCGGCATAGGCCTGCGCCTGCTCAAGCGATTGCGCGACGAAGGCAATGTGATCGAGCTTCAAGATGGCTCCCGCTGTATGCGCCTCAAATGTGAGGGCCCAGCATGCCACAGCGCCTTCCACGGCGTTGCGGCGTGGTGCCGGCATCCCCGCCCGTCTCGGGGATGGCTCTGTCTGTTGTTATGCGGCGGTGATCTGCCGTCGCTCGATGGCGGCCAATACCTCCCATGTGTGCGGATCCACGTCGCTCCCCCCGAGCGACATCGAAAGATACGCGTCGATGGCATCGATAAAGCCTTTCACGAATGCCGGCGGATACGCGTTTTCCGAAAAATACGTGAGCTGCTCGCGCAGCCTGCCGGGCCGGCAATGCCCAGGGTCGCGCATGACGCTGTGCGTGCGGCACAGAAACGCGCGCGCTGACACCGCGCCATCCAGGTAGAGGCGGTTTTTGGTCAGCGACATGCGGCACCTCCCGGTTGTGTGGGAAGCCTGCAGCGCCAAGGCGGTGGGGAAGGGTAAGACGCGGGGCGATGCCCGCTGAGTGCGGTAGCCATGTGGCCTCCTGGAGTGGATTGAAGGAGACCCGGTCTCGCTGCGAACGAGGGTGGCGGGCCTGACGACAGGGTTCGCAGACCGGCCCACTCCAGCTCGCCGGCAGACCCGAAGGTCTCCCTGCCCGGCCCGCCGCAAAAAACATAGGCGTGCGCAAGCACCGGACATGAAAACGCCGCTCGGAAGCGGCTGTCCGTCTGGAGGGAAATGGGCTGCGAAACCCGGTCACCGCGAAGGCGGTGACGGTGGGGATTATAGCGATCGGATACATCCATCCTATTCGTAATATTTCGCCAAATCCCGCATGGTGCTTCGTTCGGCCAAGAGAATCCTCGAGGACTAACACCAACGAGGAGGTTAACTTGAGGCGCAACTTTCTGAAGAAGGGCGACGGATCAACCGTCGGAGCTGAAGTGCTTGAAGGCGAGGAAACCTGCACGCACAACGGTACCGCGCTGGCATTCATTGGGGCCAAGGTCTACTGCCACGCATGCAAGACCGTTGGCTTGATCGCCGCACAAGGGCCGCGATGGCCCGATTTCATGATGGAGAAAGAGCAGGCACTCGAGGGGGACGTCTGCATCTGCAAATGCCAGCCTCCGCCAATCATGATTGCGTCTCAAAACGACAGCTTCCAGAGTTTTGAGCACCATGAGCTTGCTGCACTGGGGTTCGGTGAAAGCAGTAACCCTTTGCGTACTGCGCTGTCAGCGACAAGGCACTTCAATGCCTGTTCTTCGTACGACGAACAGGCGCATCTCGTGTCCGCAGCCCTTGAGGGCATCCCGTATTACATCGAAACCGAAGACGGCCGCACTTTCTCAGGGCGGGTACCCGCAAGTGGATTGCTGCCGCGCATTGATACGCAAGGTGAAGAGCCATACACGGTGCTCTGGGGCGACGAGGCACTGGCAAAGCAAACGGAGGCACAGGCATGACGGCAGCGCAACGCAAACCGCTCAAACAAAAGGCGCGGGTTCGGACCAATACAACGCGGGGCTCGGTGTGCAAGATCGACGTGCCAGCGGTGAAGTTTTCCGACCTTTGGGACAACTACGTCACGGGCGAGCCCTATCGGGATGCCAAGACCGGCGGCGTGCCACCCGGCTTCGGAAACCAGTGCGCGATTCGGATGAGTGTGACGTTGCACAAGGTCGGCATAGAAATGAAGTCGTTCACGCCTGCGAATGTGTCAGTCAAGCCCGGTCACCAATTTGGGCGCATTCTGATGGAGGGTAGGTACACGGCTGTCCTTGCGGATCAGATGGGGTCTTGGTTGAGCAAGCACCCGTTTTGTGGACTGCGTAGAACGGAAGACATTACAGGCAGGGATTGGGAATCGAAGGTCAAGGGGAGAACCGGCATCATCATGTTCGATAGCTACTGGTCTCGCAGCAGCGATTCTGCGGGCGACGCCAGCGGTGGCCATATTGATCTTTGGAACGGCTCGCGGTTGACAATCAGCGGGCCAATTAACTCAATCGCAACCGTCGGCCGAATGTTTGGAATGAATTCGCTCTTCCCTGGATCATCGTTTGGCTTCTCTGATTTGGGTGACTCCAAGAAAATTCTCTTTTGGGAGGTTAAGTGAAGCGCGTGATGATGCTAATGGGTTTCGTATTTACCGGTTTCGTAACTGCCGCGATCGTCATACGCATCATGACCGCCTTTGACAACAACCCCGGGTGCGGATTGGATTGCGCAAGCCCCGAACTCGAAGCCGCCTTGCTGTCGGGTCTCGCAACTGTTCTCGCATTCCCGATTCTCGGATTTTTCTTCACACGCAAAAGAAACTCTACGACACGTCGAATAGCCGCCACTTTGTCGACATTAATGCTAGTGGCCATTCTTTTAGCCTTTGTTCACTACGTCTTTAATTTACACACACGGTATCTCAGAGCAGAGGCAGCAAGGCCCGTACAGCCGGACTTGGACTTCATGTATATGGCGATTGCGACCCGCGATGTTCAGACGTACACAGAACTCAAGAAGGGCCAACCTCAATCTGTCGGCATGATTGCTCAATGGCAACGTTGTGCAATTGGCGGTGCTTCATGCGGAAAACAACCAAGGCAGGCACACATGCTATGCAAGAGCGGAGAGGTTTTCGTCAATGAAACCGACTGGAAATACTTCTCCCTGATTCCAAAAGAGAATGTCTTTGGAGCAATTCCCTTGAAATCAATGAAGCTATGCGCTCCAGACAATTGGGTTGAACCATAAGGCCGCAGCGGGCTCATCGGTTCGATAAAACAAAAACCCCGCCAACCGGCGGGGTCCCCCAAATCCTTTTGAGCCTGCAAGCCAATCAAGCCTGCGGCGCGGCCCCATCTTGCGGAGCCGCCTCGGCGCTTTCGGCCTTGGCTTCCTCCTTCTTTTCGATCATCTCTTCCAGCGCGCCCGCGCCCTTGAAACCGGCGACGGCGGCGACGGCCTTGGTCAGCAGGCCGGCATCCGGATCGACTTTCTCGGCGGCTTCAACCGCGGCGACGGCGCCGGCGATCTTGCCCACTTCATCCAACAGTCCCATGGTCACCTCCGCGTGATTGAACGGGAGAGCCATCTTCCCACCGGCAAGGGGCGCAAGTGCAAGCAAAGTTAAAAATTTTCTGCGGGCGTTCGTTTGCGTACAGCGCGCGTCACTCCGCTTCAGCGCCGGCGGGGGTGGCGGTAAGCGCAGCCAAACGCTGGCGGGCGCTGTCGGTAATGGGGCTTGATTGGCGCGTGGCAACGTCGATCTGCACGATCACCGATTGCGATGTCGCGGCGCATTCGCCATTCTGGAAGATGGCCTGCTCGAGCTTGACCGAGCTGCGGCCCACGCTCGCCACGCGCGTGCCGATCTGCACGGAGCCGGGCCAGAGGATTTCGTTGCGGAAGTCGAGCACGAGCTGCGCGATGACGAACTCGCAGCCGGGCGCCGCCAGCGGGTTGTCGGGCGAGAAGAGCATCTCTACGCGGCCCGTTTCCAGGTACGTGGCGAAGACGGCGTTGTTGATGTGGCCCTGGCGGTCGGTGTCGCCGTAGCGGAGCTTGTCGGTCGACTGCAGCGGGTAATCGGAAAGGGATGGCGTGGTTGTCATGTGGGGCGCGGCGTCTGGGTCAACTTGCGCATTTTGCCTGCCTTCCTGTGCAAGCGCTGACAGCGTAATCGCACCGGGTGCTTCCGTTGACTCGTATCAACGCGCCGCTTTCAGCAGCGCTTACCGTGGAAACAGATACCAGCCGCGCACGGGCGCGGCGGCACACACGGCAAGGAGGCCACATGAAAACCCTGGTACTGGCAACGGACGGATCGAACTACTCCGATGCGGCCGCCCGCTGCATTGCCGACAAGACGCTCTTCGGCAGCGACGTGACGGTGCACGTCGTGCATTGCATGCCGGACCTCTCCGGCGACATCAAATCGCTCGTCGGCAAGGCAGAGGTTGACGCGTGGTACGCGGAGGAAAGCACCGGCGCCATGGCCTCGGTCTGCGCGATCCTGGGTGCGGCTGGCGTGCCGTTCGAGCGGCACGCACTCGTGGGCTTTCCACCGGAGCGCATCGTGCATCACGCGCAAGGTGCGGGAGCGGCGGCCATCGTCATGGGCTCGCATGGTCGGGGCGTGTTCGTCGAGGCGCTGATGGGCTCGGTGGCAGGCCGGGTGCTCGCCCATGCTGAATGCCCGGTGGTGCTCGTGAAGGCGCCCAAGGCTTGACGGCGGCGGGGCGGTCGCAGCTACGCTCCGCTGCGCGCACCCCCACAGCCCGACGCGGCATGGTTTAGGATGAAGGCACCTTTTTCTTCACATCCTGGGGGACCCCATGTCGCATCGCCGCCGTCTTGCACTCGCCTTCGCGGGCGCTGCACTGTTTGCTGCTGCCACGCCGTCGTTTGCCTATTTCCGCAACGTGCTGGCCAGCACCATCATCGGCTCGATGAGCCCGACGGAGTTGAAGTCGTTCACCAAGGCCATCGGCGATGTGCTGAGGAGCACCGCCGACAACACGCCCGCACAATGGACGTCTGCGGCGACGGGCAAGCAGCCCGCCATCGACGCGACCATTACGCCGCTGGAGTCGAAGACCGACGCCGGCCAATCGTGCCGACGCCTGCAGAGCGAACTCGCGCGCGGCAGCAGCAAAGAGCAGTGGACCGCGTGGCTGTGCAAACAGCCAAGCGGGGAATGGAAGTTGCGGCAGCTGGCGCAGTAAGGCATCGGCCACCGGGCGGCTATGGCTCGTCTAAGTCTGCCTCGGCAGACTGGTGCGGAATCTTCCTCCATCGCTCTGGAGAATCCGCCGAGTTGGCAGGCCCGGGGCGCGGTGCGCTGCAATCGGTCTGACCGTTCACCCGACACTGAATGCGAGTCCTCCTAGTTGAAGACGACCCGATGATTGGCGCGGCCGTGGAAGCCGCGCTGCAGGACGCCGCCTACGCGGTGGACTGGGTGCGTAACGGCCAGACCGCGTTGGATGTGGCCGCGCACCAACACTACGACCTGCTGCTGCTCGATCTCGGCCTGCCCGGAAAGGACGGCCATGCAGTGCTCGGCAGCCTGCGCGCCCGCGACAATCCTGTCCCGGTGCTGATCCTGACCGCGCGCGATGCGGTGGATGAGCGCGTACGCGGTCTCGACGGCGGCGCCGATGACTACATCCTCAAGCCCTTCGAGATGGTTGAACTGCTCGCCCGCATGCGCGCCGTCCTGCGCCGCAAGGGTGGGGCAGCGAGCCCCGTGCTCACCAATGGCGTGCTGACGCTCGATCCCGCCGCGCACGAAGCGCGCATGGGCGATGCCGAGCCGGTACGCCTGTCCGCGCGCGAGTTTGCATTGCTGCAGGCGCTCATGCTGCGGCCGGGCGCCATCCTTTCGCGCACGGAGCTGGAAGAGCGCATCTACGGCTGGGGCCACGAGGTAGCGAGCAACGCGGTCGAATTCCTCATCCACGCACTGCGCAAAAAGCTCGGCGCGCAGGCCATCAAGAACGTCAGGGGAGTGGGATGGATGGTGCCGAGGGGCCAATGACAGCAGCCACATCTGCGGCTGCATCCGTGCAGCAGCGGCTATCGGTGTGGCTGTCGGTGATCATCGTGGCGGTGGCGGTGCTGGCCGGCGGCTTTGCGTTTGCCTCGGCTTTCCGCGAAGCGTATGAATTGCAGGACGACGTCTTACGCCAGGTCGGGGCGATGTTCGCCCCCGGCCACCTGCCCGCACCAGGCGAGGCGGCCGACGCGCCCAAGGTCTCGGACACGGAGGCGCGCGTGATCGTGCAGGTGTTGCCGCCGGCCGGCGCGGTGCCTGCGGCCAGCCCGCCCGTGCTGACCGACGGCATGCAGACCGCACGCCTGGGCAAACGCGACTACCGCGTGTGGGTCCGCACGCTCGCCAACGGCCAGCGCATCGCTGTGGCGCAGGAAACCGCCGTGCGAGACGAAACCGCCCGCGACAGCGCGCTGCGCACGTTGATGCCGTTCCTGATACTTGTGCCGATCCTGCTGCTGGCCGTCGCCCACGTGTTGCGCAAGATGTTCGCGCCCATCAAGCGGCTCGCGCATGAGGTGGACCAACGCGACGAGCGCCAACTGCACGCCATCGCGCCCGAAGCCGTGCCCGACGAGGTGCGCCCGTTCGTGGTGGCGATCAACCGCCTGCTCGCGCGCGTGCAACAGTCCATGGACGCCCAGCACCGCTTTGTCGCTGATGCCGCGCACGAACTGCGCACGCCCCTCTCCGCACTGTCGCTGCAGGCCGAGCGGCTCGGGCAGGCCGCGATGTCGCCCGACGCGCAGGCGCGGCTTGGCACGCTGCGCCAGGGCATCGAGCGTAGCCGCGGGCTGCTCGAACAACTCCTCACCCTGGCGCGCGCGCAAGAGGCCACCGGCGTGCCAACGGGCACCGTCTCCGTCCAGAGCGTGTTCCGCAGCGTGCTGGAAGACCTCATGCCGCTTGCCGACGCCAAGCAGCTCGACATGGGCGTCACCACCGAAGCCGATGCGCGCGTGCATGCCAACGAGCTCGATCTCTTCGTCGTGGTGCGCAACCTCGTGGACAACGCCATCCGCTACACACCGGAAGGCGGTCGCATCGACCTGTCGGTGGCCATTGACGCGGAGGTTGTGTCGATTGCCGTGCAGGACACCGGCCCCGGCATCCCCATCGACGAACGCGCACGCGTGTTCGACCCGTTCTATCGCGTGCTCGGCAACGAGGCGACCGGCTCGGGGCTCGGGTTGTCGATCGTGAGTACGGTGGTGCGGCGACTCGGCGGGGAAGTGGAACTCGGCGAGGCGGATGATCGTGCCAGCGGGTTGCGGGTGACGGTGCGGTTGCCAGCCGCCTAATGCAATGGCAACCGCACACCGCTCTACCGCCGCACCCGGAATACCACCGCCAACCCCAGCAGAATCATCGCCATCCCCGCCACTGCAACGGGCGCAAGGCGATGCCCCAGCACAAGATCATCCAGCAGCGCCGTGACAACCGGCACGAGGTAGAACAAGCTCGTCACGTTGACGAGGTTGCCGTGCTGCATGAGCCGGTAGAACAGCAACTGCGCACCCACCGACATCACCACGCCCATCCACAACAAGGCAGCGATGCCGGGCAGGATGGGCGTGAACGCCAGCGATTGCGCGGGATGCGCGATGGCAAACCCCATGCACAGCACGAGACTCACCGCGTTCTGCAGCGGCAGCGTATCGATGGGCGACTGGTTCAGCCGCTTCTGGCCGATGGCGCCCAGCGTCATGCTGAGGAGCGCGGCAAACGCATAGCCGAAGCCGGCCATTGGCACTTGGCGCGCGTCGGCCCCACCCACTACAAGCGAGAGGCCGCCCAGCGCGAGCACGAGGCCGGCCATCCGCCGTGCAGACCACGTGCGCTCGGTCACCAGCAGCGTGAGCAGCGGCTGCACGCCGAGCACCGTGGCCAGCAGCCCGGGCGTGAGGCCGGAGTCGAGCGCGAGAAGATAGCAAATCGAATAGCCGCCGGTCAGCAATGCACCGGTGGCGGCTACCTTCAGCCGTGATCCCGGCGCCGCCCACCACTGCCCGCGCCGGAGGCGGAGGCCCGCCAGCACCAAAGACGCGAGCGCAAAGCGCCCAACCAGAAACGCGAACGCCGGGACATGCTGCACCCCGATCTCCGCAAAGATTGCACCGCTGCTCCACAGCAGCACGAATAGAACCGTCGCGCCGGAGCCTGCCAGCGCGGCTTGCATGGAACGCATACCACTCACCTGTCGAATAGAGATGTCGGGTTCCGGCGCGCAGGCAGGCGCCTGCCTCGGGCGTGTGCCCGAGCCTGGTTCAGGTCAACCGGAAACGAAGCGGCTGGGAGTCAGCCGAGCGCGGGCAGATGTGGCGGCGGCGGTGCGCCGATCACGTCGTAGCCCGACGAGACGACAGGAGGAGGGAGGGGCCCGGGCTGCACGCACACGTCATCCACGCGAGCGCGATGGCCGGCAGCGAGGAGGGTGGCGTGAAGTCGTGACATGAAGACGAGGGTCTCTGGGAATCGGTGAAGCGGCACGGCCGATGGCGTTGCGGCAGCCTAGCGGGATCGGCCGCACGGCGCAAGAGGCCCGGCGCTCACGACTGCAGATACGACTTGATCACCTGCATCACTGCATCGGGATCTTCCTGGCGCTGCGCCTCGGCAGGTTCCTTTATCACGTGATCGCTCAGGTGGCCCTCGATGACCGCCGCCATCAGCCCGTTGACCGCACCAACGTCCACGCGTTTTTCGCAAGGCTGCATCCATTGCCGCGTGGCCTGCGTATCTGCAGGTACAGGCTGGTGCGGCAATTTTTTTCGTCGATGCAGTGTCAGGTTTGCATGTGCACCGCGACCAACCTGTGGGATCCGAGCGGCCACGCTCCGCCAGCGATCCAATGGATGCCGCCTCCGGCGGCACGTTCACTGTACGAGGAGTTCACCATGCATACCCGCCGCATTACTCTGGCCTTGCTCGCCACGCTTTCCGCTTCTGCCGCACTGTTCATCGCGCAACCGGCTGCCGCCGCGCAGGCCAAGTTCGATCCGTATACGCAAGGCGCCGTCGACAAGACGGACCCGTTCACGCAAGGTGCGGATCGCCAGGCCGACACCTATGGCTATCTGTCGTGGAAGTACGATCGCTTCGATCCGTATGCGCAAGGCGCGGATCGGCAAGCCAGCGCACACGATGTGCTGGCATGGCGCGGCGATACGAGCTACCCCGGCGGCAACGACGGCTCGCGTGCGTGAATGGCCGCGGTTGCATGAGCGGGGCGCTGGACGACACGCCCCCTCTGCGCCAGCATCAGACCGCCGGCGTTGCCCCCTCGGCGATGCGGTCGTATAGGGCACGCGCCGCAGGCGACAGCTGCGCCGCCTTGCGCGTGACGAGCACCAGCGTGCGCGACACTTCCGGCTCGACCAGTTCGACTGTGCGGATCATCGGGTACGCGCTCTTCTGAAGCGCGAGCCGCGGCACCACCGCCGCGCCCAACCCTTCCGCCACCAACCCGAGCGCCGTTGAGCTGCGCTGCACTTCGTAGAACGAATGCAGCATCACGCCGCTCGCCTTGAGCGCGCCATCGAGCAGGCTGCGGTTGCCGCTGACCTCGCCGGCAAAGATGAGCGGGTGGGGCTGCAAGGCTTGTCACCGGATGCGGCGCCGCTTGGCCAGCGAATGATCGTCGCGGCAGACGAGGACATACGGATCGTTCGTCAGCGGCCGAAGCTGATCGGCAAGCTGGCGGCGGGTGGCCACCTGGCTGTGCAGATGCCGGACAACCTTGACGAACCGGCGCACCGCCTGATGCGCGAAGTGGCCGCTGAGGGGCCGTGGGCCGGCAAGCTCAAGGGTGTAGAGCGCACGGAGCGCTTCGATGCGCGCCGCTATTACGCGCTGCTCGCGCCGCTGCGCGCGCGTGGACGTGTGGCGCACCACGTACATGCATCCGCTGCAAGGCGGCGTCGATGCGGTGGTCGAATGGTTCAAGGGCAGCGCGCTGCGGCCATTCCTCGCAGCGCTGAGCGAGGACGAGCGCCCCGTATTCCTGACGCGCTATCGCGACATGATTGCCCGGGCCTATCCCGCACTCGACGAAGGCACGGTGCTGCTGCCGTTTCCGCGCCTGTTCATCGTGGCGACGCGCAAGTAGGCCCAATCTCAGAATCAAAAGCGACAGCCATGAAAAAGCCCGACGGCAAACCACCGGCGGGCTTTTTATCTGACACATGCGACGCTTAACGCGACGGGTTCAACGTCAGGTTCATGTGACGGTTCACATCCTTGTACAGCAGGTAACGGAAGCGGCCAGGGCCACCCGAATAGCAGGCCTGCGGGCAGAACGCGCGCAGCCACATGAAGTCGCCGGCTTCCACTTCGACCCAGTCCTGATTGAGGCGATAGACTGCCTTGCCTTCGAGCACATACAGGCCGTGTTCCATCACGTGGGTTTCGGCAAACGGGATCACGCCGCCCGGCTCGAACGTGACGATGTTGACGTGCATGTCGTGGCGCATATCGCTCATGTCGACAAAGCGTGTCGTCACCCATGCGCCGTTGGTGCCCGGCATCGGGATCGGCTCGACGTCCTGTTCGTTGGTCACGAAGGCTTCCGGCAGGGGAATGCCCTCGACGACCTGGTAGTGCTTGCGGATCCAGTGGAAGCGCACCGCAGCATCGCTGACGTTATGTAGCGTCCAGTCAACGCCCGGCGGAATGAAGGCGTAGCCGCCCGGCGTGAGCGTGTACTTCTTGCCCTGCAGCGTCAGCTCCGCTTCGCCTTCCACGACGAACAGCACGGCTTCGGCGTTCTTGTCTTGCTCGGGCTTGTCGCTGCCGCCGCCCGGGTTCACTTCAACGATGTACTGCGAGAAGGTCTCGGCAAAGCCCGAGAGCGGGCGGGCGATCACCCACAGGCGCGTCTGGGTCCAGAACGGCAGCCAGCTTGTGACGATGTCGCGCATCACCCCCTTGGGGATCACCGCATATGCCTCGGTGAACATCGCGCGATCGGTCAGCAGATCCGTCTGCGGCGGATGGCCGCCATGCGGCGCGTAATACGTGGTCTTAGACATGTTGCATTCAGGCAATGGGTTGGTCCGGCCCCGAGCGCAAACAGCAACAGGCGGTTCGTACGCGGGCGGCGTTGACGATAGCGAAGTCGCCCACAATCGACCAATTAAATGTTGCGATGACTTCCATTCGATTTGCCACTACCGCGCCAGCATCAGATCAAGGTTCTGAACCGCTGCGCCGGATGCGCCCTTGCCGAGGTTGTCGAACACCGCCGTGAGCAAGACCTGGCCGTGGTCGTTGGCGAACACGCCCAGCCGCATATCGTTTGTGCCGTTGAGCGCCTGCGGGTCGAGATGCGGCACGGCGGACGGCGCCTGCAGCGGCATCACCTCCACATGCTGCGCGCTGGCGTAGTGGTCAGCCAGACATGCGTGCAGCGCGGTCGCGTCAACGCCGGCGTTGAGCAGACGCAGTTCCAGCGGCACCGTCAGCACAATGCCCTGGCGATACGCGCCGTAGGCCGGGACGAACATCGGCCGCTGCCTGAGCCCGGCGTGCAGTTGGATCTCCGGCGTGTGCTTGTGCGCCAAACCCAGCCCGTACACCTGGAACGGCAGCGCGTTTGCTGCCTCCTGCCCCTCGTAGGTTTCCACTGCGCCACGGCCACCGCCCGAATAGCCGGATACGGCATGAATGCTGATCGGGTAATCCGCCGGCACGAGGCCCGCCTGCACGAGCGGACGCAGCAGCCCGATCGCGCCGGTCGGGTAGCAGCCCGGGTTGGTCACGCGCGACGCTGCCGCAACGCGATCGGCCTGCCCCTCGCTCATCTCCGGAAAGCCGTACACCCAGCCCGGCGTGGTGCGATGCGCGGAGCTGGCGTCGATCACGCGCACGCCCGGGTTGACGACGGCCGCGACTGCCTCGCGCGCGGCCGCATCGGGCAAGCACAGGATGGCAATATCGCAGGCGTTGATCGCCTCGGCACGGCGTTGCCCGTCTTTGCGGGCGTCGGCGGGAAGCGTCAGCAGTTTCAGGGCCTGCCGCTCGACACGGCCGCGCAGCCGCTCGTGAATCTGCAGGCCGGTGGTGCCTTGGTCGCCGTCGATGAAGACGAGGGGCGTGGACATGGCGGGGCGCTCCCAGGGAAAGAAGTTGGTGATGAATGCGAGCCCCCATCTTCGAGCGCGACCTAGAATATGAAAAGTTGAATTTCCCAACCCTCACATTCAGCTTTTCTGAATCATGCGAGAGATCAGCCTGGACCGCCTGCGCACCCTCGTCGAAGTCGCAGGCCGCGGATCGTTTGCCGACGCGGCGCAGGCCCTGCATCTGGCAGCGCCCACCGTGAGCCTGCATATCGCCGAGCTGGAAGATCGCGTGGGCGCGCAACTTCTGTCACGCAAGCGCGGGCAGGTGCAGCCCACCGCCATTGGCGAGGTGATGGTGGAGCGCGCGCGCAAGCTGCTCGCCGATGCCGAGCAGGCGCTGGACGACATCCAACGCCAGGTGCAGGGACTGAGCGGGCGCGTACGGCTGGGCGCATCCACCGGCGCCATCGCGCATCTGCTGCCGCAGGCGCTGGAGGTGCTCCGGCAAGACCACCCTGGCATCGACGTGCAGGTGGCAGTGCTCACTTCGCAGGAAACGCTGGCGGGTCTGGCCGATGGCGCGCTCGACATTGGCCTTGTGGCGCTGCCGCAATCGCAGGTGGCGGGGCTGGCGATCAAGCCGTGGCGGCGCGATCCCGTGATGGCGTTCCTGCCTTCGCACTGGACGAGTCCGGCACGCATCACGCCCGCGTGGCTTGCCGCGCAGCCGCTGATCCTGAACGACGCCACCACACGTCTCTCGCGCCAGACGACCGAGTGGTTCGCCACGGACGGTTATCACCCCGTGCCGCGCATCCAGCTCAACTACAACGACGCTATCAAAAGCCTCGTTGCCGCCGGTTATGGCGCCACGCTGCTCCCGCACGAGGCGTCCGCCGTACCGTCGGATGTGCGCATCACCATGCGGCCGCTGCGGCCGGCGTTGTGGCGTGAACTTGGCATCGCGCACCGGGCCGGCCACGTCGAGCGATCGACGCAGCACGTGCTGGACGTGCTTTGGATGCTGCGCGCGAAATAGCGCATCGCGCGCCTTGGCCACGTGACGAGGCGCAGAATCCCGCTGAATAAAGTTTGACTTCTTATGTCGCGACAACTATCGTAAGATATGTTTTTCGACATAACACGGCGCGCCGGCCTACTGCCTTCTGCTGGCAGCCGCGTGCGCCGCCTCCTCTCTTTCTTCGTTCGCCCTCATGCCTCTACTTGATTCCTCGCGCGAGCGCCGGTTGCTCTGGCTACTCGCGCTCACGCAGTTCACCGTCATCATGGATTTCATGGTGATGATGCCGCTTGGTCCCCAGATCATGCACACGTTTGGCATCGGTCCGGCGGCGTTCGCCACGGCCGTGTCGGTGTATTCGCTGTGCTCGGGTGCCTCCGGCCTGCTGGCCGCCACCTATGTCGACCGCTTCGACCGGCGCCGGCTGCTGCTGACCGTCTACGGCCTCTTCACGCTGGCCAACCTGGCCTGCGCGCTGTCAGGCAGTTACAGCATGCTGCTGCTCGCCCGCGCGTTTGCGGGCGTCACGGGCGGTGTGCTCGGGTCGATCATCATGGCCGTGCTGTCGGACGTGATTCCGCCCGCGCGGCGCGGCGCGGCTACCGGCGTAGTGATGTCGTCGTTTGCGCTGGCGGCCATGGCAGGCGTGCCTGTGGGCATTGCCATTGGCGCGCATTTCGGCTGGTCGGCGCCGTTCTTCCTGCTGACGGCGCTCACGGTGCTGATCTGGCTGGGCGCGCGGCGGACCATTCCGCCGCTGGCCGAACATCTGGCAGGCAATCGCAGCCAGACGCTGGGCGAAGTGCTCTCGGGCCTGTGGCGGTTGCTCACCAACCCGCGCCATCTGCGTGCCTTCGTGCTGACTTTCGTGATGATGGGCTCGCACATGCTGGTGATTCCGTTCATCTCGCCGGTGCTGGTGGCCAACCACGGCGTGGCGCCTGAAAACCTGTCGTGGCTGTATGTGGCGGGCGGCGCGGCATCGTTCTTCAGCTCGCGCGCCGTCGGCAAGCTGGCGGACCGCTACGGCCGTCGCCGCGTGTTCGTGGGCGCGGCCCTGCTGGCGTTCATCCCGGTGCTGCTCATGACGCATCTGCCTGACTGGCCGTTCATCGGCATGCTGCTGTTCTTCCCGTTCTTCATGGTGATCCTCTCCAGCCGCATGGTGCCGATGCAGGCGCTGATGACCACGGTGCCGGCCCCGCAGGTGCGCGGCGCGTTCCTCTCGGCCAACAGCGCGGTGATGTCGGTGGGCACTGGCGTGGGGGCGTGGCTTGGCGGGCTGCTGCTGTCCGGTGGCGCCAGCGGCCGCATCGAGGGCTATGGCCTCAACGGCTGGCTGGCCGTGGCGGCGGGGTTGTTCTGCGTGTTCTGGGTGAGCCAGGTGAAGGGATCGGATGCGCAGGGCGACCCGTCGCTGGCTGCATCACCTGCAGCACCGGCATCCGCTGCACCCGCCGGCGCGTCCGGTCCGCAAACGGTGCCGCAAGCACCGCGCGCGGAAAAGGCCTGAGCGGTTATTCGGATTCCAGCACCGTCTTCAGCTTCACGAGATCCCGCTGCACCCATTCGGCATCGGCGTCGAACTGCGCGTCATCCATGTTCGGTTGCTGAAACAGCGTGAGCGAGACAGTGGTGCCCGCGCCGTTGCGCACCACGCGCAGCGGCACGTAGATGATCGATCCGTCCGGCAGGCGGACCCAGTGATCGGCAATGCCAAAGGTGTTGGGCGGGCTGAAGCGGATGAACACGCTGCCTTCGTCGCTGCTGGGCGCGGCCTTGGCAATCCATTCATCGGGGGCCGCGCCCGAGCCCTGCGTAGCGGGGGCGAGCCCTTCCGACAGCCCGGTCGCCCAGATCGGAAAGTTCAGCGGCTCGGCCAGGAACATGGCCACGTCATCGAAGTGACGCTCGACGTTGATGCTCAGGGTGCGGACGTTGTGCAGCATGTGGCCTCCGTGTGCGGCGCGCGCCGTGGGAGGCAGTATATGCGGCGCTCAGGCGGGCAGCTTGCGAAAGCTGATGGCCAGGCGGTTCCAGGTGTTGATGGTGCTGACCAGCAGCGTCAGGTCGACCAGCTCGGCATCAGAGAACTGCACGCGCACGGCCTGCCAGACGTCGTCGGGCACGCGCGTTTGTGCGACGAGGGTGACCGCCTCCGTCCACGCCAGCGCGGCGCGTTCGCGGTCGGTAAAGAAGGGCGTTTCATGCCAGACCAACACCGTTGCCAGGCGGCGGTCGTCTTCACCGCCCTTGCGCGCATCGGCGGTATGCAAGTCGACGCAATAGGCGCAGCCGTTGATTTGCGAGGCGCGCAGGCGCACGAGTTCAGTCAGCGGTTTTTCCAGCGTGCTTTTGGCCAGCGCTTTTTCCAGGCCCATAACTGCCTGGATGGCGGCGGGATTGCTTTGATAGAAGTCGAGGCGGGGTTCCATGAGATGGCTCCTGTGCTTGAGAACTGAAGCCAGTGTAGGCACCCCAGTGGCACCTTGGAATCGCCAATCCTCGCGAATATCAGGTAGCCACCTTGGCCAGCACCTCCGCCAGCTTGCCGAGGCCCGCGTCGATCTCCGCAACGTTCACGTGGCCGTAGCCGATCAGCAGCCCGGGCTGCGGCAGGCGCGCCACATACATCCTGGCTGTGCCGTACAACCCGACGCCCACGCTTTCCGCCAGCTTGACGAGTTCGGCTTCGGGCAAGGGCGTCTGCAACTGCGCCGCCATGTGAATGCCCGCCGCCGACGGCACGGGCGTCAGCCACGGTGCCAGCGGACCACGCAGATGCCGCAGCAGCGCATTGCGGCGCACGGCGTATTCCTTGTGCATGCGCCGCAGGTACTTGCCGAAGTCGCCGTCGAGCATGAATTTGGCGAGCGCCGCCTGCATGAGCGATTCACTGTGCCAATCGGCCACCTGCTTGGCGTGCCGCAACGGCGCCACCAGCGAAGCCGGCGGCACCACGTAGCCGATGCGCAGCTCCGGAAAGATCGTCTTCGAAAACGTACCCACGTACGCCACGCAACCGGCAGCGTCCAGGCTTTTGAGTGATTCCATCGGACGGCCGTCGAAGCGGAATTCGCTGTCGTAATCGTCTTCGATGATCAGCGCGTCATGGCGCTGCGCCCAGTCGAGCAGTTGCGCGCGGCGCGCCAGGCTCATCGGCATGCCCAGCGGAAACTGGTGCGACGGCGTTACGTAGACGAGCTTGGCGCGCTTGGGCAGCGCATCGACGACCAGGCCTTCCGCATCGACCGGCACCGGCACGACCTTGGCACCCCGCGCCTGCAGCGCAATGCGCGCGGGTGGGTAACCCGGGTCTTCAATCGCCACCGTATCCCCGGGGCGCACGAGCACGCGAGCGATCAGGTCGATGGCCTGCTGCGCGCCCTGCGTGACGACAATATCGGCCCAAGCGCACACCACCGCGCGGCTGAATGCGAGATACCGCGAGATGGCCAGGCGCAGCGCCTGGTCGCCCGCAGGGTCCTGATAGCCGCCACGCCCGCGTGCCTGCTGGCGCAGCGCATGCGCAACACAACGGCGCCACACGTCGAACGGAAACTGGCGCTTCTCCGTCACGCCACCCACAAAGTCGTAGACGAGATTCGCGCGCGGCAGGGGCAGCACCGCGGGCATGTTGTTCCAGGGCGTGTCGAAGGTGCGTACGGCTGGCGTGGGCGACGCAAGTTGCGCCGCAGGCGAGGCGGCCGGCGTGCGAGCGCGCAATCCTTCGGTGGCTTCGGCCACAAACGTGCCGGAGCCGGCGCGCGGCTGTAGATAGCCTTCCGCAATGAGGCGCTCGAATACGTCGAGCGTGGTCTTGCGCGACACACCGATCTGCAGCGCGAGGTCGCGCGTGGAGGGCAGACGCTCGCCCGGCACGAGCCGACCATCGAGGATGGCGGTGCGGAGTTGTCGATAGAGTTGGCCGGCAAGGTCGTGCCGGCCGTGGATCGTCAAATGAACATCCATCGTGGGCGCAGTGTGCGAAGGGGCTGCGCCATTCTACGGAAGCCGCCGGAGGCGGAAAGGGCAGGGGTGAAGCTCAGCCTTCCCGGCCGTCAGCGCGCGGCGCCATCAGCCACGGCGTGTAGCGCCACAGGTACGTCGCGAACGCCGCCACCCACAGCAGGCTCGCCCCGCCGATCCACACCTCGCGCGGCAGCAACGCCGGGCCTGCGACGCGCACGAGTGCAGCCAGCGCGACGGCAGCGTAGGCGAAATGCTCTGCCCGGCCCGTGCGCAGCATCCGGCCGGTGTGGCCCAGCGCGGTGCGCGTGATCATTGCGATGATGGCGCCGCCGATGGCTCCTGCCGTGAGCGCATGCAGCGCGGTGGAACGGTCGCCCCAACCGAGCGCTGCGGCAGCCAACATGGCAAAGCCGATGGGCAGGAAGGCATACGCCACATGCAGGATGGAGACGATGGGCGTTCGCAGCGTGCGGCGCGTGTCCCAGCCGGCCCAGCGGACGGCCTGCACGACTGCTGCCGCCGCAAACACGATGGCCGGAACGATGCCTTGAAGCGGCGTCGCCAACATGGCAACGGCGAGCGCCGTCGCCGGCACGATAGCGCGCTCGGCCCACACTACGCGGCGCACGTGCACGCCAGGGACCGCGTTTGAAGTGAACATCGGGATGACGCGCCCGCCAATGACCGTGACAAACAGGCACACCAGCCCAGCGGCCGCGTCGAGGCAGCGCAATGCAGCCAGCGGCGCGTCCCAAGCCAGCGCCGCATGGAACGCCGCGTTGATGGCACCGAGCACAAGCAGCGCGATCGCCAGGCCGTAGTTGCGTGCGCTTTTTGCGCGCCGCAGAACGCGCAGGAACGCCACGCCGCATGCCGGCAGGAACGCCACATCCGCCGCCACCGCAAGCGGCACGGGGCCCGTCCACATCAGCACACGCGCCGCCAGCCACAGCGCCGCCAGCCCAGCGAGTTGCGCGCCTTGTGGCGTCTGCAGGCCCGTCCAGTTTTTGCCCGCCGTGAAGAGGAAACCCACCACCACTGCCGCCGCAAAGCCGAACACCATCTCGTGCGCATGCCAGAACAGCGGCGCCATGGTGGCGGGGCCCTGCGCCGACGGCAGCACCCCCAGCAGCAACGCTGCCCACAACGCCATCCCCAGCGCGGCAAAGGCGGCTGCCAACAGGTAGAACGGCCGGAAGCCGAGCGCGAAGACGGCCCGCCCCGTGTAAGGCAAACGGCTTGCCGGGTCGGGCTGGCCGATGGTGAGCAACGGGGCTTGGCGGGGCATGGTGATTTCCGTGGTTCAGGTCAGAGGGTGTCGTCCAGCAGATCGGGGCCGAACACTTCGCGGTGGATGCGCTCCGACGGCACGCCGCTGGCGAGCAACGCCGCACGCTGTGCCTGCATGAACGGCAGCGGGCCGCAGAGATAGAAGTCCGCTTCCGTCCCGTGGTCGCGCACGAACGTGTCGACCGTCATGCGGCCGGGGTGGGCCGGGCGCTGCGCGAATTCCGCGTCTTCGCCGGACTCCAGGAATACGTGCGCCTCGAATGCAGGCAGCGCTTGTGCGGCACGCTCCAGATCGTCCGCGTGGGCAACATGCGAGGCCGCGCGACTGGCGTGGCTGAATACGATCTTGCGCGCGCTGTTCTGCTGCGCGAGCGTGTTGAGCGCCGAGATCATGGGCGTGATGCCAACACCGGCCGACATCAGCACGATCGGGTTGCTGGTCGCCAGTTGCGGCACGAAGTCGCCGTAGGGTTGGCTGACCAGCAGGACGTCGCCTTCGCGCGCATTGGCGTGCAGCCAGCTCGACACGGTGCCCGCAGGGCGATCGGCGTCACCCGCATCACGCTTGACGGAGATGCGCCACGTGCGGCCATTCGGCGCATCCGACAGGCTGTACTGACGCTGCTGCAGTGCGCCCGGCGCCAGCTCCACCTGCACCGAGATGTATTGACCCGGCAGGAAATCGGCCAACGGCGCATCCCCCACCGCTTCGAGCGTGAGCGACACCACATCTTCGGCCTGTTGGCGGCGGCTGACAATGCGCACCGGCTGACGATGGTCGGGCCCGCTGCCGGTGTGCTGATACAGGCGCGCTTCAGCCGCGATCAGCTCGGCGGCGAGCAGCCAGTAGGCCTCGTCCCAGGCGGCGAGCAGGTCTGGTGTGGCGGCGTCGCCCAGCACTTCGGCAATTGCGCCCAGCAGGTGGCGCGCGACAATCGGGTAGTGGCTCGGCTTGATGCCCACAGCGGCATGCTTGTGCACGATGCGGTTGACCACGGGCGCCAGCGCCGCGTTGTTGCCATGGTTGGCGGCGTACGCAAACACCGCCGAAGCCAGCGACTGCTGCTGCGACCCATTGGCCTGGTTGCCCATGTTGAACACGTTGGTCAGCTCGGGGTGGCTGGCGAACATGTTGCGATAGAAGGTCTGGGTGATGGTCAAGCCATGCTCGCGCAGCACCGGAACGCTGGCATCGATGTAGGGCTTGGACTTGTCGGACAGCATGCTGGACTCCAAATATGCGTGAAATATGCAACAAATAAGACGGGGGGCGCCGTCACGCTTTTTTCTGGATGGCCTGGTGCTCAGGCAACCGCTTGCACTGAATTCTATTAAACGTATATTTGTGATGCAACAAATTGACCTGCGGCAAACCGGCGCATCTTGTGCGCAACTTCCCGATAAGATGTGCCTCTCATGAATGTTTCTACCTGCGGCAACGCCGCACCCCCGCCATGCGACTGACCGACTACACCGACTACGCCCTGCGCACGCTGATCTACGTGGCCGTGCACCCGGACGAGCTCGTCACGATCCAGCGCATTGCAGATGCCTTCGACATTCCCAAGAACCACCTCATCAAGATCGTCCAGCAGCTTGGGCAGGACGGCTTCCTGCATACCGTGCGGGGGCGCGCGGGGGGCATCACGCTCGGCCGCCCGGCCGCCGAAATCAACCTCGGCGACGTGGTCCGCGCCACCGAGCCCGACTTCCGCATGGTCGAGTGCTTCCACGGCGACGACAACCACTGCGTCATCACGCGCGTGTGCGGCCTGCGTGGCGTGCTGCACGCGGCGTTGCGGGCGTACTTTGAGGTGCTCGACGGCTATACGCTGCAGGATCTGGTCGACAAACCGAATGCGGTCAGCCGCGCATTGGGCGAGGCACCGCTGCCGATGCCGCGTGCGGCCCGGCGCAAAGGCGTTGCAGCGTAGGCGCTCGTCGGAGTTGCCGTAGCACAGCACTGAAGCACGATGTCGGGCCTACGTAACTAAGCTGTCGCCCGCCCCCCCAGCTCTTTCCACCCCGCCGCACCGCAGGCATGTTCACTGCTGCGAGACGGTCGTTGGCCGCGCCATTTCCGGTGACGGCCCGATCAACCCGACCAGCGGAGGTGTCATGAAACCCACGCGCGACAAGAGCAAGTACGCGTCGCACTCGAAATCGACGTCGCAGAGCAATCGCAGCAGCGCATCGGCCAAGGAGCGCGGCGGGCACGCCAGCCACGGCAGCGCCGGCAAATCCTCCGAACGCGCCGGTGCCAAGTCGCATGAGCGCGGCGGCCACGGCGGCGGGGATGAACACGCAGCGCACTCGCCGATCGGCATTCAAAAGGCCCTGAAGGGCGCGTCCTACCCGGCGAAGAAGCAGGCGCTGGTGAAGACCGCGCAGGCCAACGGCGCAGTTGACAGCACACTGAAGACGCTGCGCGACATGCCCGACGACGAATACGACACGCCGGCCGCTGTTTCGAAGGCCGTCAGCAACGAAAAGTGATGCGCATGCGAGCAGGAGGACGACTCATGAACAGATCGACACAGCATATTGGAGTGCAGCGCGTTGCCGCGTTGTTTCTGGCAGCTGCACTTGGCTTTGGCGGTGGGCTGAGCGTGGCGCGGGCGGCGGTGGACAAGTCCGACACCACCTTCGTCACCAAGGCTGCGGCCGCCGGGATGCTAGAGGTTCAGGCGAGCCAGGCGGCGATTACACGCGCAGGCAATCCCGACGTACGCGCCTTTGCACAACGGATGGTGAAGGACCACACCACCGTTGGCGACGAACTCAAGACGCTGGCCGGCAAGAAGGGCATCGCAGTGCCAGAGAGCCTGCCCGCCGGCGAGCGTGCGAAGGTGGACAAGCTCAATGCACTGGAGGGCGCCAAATTCGACAAGGCCTACGCCGACGAGGTGGGCGTGAAGGCCCACAAGGAAGCCGTCTCGTTGTTCGACAAGGCCTCGAAGGGCGCGAAGGACCCCGACATCAAGGCATTTTTCGCGCACAACCTGCCGGCCCTGCGTGAGCATCTGCAGATGGCGGAGCAGTTGAAAACCGCAGCGAAATGATTCCGCGGGTTGAACCCATCATTGATCGAGGTGACCATGAATGGCCGACACCTTCCTGGCTGATGGGTTCGAGACCGATGCCCGACCAGAAGACCGTGGTGACGGAAAACGCCGCGCGCTTCAAGGCCATCAACGGTCGCAACTACAACGATCTGTGGTTCTACTCGAACCCGGTGTTTGTGTCGGTGCAGTAAGTGCGGAAGCCGTAAGGCAGGGGCGGTGATTTACCCTGCAGCGGGCGCGTTCGTCCGCCGCAGCCAGACCGTCACCGCCAGCCCGGTTCCACCGGGCCCGGGCGCCAGCGCAATCTGGCCGCCCATGCGATCGACGATCTGCCGCACGATCGCCAGGCCCAGGCCAGTGCCCTGGGTCTGCGTGCCGTCCAGACGCGTGAAGCGCTCGAACACGCGCGTGTACGCCTCGGGGGGAATGCCGGGGCCGTTGTCGGTCACGGTCAGCATCGCCCAACCGTAGTCCGCCGACACCTGCACCGTCACGTGGCCGCCTTCCTGCGTGTAACGCACAGCGTTGTCGACCAGGTTGAACAACAGGGCGGCAATCAGCGCGCGGTTGCCCGACGTCCATACGGGCTGCTCGGCAGGTTCGATCCCCAGATCGATCCGGCGGCCATCGGCCAGCAGCGCCAGGTCTTCCAGCACGGTGCGCGCCACATGCGAGAGGTCGACGGCCTCGCTCGTCGCGGCCGATGCTTCGGCCTGAGACAGCAGCAACAAGTCGTTGATGAGGTCCGCCAGGTTGCGTGTGCTGGTTCGCGCGGCCTTCAGGACTTCATGCAGCGCGGCATCGGCGTTCGTTTGCGCCGCCACCTGCATCTGCGTATCGAGAATTGCCAGCGGCGTTCGCATCTGGTGCGCAGCATCGGCAATGAAGCGCTTCTGCGTGATCGCGTTGTCGGCAATGCGCTGCAGGTACTGGTTGAACGCGCCGGCAATCGGCTGCAGCTCGTGCTGCAGGCCGTCGGGGTCGAGCGGCGCGAGGTCGGTGGGCGCCCGTGCCGACACATTACCGGCCAGCCGCAAGATCGGCCGCAACTCCAGGGTCAGGCCGATGAGGATCATCGCCAGCGCCAGCCCCACGAGCGCGAGCTGGCGCACGGTGGCGGGCCACCACAGCTGGCGGATCATCGCGTCGCGCCCGTTCATGGTTTGCGCGACGCGCGTGACGACGCGTTCGGTGCGCCCGGCGTCGTACATGGTGCGCACCACGGCGGCCACGTGCACCGGCTGGCCCTCCACGGTATCGGTGTAGGTGCCGGCATCGGCCAGGCCGGCGGCGTCAAACGCGGGGCGCGTGCCGAAGTCGAGCCGCCCGGCCAGCAGGCGGCCGTGCTCGGTGCTGACCTGGTACGTCACCTGATCGCGCACCGGGGTTTCGGGCGCGGCAAACACCGCCAGCGCAGCCGGCGGCACCGACACGCGCAGGCGGCCTTCGTCCCATTCGATCTGCCCGCTGATCATCTGGGCGGCCGTGTCCAGCGCATGAAAGTGCACGAGATCGGCGTTGTGGCGTGCGGCGGCCAGGTCGAGCCAGCCATCGGCCGCCACATAGACGACCAGCGGCAACGCCAGCCATAGCACCAGCCGCGCACGCAGGCTGCGGGCACGCGCCGGGGCGGACTGCGCCGGCGCTTGATCAGGACTGCGCGGCGGAGGCATCGCGCAGCAGGTAACCAAGGCCGCGCAGCGTGACGATGGTGGCGGCGGAATGCTCCAGCTTCTTACGCAGACGGTGGATATAGATCTCGATGGCCTCGGGGCTGGCTTCATCGTCCATGCCGAAAACGCCGTTCACCAGCGCCGGTTTGGACACCGTGCGACCCAGCTTGAGCATCAGGATTTCAAGCACCGTGTGCTCGCGTGCGGGCAGCACCAGGGGCTGGCCGGCCAGATTAAAGGTGCGGCTGCCGGTGTGGTATGTCAGGTCGCCGCATTGCAGCTCGACAGACTGATCTGGCGTGCTGCGCCGCACCAGCACCTGAATCCGCGCAATCAGCTCGCGAATCTCGAATGGTTTGACGAGGTAGTCATCGGCGCCGGCACCCAGGCAGGCGACCTTGTCGTCGATCCCGCCGCTGGCTGTCAGGATGAGCACCGGCACCGGGTTGCGCCGGCCGCGCAAACGTTGCAATACACCTTGCCCTGACAATGTAGGCAATTGCAGATCGAGCAGCACGACGTCGTAGTGTTGCGTCAGCAACAGGGTATCGGCGGATTCGCCATCGCTGGCGTGATCCACGGTGAATTGGGCGCGGCGCAGGGCTTCGGACAGCCAGTGCGCCAGCGGGGCGTTGTCTTCGATCAGGAGCAGCTTCATGCGAAAACAGCGCGTCTGGAAAATGAAAGCGATTTGTGGGTTGCCGCTTCCTAGAATGGTGGCGGCTGCCTACGCGCGCCGGAGGCATCACTCACCAGATCCGGACCGCGCGATACCGATATCTACAAAAGAGCCGGAGACAACTCAATGGGTGTTTTTACCTGCACGACCGCCCGCGCACACGGCGTCCGGGGCTGGATCACGCCGTGGCTCGCTGCCCTTCTGGCAGTGGCAACTTCGCATGCTCTCGCACAAGACCCGACGCGCCTGACGCTCATGGTCAGCGGCACCGCCAAGATGATCTACCTGCCGGCCACGCTGGCGCAACGTCTGGGCTATTTCCGCGACGAAGGGCTCGAAGTGGAACTGCTCTCGCAGCCCGCCGGCGTTGATGCGGAGAGCGAACTGCTCACCGGCTTTGCGCAAGGCGTGGTCGGCTTCTATGACCACACCATCGACCTCCAGGCCAAGGGCAAGGAAGTGCGCGCCATTGTCGTATTCAGCCAGGTGCCGGGCGAAGCGGAAGTCGTGTCGACACGCTTGCCGGCGACGGTCCAGTCGATGCGTGACTTGCGCGGCCGCACGCTGGGCGTGACGGGGCTGGGTGCATCCACGAGCTTTCTCACGCGCTACCTGATGGTGCAGCAGGGGCTCTCGGCCGGCGACTACACCATGCTGCCGGTTGGCGCGGAACACAGTTTCGTCACTGCGCTGCGCAACGGCCGCATCGATGCAGGCATGACCACCGACCCGACGGTCTCGCGCCTCGTGCACAGCGGCGAGGCCCGCGTGCTGCTCGACTTGCGCACGCTCGAGAGCACACGAGCGGCGCTCGGCGGTTCGTACCCGGCCGCGTGCCTGTACCTGCAGACCGCATGGCTGGAAGCACATCCGGACATCGCTGCCAAACTGGCCCACGCATTCGTGCGCACCCTGCATTACATGCACACGCACGGTGCAGAAGACATTGCCGCCCGCATGCCGCCTGAATTCCGGCGCGATCATCCCGAGCTGTACACAAAAGCGCTTGCCGCCGCGTTGCCCACCTTCAGCACCGACGGACGCATGCCGGACGACGGCCCACCCACCGTCCTGCGCGTCCTCGCCGCCAGCAATGCCAACGCGCGCGACAAGCACATCGACCTCTCGCGCACCTACACCAACAGGTTTGTCGATCAGGTGCGCGAGCGCCGCTAGCTCAAGCCAAACAGGCGCTTAGAAGCGCGTGCGCATACCGACGGCGAACTCCGTCTGGCTGTTGTGGCCGTTGGTGCCGCCCACGATGTACTGATCTTTCAGCTTCATGTAGTCAGCCGCGACGTAGAACTCCGTGCGCTTGGACACGTGGTAGAACACCGAGCCGTACAGCGTGTTCTTGCGGCCGCTGCCCGCTGCCGTGGCACCCGCAACGTTGGCATAAGCGTTGAGCGTGTTGCCATCGGCGCTGAACGCGGCGTTGCCGGCCTTCATGATCTGGTAGCCGATTTCGTAGTCGAAGGCGCCTTGCGGAGCGATCTTCAGCGACACGGTGTAGGCGTCGTCCTTGCGGTTGCCCAGTGCGGCCGGTTGCTCGCCGGTGTAGTGGAAGTAGCCGGCGTTCACGCGGAACATGCCGAAGATCACGTTGCCGCCCACCGAGTACGAGCGGTCCATGAAGCCGTTGACCTTGGCTTGCTGCGCGAAGCCTGCGAGGTGGAAGTTGTCGCCGTTGTAGCCCAGCGCCAACGATTCGGTGGTGCCTTGCGTGAACTGGCCCGGCACTTCACCAAACTGATAGCCCAGGGCCGTCAGGAAGCGGCCGCCCCACATCTTCTTCCACACCACGCCGTTGTTCATGCGCGTACCGGTGGCGCTGCCTGCGTAGAAGATCAGCTGCTTGAAGTTGTTGACGTTGGTGTAGCCGCCTTCGTCCAGACCGACTTTCTCGCTGGTGTACGGGTCGCCGTAGATCCCAGAGATGTCACGCGCAATCGCGTTCTGGCGGCCGAAGGTCAGCTTGCCCAGCGATTCGCTCGACAGACCCACCCAGGCGTCGCGGTTGAACAACACGCCCGGGGTGTCCATGTTGCCGGTCGGCGTCTCGAATTCCGATTCCAGCTTGAAGATGGCCGACGTGCCGCCGCCCAGATCTTCCTTGCCGGTCAGGCCCCAGCGGCTGCCCGAGAACCAGGGCACCTGGAAACCGGTGGTGCGCGCGCCCGCGGCGTTGGTGTTGTTGACGGTGCTGATGGTGGTGTCAATCAGGCCGTAAAGCGTCACGTTTGACTGGGCATGGGCGGCGCTGGCGGCCAGCGTGGCCGCGGCAGCTGCAGTTGCCGCAAGGGCAAACTTGATGCGGGACATTGAAGTCTCCTTCCTTTGTGGGTGATGGTGTCCGGTCGTGATGCCGGCTTCGGGAAACGCGCAACGGCAGTGGGTCAGGCCGCCGATGCAATCGCTGGGCGAGCGTAGAAGGGGGCACCTTTCTGGAGCCTTTCGCGTCGGCGTGCGCGCAACGCTAGGGTCTACCCGTATTGGGGCATGCGCAGACGCGCGGTTGTTGCGCCGCCCAATGCAATGCATTGCAGCCCCGGCAATCGGCCTCGCGGTAGAGTGTTGAGTCACCTCGTCTCATCTCATATCACCTCCACCAGACCCCGCCCATGCATCCGTCCCAAATGACCGGCCTGCAACTGCTGCAGGCCATGTCGCACGGTGATCTCCCGCGCGCGTCCATCAGCGAAACCATCCCGATGACGATGGATGTCATCGAAGCAGGCACCGTGCACTTCGGTGCCCAGGCCGACAAGCGCCACCTCAATCCGCTGGGCGGTGTGCACGGCGGCTTTGCGGCGACGGTGCTCGACTCCGTGACCGGCTGCGCCGTGCATTCGATGCTCGAAGCCGGCGTCGGCTACGGCACGGTTGACCTGAACGTGAAGATGGTGAAGGCCGTGCCGGTGGATACACCGCTGGTGGCCGTTGGGCGCGTGCTGCATCTCTCGCGCACGATCGGCGTGTCGGAGGGCACGCTCAAGACGCAGGACGGCACATTGCTCGCGCACGCCACGGCAACGTGTGTCATCCGCCGTCCGTGATTCCGATTGACCTGGAGCACCTGATGTCTGAACCGCTGCAAACCCTGTCTGCCTTGTCTGCGAAAACCACCGCGCTGGTGCTGATCGACCTGCAACGCGGCATCCTGCCGTTTGCCCAGGGGCCGCACTCGGCCGAGCAGGTATTGAGTGCGTCCGCCAGGCTCGCCAAGCGCTTTCGCGAGCTGGCTGCGCCCGTGGTGCTGGTGCGCGTGGGGTGGGCGCCGGACTACGCCGATGCGCCGCGCCAGCCCGTCGACCGGCCCGCGCCCACACAGCCGGGCGGTCTGCCGGCGCAATGGTGGGAACAGCCCGCCGAGCTGGAAGTCGCACCCACCGACATCCAGATCACCAAGCGCCAATGGGGCGCGTTCTACGGCACTGAACTTGATCTGCAACTGCGCCGTCGCGGCATCACCACCATCGTGCTGGGCGGTATCTCGACGCATGTGGGGGTGGAATCGACCGCGCGCGCCGCGTGGGAACACGGCTACGCGCTGGTGCTGGCCGAAGATGCGATGAGCTCGAACGATGCGGCCATGCATCGGTCGTCGGTGGAGAACGTATTCCCGCGACTGGGCCGCGTGCGCGACACCGGCACCATCCTCTCGGCCTTGACGGCCTGAGCTTTCAGGCCCCGTCCTCGACGGGCACGTACAGCACCATGCGCAGGCGCGGGTCTTCCATTACCGGCAGGCCGATGTAGTCGTAGCGGACGACCTGGCCGCCGGGCGTGCGGATCAGCTTATGTTCTGCACGCTGGGCGCGCACTTCGTGCTGACGCCACCACGTATCGAACTCGCGGCTGCAGGCGCGCAGCCGGTCGACCAGCGCCACGAGCACCGGGTCGTCTGCATGCGGGTCGTACACCGCGCGAAACTTCGCCAGCATGCGGCGCGCCTCGTTTTCCCACTCGACAAAACGCTCGCGCGCATTGGCGTACAGGAACATGTAGACCAGCGAGTTGCGGTCTTCCGGTGGCATCGTGCCGAAATCCATGAAGAGTTCCGAGGTCGCCTCGTTCCAGCACAGCAGCTCCGTGCGATAGCTGCGCACGTGGGCAGGCAAGACCATGCCGGCAACGGCCCGGCGCAGGACATCGGGCACTGCTTCGGCGGCTGAACGCCCGGACGCCGCAGCCGCGGCACCCGTCAAGACCGACTCTGCGCGCGCCAGGCCCCGCATGTGCGCGCGCTCATCCGAAGACAGCTTCAGCGCCCGCCCGATCGCCTCGATGGTCGCCACCGAGGGCCGCACGTCACGCCCCTGCTCGATGCGCACGTACCAATCGATGCTGATGTTGGCGAGCTGCGCGACTTCTTCCCGGCGCAGCCCGGCGGTGCGGCGGCGCCCGCTGCCCTCGGGCAGCCCCACGTCCTGCGGACGCAGATGGCTGCGGCGGCTGCGCAGGAACTCGCCCAGCTCGTTGCGGGGCGCGGCGGGCAAGGGCGCAAGGTCGGCGGTGAAATCGTCCATGGCGGTATTACACACGCTGGCATGCGCAGGTGGGAGGGACAAGCTAATCCTAGGTTAATCCTAGCTCTGCATCGAATCGGCTCGCGCACCTACGCTGCGTTCACCTCTCTTTCCGGAGCCGATCGTGACTCACCCTTCTTCTGCTTCCTCCGTATCGGAACGCCGCCGCTGGCTTGCCTTTGGTGTGATGGTGACGGCGCAATTCATGTTCATCGTCGATGCGTTCATCGCCAATGTGGCGATTCCGAGCATCCGTACGAGCCTGCATGCCACGCCCGCGCAACTGGAGGCCGTGCTGGCGGTGTACCAGCTTGGCTACGCGATTCTGCTCATCACTGGCGGCCGTCTGGGCGATCTGTTCGGTCGCAGACGCGTGTTCCTGCTCGGTCTCGTCGCCTTTACCGCCACCTCGGCCGGTTGTGGGCTGGCGGGCAGCGCGGCGGCGCTGATCGCATGGCGTTTCGCGCAGGGCCTGTCGGCCGCGATGATGGTGCCGCAGGTGCTGGCGAGCGTGCAGGCGCTCTTTGCCGGCGCCGAGCGCGACCGCGCGCTGTCGATTTTCGGCCTGGTGATGGGCACCGGCGGGGCGGCCGGGTTGCTGGTGGGCGGCGCACTCACCAGCGCCGACGTCGCCGGGCTGGGCTGGCGCTCGGCCTTCCTGATCAACGTGCCGGTCGGTTTGACTGCCGCGCTGCTTGGCTGGCGCTGGATTCCGCACCCGAGCGCCGACGCCGCAAAGGTGCATCTCGATACCGCCGGCGTGGCGTGGATGGCCGTCAGCGTGGCCGCCGTGCTGGTGCCGCTGCTGTTCGGCCGCGAGCTGCACTGGCCGGTGTGGACCCTGGCACTGCTGGTCGTAGGCGTGCTGGGCATGGCAACGTTCCAGCAGCTCGAGGCCCGTGTCGACCGCGCCGGCGGGACGCCGCTGCTGCCGCCCACCTTGCTGCAGCATCGCGCCTTCATGACGGGCCTGACGGCGTCGGCGCTGCACTACATCGGGATGATGGCGTTCTTCCTGGTGCTGACGCTGTATCTGCAGAACGGGCGGCAGCTGTCAGCCGTGCGCATGGGTGTGGCCATCCTGCCGCTGGCCATCACTTTCTTGATCACGTCGCGGGTGGCCAATGCGCTGGTGCGGCGCTATGGCGTTCGCGCGCTGCTGGCGGGTCTCGGCCTGATGGCGGTGGGCCTGTTGGTGCTGCTGGCGGGATTCGGGACGGAATGGGCGCACCCCGCCACGCCGAACATGATGCGCATCGGCATTGCCGTGGCGCTGTACGGGGCAGGGCAAGGCCTGGTCGTCGTCCCGCTGATCGGCCTGGTGCTGACGGGCGTTGCACGTACGCAGGCCGGCGCAGCGGCGGGGCTGCTGATTACCGTGCAGCAGTTGGCAGGCGCACTGGGCGTCGCCTGTATCGGCGGGCTGTATTTCACCTTTGCCGCTGCCGGCGGTGCCAACGGCATGGCGCGCGGCACGATGGCGGGATGCATCGCCATGCTGGCAGCGCTCGGCGCAGCGGCCGTGGGCTTTGCGCGGCTCGGGGCACAGCAGCGGCAACTGGCGGCCGCTAGCGCGGCAAGTCCGGCCTGAGCCGCACCATCAAACCACTTCCACCATTCGATACTCGGGCGCGCGACACAAGCGCGCCCGTGTGCATTGATCGGCCGCAGCGGTGATTCCACACTCCCGCGCGATGCGCTTGGCATTGCTCGCCTTCTTCCCGCATGGCCACTGTTTCCCACCTTCGTACCGCGGCTTCGGCCATGTCTGCTCCACCGTCCCTGGCTCGCCGCATCGTCGCGGAAGGGCTTGGTACGGCCTTGCTGATTGCGGTAGTGATCGGCACGGGCATCCACGCAAGCCGGCTCTCCGGCGGCGATGCCACCTGGACGCTGCTGGCGCAATCGCTGGCCGGCGGCGCCGGTTTGCTGGCGCTGCTGACGGTGTTCGCGCCAGTGTCGGGGGCGCACCTGAACCCGGCGGTCACGCTGTCCGCGTTGCTGCGGGGCGGTCTGCGTGGGCATGAGGCGCTGGCCTATCAGGCTGCACAGGCCGTGGGCGCCGCGCTGGGTGTGGCAGCCGCGCATGCCATGTTCGGCATGCCGGCGTGGGCAGCGGGCACTCACGCCGCCACAGGGCCGGCGCTGTGGTGGAGCGAAGCGCTGGCAACGTTCGGACTGATCGGGGTTGGCATCGCATGCGGCCGTCATGCGCCAAAGCAATTGCCGCTGGTGGTGGCCGCCTATATCGCGGCCGGGTACTGGTTCACGTCGTCGTCATCGCTGGCCAACCCCGCGTTGGCTCTTGCCTGCGCGCTGACCGACGGCCCCTCCGGCATCCGCCCCGGCGATGTCCCGGGCTACATGCTGGCGCAACTGGTGGGCACGTTGCTGGCAACGCCGTTGTTCAATTGGCTGATGGGTGTGGACGCAGCACCCGCGCTGGCATCCGGCACCACCATCGCACCAGCGCAAGCCGTGCCGATGCATCGCCAGGCAAGTTGATGACCGGCGCTCAGCGGGGCGCTGTCAGCCCGCTGGCGCGGGCGTACTGAAAGAGATCGATTTCGCGCACCAGGCCCAGCTTGCGCAATGCTACGGCCTTCTGTGTGCTGACGGTCTTCACGCTCGAACCGAGCATCTGTGCGATGTCCGACACGGCCGTGCCCGCGGCATACAGGCGAAGCACTTCCCGCTCACGTGCGCTCAGCCGCTCGAACCCATTCCGGTCGTTGGAACCGAGTCCCGCCTCTTCCAGAATGCGCGGGCTGTCATAGCGCACGCCGCGCGCGGCCGCCATGACGGCGTGTCCGGCATGAACAAAGTCATCGTTCTTGCTGACTATCCCAGCCACGCCAATCTGCCGCATGCCGCGTAACAGCGCCGGATTGTGGACCATCGTGCAGACGACGATGCCGCACCTGGGATGCTGCTGACGCAGGCGCACCAGCAGTTGCATGCCATCGAAGGCGGGTTCGCCACCCAGGTTGTAGTCCGTAACGATGACGTTGCAGTCGATGTGCGCAAGCACCTGCATCAGCTCGCGCCCGTCGTGTGCCTGTGCGACGACCTGCTGCTGTGGAAACTGCCCAATGGCCGCCGCCAGCCCCATGAGAATCACCGGATGATCGTCTGCCAGCACGATCGAGAGGACAGGGCACATGCGCACGCCGTCAGGTCAGGCGCGTCGCCGTGGAGGACATGGCCGGCGCGGCGAGCAACAGGGTGGAAGAGATCGGAGCCGTCATGGAAGTCAGGAGCGCCGCTGAAAGGAGCCGGTACCTTACTCACCGGATATGCCCTGCGGGATCAGACTTTTCTTACTTTGGCTCCGCGTAACCTTTCGGGGCAGAAGCTGCTTTTATCTGGGTTGAGGAAAACTGAATGACGCGGTGGCGTTCGCCCTTAAGCCGCCGCCTGCACGTGCGCAAGAAACGCGGTCACGGACAGTGGTGCCGCCCACAGATAGCCTTGCCCGGTCGCACAGCCCAAAGCGCGCAGCGTCTGGCGCTGCGCTTCGGTTTCCACCCCTTCGGCAATGCACTCGAGATGCAGCGCGCGCGCCAGCTCGATCATCGTGCGGCAGATCACGCCGCGCTGGCTGGCCTGGTCCACCGCGGCTGTAAACGAGCGATCGATCTTGAGGATGGTGAAAGGCAGATCGGCCAGCAGCTTGAGCGTGGCAATGCCCACGCCAAAATCGTCGATGGCCAGAGGATGGCCCAGCAGGCGCAAGCGGTTGAGCGCGATGGTGAGCTGCGCGGCATCGTGCACCGGCGAATCCTCCGTCAGCTCGATGGCGATGGCGCCCGGCGCAATACGCGCCTCGCGCACGATGGCATCGATGCGGTCTACGGTGCCGGCCCGGCTCAGCGTCTGCGCAGACGCATTCACGCCAATCGAAACGGGGTACGCGTGCGCGGACAGCGCGTGCTGCACGCGCACGCAATGCTCCAACACGTGGAAGAACAGACCGTCCGCCAGCCCCAGCGCTTCCAGGCGCGGCACGAAAGCGGCGGGCGACACGCGCCCATGCACCGGGTGCATCCAGCGGCAAAGCGCCTCGGCGCCGGCGATCTGGTTGCTGGCCAGATCGTGCTGGGGTTGGAATACGACCTCGATCTGCTCGGGCGTTTCGTGGATGAGCGCGGCAAGTTCGTCGTCAGAAAACTGCGGCAAGCCGGCGGTTGCGGCAGGCGCCCGGTCCCGTTCGCGCGCGGCGGCTTCTTCCAGCAGCGGCAGCACGTGTGCAGGCCGCAGCGGCTTCTGCACGCCGCGCGTGCGCGTCAACCCGATCGCATCGGCCAGGCTGACATGCGACTCGACAATTGGCGCATCCATCGCACTGACCCACGCCCACACGGGCGCCTGTCGTGGAAAGATGCGGCCGCCGCGCAAGTGCATCTGCTCCATCAGTTCGGGACCGTTCATCGCGGGCATGTCGATGTCGCACAGCACCAGATCGACGTGGCAAAGCTGCAGGAGATAGAGCGCCTCGCGGCCGTCGCACGCGGTCAGGATCTGCTGCACGCCCAGCGTATGGAGCAGTTGCCGGGCGGCAGCCCGTTGCACGGGGTGGTCATCCACCACCAGCACGGCGAGTTGCGCGAAACCTTCCATCGGCCAGTCCTTGTTGTTGTGGGTATCGGGCCGAGGCGCATCCCGTTTGCGCTGTGTGACGGCACCATCAGCCGCCATTGAATCACCGCCGGGGAGCCTTGTCAGGCGAAGTCAGCACGCGGCGCCGGAAAAAACAAAGCCCGCGCAGCTTTTCAACTGCGCGGGCCTTGAGAGATTCCCCCAACCTTTTGAGCTTCCGGCGCCGGTGTCGACAGCGTCGGGATGGAGGAAATCGTGCCCGAAAAAAATGAAGCCCGCAACAGGGGCGGGCTCAAAAGGGGGGGAGTGCTCTCTAAAGAGAGAGCAAGGTGAAGTTTAGTGGAGGGGGTGCGGTCAGACTGTCCGGGGTTCGCCGAAACCCTTGTAGGACAAAAACTGACGAAATTTCGCGATGTTAGCGGCACAAAGCACACCGTTGCGCGCACATTCGCGGCGAAAACGTGATTCAAACAGCGCTTTGATCTTTCTCCGCCGACGTGCGTGGCAGTGATTGAAGCGTGGCTCGAAGCGCACGCTTGAAAAATCCGTGCTCGTTGCTATCGGGCAACGCCGCCGAGGGAAACACGCAGAAAAATCGAGAATTCAGGGTAGCCGGAACCGGCCGAGATGCAAGGCGGCCGGAAGAAGAACAAAAGCCGCGCGCCAAAGAAAAAAGCCCGAGCACCAGGTGCTCGGGCCACAATCCACCAAGGAGGGTGGAGGAGACAGTTCCTACTATAGCGAATCGTTTGTTGCGTTGCAATAACGTAGAACTACTTAATGTAACGAGAGGCTACAAGCGTTGCCACGGCGCCACGCGTGACGAAAACGATTGCACCTGTCACATAATGCCGCAGCGCAACAAAACGCGGCGGCGCACCGGAAGACTGGACAGGCTCCCGGCATGCCACGCTTCAATCTCGGGTCAGCCCGCGAAAGTAACCGCTGACTTAGCAGCCGCCGCTTAAAACGCCGGCAAGATCGCACCCTTGAACTGCGTGTCGATGAACTTGCGCACGTCTTCCGATTGGTAGGCGCGCACCAGCGTCTTCACCCACGGCTGGTTTTTGTCTTTTTCACGCACGGCGATCAGGTTGGCGTACGGACCCTGACGATCTTCCAGTGCAATGGCGTCCTTGGTCGGCGTCAGGCCGTTCTTGACCGCGTAGTCGGTGTTGATCGAAGCGGCGTCCAAGTCATCCAGCGAGCGCGGCAGCTGCGCCGAATCCAGCTCGATCAGCTTGATCTTCTTCGGGTTCTCGACCACGTCGCGCGGGGTGGCGTTGTTGCCGTTCGTGCCGGCGCCCGCCTTCAGCTTGATCACGCCGGCCTTCTGCAGCAGCAGCAGCGCGCGGTTGCCGTTGGACGGATCGTTCTGGATGCCGACCTTGGCGCCTTCCTTGAGCTGCGCCAGCGACTTGATCTTCTTCGAGTAGAAGCCCATCGGCGCCACGTAGGTCAGGCCAACATTGACGATCTTGTAATGGCGCGCCTGGATCTGGCTGTCGAGGAAGGGCTGGTGCTGGAAGCCGTTGGCGTCCAGGTCGCCCGAATCGAGCGCGGGGTTGGGCTGAGCGTAGTCGTTGAACTCGATGATCTTGACGTCGAGGCCATCCTTCTTGGCAACCTTCTGAACGACTTCCCAGATTTGCGCATCGGGGCCGCTCATGGTGCCGAGCTTGATCTGCTTGGTATCGGCGTGGGCGGCGGTGGCAACGGCAAAGGCGATGGCCGGTACGGCCACCCGCGCAAGGCGGGAGAACAGGGACATGGAGAAACCTCGTGGATCTTGTCGTGAATGAAATCCGCCCGCGGGTGGCGGGCGTGTGACGTGATCCTGTCATAGCGGCGTATGTAACCGAACGACTTTTTCGGCATGTCCATATGCCCTGCAACGGTGCAGGCTAGGCGATGGACTCGGCGTCCTCCACAGGCGGCGGCTCGGCGGCGGGCAGGGCGACGACGAAGCACGCGCCGCCGTCAGCCGGTGCCTCCACCCAGATGCGGCCGTGATGCGCGCTGACGATGGCCTCGCACACGGCCAGACCCAGGCCGACGCCGGTGGTGGCCGATTCCTTCTCGCCGCGCGTGAACTTCTCGAAGATGGTCTGCACCGAACCCGCCGGCACGCCGGGGCCGTGGTCGCGCACACGCAGGCGGAGTTCGTTGCCGCGTGCTTCGTCGTGGACAATCTCGCCAGAGATACGCACCTCGGTGCCGGCCGGCGCAAACTTGCCCGCGTTCTCCAGCAGGTTCGACAGCACGCGCTCCATCAGCGGCCCGTCGCAGCGGATGAGCGGCAGGGCTGCGAGGTCATCCACAACCACGCGATGATCGGGCAGCGGAATCGCCTGCAGCGCCGCGCCGACGAGTTCCTCCACCGATTGCCACTCCAGCCGCAGCTTGACGTCCTGGTTCTGCAGGCGCGCCATGTCGAGCAGGTTGGTGACCATCGTACGCATGCGCTGCGCCTGCTGCCCAATGGCGGCCGCAGCTTCTGCCTGCAGCGCTGGCAGGGGCGGCTGCGCGCGCAACAGCGTCTCGGCCATCCCCACCAGCCCGGTGAGCGGTGTGCGCAAATCGTGCGACACGGCGGCCAGCAGTGAATTGCGCAGCCGCTCCGATTCAATCCGCACCAAGGCGTCGCGGGCCACTTCCACGTAATGCACGCGCTCAATGGCGATGGCGACGAGCGTGGCGCAGGCGTCGATCTGGCGGCGATTGTCGGGTTGTGCGAGCACGTGGAAGGTTTCGGGCTCCACGGCCAGCACACCGCGAATGGCCATCGGCGCTTTCAGGGGCAGATACAGCACCGAACCCGACGGCAGCGTGTGCGTGCCCGTACCGGCAGGCTGGCCGTGCTGGTATGTCCAATCGGCCAGCACGCGGTCCAGGTTTGGCATGCCGGACGGTGCATCGGTGCTGCCTTCGGGCTTGGCGACTTGCGGCGCACCCAGCCGCCCATCGAGCCCGACGAAAAAGAACGCGCAGCGCCCGCCAAACGTCGCGTTGACGAAGCGCCCACCGATGCTGACGATCTGGTCCAGCGTGAGTGCGGCAGACAACTCGCGTGCGGCCTCATACAGCGCATGTGCCGCCGCCTCGCGCTGCACCGCTACCTCCGCTTGTTCACGCAAGCCTGCCGTCAACTGGCCCACCAGCATGCCGACCGCCAGCATCACCCCAAAGGTCAGCAGGTACTGTACGTCGCTCACGGCAAAGGAAAAACGTGGCGGCACGAAGAAGAAATCGAACAGCGCCACCGACAGCACCGAAGCCAGCGCTGCCGGACCCCGCCCATGGCGCATCGCCACCGCCACCACCGCCGCCAGGAACAGCATGACGATGTTGGCCAGGTCGAACACCGGCCGCACGAGGCTGGACAACGCTGTCGCCACGCCCACATACACGCACGCGGCCACGTAAGACGGCTTGAGCCAACCGGCCTGCGCATCTGCCGCGCGCTGGGCTTCGCTGCGCACATCAGCACGGCCGACCTCTGCTGCGCGCGGCGTGAGCTGGATATGCGCCGGGTCCGCCGCGGCGCGAATCACGTCGACCTCGGGGCAATGTCGTGCGAGCGCTTCGGCAAAGTCACCGCTGGGCAGGCGGCGCTCCAGCCCGATCGCCAGCCGCAGCGCAACGACGACCGCGCGCGCCGATCGCCAGCGCTTCTCCGGCGGCCGCCCGATCACCGCCTTGGTGATGTTGTGGCGGCGGATATAACCGGTGATTGCCTCGACGGCGTTGGTGCCGGCCAGCGTTTCCACCTTGGCACCGGCGTCTTGTGCCAGCTTGAGCAGGGCATGCAAACGCTCGGTGCGCGCATCGGCGGCACGCAGATGCGGCATCACCACCGCCACCGCATGCCAGTCGCATTCCAGTTGCGCGGCCAGACGCGCGGCGCTGCGGATGACCTGTTCACCATCGCCCTGCGGGTCCAGGCACGCAACGACGGTCTCGCGCGTGCGCCAGACGTTTTCAATGCGACGCGCGCGGCGATAGGCCTGCACGTCATCGTCGACGCGGTCGGCGGTGCGGCGCAGGGCGAGTTCGCGCAGGGCGATGAGGTTGCCCTTGCGAAAGAAATTGCGCGCCGCATGCTGCGCCTGCTCGGGCATGTAGACCTTGCCCTCGGCCAGGCGGCGCAGCAGTTCATCGGCGGGCAGGTCGACGAGGATGACTTCGTTGGCCGCATCGAACACCGCATCCGGCACGGTTTCCCACACGCGGATGCCGGTGATGCTGCCGACGGCCTCGTTCAGGCTGTCGAGATGCTGGACGTTGACGGTGGTCCAGACGTCGATGCCTGCGGCGAGCAAATCCTCAATGTCCTGCCAGCGCTTCGGGTGGCGCGAGCCCGCCACGTTGGAGTGGGCAAGCTCATCGACGAGGATGAGTGCGGGCTTTCGCGCCAGCGCGGCATCCAGATCGAACTCAGGCAGCGTACGGCCCTTGTATTCGATCTGGCGGGTGGGAAGGTGTTCGAGGTCGGCGACCAGCGCGGCGGTTTCGGCGCGGCCGTGGGTTTCGACCAGGCCGATGACGGCGTCGATGCCGGCTGCGCGAGCGGCCTTGGCTGCTGCCAGCATCGCGTAGGTTTTGCCTACGCCGGCCGAGGCGCCGAAGTAGATGCGGAGTTTGCCGCGGGCGGACTGTTCCTTGCCGGATTGGAGTTCGGCCAGGAGTTGGTCGGGGTTCGGGCGCTGGTCGGCTGGCATGGTTTGTATTTTGGGTGCTTTTCGTTCTTGTGGTGCATCCCTTGTTTCATCCCCTGCCGGGGCTGACTCACTTTTTTTTGTCTTGCCAAAGAAAGTAAGCAAAGAAAGGCGCGCCCGAGATGGCGAAAGATTCCTTGAATTTTCGTAAGCGGGCGGAGACGGGAAAAACTCGCTGCGCTCAGACAGTTTCCCGTCTTTTTTCCGCCCGCTTACGAAAATTCAAGGCGCCATCTAGGGCAGGGTACGGCCACACCATCGAAGCACCACCGCAGTAGAGCGTAAGCGACAAGACGCGAAGCAAAGCGAGCGAACCAGTGGAGTGCGAGCGAAGCGAAGCAGCACACCGCAACAAACGAAACTTCGACAGACCACGTAAACCACCGTTTTGGCCGTTGACGTTCCTGCCCTAGATGGCGCCTTGGATTTTTGTTGCGGGGAGGATAAAGAGGGGAGGCCTGTCTGAGCGAAGCGAGTTTGCCTCCCCTCCCTCCCCGCGACACAAATCCAAGGGGAAGTCGCCATCTCGGGCGCGCCTTTCTTTTGCTTACTTTTCTTTGGCAAGACAAAGAAAAGTGAGTCGTGCCCGGCAGGGTACGAAAGGGGGATAGACCACCAACATCAAAGTCAAGCCAGTGGCCCACAACCCTCACTTCAAATCATCCAACGCCAGATTCAGCTCCAACACGTTGACGACCGGCTCGCCAAACACCCCAAGCACCGGCCCCTTGGTGTTCTCAGCCACCACCTTCTTCACCAGATCAGGCGACATGTGGCGAGCCTTGGCCACACGCTCTACTTGGTGCGCCGCAGCAGCAGGACTGATCTCCGGGTCCAGCCCGCTAGCCGAAGCCGTCACAAGATCAGCAGGAATCGGCGCAGTGTTCGTCGGGTCCGATTCCTTGAGCGCCGCAATCCGCGCCTTGGCCGCCTCCGTCAGCGCCGGGTTGCTCGGCCCCAGGTTGGAGCCGCTTGACGCCTGCGCGTTATAGGGGTTCGGCGCCGTCGCCGAGATCCGCCCCCAGAAATACTCCGGCGTATCAAAGTTCTGCCCGATCAACGACGAGCCAACGGCCTTGCCATGACGCTCGATGATCGAGCCGCCGGCCTGCGCCGGAAACAGCGCCTTGCCAACCCCCGTCACCACCACCGGATACAGCACACCGGTAATGAGCGACAGCCCAACAAACACCACCAGCGCCGCACGCAGCAGCCCACCTTGTTGCGGCACATCGGCCTGAACAGGTTGACGCGCTTGAGTTGTGGTTGCCATGAATGCACTCCTTCCTTAAACCCAGCCCATTGCGGCCAGGAACATGTCGATGATCTTGATGCCCGGGAAGGGCAGCAGCAGGCCGCCCAGGCCGTAGATCAAGAGGTTGCGGCGCAGCAGCGTGGCGGCCCCCAGCGCGCGGTACTTCACGCCCTTGAGCGCCAGCGGAATCAGGAACACGATGATCAGCGCATTGAAGATCACCGCGCTCATCACGGCCGATGCGGGCGTGGCCAGGTGCATCACGTTCAGCGCGGCGAGCTGCGGATACGTCGTGGCAAATGCGGCCGGGATGATGGCGAAGTACTTCGCCACATCGTTGGCGATCGAGAACGTGGTGAGCGAGCCGCGCGTCATCAGCATCTGCTTGCCGATCTCGACAATCTGGATCAGCTTGGTCGGGCTGGAATCCAGGTCGACCATGTTGCCGGCCTCCTTGGCGGCCTGCGTGCCGCTGTTCATGGCGACAGCCACGTCGGCCTGTGCCAGCGCGGGGGCATCGTTGGTGCCGTCACCGGTCATGGCAACAAGCCGGCCCTGCGCCTGCTGTTCGCGGATCAGCGCGAGCTTGGTCTCGGGCGTGGCCTCGGCAATGAAGTCATCAACGCCGGCTTCTGCCGCGATGGACGCGGCGGTGAGGCGGTTGTCACCGGTGATCATCACCGTCTTGATACCCATCTGGCGCAGCTCGGCAAAGCGCTCGCGGATGCCGGCCTTGACGATGTCTTTCAGTTCCACCACCCCGAGCACGCGGTCGTTGTCGGACACCACCAGCGGCGTGCCGCCTTGGCGCGCGACGTCGTCGACGGCAGTCGATACGGCCTCCGGAAACTTGCCGGCCAGCAGCGTCACATGCGTGCGGATCGCATCGGCTGCGCCCTTGCGGATCTGACGGGCGTCGCCTGCATGGGAGACGTTGATGCCGCTCATGCGCGTTTGCGCAGAGAAGGCGACGTACACGGGCTGCGTCTTCGTAAGGGCCGCTTCATCGATGGACGCCTCGCCCAGGTTGCGTGCGAGCGTGACGATGCTGCGGCCTTCCGGCGTTTCATCGGCCAGCGACGACAGCCATGCCGCCTCGGCCAGCTGCTTGGCCGTCACACCCGGCGCAGGGATGAAGCGCGAGGCCTGGCGGTTGCCGTGCGTGATCGTGCCGGTCTTGTCGAGCAGCAGCACATCCACGTCACCGGCCGCTTCCACGGCGCGGCCCGACGTGGCGATCACGTTGGCCTGCATCATGCGGCTCATGCCCGCCACGCCAATGGCGGAGAGCAGCCCGCCAATGGTGGTCGGGATCAGACATACCAGCAGCGCCACCAGCACGGTAATCGTGATCGGCGAGCCCGCCTTCATCGCTTCCACCGAGAAGATCGAATAGGGCAGCAGCGTGACGGTCGCCAGCATCAGGATGATGGTCAGGCTCACCAGCAGAATCGTCAGCGCCAGCTCGTTGGGGGTCTTCTGGCGCTTGGCGCCCTCCACCATCGAGATCATCCGATCCAGGAAGCTCTCGCCGGGGTTGGCGGTGATGCGCACGATGATCCAGTCCGACAGCACACGCGTGCCGCCGGTCACGGACGAGAAATCCCCGCCCGATTCGCGGATGACCGGTGCCGATTCGCCCGTGATGGCGCTTTCGTCCACCGAGGCCACGCCTTCGATGACCTCGCCGTCGCCGGGCACCATGTCGCCGGCTTCGATGAGGACGATGTCGCCACGGCGCAGCGCGGTGGCGACGCGCGATTCCACGCGGTCACGACGGTGCGGGTCTGCCAGCACCTTGGCTTGCACGGTGGTCTTGATGCCGCGCAGCGATGCCGCCTGCTGCTTGCTGCGGCCCTCGGCCAGCGCCTCGGCAAAGTTGGCGAACAGCACCGTGAACCACAGCCACACCGACACGGCGAGGATGAAGCCAGCCGGCGCTTCAGCCTGACCGCGCAGCGCCATGATCCACAGGATGGTGGTGAGGATGCTGCCGACGTAGACGACAAACATCACCGGGTTCTTGGCCTGCGCGCGCGGCGACAGCTTGCGGAAGCTATCGACAATGGCGGGCTTGACCAGCGCCGACGAGAACATCGATAGCTTGCGCACCTCCTTGGCAGACAGCGTCTTGTGCGGGCCGTGCGCCTGCGGCTCGGTGGCTGCGACAGTACCAGTACCGGCGGTGGGCTCAAGCTTGTGCTTGACCGTACGCACAGCCGGTTCGGATTCGGGATAACGGATAGCCATAAGGCACCTGTTGATATTGGGTAGACGACTCGCCGTGCGCTTAGCGGGCGAGATGCTCTGCAATGGGGCCAAGTGCGAGGGCCGGGATGTACGTGAGCGCGCCCACCAGCAGCACCGAGCCGATCAGCAGCACCACAAACAGCGGCCCATGCGTGGGCAGCGTGCCGGCCGTCACGGGCAGGCGCTTCTTGGCGGCAAACGTGCCTGCCATGGCCAGCACCGGAACGATGATCCAGAAGCGGCCCAGCCACATGCAGATAGCCAGCGCAATGTTGTAGAACGGCGTGTTGGCCGACAAACCTGCGAACGCGCTGCCGTTGTTGTTGGAGGCCGACGAGAAGGCGTACAGCACTTCAGAGAAGCCGTGCGTGCCGGGGTTGAAGATGCCGGCCTTGCCCTGCGTGACCACCACGGCAACGGCCGTGCCCACCAGCACCAGCAGCGGCGTGACGAGGATGGCGATCGACGTCATCTTCATCTCGAACACCTCGATCTTCTTGCCTAGGTATTCCGGCGTGCGGCCGATCATCAGGCCCGCGATGAACACGGCCAGGATGGCGTACACCAGCATGCCGTACAGGCCCGAGCCCACACCGCCAAACACCACTTCGCCCAGTTGCATCAGGAACATCGGCACGAAGCCGCCCAGCGCGGTCAGCGAGTCATGCATGGCATTGACCGCCCCGCACGACGCCGCCGTGGTGATGGTGGCAAACAGCGACGAGGCCACGATGCCGAAGCGCGTCTCCTTGCCTTCCATGTTGCCCACGGCCTGATCGATGCCGAGGTTGGCGAGCATCGGGTTGGCGTGCAGCTCAGCCCATGCCAGGAAGACGGCGAGCACCACAAACAGCACCGTCATCGCAGCCAGCACGGCCCAGCCTTGCCGGCCATCGCCCACCATGCCGCCAAACGTAAAGCACAGCGCCGCCGGGATGATGAAGATGCACAGCATCTGCACGAAGTTCGTCAGCGCATTCGGGTTCTCATACGGGTGCGCGGAGTTGGCATTGAACGGGCCGCCGCCATTGGTGCCGATCATCTTGATGGCTTCTTGCGAGGCGATCGGACCCATCGGCAGGGTCTGCGTTTGCGTGGTGGCCTTTTCCGTGACGGGGTTGCCCTGGGCATCCTTGAGCGGGTTGCCCTGCGCGTCCATCTTCGGGTTGTCGTACGTGGTGGCGGTGACGGTGGTCACCTCCTTGTAGCCATCGAAGTTCTGGATCACGCCCTGGCTCACGAAGAACACCGATACCAGAATCGACAGCGGCAGCAGCACGTAAACCGTGGCACGCGTGAAGTCGACCCAGAAGTTGCCAATGGTGTTGGCCGAGTGCCGCGCAAAACCGCGAATGAGCGCAATCACCACCGCAATACCGGTGGCGGCAGACAGGAAGTTCTGCACCGCCAGGCCCAGCATCTGCGTGAGATAGCTCATCGTGCTTTCGCCCGAATAGCCCTGCCAGTTGGTGTTTGTGACAAAGCTGACCGCCGTGTTGAACGACGAATCGGGCGTGACCGCGCCAAAGCCCTGCGGGTTGAGCGGCAGCCACTGCTGCGCGCGCTGCAGCGCATACACCGCCAGCGCGCCCAGCACGTTGACGACGATGACGGCCAGCGCATAGCGCTTCCAGCCCATCTCGGCCTGCGGGTTGACGCCGGCCACGCGATAGAACAGCCGCTCGATGGGGCCGAGCCAGTGCGTGCGCGATGGCTTGTCGCCAAACACGCCGGTCATATACGCGCCCAGCGGTTTGGCCAAAACCAGCAGCACGACCAGATAGATCGCCAGCTGGAGGAGGAACGCATTCATGGTGTGCCTCGCAGTGTTGTTAGAAGCGTTCGGGCCACAAGAGGGCCACGAACAAGTAGACGAGCAGAACCACCGTGATGGCTCCGGACAGCACATAGAGCCAGGTCATTGCTGTTTCTCCATCGCGTGCGTGGTGGGTTGGTCTTTGGTGGCAAGCCGGCCGGAGAGGGCGAGCAATCCGCCCACTGCCAGGGCCAGCACCGCTAGGCCGGCGAGATAAACGAGGTCCATATGCGCTCCCCTTTCCTTCAGGTCGTGGTGGTTAGAACGTCTTGGTCACGGCGAGCAGGGCGGTCGCCTTGCCCATGTAGCTGTCTCGTGTGTTGGTGTAGGCCAGACGCGATGCATTCGTGTCGATGTAGCTCAAAGAAGCTGTCCAGCCCGAACCAAAATCCTTCGTTACGCCCACTTTCCAGTCGGCATAGGACGTGCGCACCACTTGGTGCGGCACTTGTTGATAGCCCACGTGCAGGTTCAGCGTCAGGCCCCAGAAACCGGTGTCGAAATTGCCGGACAGATCGAAGTACTGGCTGTGGTGGCTATCTGCAAAACCGAACAGGTTGGAGAACGCATGCGAATACTTGAACGTGACCGGCCCGTAGCCGATCTGCGCATAGCCCTCGGTGGTGTGCGGGCGGGTGTAGCCGTCGGGGTAGCTGCCCGGGTAGTAGTACTGCAGCACGCCCACATCAATGGGCACATCCTTCATCAGCTCGGTCTTGTAGCCGCCGTAGAAATCCATCTCGATGGGGGCAGAGACGTTGGGGTTGGAATCCCCCAGCCAGCTGATCGATGAGTTCCAGTTGCCCACATAGAAGCCGTTGGGCAGCGCGTAATCCACACCACCCTGGATGGCAGGCTTGTTGTTGGTCTGCATGAGACCGCGATAGCGGTATTGGCTGGCCAGCGTGACGTTGGCCGTCAACGGGCTGGCGGGTGTAGCGGCGGGGGCCGGGGCAGCGTCAGTGGACTGCGCAAAAGCGGCCGCGCTCGACAGTGCTGCGGCACAGAAGACAACGCCACCGATGACGGTGGCGTGCAAAGAAACCTTGGCTTGCATGGACCTTTCCCTTGTAGTTTTGGTGCCGCCCGGCTTGGCGCGTGTGCGCATCAACTGGGGCCGATTGCGGCGTGCAGGCAGGCTCCCGTCACAGGGCCTGCGTGCAGTGCAACATTAGGGAAGCGGGGATAAAAACGGGATAAAGCTTGAGGGGAGGGGTGTAAACGCCGTGTAAAAACGGTCGATTGCCCAGGCGATGACTGCCCCGGTTGCATCAGGAGAGCCCACAAGCCAGACACACCGGGCCGCGATACAGCTCAGAGCAAAGGCGAGACATTCCGTAGCGGATAGCGCCGGTCTTGGTTGTCGGATTTCGGGGAATACGGCCACCCGCATTGCGGCGGGCTCTGGCGCGGTCGACTTTGATGGCTACGCAAGTGTTGGCCGGCGCCCCGCGCGGATGACGGCAACGCTACGTCATGACGACGAGCGTCCTGCGTACGGGCACGCTGGTTAGCGAACCAGCGTCACCGGAATGCGCGACAGGCGCATCAACCGGTTGGAGAGCCGGGCGGCCATCAGCGAGCCGAGCGGCGAGCGGGCTGCCGAGCCCATCACGATCATGTCGCATTGGTTGGCGGCCGCGGTTTGCGCGATGGTCTCGGCCACGCGACCGATCCGGACTTGAGCGACATAGTGCGCGCCGGCATCGTCCAGGATGGCGCGCGCGCGTCGCAGGGCCTCTTCACCGCTTTGTTCTTCAAGTTCGCGCAGGGCCTGCAGCGAGTGGTAGGCGCTGGCGCGTCCCCCTTCAATCGGGGTCTGCACGTTGAGCAGCACAATGTCCGACGCGCAACGGTCCTGGCAGAGAAAGGCTGCATGGCGAACCGCGTCGAGCGCGTGGCGGGAACCGTTGACGGGGACGAGAAGCTTGAGCATTGCGTAACCCTGATCACGTTGATCGACCGGCGGCAGGGTGAGTCGGGTCGTTGCCTGCACATTGCCGGGGTGTGGCCGTTTGAACAGCGTGACGGCCTGTCGCTGTTATACGAACGCCGTCGCAAAGACGGTGTAAAGACTGCGCCCCACGTCCATAAAAAACCTGTAAAGGTTGCCTGCAACGCGTGCGCCGTCAGCGCGGCGTCGGATGACGTCGGCAGCGGCACCAGCAGCGGCAGGAGAAGTCTTCAGGATGGATCCCCGGAGTTCGAGAGCCCTTTTTCATGGTGCTCGATTGCGCGCCCGTAGCGTCGGGACGCGCTGCGCTCGTCGAGGTAGAGCACCAGGAACAACATCACGAGAGCGAGCACGGCACCCGCACCGAGTAGCCATCTGGCGGCCAAAGTCATGATGATTGGGCGCACTGCGCCCCCATAGTCCAGTTCATAGAAGGGTAGTCAGGCGGTTGTCAAAAACGTGTAGAGACTTGGCGTGGCCGTAGAAAAATCTTGTAAACGCCTTGCCGGCGCGTCTGCACTGTTGCGGTCCCGGACAAGGGTTTCCAGGCGAACAGCACGGCAAGGCAGCCTGGGCATGCATCGGTAGCGTTGCCGATGGTGTTGCTTTAGATTGCCCACTAGAACGCGATCTAACTCGGTGCGCACGGGTGAGAAAGACAGCCTCCCGCGGCGACGCCGCCCGCATCGATATCGTCTGCTGCTGGGGAGACACCATGGCAAGCCTGGCCAAGATGTGGCAGTTGCTGTTCGGCAAACCACTGGACCCGCTGGACCCGCGCACACGACACGCTATTGCCGTAACGCCACTGCTGGCGTGGGTCGGTCTGGGCGCAGATGGTCTCTCATCCTCCTGCTATGGCCCGGAAGAAGCCTTCCTGGCACTGGGCCAGCACACGCCGCTTGCGTTGTTCCTTGCGCTGGCCACCGCCGCCACGGTGTTCATCATCGCGCTGGGCTACAACCAGGTCATCGAGCTGTTTCCGACTGGCGGAGGCGGTTACCGCGTAGCCACGGCGCTGCTCGGGCCCCGGCCCGGGCTCGTATCGGGCGCCGCACTCCTTGTCGACTACGTGCTGACCGTTGCAACGTCGCTCGCCAGTGGCGTCGACGCGTTCTTCAGCCTGTTGCCCGTGAGCGCGCAGGCTTTCAAGCTGGGCACCGAGGTTGTGCTGGTCGTACTGATGACCGGGCTCAACTTTCGGGGCATGCGCGAATCCATCCTCGTGCTGCTGCCCATCTTCATCGGCTTCGTGGTGCTGCACCTCGGTTTGATCGTCTATGGCGTAGCGGTGCACGGCGAGCACCTTGCCGCTGTCGTGCCCGAGGCCGTCGGCGAGGCGCATGGCATGTCGCAGGCGTTCGGGCCGCTGGTCATGATCGGGCTGCTGATGCGCGCGTTCTCGATGGGCGGCGGTACCTATACGGGGCTTGAGGCCGTCTCCAACAACGTCAACATGCTGGCCGAACCGCGTGTTCCCGCAGGCAAGCGCACCATGGTGTACATGGCAACGTCGCTGGCCTTTACGGCGGGCGGCATCATCCTGCTCTACATGCTTTGGCAGGCCAAACCGGTGGAAGGGCAAACGCTCAACGCCGTGGTGTTCGGCAACGTGATCGACCACATGGGCCTGGGCTCCGACTTCGCACGCAATGCGCTGCTGGCCGCCGTGCTTGCGTTCGAGGCCGGCCTGCTGCTGGTGGGGGCGCAAACCGGTTTCCTGGACGGCCCCGCGGTGCTGTCGAACATGGCCCAGGACTCATGGGTGCCACGTCATTTCCGTGATCTGTCGACGCGACTGGTGCGGCAGAACGGCATCATCGTGATGGGTGTGGCCAGCGTCATCATCCTGCTGTGGACGCACGGCCAGGTGGCGGTACTGGTGGTGCTCTACAGCATCAACGTCTTCCTGACCTTCAGCCTGTCATTGCTGGGACTGTGCACCTATTGGTGGCGCCGCCGCCGCGATGGCGGCAACTGGTACACGCACTTCGGTCTGTCGGCGCTTGGGCTTTCGGTCACCAGCACGGTGCTCGTCATTACGCTGGTCGAGAAATTCATGGCCGGCGGTTGGTTGACCGTGGTCGTCACCAGCGCGGTGGTCGCACTCTGCTTCCTGATCCGGCGGCATTACGACGAAACGCGCGCACTGATCGCCAAGGAAGACGCCTTGTTTGCCGGCCAGCCGCCGGCAGTTGACCCAACCACGGCACCGGCAACACCCGACCCGTCGCAGCCGACTGCCATCCTGCTGGTGGGCAAGCATCGCGGCGCCAGCATGCACGCGCTGCTCTGGGTCAACCGGCTGTTTCCGGGTCACTTCAAGAACGTCATCTTCCTGGCCGTGGGCGAAGTGGACGCACAGAGCTACGAGGGCGCGGAGCACCTGGACCACCTGCGGCAGACCATCAGCGCATCGCTGGAGTACTACGTCGCGCATTGCCGGCGGCACGGCATGGCGGCCGACTACCGCATCGCCTTCGGCACCCACCCGATTGCCGAATTCACCCGACTGGCCGAAACCACGATGGACGCGTTTCCGAACAGCGTCTGCTTTGCCAGCAAGCTGATCTTCAAACAGGTCAACTTCCTGACCGCATGGCTGCATAACCAGACGCCGCTCGAGATTCAGACGCGCCTGCATGTGCAGGGCAGGCAGATGGTGCTGCTGCCGATGAATGTGGGGTAGGTGGAGCCGATGTGGGGGAAGTGCGCCGCGGCATGGAAACAATGCTGCCAATGATGGTGGCGGGCAAAGAAGCCTTGGCTTGCATGGACCTTTCCCTTGTAGTTTGGGTGCCGCCCGGCCCGGCGCAGGTGCGCGTCAACTGGGGCCGGATGCGGCGTGCAGGCAGGCTCCCGTCACAGGGCCTGCGTGCAGTGCAACAGTAGGGAAAGGGGGGTAAAAACGGGGTAAAGGTTGGGGGAGGGGTGTAAACGCCGTGTAAAAACTGAAACTGCGCCAGCTGCGGTTTCGCTGGCAGGTTTCAACTAAATTCGCAGTTCTTTCAAACCTGCGTTCAGGATCCGTAGGCCACCGTCCTATTGCAGACCTATATGCGTAACGGCCGCAGCCTTTCGTGATCGAAAAATGGATCGCGAGATCCTGTGACCACCCGGTGTCCCATTAGTAGTGCCTGCAAAAATCCATCGGCCGTGCGCGCGGAGAGCAAAAGGTGTTCAACAAAGAATACGTTGTGAAATAGAAAATTGTCGAATGGATTGGCCTGAGGGTCGTCAGGGTAGAGCGTCACAAAATCCTTGTAGCGTGACTGCAATAGTCTCAATTGTTCATTCGCCTCCTTGAGATGAGCCAGTTGCTCTCCGGTCAGCGACGGACCGGGGCTCAAGGTAACCTGCGAGAACGTGTGCAGCATATTCCGCACGACAGCTCCGTCATGGAGGCCGCCATAGTCGGCAAGTGAAACCACGCATTTGATGAGGCGTCGCCCGCTCAGGTATAGCGCCGTACCGTCACTAAACCGCAACTCTCCGGATCGAAGTAAGGTGAGCTCGTGTCGCGCCAACTGGTTGAAACCTCGCACAACGCCGCGAGCCAAATCAACTGCAAGTTGGACCTCATTGCCGGCATTCGTCTTGCGCGTGAGCCCTTTCTTCTTCATCTCGAACAGCGCCACGATTTCCGGGGTTTCAACGATCAGGTCGATATCTCCGCCTTTAAAACCAGTGCTCCCTTCTATGTCAGCACGACGGCAACTAATGCCGAGCTGCGCCAGTCGATCGAGCATGTGTGTTTCAAAAGCTATCCCGATCTTGTTGCTCGCCTCTTTATCCACCCTTGCGTAGTGTCCAACGAGCCGCGAAAAAAATGCTGGCCCGAGAAAGGGGCGCGGTGCGATCCAGTATCGCTGGCCTGATGCTTTTGCGATGGCGCATTCTCGTGTGTCTGCAAGTGCAGCATCAGACGGTACGCGATAGCGGCGATTCGGTTCCGAAAGAGCGAAGTCATTGAGCAGCGCTTCACTGGCTGCGACTCCAATGTTCTGGGCCAAAAATCGCTCTAGATTCGAACGGTCAATGAACGTGGATGCGGCATCAGAAGTGGATACAGCCAGGAGAATTTTCCAAAGCACGACGGCGTCATTGAACTTCCACCCCGTGCGCACCGAAGCATCGGCCTTAGAGACCTCCGCGAAGAGACTGAGCATTAGGAGTTCCATGTGCTCGGGGTCGCATTGCGGCACAGCGAATAACTCGTCATACAACACCACCCGAAGCAGCATTTCAAGGACACGCCTCGGATAGGGCGGAAACATTGTTTCGTAAGTTGTGAACGGTTCCACCTCGTAGAGCGCTGCAAAATGGGTCGCCGCTTCGGCTATTGCCGACTCTTTTACCCGAATCTTGCTGGGCCCAGGTCTGCGTCCCAGGGTCTTGATCGCCGCGCGATACAGGTGGCCGAGCGGTACGGAGCGGTCTAACTTTCGCCCCATCAAATCCGGAGTCGGATGGAGATGAAAGCGGCGAACAAGTGGATCAAATTTGTTCTGCAACCAGCGATCCACTTGCTTGATTGCCGCCGTATCTCCTAAGACCATCATCGGCGCGACTGCGGTGTCGGAAAGCGCTGACCAGACGCAGTTTGATGAAACCAAAATTTGATCGCCAATCAGTCCAACGTTGATATTTTTCTTGTTGAAGAAGCGTACCGCGTGGGCGAACGTGACATCCGCGGGTTGGGGGTGGTTCGCTGTAGCCCACTGCATGTCCCTGCGCTCGCGATAGGTCAAAGCAATCTGAATTGCATCGATCCATCTATTGTCTGTTGCAGAAATCGTGGGTATCGCACCTTTCCCGTTGAGCGAATCCCTCAGGATATGGACGACGGAAAAGTATGGTTCTAGCGGTGTATGCGCGAGCATGCTGGACAAAACGACCTCCTTGGCCAGCGCCCCAAGCTCACTGGAGATGTCGTCGTTTAAGGGGCGACGAAGCTGCACCCCTTCTGCTAAAGGGTCCTGGAAGAGATCGGCGATTGAACCGAAGGTTTCGTCATAGTAGGTATATCGACCTGTGGGCAGCGATGGTCGGGCCTGGGCTGCTGTAACGGCCTCACGGAATTCGACCCATCGGAGAAATTGAAATCGTTTGATGTCTTTCACTAGCCAAATCCCGGTTCATGAAATTTTTACAGGTGAGCGGCGGTGGCGAGAGCTGCTGGCTCTGGCCCGCCGGGTGACACGAACCCAATAGAAAGGACACTACAACGCCTAGATTTCGTCAACGCTGGAAAGTAGCCCAATGGTCTCTTTGTCAGTTACCCGGTGAGGAATAGGGCAGCATGTCATCGACCTTGATGATCTTCCAACCATCATGTTGCTTAGTGAAAAACACAAGAACAGTGACCTCGCTACGCGATCCAAAACTCACAGGCACGACAACAGCATCGCCGAACGTGAGCCGCCGACCTGGCTTGATATGCGCGAGCCAGTCACGTTCGTCGTAGTCCTGCACCTTCATGAAGTAGTCCGCACCGCCAGGAAGTTGATCTCGCTTGTAGTCTCTGCGCAGGCTCTCAACCGTGGACGCGTCAACGTAGCGACCGATCTCATGATCTAGAAGCGGAAACACTTGGTTCACCTGCTTGTTGATGTACCAGACATAGAATTGCTTCGCTTGCGGACCAAGAGATGTCACGGCGTCGGCGTAGGAAGCGCACGAGAATGCCATCAGAAAACTGGCAATCCAGCATGAGAGTATTTTTTTCATGCTTGCCTCAATGATGCCGATACAACTTGTACGGCGGCTTTTGCGTTCGATACTCTTTCCCAGGATAAAACCCATTGTTCTGGACAAAGTCTGATATCCATCTTGATCCGTCAAACATCGCCATATGGCCGTGAGGGTGCCCCGGGATGGGTTGGATCACGATCACGTCACCTCGACGAGGCGACAAAGCATCCCCCAGTTCGATAAATCCGGCCTGACGCAAGGGGAATCCATAGTCCTTTGCCGATAGCGTTGGCGCCACACTAATTCCGCCTGCTTCAATCGCCTTTCGGACATACTTTGCACAGTTCCCACCGCTTTGGCTTTGCGCATGCTGTCGAACATAATTGGCAGCTGCATTGCTGTCCCACATAGTTTCCTCGCATTCAGTTGATTGAAAATATCTCTCACAAGATATTTCCGAGAATGCTAGGACTTAAGGCGTAGTTTAAGGATTGAGATTTGTGTCGTATTTATTGGAAGTTGTGTTATTCCAATTCAAAAGATTTTCTTCACATCCTTCTCGTACCAAACCTCTCCGCCTAATCCAAACACGTCTACGAGTATTCCGCCCGCGGCACCTCATCCGGCGATCTTTCATCACTTCTGCCAGCTTCGTCGCCTTTTCGCTTTGCTCCCCGACTAAACCGCACCGCCAGCGCCTTGCGCGCCGCATCCAACCCTTCGCCCTGGCCCGCCACCTTGAGGAACGCATACCCCTCTAACGTGGCGCTCATCACATCGCTGCCCAGCGCCAAGTGCGAATCCGCCATGCGTTCGTGAATGCGGGCGACGCGCATGAGGCGGCTGCGTAGCTGATCGAAGCCCGCCAGATCGCGGCGCAGTTCGGCGAGGTCGAAATTGCCGGGCAGCACGTTGGGGTTGTTGTTCAGCACCTCCACGGCCTTGCGCGCGAAGGCTTCGGACTTGTCGCCCATCTTCACCAGCGTTCGGCGCTGAACCGGGGTGAGGTCGATCAGGCTGGCGAGCCGGTCTTCCAGCGTCTTCAGCGCGCCGTCCACGGCGGCCAGATCGGCCGAGGTCAGCTGATACGAAATCAAGTTCTGCGGCATTTCACTCCTCGCAAATCAATTGGCAGTGCCGTGCCATCAAGGGCACGAGGGCGGGAGATTGGCGGCTACGGCGCTGGTCCGCAATGCCAGGAGGGGGTTTTGGGCGAAGAATCAGAATGATCTGATGCGGCCTTCACAACTCGACACATCGAGCGGCGTTCTCGACGGCCCGAGCTCGGTGCTGGGCATATGAGGCTTTTTGCTCGGCCGCCCGAGCTCTGAGCTCGACGTGTGAGGCTTTTTGCTCGGCCGTTCGAGCTCTGAGCTCGGCGCGTGAGGCTTTTTGCTCGGCTGGCCGAGCTCGGAGCTCGGCGTGCGAGGCTTTTTGCTCGACTGCCCAAGCTCGGAGCTCGGCTTGCGAGGCTTTTTGCTCGGCTGCCCAAGCTCGGAGCTCGGCTTGCGAGGCTTTTTGCTCGGCTGCCCAAGCTCGGAGCTCGGCTTGCGAGGCTTTTTGCTCGGCTGCCCAAGCTCGGAGCTCGATGTGTGGGGCTTTTTGCTCGATCGCCCGAGCTTGGAGCTCGACGTACGAAAATCAGAATCCGGTGCGTAACCCCCATCGCTATAATTCCCCCCGCTGCCGCACCAACGGCAGCACGGGTTTAGCGATCCGTAACTCTCCGAAGAGGCCGCCGTCACACGCGGCAGGCCTCAGCACACTCGCGCGCTTTCTATGGCGGGCCGGGTGGGGAGACCTTCGGGTCTACCGGTTTTCTCGGAGAGCCGGATCGCTAACCCCATCGTCGGGCCCGCCTCCCTCGTTTAGCGACGAAAGTTGGGCCTTTCACCATCTCCGAGAGGTCCTTATGTCTAGCAGTGAACAGACGGCGCGGAGAATCGCGTCGTATCCATCACCACCATCGTCTCCACCCGCAGCGCCCACGTCATCGGACACAGGCAGGCTCACCAAGAACCGCACCTACCTGAACGGCGCCATCGCGGCACAGGCGTATCTCAAGCGAACTCGCACCGCCATGTGCACGCACGGCCAATGCCGGCCAGGCATGCTGCGCGAACAGCTTCAAGTGTTCTCTGCGCAGTCGTTCCCGCCGGCGTTCATCAAAGGCTTTGTGGATGCGATTGACGCGTACGTTTCGATGTCGCTCGGGGGACGCGAGATCGATCCGCAGACGTGGGATGTGTTAGCCGCCATAGAGCGGCGTGGTTACAGCCAATAACAACAGGTTGACGCATTCCCGTGACGGGCGGGAATGCCAGGGCAGCGACAAACCCTCAAACCTTCGCCACCGGCTTCAACTCCCACATCGGCAGGTAATTCATGATCGGCCGCTCAAACGTGCCGCCCTTGTCGATAAAGGGCTTGCCCGAATCCAGCATCGGGCGGAACGTATCCAGTTGCTTGGCCGCGTCCAGGTCAGTCCACAGGCTCACGTTCGACAGCGACGACGTTGACTCGTCTTCGCCCACATAAAACGCGACCAACCCGCGCATGGCTTCGATACCGGGCCGCAGCACGGCTTCGAGGTCGTTCATCATCTGCCGCATCTCAGCGAACTTGTCTGGCGCACACCGAAGAATCGAGACTCGGACGACTGGCTGCATTGGAGACTCCTTTCGTTGAGATGCGTTGAAAGACCAATGAGGAAGACCGACGCTACTGCGCCAGAAATTTAACAACCGCACCCACCGTAGCCTGCGTCTGCTCCTCCATCAACCAATGCCCCGCATCCGGAATCACCAGCGCCTGCACGTTGGTGGCGGCGTTGCGCATGACGATGGCCTCGTTTTCGCCAAACGACTTGGCGCCGCCGATGGCGAGCACCGGCATGGGCAGCTTGGTGGCGATGGATTTCTGGTTGTCTTCCGCGTCTTGCGGAATCGACAGGAATTGCGCAAACGCTGAATGCATGGCGCCCGGTTTGGCGTAAAGGCGGGCGTAGTGGACGCGGGTGGCTTCGTCGATCTTGGAGGGGTTGCCGGCAAACTCATTCCAGAAGCGGTCGAGGTAGATGCGCTCGCGGCCTTTGACCAGCCGCTCGGCATCGGGGCCGCCGAACGAGAAGTGCCACAGCTTGGGCGAGCGGACGATCTGTTCCCACGGCGGCACGCCCGGCACGGGGGCGTCCATTACGACCAGCCGCGTGGTCTTGTCCGGATAGCGCGCTGCATAGGCAAACGCCACCATGGTGCCGATGTCGTGGCCGACCACATCGGCCTGGTCGATGTTCAGCTTGGTGAGCACCGCGCGGATGTCGCCGGCCTGGGTGCGCTTGTCGTAGCCGCCTTCAGGGTGCGACGACAACCCCATGCCGCGCAGATCCGGCACCACCACGGTATGCGTGCGTGCCAGCTCGGCTGCCAGCGGCGCCCACATGTCGCCCGTGTCGCCAAAGCCGTGCAGCAACACCACCGCCGGGCCACTGCCGCCCACGCGCACAAACAGCGTCGCGCCGTCGGTCTGGATGTTCTGGTGCCGAAAGCTCGGCGGATAGAGCTTTACCTGCGCCTGCACTAGGGGCGTCATGGCCAGCATGAGCGCGACGGCTGCAAACAGTTTTCGCATGGCTGTTCTCTCTTGGGGGGAGCGGGGGCTGGCCGGGACGGGGGAAAGCAGCCTGCAGATCGGGCCATACACCGTCGGAAACGCGCGATGCCGGGCCTCGTCAAGAGTAGTACGCGCCACGCGGGGCGCAAGCGTGAACAAGAGGGGTGGGAGGCGCGCGCTGGCGCCTCGGGGTTACGTCTGCGGCGGATGCTCGCCCGACGATTCGATGACGTTGGGATGGCCGCTTGCGGCAAAGCGCGGCTCAAGCAGGCTGTGCAGCAGCACGCCAAGCCCGGCGCCCGCGCATTCGGCCAGCACAAACCCCGGCACGCTGCCAGGCGCGATGCCGGCAAAGCTGTTGCTGAACATGCGCCCGAACGCGGCCGCCGGGTTGGCGAACGACGTCGACGCCGTGAACCAGTACGCCGCGCCGATGTACGCCGCCACCATCGACGCGGCCCGCCCGTTGGGCGCCCGCAGGATGACGAGCAGCAGGCCGGCGGTAGCCACCGCCTCGGCAATCCACTGCCCCGTGCCGCTGCGCACCTTGGTGGACAACTGCAGGAGGCTCATGTCGAACATGGCGTGCGCGAGCCATGCGCCCAGCACCGCGCCCGTCATTTGCGCAACGATGTACGGCAGCAGGGCAGCGCCGGGCAGCTCGCCACGGGCCGCCATGACCGCGCTGACCACCGGATTGAAGTGCGCGCCGCTGACGGGCCCCAAGGCTTCGATCAGGACGTAGAGGCCGCCCACCGTGGCGGCTGTGTTGGCGAGCAACGCGATGGCGACGTTTCCGCCCGCCAGGCGCTCGGCCATGATCCCGGAGCCGATCACGATGGCCAGCAGCAATGCTGTACCCAGGGCTTCGGCGGTGAGCCGGCTACGCAGTTCGACCATGGTGCTCAGGCCTGTGCAATGCGTTCCAGCGCGGCCTGCAGCTCGGCGTTGCTGAGCGTGTCCAGCGGCAGGGCCAGCAACTGCAGCATGCGGTAGCCGATGGCCTGGCGTGTCAGCTCAAAGGCCTGGCGCTTGCCTTCGTCACCGCCCGTGGCATTTGAGGGGTCGGCATAGCCCCAATGCACCTTCACGGGACTGCCGGGCCAGTAGGGGCAGGTTTCCGCTGCGGCGCTGTCGCATACGGTGATGACGATGCGCATCTGCGGGGCGCCGTCGCCCACGAATTCGTCCCAGCTCTTGCTGCGGTAGCCGGTGGTGTCGATGCCTGCGTTGGTGAGGGCTTCCAGGGCGAACGGGTTGAGGCGTCCGCTCGGTGCGCTGCCGGCGCTGTAGGCGCGCACGTCTTTGCCGAGCTGTTTGGCCCAGTGGTTGAGCATGCCTTCGCTCAGCACGCTGCGTGCGGAGTTGTGGGTGCAGAGGATGAGGACGTTGGTGGTCATGGGTTCGATTCGCTGTCAGCAGCAGGATGAGCCGGCGTCTGATTTCACTGCGATACCGATCGGCTTGCCTTTCGGGGCACGCGGTGCGCAACAGGCAGAACTTTCCGTCGCGGCTTCTTCCTTCTTGTCTTCGCTGAATACCGGGATGTTGCCGAGCGAATGGAAGTGTTCCCAGGCGATGCCCTGGGGGTCGGTAATCCAGTGCTTGTCGCTACGGGCATAGCAGCAGGTGGTTTCGCCTTCATCCAATAGGGCCATGTCTGCGGCTTCGGCGCGGGCCTTCAGTTCGGCCAGCTCGGCAGCGTCATCGACTTGAAAGCCAAGATGGTCCACGCCCGCGGCGCTGCCACGCGTCGAGATGGCGAAGTTGATGCGCGGGTCATCCAGCATCCACTTGGCGTAGTCGGTCTCCACACGCGTCGGCTCAGCTGCAAACAGCTTGGAGTAGAAGGCGATGCTCTTGCTCAGGTCGTCAACGTGGACATGGACGTGGAATCGTTTCATGGGGATGCTCCTTCAGCATTTGCAGGCGGCGGCGTTGGCTTCCAGGCAGGCTTCGCCCTGGCAGCAGTTGGCCGTCAGGAAGCCCAGCAGGGCGTTCATGTGGTCATAAGCCGCGCGGTAGATCAGGTTGCGGCCGTCGCGCTCCTGCGTCACCAGGCGCGCGGCTGTCAGCTCCTTGAGGTGGAATGACAGCGTGGCGCCCGGCACGTCGAGCTGTTCGGCAATCGCGCCCGGAGTCAGACCTGTCGGCCCCGCAACTACCAGCATGCGAAACACTTGCAGGCGAATTCCATGGGCCAGCGCGGCGAGGGATCGTATAGCGTCGTTTTCTTCCATATTTCCAATATATTCGAAATATATGGCGGCAGCAAGACGAGCAGCCCTTGATGTCGGGAACAACTTGGGAGGCACTTGACGCTATTGCGCGAGAGATTGGGCGGAGGCGTTCGGTGGCTGCATCACCCATGGCCTGCCCTGCAGGCGGCTTTACCCACAACCCAGCCACGGGCTCGATGCCCGACAGAGGGTTTATCGGTTTACTTCTTTATGTATACAGATAGTAGTAGTAGATAACGGTGGATAAGTCCTGTGGATAAGCAGCAAAACCGCTTTGGTATCAACGGCTTGCAGAACGGACAACCCACCGGACAGCGTGTGCTTTCGCGTGGATGAGTCGGGGGCATCGCGTCTGACCCTGTCGACCCGGTGGGAAGTTGTTCCCGTGCTGTCTGCCTGCTGACCCCGGAGAACCAACACGCTTGTCCCTGGAGTTATTCACAGGGGGAGGGTGAGTTATCCACAGCGGAGTTCTTGACGCCCGACTAGTGCGGGTAGTACTCCAACTCCGCAATGCGCGCCCGGATTGCCTCGACGTTCAGCCCTTCGATATCGGGGCTCGCCATCGAGCCGCTGTCTGCCCGCCACGGCGCGTTGTCGGCCGCCTTCTGGGCATTTCGATAGGCGAGCCACGCACGCTGCGCGTTGCGGATGGCCTCGCGCGATACGGGGTCGGACTTGCGCATCACGGCCTGATATAGCGTGTTCATCTGCCGGTCGTAGGCTTGGTAGGCGGTGTGCGTGCACTCGGTCATGCCGGCCGTGGTCTCGCCGCGCGGGGTCTTCAGGCATTGCTCCAGCGCGTCATCGATGGGGTCGGCAGCCGAGGCGGCCAGGGGCAGCAGCGCGGCCGCAAGGAATAGCGTACGTACGACCCCGCGCATACGCTGGGCGGCGGGATCGTGTGTTGGGCAGGTCTGGCGGGTGTGCGTGGGAAGGGCCATTGCATACCTCATCGTTTTTACGGCGGGGTGGTTGCCATGGTAGGAAAAGTCTTCCCGTGCCGCACAGGGCGTGGATGCTGCGTGCCCTCATCCTGGCCTCTAGGCCATCTCGCCTAGCCAAAGGCTGATAACGCGAACGCGGCGCCCGTTCTATACCTACGGTGTTCGGCCATGCGCGGCCGTGGCGGCTTTGTCGCGGCGCTTGCCCTGGCCATCATCCAGGAGGCAAACCATGCGCATGCTCGTCAACGTGCGGATTCCGCACGAACCCTTCAACACTTATGTGCGCGATGGCTCCATCGCCGAGTTGATTCCGCGCGTGATGGCCGAGTGCAAGCCCGAAGCTGTCTACTTCACCGAGCAGAGCGGCCACCGCGGCGCGGTGCTCATCGTGAATGTGGAATCGGCCTCGCACATACCAGCGTTGGCCGAGCCGTGGTTTCTGCTGTTCAACGCAGACTGCGAGTTCCGTATTGCGATGAGTGCCGAGGACCTGCAAAAGGCGGGGTTGGCGGAGATCGGCACCCAGTGGAAATGAGGTCACGCCCGGGCGCGTTGTGTCATCGATGCAGCAGCGGATACAGCCCCAAGCCAAGCAACGCTGCCCCCGCCACGATCACCGGCTCGGGTAGCTTCTTGAACTTCACCAGCAGCAACACCGTCGCCACGGCCAGCAGCGCCGTCGGCACATCGACGATGGAGCGCTTGGCCAGCACGATCACCGCGCCAGTAATGGCGCCCACGGCCGCTGCTGTTACGCCATCGACAAAAGCAAGGATGGCTGGCAGCTTGCCGTATTTCTTGAAGTACGGCGCCGGCAGAATGGTGAAGAGGTAGCAGGGCAGAAACGTGCCAAGCGCAGCCACGCATGCGCCGGGCAGGCCCGCCACCAGGTAGCCGATAAAGCCGACGGTGATGACCACCGGGCCGGGCGTGATCATCGCCACGGCCACCGCGTCGACGAACTGCTTTTCGTTGAGCCAGTGATGCTCCGTGACCACGCCGCCGTAGAGGAACGGCACGATGGCCAGCCCCGAGCCAAACACGAACGCGCCGGCCTTGGCGAAAAACGCGCCAAGCTGCGAGAGCAGCGGCCAGTCGAGCGTGCCCAGCATGCCGCTGGCCGCGGCAACCGGGGCGGCGGCCACCGCGTTCATGCGCCCCTGGCGCAGCCACCGGGGCGGGGCGCGCCAGAACCACACCAGCACACCCGCCGCCACAAACAGCCACGCCACCTCGGATTCAGTCACGACCGTCACCGCCGCCAGCAACAGGTAGACGGCCCACAGCAGCTTGTCCTTGCCGACGCTCTTGGTGGTGAGCTTGTGCGCGCTGATGGCGATGATGCCGATCACTGCGGCACCCACGCCATAGAACACCGATTGCATCCAGGTCAGCCCGCCAAAGCGCACATAAGCCCAGCCCAGCGCCACCACCATCAGGAATGAAGGCAGCACGAACGCAATGCCGACCAGCGTGGCGCCCACGATGCGGTAGTGCACGTAGCCCAGGTAGATGGCCAGTTGCGCCGCCAACGGCCCCGGCGCGAGTTGGGCGAGCGCGAGGCCTTCCTTGTAGTCGGCCTCGGTGATCCACTGCCGGGTGTCCACCAGGTCGCGGCGCATGTAGCCTGCCAGCGCAACGGGGCCGCCAAAGCCGAGCGCGCCAAGCCGCAGGAAATACAGCAATAGTTGCCGCAGCGTGTAGGTGGGGCGTTCGGGAGCAAGGTTCATGAGTTGCCTGTCATGGGTGAAAGCCGTCAGGGTTTCCGGCTGCCGGAAAAATGCACGTACAGCGAGTCGAGCACGGTGCCGATCTCTGCGAGCAACGCATCGTCATCTGCCAGCCGTTTGCGGGCGCCCGCCAGGATCGCTTCGAACCCGCCGGCTTCAGGCGTGGCCGCGCCCCCCACGTCGAGCGCATGCACCATGGCGCCCAGCCGCGCGAGCCCCGGGTTGTCATCGAGCCCAAAGCTGGCGATGAGCACCTCGAACGAAACGCGCTCGCCAACATGCGTAAAGGTGGCACCGTCAAAGTCGAAACCTAGCGCTTCTGCTGGGCAATCGGCCGGGCTGTCGAGCCACAGGAACCGGGCGTGCGGGTCGATGAAGCGCTGGATGAGCCAGGCGCTGGCAACGCGGTCCACCCACAGGTGCCGGCGGGTTGCCCACAGGCGGCCCTGGTGCTGCGTGGGATCACGCCGGGGGATGCCGCCCGCCGCGGCACGCGGTTCGCCCGGCGAGTGTGTGGCTTCGGCCGCCGCAGCAAAGTCGCGCCATTGCGCATCGGCACGCACGGTCGCTTCATTGGAGAAAAAGTCGATCTTGCGGATGGCCTCATAGGCGCGGGCATGGCGGCGCAGAAGCCGGTTGCGCTCGGCGGTGGGCAGGTCGGGGAGCGTCTTGCGCGCCTCAGACAGCTCGGCCAGCCATTCGGCGTAGTCTGGCGTGCGGTCGAACAGGGCGCGGTAGGCCGCGTCTTCCGCCGCATCGCCGGCTTGCACGCGCAGCACCCATGCCTGGCCGTCTTCCTGCAGCGTCTCGTCTGCCAGCTTGTTGAGCTGTGCCGCATGCTCGGCACGCGCAGGCAGCAGGTAGACGCCATCGCGCAACGCCGCACAGCCGATGGCCTTGATGGCGCGCCAGATACGCATGCGCGCGGTGGCTCGGGCAGTGGGTAGGCTGACGATCAGCAACAACCAGGAATCGGGGGAGGCGGTCATGACGGCAGCATAGGTGTGCGTCACAACCGCTGCAATGTTGTAGAGATTGCTACATTAGCGCAGCGACAGGCCCATGGCTTTCACCAGGAACGTGTTGACGTCGGCCTCGCCGCGTTTGGCTTGCTCCAGGTTGGCGCCAGTGGAGACACCCCGGGTGGTGCAGCGCGTGTAGTCGGCCTGCATGGCCTGGAGGTTGGCGTACTTCTCGCCGCCTGGCAGCCGGTAGTACGCATCGTGCTGCACGTCGATCAGGGTCTGCGGGCAATCGCGCGCCGTAGTCGCACCTGGGAAGTACTTGAAGTACGCACGCGTGTTGTCGAAGTCGTGATACGCGCCGGGGTACACGTGCACCTCCACGGTCTGCCCATCACGCTGCATGATCTCCGCGGCGTTGCGGCAGAACTGCGCGGGCGTGTAGTCGTCTTTCTCGCCCAGCGCGAGCATCAGCGGGGCGCCGGTCAGCGGTGGCGGCGGGATCTCCCACCAGAGCGCCGAGCACCCGGGGTAGAAGCCGATGAGCGCTGCAAACCGCGTGTCGTCATCGATGACGCCTTTACGGAACGCGTCGAGCGTCATGTCCAGTGACACACCGCCGCCGCGCGAGAACCCGATCTGGCCGATGCGCTTCGGGTCGATCCGCGGGTCGGTGCTCAGCAGCTTGAGCGCGAACAGGGCATCGGCGTCGTTGGCGGCGGGGTTCAACTGCGATTGGTTGTCCATCGTATTGGCAATGCCGCGTGGGCCAAACGAATCCACCACGAACGCGGCCATGCCGATCTGGTTGAACAGCCGCACCCACCGGTCGACGTCTTTCTGCTGCGGCCCGGCCGAGCCGTGCGAGATCACCATCGCTGGCACCGGGCCCTGCAGGTTCTCGGGCAGGTACAACGTGCCCCAGACGGGCGTGGGCGTCTTGTCGAACTTGCGATGCACCAGCTCCCATTTGCTCTTGGGGGTGACGCTGTTGAAGTGGATGCGGCCGGTGGGTTGTGCCGAGAGATCGCTGACGATTTGCTGCGCCGATGCGGGCGCGGAGATCAGCGCCATGACGGAAACAACGCGGAACAGGCGGCGCAACAAGCCGACGGTCGAGAGCCTTCTCATGAGGGATCCTGGCGGTGGGGCGGAGGTGGTGATTGTGCGCTTGTGGGTAGCGGGATTCCACACAACACCGGCCCCTCTCAATGGCCGGGCAGCTCGGCGCCCCACGCCGCCGTAACGTTGCCGCCGAGCCTCCATTCAGAGAATGGGCGGCGCGGCGCAATCAACGCAGGCAGCCTCGGGTCTCGCACGTGGGCGTAGTAGGGCTCCATCCAGCACAACTCATCCTGGAGGGTCCATGGAAACAGCGCCTGCTTGATCGGCGTGATTTTTTCGAAGCTCGCCGGGTCAACCACCGCATTGATCACAAGGTTCGCCAGGCGGCCGATGGCGTGGCCGTTCTCCCGGTACAGATCGATATGGCGTCGCTGCACCAGCTCCGCCGCAAACACCAGCGGAATGAGCGCGAACGTGTGGTAGTGCAGCGCACGGTCCCCGCGCTTGACCTCGCGTGCGAGCGCGCCGTCCGGGCCGATATCGCGGATGCCCTCGCGAATGCGCAGGAGTCCGGAGTTGATCAGGTCGCTGTTGTCGGTTGCGGTGCCGATGGCAATCAGGTTGAGGCCGGCCCAGTACACCAGGTTGTTGTGCAGATGATTGATCGCCTCGGCGTTGCGGGTGGCGATCGCAATGCGTTCGAGCCACGGTGTGATGGCATCGAGCTGCGCCTGGTTGCGCTTGCGAATGTCGCTCGGCATGCGCAGCAGCACCATGGCGAAATCCGTTCCGGCCCACGACCGCTCGTAGTGGCCCTGATAGCCGGAAATCGTGCCCATCAGTGCATCGGCATCGGCCCAGGTTCGAAGCTGGCTCAGCACGCACGTCCAATCGCCCTTGTCGGCTGATGCGTTGAGTTGCGCGATGGAATTGCGCATCGGTTTTACGTCGCGCGCGTAGCCGGCTGCGTCGTCGTAAAAGCCGAGGGGATCGATCGTCTGGACGGGTGCGGGAATCTCACAGGCGCGGGCCGCATGCACCAAGCCGAAGCCTGCGCCGACGGCCAGCGAAAGAGCGAACAACGTTCGAAGGTAAGCGCGACGCATTTCAACCTCCGGGGCGGGGCGGCAAAGGAAGGCAGACGGGGGAAGACCGGAGCGGGCGGGCTTGCGAGAGTCGATGCCCGCACACGCAAAACGGCGTGGTTCGCGGTGGCGTTGACGGGGTTACAAACGGTAGCGACTATGAAAAAGAGCCGCATCGAGCGGCTCTTCTGACATCAGCAGCAACGCGCACTTACGCTGCGTTGTCTCCACCTTCCTGCGCCTCACGCTCTTCGCGTTCCTCGCGCTCTTCACGGGGCAGGGTGAGCATGCCGGTGTTGTACACGTACTCGTACACCTCGCCGTAGCGGCCCCATTCGATGCCGATCTTGAGCACGCGCTCGGCTTCTTCGGGCTTGAGGTACGCCTCCAGCTCGCGCAGCACATGCTCTTCGCGGATCTCGCCGTCTTCGTTGGCTTCCAACTCGGCGCGGATGTGCGCGGCCAGGGCCACGCGTTCCAGCAGCTTCTGGCCGAACAGCACCTTGCGCTCGGGCGGTTCGGTTTCCATGTAGGTCTTGCCGAACGGCGTGACGATGATGTCGCCGCGCTCGATGGTGGCCAGTTGCAGCAGCGCCAGCGCTTCGCAGGCGGGCAGCAGGTCGTCGTCGGTCACGCCGGCTTCTTCTGCCAGGTGTGGCAGGTCGGCGCGGCCGTTGAACGGCGCTTCGACCAGCAGGTCCAGGATGGCCTCCATCTGGCCGATCTCGGCATCGGGTAGGCGGTAGGCAAGCTGCTCGGCAGCGGGCTCCACGCCCACATGCACGCCCACGCGCTCCGGCGATGTCATCAGCCCATACACTTCGTCGATAAGGTTGCGCACCGCGGCGGAATCTCGGTTGCGGGGGCGCGGGAACGGCACGCGCACCTCGGCGCGGATGCGCCCCGGATCGCTCGAGAGGATGACGATGCGGTCCGCCATCATCACCGCCTCTTCAATGTTGTGCGAGACGATCAGGATGCTCTTGATATTGGTGCGGCGGTCTTCCCACAGGTCGAGCATTTCGTCGCGCAGGTTTTCGCCGGTCAGCACGTCGAGCGCCGAGAACGCTTCGTCCATCAGCAGCAGGTCGGGTTCGGTCACCAGCGCGCGCGCAATGCCCACTCGCTGGCGCATGCCGCCCGAGAGTTCGCGCGGCAGGGCGCTGTTGAAGCCCGACAGGCCGATCAGGTCGATGGCCTGTTCGGCCCGCTCCTCACGCTCGGCCTTGGGCACACCTTGCGCTTCCAGGCCCAGCTCCACGTTTTGCTGCACCGTCAGCCACGGGAACAGCGCAAACGACTGGAACACCATCGCAATGCCCTGCACAGGGCCGCTGTACTCGCGCCCGCGAAACAGCACCTGGCCGCGATCGGCGCGCACCAGGCCCGCCATGATGCGCAGCAACGTCGATTTGCCCGAGCCCGACTTGCCGAGCATGGCGACGATCTCGCCCTGGCGCAGGTTGAGGTCCAGGCCTTCGAGCACGGCACGGTCGGTGTGGTCTGCGGTGCGGAAGATCTTCGAGACGCCGCGCAGCTCCATGACGCTTTCAGCGCTCGGGCTATGGGTGCTGGTGGTAACCATGTGTGTTCTCAGCTAAATAAGGTCGTCTTAGAACGCGCTCAAGATCGGGGTGCGCAGTAGGATCATGAGCCTGTTCTTACAGGCGGGTGCGCTCTTGGGCGATGTCGTACAGGCGGTTCCACAGCAGCCGGTTGAAGCCGACCACGAACAGGCTCATCACGGCAATCCCGAGCGCAATGCGCGGGAAGTCGCCCTTGGCCGTCATCTCGGCGATGTAGCTGCCCAGGCCCGTTGCCACCAGCGTGCGATCACCCCAGGACACGTATTCGGAGACGATGCTGGCGTTCCATGAGCCGCCGGCGGCCGTCACCAGACCCGTGAGCAGGTTGGGGAACACCGCGGGGATGAGGAAGCGCTTCCACAGCAGCCAGCCGCGCAGGCCGAAGTTGCGGGCGGCCAGTTTGAGTTCGGTCGGGATGGCCGACGCGCCGGCAATCACATTGAACAGGATGTACCACTGCGTGCCGAAAATCATCAGCGGGCTCAACCAGATCTCGGGGTTGAGCGCGAAGCGCGCGATCAGCATCACCGCCAGCGGGAACATCAGGTTGGCCGGGAACGCCGCCAGGAACTGCGCCACCGGCTGGGCGATGCGGGCCACGTTCGGGTTCAGGCCGATGCGGATGCCGATCGGCACCCAGACCAGCGCAGCCAGCGCAATCAGCAGGATCACGCGCACCATGGTCAGGAAGCCGAGCCAGAAGACGTGGCCGACCTCGGCCCAGCCCACCTCGGAGCGCACGAACTGCAGCACATGCGCCACCGCCACCAGCGCGGCCAGGATGATGATCACATCGGCCACGCGGTGCGACCACGGGAAGCGCGGCAGGAATCCGTTGCCGCCGGCCGCGGTGGGGCGCGTGCGCTCGGCACCCCAGGAAAGCGTGCGCTCGGCCAGCGCGGCGGTGCGCTCAAGCAGCGCCTTGACCCACTCGGAGCGGCGCAGCAGGTCAAGCAGCCACGATTGCGGCTCGCGCTCCGACGACATCGCGTCGAAGCGGAAACGGTCCGCCCAGGCAATCAGCGGGCGGAACAGCAGCTGGTCGTACAGGATGATGCCGATCAGCATCGCCAGGATGGCCCAGCCGATGGCCGGCAGGTTCTGCTGCTGGATCGCCAGTGAGATGTACGAACCGATGCCCGGCAGCTTGATGTCGTGGCCCGACACCGAGATGGCTTCCGACGCGACCACGAAGAACCAGCCGCCCGACATCGACATCATCATGTTCCACAGCAGGCCCGGCATGGCGAACGGCACTTCCAGGCGCCAGAACCGCTGCCACTTCGACAGGCGGAACACCGTGGCCGCCTCTTCCAGGTCAATCGGGATGGTGCGAAACGATTGGTACAACGAGAACGCCATGTTCCACGCCTGCGACGTGAAGATGGCGAAGATGGCCGCGCACTCCACGCCCACCAGGTTGCCCGGAAACAGCGCAATGAAGCCCGTGACCGTGATCGACAGGAAACCCAGCACTGGAATCGATTGCAGGATGTCCAGCGCCGGGACCATCACCTTCTCGGCCGTGCGGTTCTTGGAGGCGATGGCCGCAAACGCGAACGAGAACGCCAGCGACGCGCCCAGCGCCAGCAGCATCCGGATGCTGGTGCGCAGCAGGTAATAAGGCAATTCAATGACGTCGAGGCTGACGTCCAGATGTTCGCCGGGCGTGTAGGGCACGTTCATCTGCTTGGCGGCATACGCCACGAGCACGATGGCGGCCAGGATGATCGGCAGCAGCGCCAGGTCAAACCGGTTGGGCGGCGCCGTCAGCAGGTTGCCGAAATTGACGCCAAGGTTGGTACCGAAGGTGGTACCCAAGCGGCCCCGGATGGTGGTTTCGTTGTCGTTCTGCTGCATCTTGGATAACCGGGACGGAAACCGCGGACGAAATTTGGGCGCCTCAAGGCCTGGGCCGAGGCGCAATACATGGCCGTGCGGGGCTGGGCGCGGTGCTTTGCGAAAGCGTTGCTTGGCACCCGGCGGCAAGCCGCCTAGTTTACCTTGCGTAACGTCAGAGCCCGCCGCGCGGTTGTCAGTCTGACGACGTCACATTCCAGAAATGTGACAGAGATACGACAGCGCCGGTTTGTCATGTTTTATCCAACACATCGCCCGGTTGCTTCGGAGACCCGCCATGGCCGTCATTGCGCAAGTGATCATTACCGTACAGGGCCGTGTGCAGGGCGTGGGCTATCGCGCCGCGTGTGTCCAGCGCGCCCGCCTGCTGGGCCTGCGCGGCTGGGTACGCAATCGCCCCGACGGCGCCGTCGAGGCCTTCCTGGCCGGCCCCGAGGCCAATGTGCTGAGCATGCGGGAATGGATGTGGGAAGGGCCGGACAGCGCCCAGGTCACGCAACTGGACGTAATCACGGGCGATCATGAGGCGCCCGTACCGGGTTTTGAGATCCGCCCGACGGTGTAATTTTGGGCAATCAACGGACACGGAGTCGACACGAAACGAGGGCAGCCAATGGCTCCAGGACGCAATGAAAACCGCACGCAGCCTGGGTGGCGTTGCCCGCATCGATCGCGCTGGCAGGCGGCTTGCACTGGCTGTTCCGCGCGCTCTTCTGAACGTCTGAACGCGCATTGACGGAAAAAGGGCGACCGCGCAGGCCGCCCTTTCTTTCGCTGACGGAGGTACCGGCTGATCAGTACACGTTCGGCACGATCATCTCTTCCGGCACCGGGTGGCGGATGTACTCCGCATGGTGCACGCGCTCGGGCAACAGCACCGGCGAATGCGGCACCGGGTGGTAAGGCACCTGGCCCAGCAGATGGTGGATGCAGTTCAGGCGGGCGCGCTTCTTGTCGTCGGCCAGCACCACCCACCACGGCGATTCGGGAATGTGCGATCGCTCGAGCATCACTTCCTTGGCACGCGTATAGGCTTCCCAGCGGCGGCGGCTTTCCAGATCCATCGGGCTGAGCTTCCACTGCTTGAGCGGATCGTCGATGCGGCTTTGGAACCGCACTTCCTGCTCTTCGTCTGTGACCGAGAACCAGTACTTGACGATCTGGATGCCGGAGCGTGCCAGCATCTTTTCGAACTCGGGCACGGAGCGGAAAAACTCTTCGTATTCCTCGTCGGTGCAGAAGCCCATCACGCGCTCGACGCCGGCGCGGTTGTACCAGCTGCGGTCGAACAGGACGATCTCGCCGGCGGCGGGCAGGTGCGCCACGTAGCGCTGGAAGTACCACTGCGTGCGTTCGCGGTTGGTGGGCGCCGGCAGCGCGGCCACGCGGCACACGCGCGGGTTCAGCCGTTGCGTGATGCGTTTGATGGCGCCGCCTTTGCCGGCGGCATCGCGCCCTTCGAAGATCACCACCAGCCGGTGGCCGGTCTCGATCACCCAGTCCTGCAGCTTGACGAGTTCGCCTTGCAGGCGGAACAGCTCGCGGAAGTACATGCGCCGGGTTTCGCGCGCTTCATCGCTGATGCCTTCGCCCCCGCCGAGCAGGTGGTCGTCGATTTCCATCTCCAGCTCTTCATCAAGCGTGTCGAGGAGGTCTTCCTGCAGGCGCGCCTGCCGGGCTGCGTCGCGTTCGCTCATGGTGTGTTGCTCCTGCCGATCTTGCGGATATTGCCGAGAGGGGCGCCGCGCTTGGGCAACGCAGTACAAGTCTAAGCCCGACTAGGTAGCACGGGCACGTGGCAGGGGAGTGACATGCGGGCGTCACGCCGCCCGAAGGCTTAACTGGATTCGCCTTCCAGCATGAACTTGGCGCCGTCGTCCTGGCCGAGCAGGCGCACCAGCGTGGGCATGGCTTCCTGCAGTTGCGCCTTCAGCGTCCACGGCGGGTTGACGATGAACATGCCGCTGCCGTGCAAGCCTAGGCCACCCTCAACCGGATGCTTCACGGTGAGCGTAACGTGCAGCCAGTCCGCCGGTCGCAGCTGCTTCAGGCGCGAGGGAAATTGCGCGGCTTCGCGCCGCTGCACGAGCGGATACCAGACCGCATACATGCCGGTCGCAAAGCGCTGCAGGCTGTCTTGCAGCGATTGCACGGTGCGGGCGTAATCCTGCTTGTCTTCGAAGGACGGATCGATCAGCACCAGCGCACGGCGCGGCGGCGGCGGCAGGATCGCCTTGATGCCGGCAAAACCATCGCCGTCGTACAGCATGACCTTGCGGCCTGCACCGCGGAAGTTGTTGGACAGCACCTTGATTTCGGAGCTGTGCAGCTCGAAGAGGCGCAGGCGATCGGCGTCGCGCAGCATCTGCCACGCCAGCCACGGCGAGCCAGGGTAGTGCCTGAGTTCGCCGTTCGGGTTCAGTTCGCGCACCTGGTCGAGGTAGGCATCGAGCAGCGGCGGCAGCGTTTCGCCGCCTGCGGCCGCGCGCCACAAAGGGCCGATGCCGGTATCGAATTCGGCCTTCTTCTGCGCCCATTCGTGGTCCAGCGCGTAGAGGCCGGCACCGGCGTGCGTGTCGATGTACCAGAACGGCTTGTCCTTCTGCGTGAGGTAATCGAGCATCTGCACAAGCACGGCGTGCTTGAGGACATCGGCGTGATTGCCGGCGTGGAAGGCGTGGCGGTAACTGAGCATCGGCGGGCCATGTGCGCCCGGAGTATCAGGCGCGGGCGGAGAAAACGGTAGGCGCGAATGCTACCACCGCGCGGGATGCGTCCCCAGCGGCACGCTGGGCAGCGTCCAGTGCGGCGGCGTGTCGGAAAGCTGCCCCGCGTGCCGCAGCGCCGTGAGCGCGCCAAAACCCGACGGCGACGTTTCCAGGTACGCACCGATCTCTTCATAGCGCGGGTCGGCCGCATCGAACCCGTTGGCCATGCGGCCGAAGCTGCGCAGCCAATGCGCCGTCTGCGCGAGCGACACACGCACATGCCAGCTTCCGCCTTCAGTCATGCGGCGTGCGAGCGCCGTCATGGCGCCGGCGGCCATCAGGTAGCCGGCACCGTGGTCCAGCGCCTGAGCGGGCAGGGGCCGTGGCTTGGCCTCTCCGGCGGCCTGCGCTTCGGCCCAGTTGAAGCCGCTGGCGGTCTGCACGAGCGAATCGAAGCCTCGGCGATTGGCCCACGGGCCGTCATAGCCGTACGCGCACAGGCTCACGTAGACGATGCCCGGGCGCAGGGCCGCCACCTGCTCGGGACCAAACTGCAGCGCAGCCAGGCCCCCGGGCCGATACCCCTGCACGAAGATATCGGCGTCGCGCAGCAGCGTGCGGAGTTGCGCGGCCGCGGCCGCATCGCGCAGGTCAAGCTGCGCGGAGCGCTTGCCACGCCCGGTGTCGATCACCAGCGGCGGAATGGCGGGCAGATGCGGCGCTGTCACGAGCAGCACGTCGGCCCCATGCGCCGCCAGCGTCCGGCCACAGACGGGTCCGGCAATCACGCGCGTGAGGTCAAGCACGCGCACGCCGGAGAGCGGGCGGCCGTCGGCATGTTCAGGCAGCGGCTGCGGCGGCGCATCGCCGATACGCTCGATCGTCAGCAGCGGCTGCCCCGCCACGGCAATGCCTTGGGGGTGCGCATCCCATTCTTCAAATGTGCGTGCGGCCGTCACGACCATGCCCGCCTGCGCCGCCGCCTCTTCAAACGCTTCGGCCTTCCATTGGTTCAGCGCGGCGGCCACGGCGTCCCGGTCATACGCGCAGCCGAGCAACTTCAGCACGCCGTCACGGTGATGCGGAAAGTTGGTGTGCAGGCGCACCCAGCGGCCATCGCCACAGCGGTAGAGCCCGGCGATCTTGTCCCAGGGTTCGGGCGGCAACTGGCCATCGACCCGGAAATAGCGCTCGGAGCGGAATTCCAGCGCAGCGTGCTGCATGTCGACTGACACCGTCTGCTGCCGCCCGCTGCGCAACGTATCGACCTGCGCCGCTGCCAGCGCGGCGGCAGCGATGGTGCTCTGCGCGAGCGTGCCCACGGCAAACGACGACGGCAGCGCCGGCTCCGTGCCCGTGAGCGTCGCGCGCGACAACGCATCCGCCGGCTGGCCCAGCACGGTCCACAACTGACTGAGCGCGCCGGCGGGGCTGACAGTCTGCGGGGAAGGATCGACCACATCAGCAACAGGTGACGGCATGGCGGGGCTCCGCAAAGAAGGTGCGCCCATTACAGTCCCGCACCGCAGATAGCGTCAACATTGACTAGACTGATCAACCTCGATTGCCGCCCACTTCATCCGGCCCGATGACCACCTACCTCAATGCCGCCGATGCCGCCGAGCGCTTGCACATCTCGCGCCCCACGCTGTACGCCTATGTGAGCCGCGGGCTGCTGGCGGCATACCTTTCGCCCGACGGCCGCGGCAGCCGCTACCGCGAGGCCGATGTGGCCCGGCTCGCCGATCAGCGTTCCGGCGGACGGCGCCCGCGACAGGTGGTACGCCATGCGCTGGACTGGGGCCTGCCGGTCATGGAATCGGCCATCACATTGATCGATCACGGGCAGTTGTTCTACCGCGGCACGCCTGCTGTGGAATTGGCCGAACGGGCCACGCTAGAGGCCGTTGCGGCGCACCTGTGGCAATACGAAGAAGCCGCAGCCTTCAACGCGCCCGCGCCGGTGTTGCCGAAGAGCTGGTACGCGGCGCTCACGCCGTTGGCAGACGCGGACATCCGCCAACGCTGCATGGCGCTGTGCACGCTTGCCTTGCCGGCACTCGACGAAGCTGCGTGGCGCCAGGATTCCGCACGCACGGCGCGCGATGCCGGTGCCCTCCTCCGCGTGGTGTTTGCCGCGATGCTCGGCCGCAAGCCAGACACCGCACCCGTGCATCTGCAATGTCAGCAGGCATGGAACCTTGACGCGCACGCCGCCGAGGCCATCCGCGTCGCGCTGGTGCTATGCGCCGATCACGAACTCAATGCTTCGAGCTTTGCGGCGCGCGTTGTCGCATCGACCGGCGCCAGCCTGGGCGCGGTGGTCAGTGCGGGGCTGGCTGCACTCACGGGTGGCCGGCATGGCGGCACCACGGCGCGTGTGGAGGCCTTGCTGAGCGAGCTGGAAAGCGAGCGCTCCGTGGCAACGGCACTGCGCCGCCGGCTGGATCGCGGCGATGCGCTGCCGGGCTTTGGCCACCCGCTGTATCGCCAGGCCGACCCTCGCGCGGGTGCAATCCTGGCGCACTTGCCGAAGACGGGCGCGGTGCGCAAGCGGCTGCAAACGGTGATGGACGCCGTGGCCGGGTTGACGGGCGATGGGCCATCGGTGGATTTCGCGCTGGTGGCGACCCGCCGCGTGCTGGGGCTACCGGAGGGTTCAGGCTTTGGCCTGTTTGCTGCGGGCCGTACGGCCGGTTGGATTGCGCACGCGCTGGAGCAGCGCGCGGCGGGGCAGTTGATCCGCCCGAGAGCCGCCTATGTGGGGCCGATGCCGGCCGCGCCGGAGGCACCGGCGGGCCGCATCATTCGTGTGCGCTGAAGCGCAATCAGGCCTGCGGAATCTCGATCTTCACCTCAAGCACTTCCAGGTTGTCCTGGCGCTCGAGGTTGACCTTGATGTCGTCGTTGCCGATCTTCACGTACTTCGAGATCACGGCCACCAGTTCGCGTTGCAGCGCGGGCAGGTAGTCGGCGGGCGCACCGCTGGCGGTGCGTTCATGGGCGAGGATGATCTGCAGGCGCTCTTTGGCAACGCTTGCAGTCTTCTTCTTCTCGCCCAGCAGGAAAGACAGAATCGACATGGATGTGCGTCTCCTTATTTTCCGCCGCCGAACAGGCGCTGCAGGAAGCCCGGCTTGTTGTATTCGACGTAGCGCAGCTCCTTCTCCTTGCCCAGGAAGCGATCGATCACGTCGTGGTAGGCATTCGCCACGTCGGAGCCTTCGATGTGGATGGCGGGCGTGCCCTGGTTGGACGCCTGTAGCACAGCTTCCGATTCCGGAATCACGCCAATCAGCTTGATGCGCAGGATTTCCTGGATGTCGGTCAGCGACAGCATCTCGCCTTCGGACACGCGCTTCGGGTTGTAGCGCGTGAGCAGCAGGTGTTCCTTGATCGGCTCCTTGCCTTCCACCGCGCGGCGGGATTTGGACGACAGGATGCCGAGGATGCGATCGGAGTCACGCACGGAAGAGACTTCCGGGTTCGTCACCACGATGGCCTCGTCGGCAAAGTACATCGCCATCAGCGCACCCGACTCGATACCGGCCGGCGAATCGCAGACGATATATTCGAAGCCCATTTCCTTCAGGCCTTCGATCACCTTCTCGACGCCTTCACGCGTGAGCGCGTCTTTGTCGCGCGTCTGCGAGGCGGGGAGGATGAAGAGGTTTTCGCACTTCTTGTCCTTGATGAGGGCCTGGTTCAGGTTGGCCTCGCCGTGGATCACGTTGATCAGGTCATACACCACGCGGCGCTCGCAGCCCATGATGAGGTCGAGGTTGCGCAGGCCGACGTCGAAGTCGATGACGGCGGTCTTGTGGCCGCGCAGCGCAAGGCCGGCGGAAAACGCCGCACTGGTGGTCGTCTTGCCGACGCCGCCCTTGCCGGAGGTGACTACGATGATCTTGGTCATGGCTCGTAACTCTGTAAGTTAAATCGCTCGGCGCACGGGGTGCGTCACTTCATCCGCAACGGTTCGAAAACCAGCGTGTTGTCCGCGAGCCGGACCTGCGCAGGCTTGCTGGCGTAGGCGTCGGGCCACGGGGTTTCGCCGGTGCGGTAGATGCCGGCGATGGAAATCAGTTGGGGCTCCAGGCACGTGCAGAAGATGCGCGCTTCCAGGTTGCCCTTCACACCTGCCAGCGCACGGCCGCGCAGCGAGGCATACACGTAGATGTTGCCCTCGGCGATCACCTCGGCGCCGTCGCTCACCAGATCGAGCACGACGAGGTCGCCGCGCGCATAGATGCGCTGGCCCGAACGCAGCGGGCGATCGACGATCATCGTGCCGGGCTGCATAGCCGCGGCATCGGCGGGAGGAATAGCGGAAGTGGAGGCGGAGGCTTCAGCGGCCTGGGCGTGCTCGGGCGCATCCTGTGCGTCCTGCGCGTCATTGCGGTCGGCATCTTTGGCGTCATTTCCGCCACGCGGGCGGCGGCCGTGGCTATCGAGCAGCGGAAGGCCAAAGGCTTGGGCCCACCCGGCCTGTTCGGGGCTGGCAACCACGCCGATCGCGCGGGCGCGCAGCGCGGTCAGGGTCTCCACCAAACGGTCGATGGGCAGGCGCTCGTCTTCCGCCAGGCGGCGCACATCGATGGCGATGACGTCGTTGGAGAAAAACTCCGGCGTGTCGGCAAAGCGTCGCGTGAGTTCGGCGGCCAGGGCGTCCATGTCGGCGGTGCGCGGCGACAGCAGCAGGGCATCGACGGTGCCGCTGCGGATCTCGAACAGCGGCGCTTTCTTCTGGGACATAGAACGGCTACGCGGAAAAATGGGCTCATTCTAACGTTGTTGACGAAGCGCCTTGAATTTTTTGAAGCCGCCGATCGGCCACCCGGCTGAGACGCACAGCCGGCGCCGATCTCCGCATGGCGGGCGCCACGCGCAAATGTCATCCGACGGTCACGGCATCGTCATGCGCGCTTTCGATACTTCTTCGCTCCTGAGCCCCCCGGTCCAGTCTGTTGTCCTCTCGCATTGCGCAAACGGTTCCCCCGGTTTTGCGTGCGCGTCTGCTTGTCATTCGCTTCAGCAGCAATCGCATTCCGCAGTCCGTAGTTCGCATACCAAAAATAGACTTCAGGGAGAAGTTCATGCGAGTCCGACCATTGTGTTCGGCGGCGTTGCCGCTTGCTGTTTTCTTGTCGATGTCGCTGGCTGCCTGTGGTGGCAGCGACGATACTCCGACCACGCCTGCCGGCAGCGCTGCCCCCGCGGGCACCAAGGCCACGCTGGCCGTGCTGGAAACGACCGACCTGCACACCAACGTGCTGTCGTACGACTACTTCAAGCTTGCTGCCGACAATTCGCTCGGCTTCGAGCGCGTGGCGACGCTCATCAATCAGGCGCGCACGCAATTCCCGAATACGCTGCTGCTGGACAACGGCGACACCATCCAGGGCACCGCGCTGTCGGATTACCAGGCCATGGTGAGCCCCATCACCTGCGACCAGACGCTGGCGATCTACAAGGTAATGAACGCCGCCAAGTACGACGGCGGCGGTATCGGGAACCACGAGTTCAACTATGGCCTGCCGTATCTGTCGCAGGTCACGGGCAATACGTTCAACGTCGATGGCCTGCCCGACCCGGCCACGCAGCAGAAATGCGCGGGCCCGGCCTTCCCGCAGGTGCTGGCCAACGTGATGAGCGCAAAGTCCAATGCGCCGTTTTTCCAGCCGTACACGATCATCACCAAGACGGTGACCGCCACGGCGCCGGACGGCAGCACGATCAGCGCGCCGGTCAAGGTCGGCATCATCAGCTTTACGCCGCCCACCATCACGAGCTGGGACAAGCGCTGGCTCGACGGCAAGGTCTACACCGTCGGCATCAAGGAAACGGCGGCCAAGTACATCCCGGAAATGCGCGCGAAGGGCGCCGACCTTGTGGTCGCGATTTCGCACGGCGGGCTGGATAACTCGACGTATTCGCCGACGATGGAAAACGGCAGCTGGTGGCTGTCCACCGTGCCGGGCATCGACGCCATGTTGATCGGCCACTCGCACCAGCTCTTCCCGGATGCAAAGAGCACGGTCAGCCAGTTCAACCTGCCGGGTGTGGACAAGGTGGCCGGCACCGTGAACGGCGTGCCGACTGTAATGGCCAACTACTGGGGCAAGCACCTGGGTGTGATCAAGCTGGGCCTGACGTTCAACGGCACGAACTGGGCCGTGGACAAGACGCAGACCACGGTGGAAGCGCGCTCGATTCAGAACGCCGACAAGACGTACGTAGCGGCCGACCCGACGGTCTCGGCCGCCATCGCCACCGAACACCAGGCGACGATCAACTACGTGAAGACGCCGGTGGGCAGCACCGACTTCAACATGAGCACGTACTTTGCCGACGTGGGCGATCCGGGTGCGATCGAGATCGTGAACCAGGCACAGGCTGACTACGTGTCGGCGTACGTTCAGGCGAACCTGCCGCAGTACGCGTCGCTGCCGGTGCTGTCGGTGAGCGCGCCGTTCAAGAGCGGCTTTGGTGGCGGTACGGATTTCACCGATGTGGCGGCCGGCCCGCTGGCGATCAACAACGCGGCCGACCTGTATCTGTACCCGAACACGGTCTACGCCGTGAAGGTGGCGGGCTCCGACATCAAGAACTGGCTGGAAACGGCAGCCAAGCGCTTCAACACCATCGACCCGACGCAGGCGACGGTGCAGAAGCTGGTGAGCACGTTCCCGGGCTACAACTTCGACATGTTCACCACGCCGGACCTGACGTATGAGATTGACGTCACGCAACCGGTCGGCAGCCGCATCAAGAACCTGATGTACAAGGGCGTGGCGCTCGACCCGGCAGCGCAGTTCATCGTGGCGACCAACAACTACCGTGCAAGCGGCGGCGGCAACTTCCCGGGCCTGGACGGCAGCAAGACGATCTATGCGTCGCCCGATGCCAACCGCGACGTGCTGATCAGCTACATCAAGAAGATCGGCAGCGTGAAGCGGGCGACGAACGGCTCGCAGCGCAGCTGGCGCTTCACGAAGCTGGCGAGCTCGGTGGCGCAGGTGCAGTTCACGTCTGCGCCCAACAAGCTGGCCAGCGCCACGGCCGCCGGCATCACCAACGTCACACAGGTGGCTGCGGATGACGGTTCGGGCAAGGGCTTGGCGGTGTACCAGATCGACCTGACGCAGTAAGCAGGAGCCGACGATGCCATCTCTTCGTTCCGCATGGGCGGGTGCACCGGCCATGGAATCTCCGCGACAATCGGTGCCGATGCTCACCGTGGCCGCGGCGCTGGCGATCATCGTGGCGGCAGGCGGTTGGCTGTCGCATGCGCGCCAGGCACCCGCCGTCGATGCCACGCAGCTGGAATCGTGGCGCGCAATGGTCGTGCAAGCGATGGAGCCCGAGGCGCTGCAGCAATTGTGTCAGCGCGCACGCAGCGGCTCCGTGCCGGCGCAGTCAGCGTTGGGCGAAGCCTTGCTCAGCGCGCACGACGGCGCCTTGCGGAACGAAGGGATGCGCTGGCTTGAAACCGCTGCATCGAGCGACCCACGTGCGCAGTTATCGCTGGGCAAGGCGCTGCTGCTCGGTACCGGCGGTGTGGAACGCGACTACCCGCGCGCGCTGCGCCTGCTGCGTCAATCCGCTGACAAGGGCGACGCGGCAGCCGCGTATTACCTCGGTGTGATGTATCGCAGCGGCTACGGAACGCCCATCGACACGACGCAGGCTGCGCACTGGTTTGATCGTGCGGCGCGCCACGAGATTCCGGCAGCGATGTTCATGCTGGCCAATGCGTATCGTGACGGCGATGGCGTGCCGCGTGACGAAGCCCGCGCGCTTGCGCTGTACCAGGACGCGGCTGAACACGAATTGCCCGAAGCCGTGCAGGTCCTGGCGATGGCGTACCAGAACGGCGAACTCGGTCTCAAGCGCGACGATGCTGCGTATCACCAGCAGTGGATTGAGACGGCACATGCGCTGAAGCATCCGGCGCTCGCGCCGTGATACGGCGTTCTCTTCAGTAAAGCCCGCGGGTCTGGGCGTGCAGGCGCACCAGACCCAGCAGGGCATCAATCTGCGGCGTCGGCACGCTCACATGCTGACCGATCTCCCGCACCGACGCCACCAGCGCATCGACCTCCAGCGGGCCGCGTCCGGCCTCTGCATCCTGCAGCATCGACGTCTTGAACGCGCCGAGTTGACGCGTCACCGCGCTGCGTTCTTCGCCGCTCTGCTCGATCGGGCAGCCGATGCGTGCACCAATTGCTTTGGCCTCTTCCATGACGCCGAGGCAAAACGCGCTGACCAGTGGATCATCGAGAATGCGATCGCACGTCGCGCCCGTGAGCACCGACACCGGGTTCATCGTCATGTTGCCCCACAGCTTGAACCAGATATCGCGTTGAATGGCTTCGCTGCGTTCGATCTGCAAACCAGCGCGTTCAAAGAGCGCACCGAGTGCATCCAGGCGTGATGAGGTGCCGCCTGCGGGTTCGCCAAGAATCAATCGCTTACCGAACCCATGACGTACGTGTCCTGGTGCCGCCGTTGAACACGTCAGATGCACCACGCAACCCAGTACGTTCTTCGTTGGAATGGCCTGCGCAATGCGTCCGTGTGGATCCACCGATTGCAGGCACAGGCCTTCCAGCGGCCCGTGCCGATCAAAGAACCACCATGGGACGCCGTTCATCGCCACCACCACACAGGTCTCGGGGCCGATGAGCGGAGCAATGCCTTGCGCCACGCTTTCCATGGCGGGAGCTTTTACAGCAACGATCACGACGTCCTGCACACCGAACGCGCGCGCGTCGTCACTCGCGTGCACCGGCACAGACCGTGTATTGCCTTCTTCGGTCAGGCGCAGTCCTTCGGCTCGCAATGCCTGAAGCGTCGCACCGCGTGCCAGCACGTTGACCGGTTGATCTGCCAGCGCGAGCTTCGCGCCAAGATAGCCGCCGACAGCGCCGGCGCCCACGATGCAAATGCGTGTCATGTGATCAGGTTCGGAAAGAAGGATCGATGCGGTCGATGGTGCGCGTCAGTGCTGCGAACACATCTTCGCCTGCGCCAAAGTTTGGGTTGAACTGCAGCGAATCGCGCGTGCAGTTGCGCGCAATCGCTTCGGGAATCTCCAACACCGGGCCCATCGATGTTGAGGCGAGCTGGATCTCGCATGCGCGGTTGAGCAGCCACAGCACCGCAAACGCCCGCGCAATCGAATCGCCCCAAGCCAGCAGCCCGTGGTTGCGCAAGATGACCGCGGGCTTGTCACCGATGTTCCTGACCAGGCGCGGCCCTTCATCGGCATGCACGGTGATGCCCTCGAAGTCGTGATACGCGACCTTGCCGTGCAACTGCGCCGCATAGAAATTGCTGATCGACAGACCATCGCGCGCGCAGGCGACGGCCATGCCGGCGGTCGTGTGGGTGTGCATCACGCAATGCGCACCCGGAATACCCGCGTGAATGGCGGCATGCACGGTAAAGCCGGCCGGGTTGACGGGCCAGTCCGGCTGACCCGGCGCGCGCTGCGCATTGCCCTGCAGGTCGATCTTCACGAGGTTCGACGCGCAAACCTCGGCATACGTCAGGCCGAACGGGTTGATGAGGAAATGCGGGCCGCCATCGTCGGCGCTGCCATCTTCGGGTGGCAGGCGCAGCGTGATGTGGTTGTAGATGAGTTCGGTCCAGCCCAGCTGCGCAAAGATGCGATAGCACGCCGCCAGCTTCACGCGCGCCCCCCATTCTCTTGGGCCGCACCAGGTCGGGCGATGGGCCTGGATGTCCGAACCGGAATCGGGCGAAAGCGAAAACACCGTCATGACCTGTCTCCTGATCGCAGGGGCCATGCGCCGGTCGTGTTGCCGGCGCTTAAGTGATTCACATGTTAATGAATTTGCGTCGGGCGTCAAACCACGTTACATCTGCCGTCTGCTAGGGCAACTGGTTGCGCAGGATCACCAGCCACTGCATGACCGAATTGGTATAAGGATCGAGTTGATTGGCGTTATTCAGCTCGGTAATGCTCATCGATGCGGATTGCTGCACGTTACCGCCAATCGATTTCACCTCATGGCGCACCGGGTCCACCTCGACGACGAGGTCGCAGTGCATGGGCGTTCTGCCGGCCTGGATCTCCGCCGGATCCGTCATGAAGCGATCGGCGCCGCGTGCGGTGCAGATGAGGTCGCCCGGACGCGGCACGGCCGGTGTGCGCTCAAGGACAAAGGCGGGATGCTTGAGCAGATGATCGCGCGCGTCGGTCACATATTCCGCATGCGTGGCGCCGGTCAGGAATTGATCGTTCTGCAGGCCGGCCTTGCGCATGATCCACGAGATGAACACCGCAGACCACGCCCAGCCGCCGGTGGTCAACTGCTGGCAGGTCGGTGTCTTGCCGACGATGCCCCAGTAGCGCTTGGCCAGCATGCAGCCGCGCGCGGTGGCTTCACCGCCGGTGCCGTCCGGATAGCGCAGGCAGGGCGTTGGGGGCGGCACTGCAGGCGTGGCAACCGCATTGGGCAGCGGCATGTCGGTACCGCTTTCTTCATCCGACGGGGCAGGCGTGGGGTCTTCGGGTGTCAGCCAACGGCCATGCGGCTGGTCGGGAAGACCACCACCGGCCACGCAATACGTGTCGTCACGCCCCACACGCACCACTTGGCGCCCCCACCGATCCCATTCGGTCAGGGCAATCTCGATCATCTTTTCGCGCGGCGTGGCACCTGGGCGGGTCTGTACGACTTCGTTGTCAGGCAGCGGTTCGGCTTGCGGGCGCGCAGGCGGCGTCGCGCAACCGGTAAGCCAGAGAGCGGGAGCGACCAGGACGATCGACAGGGCAATGCGCAGAGCTAGCGAATTGCGCAGGAAAGAGCGGGGCATGAAAGAGGGGGGAAGGGATGGCCTGACGAGGAGACAGGCCTTCCGACGTGGTATGCCAATGCGGCGGTCGATTCACGCATGCAATCGCATGCCACGTCGTTGGCGCTAACCAGCCCGGCTGGTCACGCCAGGGTCGTCATTGCCTTAGGCGTTGACAGCGTCCTTGAACTTCTGGCCGGCCTTGAACTTGACCGTCTTGGCCGCTTCGACCTTGATTTCTTCGCCGGTGCGCGGGTTGCGGGCCATACGCTCGGCACGCTCACCTTGGCTGAAGGTACCAAAGCCGATGAGGCTGACCGCATCGCCCTTGCCAACGGATTCCATGATGGCTTGCAGCGTCACGTTCAGTGCCTGCTCTGCCTTGGCCTTGGTCAGACCGTCTACGCCGCTGGCGATGGCGTCGATCAGTTCGGTTTTCGTCATTGCTTGACTCCCTTCAAGAGTAGATAAAACACACAACAGAGCGTCCGGGGGATGGCTCCAAGGGCGACATGATACCGGCATGCGAACAGCGCCGGCACGTGAGCTTTGTAACCGCGCCTGGCATCCGGGTTCCGCAAACCCGCATGGGGCCTACGTTGCGAGGCGATCCCATCACATCAATGTTGACGATTGATGTCCTGGTTTGCCGTTGGCTTGTCTGCTCGTAGATAGGTTCGACGCAAGTCGATCGGTTGGTTTACCTTTTTTCTTATGTATACAGATAGTAGTAGTAGATAACGGTGGATAGTTTCTGTGGATAAGTGGAAAAAGCGCTTTATGTTCAAGCACTTGTTGCACGCAAAACCGAGGGTACCGCGTGTGTCCTCAGGTGGATAGCTTGCTGATTTTTCCGACCGCCCGACTGGCAGCCCGTCACTTGTGCCCACACCGTCGACAGGGCAGTCACAGACAGCCAACAGCCTTTGCCGGTAGTTATCCACAGCTGCAGGCCGGGTTATCCACATTGGTGGGACGACATGGGGTTGCGGCACGTGTCGAGAAGCCGTGCTTTTGGTGTAGGCTCACGGCTTCGTTGATCGACGTTCTTGTTTCGCTTTACCGCGCCATTTCCTCATGACACGCACGTCCCCTGATACCGCACCGGCTCTGGCTGAGTCCTCGCCCACGCCGGAAGCTCCGGCCAAACTGCGCCGCCGCGATCGCATTGAGGTGCGTGAATCTGGTGTGCACGGACGTGGTGTCTATGCTGTGGTCGCGATCGCACGCGGCAAGAAGATCATCGAATACAAGGGCGAGCACATAACGTGGAAGGAGGCACTGCGCCGCCATCCGCATGACCCGTCCGATCCGAATCACACGTTCTACTTCAGCCTGGAAGACGGCAGCGTGATCGACGCCAAGTTCAGCGGCAACCGCGCGCGCTGGATCAACCACGCCTGCAAGCCGAACTGCGAAGCGCGGGAAGAGGATGGTCGCGTGTTCATTCATGCGCTGCGCCATATCGAACCTGGCGAAGAGCTGTTCTACGACTACGGCCTCGTCATCGAAGGTCGGCAGACCAAGGCACTGAAGGAACAGTTTGCTTGCCGCTGCGGCGCGAAGAGGTGCCGCGGCACGATGCTGGCGCCGCCCGCGAAGACCAAGAAGAAGTAAGCCGAAGGTCCGCCGTTCAGACGGACTCGCTTGCCAGCGGCAGGCGCAACACGAAGCGCATCACGCGGGTGCCGTCGCGCGCAATCGCATCATCGATGGCGACGGTGCCGCCGTGCAGACGGACGATGTCGTGCACGATGGCCAGGCCCAGACCGCTGCCTTGCGGCTGTCCCGGGCGGTGATCCGCATCCCCTCGGAAGAAACGCTGGAATACTTCACCGCGCCGCTCGGGTGGAATGCCCGGGCCATTGTCTTCCACACTGACGACCCCCCACCACTGGGACGTCGCGTCGGCCTCCATGCCGGCGCGCAAGGTCACGCGTCCGCCGGCCGGCACGTATTTGATGGCGTTGTCGAGCAGGTTGTTGATGGCTTCGCGCAGGAGCAGCACGTTGGCCAGCACCGGGGCCTGCAACGAACCCGGCGACGTGGCTTCCTGCGGCCAGGCCTCGAAGCCCAGGTCCAGCCCGCGTGCAAGCGCGCGCGGCACCCACTCGGCGCCGGTATCGAACGCTAGCGAGACGAGATCGACGCGCATCGGCGTGCCCAGTTGGTCCAGCGTCATACCTGGCTCGGCACGCGCCAGCGTGAGCAACTGGTTCGATAGACGCACCGCGCGGTTGGCACCCGATTGCAGCTCGAGCAGCGCGGGGCGGGCGTCGTCCAATGTCTTGGCGTCGACAGCGCGATCGGCGTGCAGCTTCAACGCGGTCAGCGGCGTGCGGAGTTGATGTGCCGCGTCTGCGATGAACGTGCGCTGCGCTTCGAGTGCGTCGCGCAGCCGGGCGAGTAGCGCGTTCATCGCATTGATGAGCGGTTGCAGTTCGGCTGGCACGTGTTCTGCTAATTCCGGCGGCAGCGGCGTCACTGATCGAGCGCTCTGCTTGTTGAGTGTGTCGGCCAGCGTCTGCAACGGCTGCAGCTCTTCCTTGAGCACGAGTGAAAGAATCAGCCCGCCAATCGCCAGCAGCACGATCAATGGAATCGACACCGACAGCAGCACTTCCTTGGCGGCCGTATCGCGATGGTCCAGCAGCTCCGCCACTTCCACGACGATGCCGCCTTCGGCCTGCATGGCATCGGGCGGGTTGGACGGATTGAACGCCGGTGCCGTCTGCGCCTGCGTGGGCGCGAGCGCGGGGCGCGTAACGTCGTCTTCGGGGTCGGGCGGCGCAGGCTGGCGCGGCGAGCGCGGCTTGGGCACCTCCGCGCTCACACCCGGAACGAGCAGATGGACGGCGCGTACCTGCTTGCCGTCGATCCAGCTGTAGAACACGCGCGCCTCGCCAATGCGAACCTGGCCTGAGCCATAGCCGAGCGGCGTGTCGCGCCCGACCAGTGTGCCTGCTGGGCCGGAAATGCGCCAGTAGATGCGGTCTTCGCCGCTGTTCTGGACGAGTGTTTGGGCGGTCAGTGCGATGTCGTAGAGCTTGGCCGCCGGCACATGCGGACCGGCGATGCGCAATTGCTCGGCCAGCGTGTTCGCCACCCCCACCAATGCGCGATCGAACACCTGCGCGGTGTAGTGCGCCGCCAGCCAGTACGACAGCGCACCGGTTCCCACAATCAGGCCAAACAGCGGTGTCGCCAGCGCACGCAACAGATGCAGGCGCAGGCTGACGGCACCGTTGCCACCCTTGGCCGGAGGTGCTGAAGCCGACGACGAGGCGGGACGGTGGCGCTTGAACATGGACGAGAACTACGCCGCGGCGCGTGCCTGCAACAAATAGCCGAAGCCGCGCACCGTGACGATCTCGGCCTCGGAATGCTCGATCTTGCGGCGCACCCGATGCACATAGACTTCGATGGCCGTGTCGCCCACCACGTCGTGGCTGGCTTCGCCGATGGCGTGGCCAAAGCTCGCAAGGTGGTCCTGCAACTGCACCTTGCTGACCACGCGGCCCTGGCGCAGCATCAGCAACTCCAGCACGGCAAATTCGCGCGGCGACAGTTCCAGCGGGGCGGCGTCGACAAAGATGCGCCGCTCCACTCCGCTCATGCGCAGCCGTCCGACCAGGATGTCAGGGCGCGCGGCGGGTTCGGTCGGATCACCGCGACGGCGGAGCAATGCGCCCACGCGGGCCACGAGTTCGAGCATCTCGAACGGCTTGAGCAGGTAATCATCCGCGCCCGCGTTCAGGCCGTTCACCTTGTCGAGCAGGCCGTCGCGGGCGGTCAGGATCAGCACGGGTGTCACGCGATCGCGCGCACGAAACTGCGACAGCAGCGTCATGCCGTCGATACCGGGCAGCCCAAGATCGAGGATCACCAGGTCGTGTGTCTGCCTGGCAAGTTGTTCAGTGGCGAAGACACCGTCGTGCACGACCTGCACACGATGCCCGGCTTGCGTGAGTCCGGCATGGATGCCGCTGGCGATGGCGCGGTCGTCTTCAATCAGCAGGATGCGCATTGACTCGATCCGGAGTGCGGGGCGGAAAAGGACAACAAGGGCGAAATCGTGGCGATCGGCATCATTTGGCAGCGCTACAATGCGCGGATGACCGATGCCCTGCTCAACATCACCGATCTGGAGGCCGCCATCAATTTCTGGCGTGCCCGTTCGCCCGCCGAAGGCGAAGAACTGCGGCTGTGTGCCGAGGCGTCGGCGCTGGCCAAGCCGTATGCGCTGATGATTGTACAAGGCGCCACCCGCATCGCCCCTGAGCAATTGGGCGACAAGGCGCGGGCGGCGTATGAGGCGTGGCGCGCAGCCACACAGGGCTGAGCGCCAGCATTGCGGTGATTACTTCGCGCCTGTGCCTTTTGCGGCCTGCTCGATAAAGCGTGCGAGATCGGCGTCACGGTGCGTGAGCCCGTTCGCATCGTGTGTGGACAAGGTGATGTCCACGCGATTCCAGACGTTGAACCACTCCGGGTGGTGATTCATCTGCTCGGCTTTGATCGCCACGCGCGTCATGAAACCGAACGCGGCGTTGAAGTCGGCAAAGGTGAAGGTCTTCTGGATGGCATCGCGCTCGCTCTGCAGCGTCCAGCCGGGCACTTCGGCAAAAAGGGCCTTGCGTTGGTCTTCGTTCAGGGTCGGCATCATGATGGGTGCGAAGTTCTGTCTTGAATGCGCGCAGTATAGTCAGCGCGCAACGATCTGCGCTCAGATGTCCGCCGTGTTTGCCCAACCTTCGCGGTTTCCGACGTTCAGCACCACATCGCCTTCCACCACATCACCCGCACCGATGGTCGGCAGCGCGGCGAGTTCTTGATAGAGCGGCGTGAAGTCCGGGCGTGTGGCATCGAACAGTTGCTCGAAGCTGTCGATCGTGAAGTAGGTCTTCTGGAACGTGTCGATCCGGTAGCGCGTGCGCATGATGCGGCGCACGTCGAAACCGATGCGGTTCGGGCTCGCCGAATCCAGCGCGTACACCGATTCACTCTTGCTCGACACGATGCCCGCGCCGTAGATGCGCAGGCCGGCCGGCGTGCGGATCAGGCCGAATTCCACTGTGTACCAGTACAGGCGCGCCAGCATGTCGAGCTGGCCCAGGCGCGCGGCCTTCAGGCCACCCTTGCCGTAGGCTTCCATGTAGTCGGCAAAGATCGGGTTAATCAGCAGCGGCACGTGGCCGAAGATGTCGTGGAAGCAATCCGGCTCTTGCAGGTAATCGAGCTGATCGGGGCGGCGCATCCACCAGCTTGCAGGGAAGCGGCGGTTGGCGAGGTGATCGAAGAACACTTCGTCGGGCACCAGGCCCGGCACCGCGACGATCTGCCAGCCGGTGGCGCGCATCAGCGTTTCGTTGAGCTGGTCGAAGGACGGCACGGCATCGCGGCTCATGCCCAGCGTCGACAGGCCTTGCAGGAATTCATCACAGACACGGCCCGGCAACAGCGCTTCCTGCCGGTCGTACAGCGTGCGCCACGTTGCGTGATCGGCAGCGGTGTAGCGGTGCACCGGCTGCTGCATGGTGAAATCAGCGCGCAGTGTCTGGCCGTCCAGGCCTTCGGCAAATTGTTCACGCAGCTTATCGGTCAGGGTGCCGTTGAAGCCGGCCGGGGCGGCGTTTTGCGCTGCATCGGGGGCGGTGGTTGCGATGGCCATTTGTAATGTCGATCTCGTGCAATCAGAGTCCGGCCAGTGTATGGGCGGGGCCACGCGGGTTGCCCGCAAAACGGCGATCCATTGCGCCTAGTTTGCGGAAATCATGCAGAATGCCGCTTGTAAACGCAGGAGACGTGCATGATTTCGCTTGATACCTTCGATCTGGCTCTGCTGGCGGCCCTTCAGCGCGATGGCCGTGCGACGCATCAGCAGCTCTCGGAGCAAGTCCACCTGTCGGCCAGCCAAGTCGGGCGGCGCCTGGCGCGGCTTGAATCGGAAGGCGTGATCGAGGGCTACCGGGTGGTGCTCTCGCCGACCGGGCTGGGGCTGGGCGTGACGGTGTTCGCGAGCGTCAAGCTGGCGCACCACGGCGACGCCATCGTCGAACGCTTTCATGAAGAGATCAGCCTGCTCGACGCGGTGCAGGAGTGCTATTCGGTGGCGGGCGACGCCGACTACATGCTGCGCGTGGTGGTGCCCGATCTGCCCGCGCTGTCGGAATTCGTCATGCGCAAGCTGATGCGTGTGCCGGGTGTGGACAATGTACGTTCCAATATCGTACTAACGGCCTTGAAGCGGGATGGCGCGTTGCCGCTATCCCACCTTGGTGGGTAGATTCGCGCCTTGCGCCAGGGTGCGCGGCGTGTCACGCTGCAAGCCGACATCCCTTGCTGATATGAATCGCCTCTCTTGGGCGGGAGACCACGATGGTTGAAGGACACACCACGCATCCGGCGCACGCGCCGGCGCATCTGTCAGGCGGCTACGGCATGCCGGCACGGGTTCGCGCGTGGTGGGTCGCCGCTGCCGTGGCAGGCGTGACCTACGGCGGCATGCTGACCATGGTGGCCGTGGACGTACCGCCCGGCACCCCGCTGGTCGGTCGCATCGTCGCGCAGCCGCTGTGGAAAATGCTCATGGCGTTGCTGCTGGCGCGCGCCGCCTCGCTACACGAGATTCCGCGCGAGCGGCGCTGGCTGATCGGCGCCATGGGGTTCTCCGCGATGGGAGATCTGTGGCTTGCGCTGCCGTGGCTGTCGTTTTCGTTCATGGCCGGCCTGGGCTGCTTCTTGCTGGCGCACTTGTGCTACCTGCGGGTGCTGGTGGGGCTGCGTGGCGTGTCATCGGCCATCCGCATGATCGGTGTCGGCGTGATGATCGGCGTGGCCATCGGCATGCTGCTGTGGTACTGGCCGGGCCTGGGTGAGTTGAAGGGGCCGGTGATCGCCTACATGCTCGTGCTGTCGGCGATGGTGTGCGCGGCATTGCTGGCGCGCCTGCCTGGTCCGCTGACAGCTTGGGGCGCGCTTGCCTTTGCAGCGTCGGATGCGATGATCGGCATCAGCGTGTTCGTCTTTCCGTTCACCGACCATGAGCTGGCCATCTGGTGGAGCTACGCCGCTGCGCAGCTTCTCATCAGTGCGGGATTGCTCACGCGCCGTACGCCGCCCGCGCGCCGCGCCACGGCATAAGGTCTGTCCGACGTTTCTTCCGCTGCGAGAGCCCCATGTTGCAGACCCTCGACGCTGCCACCACGGCGGCCCGCTTGCCGTATGCCGCGTTGGCCGATGCCATCGCGCAGGTGCTGCGCGATGCACGCGCCGGCCGCGCCCAGGCGCCCGCGCGGCTCGTGATGCCCGTGGCGGGCTCCGGCAGTCTGCTGCTGATGCCGGCGTCCAATGACGACATCGCCATCACCAAGATGATCACCGTGCACCCGCACAACCCCGCCCAGGGCTTGGCGGCCATTCACGGCGAGGTGGTGGTGATGAACGCCCGCACCGGCGAACGCCGGTTGATGCTGGATGGCCCGACCGTGACCGCGCACCGAACAGCAGCCGTGTCGTTGCTGGCGGCGCGCTTGCTGGCGCCTGAGCCGGCCGGGGATTTGCTGCTGATCGGCGCCGGTGCCCAAGCGCGCGCGCACCTGGAAGCCTTCCGCTTCGGGCTCGGCACACGACGCGTCACGATCATCGCCCGCACGGCTGACAGCGCGGATGGGTTGGCGGGCTACGCGCGCGCGCTCGGCATGGACGCCACGGCGCTGGCGGGCGGCGACGCTGCGGGCGTGGCAGATGCTGCCCGTGCCGTGCTGCCGCAGGCGCCGCTGGTCGTCACGGCAACACCGTCATCGCAACCGGTACTCCCTGATTTGGGCGATCCTGGCCACCCCGCTGGCTATGCGTGGGGCGCGCATCACTTCATCGCTGCGGTTGGCGCGTTTCGGCCCGACATGGCCGAGCTGCCGCCGCGCCTGTGCGTGCATGCCGCTGCGGTCGATCGGCTGTACGCCGATACGCTGGTCGACCTGGAAGCCGAAGCCGGCGACCTGCTGCAGGCCGGTGTGCCGTGGTCGCGTGTGCGGCCATTACAACAGTGCATCGATATGCCGCCCGACACGCTTACGCAGCCTGCGCCGATATCGCCCGTGGTGTTCAAGAGCGTCGGCAGTGCCCTGTGGGATCTGGCCGCCTGCGTGCTGGCGCTATCCAAATCCAGAACTGTTTAAAAACCTAGCATGTGCTCAAGACGCCCGCCCCAGGCGGATGTCAGGCACCGCTTGTAACAGAAAACCTCTAGAAAAAGGGTTCTAGCCAAGGCAATCACACGGGATAATGGCCATCCCTTCCGCCTGGGAGGAGACGTAGAGCGCACCGCAACGTATTGATCACGTTTACGTCGGATGCGTCTGACACAGGAGCACATATAGAGATGGCCTATAAAAAAGCACTGGCGGCTGCCGCCGGGATGATCCTCGTCACCGCCGCGCACGCACAAGCTGCCGGCAGCAACATCGTCAGCCTCGGCTGGTTCCGCGTGATGCCGAATAGCTCGAGCGACCCGCTGGTGGTCAAGAGCATCGGCGGTATCCCGGTGAATCAGTCACAGTCCGGCACGGGCGCCAAGATTCAGGAAGCCGATACCGTTGGTCTCGCCTTCACGCATTTCTTTACCGACAACGTTGCCGTTGAACTGGTGGGTGGCATTCCGCCGCGCCACAAGATCGAAGGGACGGGCGCGCTGTCAGGTTACGGCGAAATCGGCTCGGCCAAGCAATGGAGCCCGGCCGTGCTGGCGAAGTGGTACTTCTTCAACGCCGACACCAAGTTCCGTCCGTACGTGGGTCTGGGCCTGAACTACACCTGGTTCTCCGACGAGAAGATCACGAACAGCGCCTTCCAGACGAAGCTGGCTGGCCCGGGCAGCAAGAGCAATGTGTCCACCGACGGTTCGTTGAACCCGGTGCTGAACGTGGGTGCCACGTACGCCATCACCAAGGACTGGTTCGTTGGCCTGTCGGTGTCGTACCTGCCGCTCAAGACCACGGCAACGATCGACAGCACCACGGCGACCGGCGTCCACGTCGTGAGCGAAGCGAAGATCAAGATCAACCCGGTCGTGACCTTCCTGAACGTCGGCTACCGCTTCTAAGCGGCTTCCGCGTCAACAAAAAGGCGTGCCGCTGTGGCACGCCTTTTTTGTTGCCAACGCCCGGCTCAGGCGGAAGATTTGACCGGGTAGCCGGCTTGCTCGATGGCCGCCCTGACTGCATCGGCGCTGGCGCCGCTGGTGACGGCCACGGTCTGCTTGTCCAGATCCACCTGTACATTGGCACTTGCATCGACCTGCTGCACTGCTCGCGTGACAGCCGACACGCAATGGCCGCAGCTCATGCCGGTCACAGAAAAGGTTGTGGAAGACGTTGTCATGGCGTGCTCCTGAAAAGAGGGAAGAGAATCACGGGAGCAGTATGAACCTTCCCATCGTGGGAAGTGCAAGCGTAGAATGAGGGCTTGACCTTACCAAGATGGGAAGGTCTAGGCTGATGCCATCTTCTTCAGAACGGACGCTTCCATGACCGCCGCCAGCCTTGCCGACGTGACCTCCACCGACCTCGATATCAGCGGGATGACGTGCGCGGCTTGTGCGGGCCGGGTCGAACGTGCCTTGCGCGCCGTGCCAGGCGTGACCGAAGCCAGCGTGAATCTCGCGACCGAGCGCGCCCGCGTGCAGGGCGGTGCCGGCAGCGATGCACTGATCGCCGCAGTCTCTGCCGCCGGGTACGAGGCGCGCGTCGCTTCCGATGAAACCGCCGCCTCCGTTGCTGCCGAACCCGACTTCTGGGAAGGTGCCGGCCCCGTGTGGATTGCCGCCGCCCTGTCCGTGCCGCTCGTGTTGCCCATGATCGCAGGGTGGTTCGGCGGCGGCTGGATGCTGCCTGCGTGGGTGCAGTGGCTGCTGGCGACGCCAGTGCAGTTCGTGATTGGCGCGCGTTTCTACAAGGCGGGCTGGAAGGCGCTGCGTGCGCGTGCCGGCAATATGGACCTGCTGGTCGCGCTCGGCACGTCGGCGGCGTATGGGCTGTCGCTGTGGCTGTGGTGGCGCGCCGGTGCGGACGGGATGCACCATGCGCCGCACTTGTACTTCGAAAGCGCCGCCGTGGTCATCACGCTGGTGCGGCTTGGCAAGTGGCTGGAAGTGCGTGCCAAGCGCCAGACCGCGCAGGCCATCCGTGCCCTGCAGGCGCTGCGCCCCGATACCGCTCGCGTGCGCAGCGCCGATGGCATGCTGCGCGATACCCCGGTCGCCCAGGTGCGCGTGGGCGATGTGGTGTCCGTGCGTGCCGGTGAACGCATCCCCGTGGATGCCGTGGTGCTGGAAGGCGCGAGCCACGTCGATGAATCCATGCTGACCGGCGAAAGCCTGCCCGTGCCCAAGCACGAAGGCGACCGCGTGACCGCAGGCGCCATCGCCACCGACGGCGTGCTGCTCGTGCGCACCACGGCCATCGGCGCGGACACGATGCTTTCGCGCATCATCCGCCTTGTGGAAGACGCGCAGGCCGCCAAGCCGCCGATCCAGCAACTGGTCGACCGCGTGAGCGCCATCTTTGTGCCGGCGGTGCTGGTGGCGGCCCTGCTCACGCTGGCCGGTTGGTTCATCGCTGGTGCGGGGTGGGAGACGGCCATCGTCAACGCCGTGGCCGTACTGGTGATTGCCTGCCCGTGTGCGCTCGGCCTTGCCACGCCGTCTGCCATCATGGCCGGCACGGGTGCGGGCGCGCGGCGCGGCATTCTCATTGCCGATGCGCAGGCGCTCGAACGCGCCCAGCAGGTGGATTTCGTGGTCTTCGACAAGACCGGCACGCTCACCGTCGGCCAGCCGCGTGTGACGGCGGTGGAAGCGGCATCCGGCGTCGACACCGACACGCTGCTCGACCAGCTTGCCGCGCTGCAGGCTGAGAACACGCACCCGCTGGCACACGCTACGCGTGAATATGCGATGGAGCGGGGCCGTGCAATCACGCCCGCGCAATCGCCGGAAGTGTTGGCGGGGCGCGGCACGCGCGGCATCGTGAATGGCGCATCGCTGCAACTCGGCAATGCGCGGTGGATGGACGAACTGGGACTGGATCGCGGCGCATTGCAAACGCGTGCCGATGCGCTGGAGGCGCAGGGCAACACCGTCTCGTGGCTTGCGCAGCGTGATGAAGGCGGGGTGCAACTGCGGGGCCTGATTGCGTTTGGCGATGCGCTCAAGCCCGGTGCCAAGGAGGCCGTAGCGGCGCTGCAGACGCGGGGCGTGCGCACCGCGCTCGTGACGGGGGACAACGCCGGCGCCGCGCACAGCGTGGCGCACGCGCTCGGCATCGACGAAGTGGCCGCGCAAGTGCTGCCGCAAGACAAGGCCGCGCGTGTGACGGCTTGGCAGCAGAGCGGCCATGTGGTGGCGATGGTGGGCGATGGCATCAACGATGCGCCCGCGTTGGCGGCGGCCGATGTCGGCATCGCCATGGCCACGGGCACCGATGTGGCGATGCAGGCCGCCGGTATCACACTCATGCGCGGCGAGCCGCGCCTGGTGAGCGATGCGCTGGACCTGTCGCGCCGCACCGTCGCCAAGATTCGCCAGAACCTGTTCTGGGCTTTCATCTATAACGTGGTGGGCATTCCACTGGCGGCATTCGGCTTGCTGAACCCCACGTTTGCCGGCGCGGCAATGGCGTTCTCCAGCGTGAGCGTGGTCACCAATGCGCTGATGCTGCGCCGCTGGCGCGCCACCGGAGACAACGCATGACGCGCACCCATCTCATCGACCCAGGCCCCGTCAACATTGGCGAGGCCGCAAAGGCCAGTGGCGTGTCGGCCAAGATGATCCGCTACTACGAGAGTATCGGCCTGCTGCCGCCCAGTCCGCGCACCGAAGGCAACTACCGCATGTACGACGCGCGGGCGTTGCATGTGCTGCGCTTTATCCACAGGTCGCGCTCTCTGGGTTTCGCGCTGGAGGAGATCCGCACGCTGCTGTCGTTGTGGAACGACCGCGAACGCGCCAGCGCCGATGTGAAAGCTGTCACCCTGCGCCACGTGGCGGATCTCGATGCGCGCATCAGCGAGCTGCAAAGCATGCGCGACACGCTCATGACGCTTGCCAACGCCTGCCACGGCGATGACCGCCCCGATTGCCCGATCCTCCAGAGCGTGGCCGGCGAGGGTGATGAAAGCGGCGGCACCGATGCCTGCTGCCACTGACGGGCCGCACGATTAACGCAGATTGCGACAGGCGGCGTCTATGCCACAATCTGGCAACCCAAGGAGGAGACGCCGATGACGCAAGCCCCCGCTCAGGTCACTGCCCATCCAGCGCTGGAAAGCCGCCAGCGCATGAAGGACGGCACTGAACTGCTGGTCCGCACCTGGTTGCCCGCGCCCGACACCGGCGAGCCGCGCGGCACCGTCATCCTCGTCCATGGCATGGCCGAACACAGCGGCCGCTATCCGCATGTGGCCAAGGTGCTCACCAACCTGGGCTTGCGCGTACGTGCCTTCGACCTGCGGGGCCACGGCAAGAGCGGCGGCCCGCGCATGGCGCTCGACGCGCAAGACAACTACCTCACCGATCTCGCAGAAATCGTCGATGCGGCGGTCGCCGAATGGCACGAGATGCCGTTCGTGCTCGGCCACAGCATGGGCGGATTGATCGTCGCGCGCTTCACCACCGCGCGTATCCGCCCCGTGCGCGGCGTGCTGTTGTCATCGCCCGCACTGCGCGTGAAGTTGCCGCTCGGAACGGGCATCGTGCGGGGGATTCTCTCCGCCATCGCGCCGAGGTTGCCGGTGCCCAATCCCGTTGATCCGGCCAAGCTTTCGCACGATCCGAGCATCGCCATCGCCTATCGGGCAGACACATTGGTGCAAAGCACGATCAGCGCATCATTGCTGGAGTTCATGCTCAATGCGATCACGCAGGCGCAGCAAGACGCGCCGCGCCTGGAAGCGCCGATGCTGCTGATGGCCGGCGGCGCGGATTCGATTGTCGATCCGTCTGGCAGCCGCGACTTTTATGCGAATGCGCCGGAGGATTTGCGCTCGTTGGCGTGGTTTGAATCGGGGTACCACGAGATCTTCAACGAAGCCGAACCGCTGCTTAGCGAGGTATTCGGAAAGATGACGGAGTGGTTGGCTTCGCGGATTTGATTTGAAGTGAGTTGGTTGCACCACAAAAAACAAAAACCAATAACACCAAGGAAAAGAAGCACGGAGACATGGACACCTACGACTACATCATCATCGGCGCAGGCTCCGCAGGCTGCGTCCTCGCCAACCGCCTGACCCGCGACCCCGACGTTTCCGTGCTGCTGCTGGAAGCCGGCGGCAAGGACGATTACCACTGGATCCACATCCCCGTCGGCTATCTGTACTGCATCGGCAACCCGCGCACCGACTGGCTCTATCGCACCCGCGAAGAACCCGGCTTGAACGGCCGCTCGCTCGGCTACCCGCGCGGCCGCGTGCTGGGTGGGTGCTCGTCGATCAACGGCATGATCTACATGCGTGGTCAGCGTGAAGACTACGACGGCTGGGCCGCCATCACCGGTGATGATTCCTGGAGGTGGGACGCCGTGCTGCCGCTGTTCAAGGCCAGCGAGAACTATCACGGCGGCGCGAACGCATGGCACGGCGCAAACGGCGAATGGCGCGTCGAGCCGCAACGCCTGCACTGGCAGGTGCTGGAGACCTTCATCGAGGCGGCCGTACAGGCGGGCATCCCGCGCACGAGTGACTTCAACCGCGGCGACAACTTTGGCGTTGGCTACTTCGAGGTCAACCAGAAGCGCGGCATCCGCTGGAACACGGCCAAGGGCTTTCTGCGCCCGGCCTCGCAGCGTCCGAACCTGACCATCGTGACGGGTGCGCAAGTCCGGGCGCTGACGTTTGACGGCAAGCGCTGCACTGGCGTGACGTATCGCGGGGCCGGGCAGGACTACACGGTGGCCGCGCGCGAAGAGGTGATCCTGTCGGCGGGCGCGATCAACTCGCCGCAATTGCTGGAGCTGGCCGGCATTGGTCAGCCGGAACGTCTGCAGGCGCTCGGCATTCCGGTGCGCCAGGCGCTGCCGGGTGTCGGAGAAAACCTGCAGGACCACCTGCAACTGCGCAGCGTGGTCAAGGTGAACGGCGTGCCCACGCTCAACACGCGCGCCTCAAACTGGTGGGGCAAGGCGCTCATCGGCATGCAATACGCGTTCAACCAGAGCGGGCCGATGAGCATGGCGCCGTCGCAGCTGGGCGTGTTCGCGCGCTCGAACCCGCACGTGTCGCGGCCCGATGTGGAGTACCACGTGCAGCCGCTCTCGCTCGACAAGTTTGGCGATCCGCTGCACGCGTTCAATGCGTTTACCGCGAGCGTGTGCAATCTGCGGCCGACCTCGCGCGGCACGGTGCATGTCACGTCCGCCGACCCGTTTGCCGCGCCGACCATCGCGCCGAACTACTTGTCCACAGAGGAAGACCGCAAGGTCGCGGCCGATTCGCTGCGCCTCACACGCCGCATCGTCGCGCAGCCAGCCTTGGCGCAATACAGGCCCGAGGAGTACCTGCCCGGCGCGGCGTTTCAAACCGACGAGGAACTTGCCCGCGCCGCCGGCGAGATCGGCACGACCATCTTCCACCCGGTCGGCACGTGCCGCATGGGGCGCGCCGATGATGCAAACGCGGTGGTCGACGCGCAGCTGCGCGTGCGCGGGATCGAAGGCCTGCGGGTGGTCGACGCGTCCGTCATGCCGACGATTACGTCGGGCAATACCAACTCGCCGACGATCATGATTGCGGAGAAGGCGAGCGAGATGATCCGTGCCGCGCGCAAGGCCCGAGCCCGCGGTGAGGCCGTCCCGGCCTGACACCAGCTCGCGTGCCGATGACACGGGCATGACACACCGCCCGTGTCCACTGGATGCGCAATCCGCATTGCCCCGATAGGTAACTCTACGTAACCCCCGGGCGTGAGTCGGAAATCCAATACCGGTGCGGGTTTCCGGGGGGTAAGCAGGGTGTAATCGTCTCGGTAAAAACCCCGATGTTTTGCAACGCAACAGCCGTTGACAATCATCCGCACCATAAAAAGGGCGGGAGACCAGAGGGAATCATGGCGCAGGACATCATTCTCGAAACGCGCGGACTGACCAAGGGCTTCAAGGGCTTTACCGCCGTGTCCGACGTCAACCTGCGCGTGCAGCGTGGGTCCATCCATGCGCTCATCGGCCCGAACGGTGCCGGCAAGACGACCTGTTTCAACCTGCTGACCAAATTCCTGGTGCCCACGCGCGGCACGATCCTGTTCAACGGCGTCGATATCACGTCGGAAAAGCCGGCACAGATCGCGCGCCGCGGCGTCATCCGCTCGTTCCAGATCTCCGCCGTGTTTCCGCATCTGACGGTGATGGAAAACGTTCGCGTTGGACTGCAGCGGCAGCTCGGCACGGCGTACGCGTTCTGGCGCAGCGAGCAGTCGCTCAACACGCTGAATTCGCGGGCGATGGAGTTGCTCGAACAGGTGGGCCTGACCGAGTTCGCGCACACTGTGACGGTGGAGCTGCCCTACGGCCGCAAGCGCGCGCTGGAGATTGCCACCACGCTGGCGATGGAGCCCGAGCTGATGCTGCTCGACGAGCCCACGCAGGGCATGGGCCACGAAGACGTGGACCGCGTGACGGAGCTGATCAAGCGCGTCGCACAGGGCCGCACGATCCTGATGGTCGAACACAACATGAACGTGGTCTCGTCCATCGCCGACAAGATCACGGTGCTGCAGCGCGGCCAGATCCTGGCCGAAGGCCCGTACGAAGACGTCTCGAAGAACCCGCAGGTGATGGAAGCCTATATGGGCACCGCCGATGCGGCGCTGGAAGGCCATTGAGGCCGTTGACGCTGTTGAGGCCACTGATCGACGTTGATCGATCACGCGACGCGGCTGCACGCCGCGTATCAAACGTAAGTGAACGCTAGACCCGAACACACGAGAACACTGCATGAGCACGCCCGCGCTCCAGATCAAGGACCTGCACGCCTGGTACGGCGAATCGCACATCCTGCATGGTGTCGACCTGACCGTGAACCGCGGCGAGGTGGTCACGCTGCTCGGCCGCAACGGTGCGGGCCGTACCACCACGCTGCGCGCCATCATGGGCCTGGTGGGCACGCGCAAAGGCTCCATCGTCGTGCATGACGCTGGCGGCCAGGGTGTGGAAACGATCGACCTGCCCACGCACAAGATCGCCCACTGCGGCATCGGGTACTGCCCCGAGGAGCGCGGCATTTTCTCGAGCCTGTCGTGCGAAGAGAACCTGATGCTGCCGCCGGTGCTGAAGGGCCAGGTGGCCAAGACCGGCAATGCCGGTATGAGCATCGACGAGATCTACGAGATGTTCCCCAACCTGGCCGAGCGCCGCCAAAGCCAGGGCACGCGCCTGTCGGGCGGCGAGCAGCAGATGCTGGCGGTCGGGCGCATCCTGCGCACCGGCGCGAACCTGTTGCTGCTCGACGAGATTTCCGAAGGATTGGCGCCGGTGATCGTGCAGGCGCTGGCCCGCATGATCCTGATGCTCAAGAAGCGCGGCTACACGGTGGTGATGGTGGAGCAGAACTTCCGCTTTGCCGCGCCGCTGGCAGACCGGTTTTATGTGATGGAACACGGCCGCATCGTCGAGCGTTTCGAGGCGGCGCAGTTGCAGGACAAGATGCCGGTGCTGCACGAGCTGCTCGGCGTTTAAGAGGTTTTCCCGATCGACTTGCAAGACCCATGCGCCAGCGTGATCCGCGGCGCGCACGACACAGGAGACAAGACCATGACACTCAAGAAGCTGGCTGGTGCATTGATGGCGGTAGGGCTGGGGGCGGCCGCATTCGGCGCGCATGCGCAGGTGAGCGGCGACAAGGTGAAGATCGGCTACATCACCGATCTTTCGGGGCTGTATGCCGACATCGACGGGCAGGGCGGTGTCGAGGCGGTGAAGATGGCGATCGAGGATGCGGGCGGCAAGGTGCTCGGCAAGCCGATCGAACTCGTGACGGCGGACCACCAGAACAAGGCCGACATTGCAGCATCGAAGGCGCGTGAATGGATGGACCAGCAAGGCCTGGACATGCTGCTGGGCGGCACGAACTCTGCCACGGGCCTGGCCATGAACAAGGTGGCTTCCGAGAAGAAGCGCGTGTTTATCGACATCGGTGCGGGCACGGCGCGCCTGACCAACGAAGAGTGCACGCCGTACACGATCCACTATGCGTACGACACCGTGGCACTGGCCAAGGGCACGGGCAGCGCGGTGGTCAAGCAGGGCGGCAAGTCGTGGTTCTTCCTGACCGCCGATTACGCGTTCGGTCACTCGCTGGAGAACGACACCACGGCTGTGGTGAAGGCCAACGGCGGCACGGTGGTGGGTTCGGTCAAGCACCCGCTGTCGGCATCGGACTTCTCGTCGTACCTGCTGCAGGCGCAGTCGTCCAAGGCACAGATCCTGGGCCTGGCCAACGCTGGCGGCGACACGATCAACTCGATCAAGGCAGCCAAGGAATTCGGCATCACCAAGACGATGAAGATCGCAGGCCTGCTGATGTTCATCAACGACGTGCACAGCCTGGGTCTGCAGACGGCCGAAGGCCTGCTGATGACCGACAGCTGGTACTGGGACATGAACGACGCGTCGCGCAAGTTCGCCAACCGCTACTTCATGAAGATGAAGAAGATGCCGAGCAGCCTGCAGGCAGCGGATTACTCGGCGGTGTCGAACTACATCAAGGCCGTGGCCGCTGCTGGCACGGATGATCCGGACAAGGTCATCGCCCAGCTCAAGAAGACCAAGATCGACGACTTCTACACGAAGGGCTATATCCGCCAGGACGGCCGTGCCATCCACGACATGTACCTGCTGCAGGTGAAGACGCCGGCCGAATCGAAGAAGCCGTGGGATTACCTGAAGGTTGTCGCGACGATCCCGGGCGAGCAGGCTTTCACCACGCCCGCCGAGTCCAAGTGCTCGCTGATGAAGAAGTAAAAGCGTAGGCAATCCGGCGCCGCCGTCCGTGTGGGGGGCGGCGCCATCAACGTTGTGTTGGTGTTCTTCCCCTGACCGCGATGGAAATCTTCGGCGTTCCGCTACCGGCCATGCTCAGCCAGCTGCTGCTGGGTCTGGTCAACGGTTCCTTCTATGCGATGTTGAGCCTGGGCCTTGCGGTCATCTTCGGGCTGCTCAACGTCATCAATTTTGCGCACGGCGCGCTGTTCATGCTGGGCGCGGTGCTCACGTGGATGGGCTTCTCGTACCTGGGCGTGCCTTATTGGGCGATGCTCGCGCTCTCGCCGCTGGCGATCGGCTTGCTGGGCGTTGTGATCGAACGCACGCTGCTGCGGTTCATCTACAAGCTCGATCACCTCTATGGCCTGCTGCTCACGTTGGGCGTGACGCTCGTCATCGAAGGCGTGTTCCGCGCCATCTACGGTGTGTCTGGCCTGCCATATGACACGCCCCAACTGCTGCAGGGTGCCACCGACCTCGGCTTCATGATGCTGCCCAACTATCGCGCGTGGGTGGTGGTGGCGTCGCTGGCGGTGTGCTTTGCCACGTGGTTCATGATCGAGAAGACGAAGCTGGGCGCTTACCTGCGCGCCGGCACGGAGAACCCCAAGCTGGTCGAAGCCTTTGGCGTGAACGTGCCGCTGATGGTCACGCTTACCTACGGCTTTGGCGTGGCGCTGGCGGCGTTTGCTGGTGTGCTGGCGGCGCCGGTCATCCAGATCTCGCCGCTGATGGGGCAGAGCATGATCATCACCGTGTTTGCGGTGGTGGTGATTGGCGGCATGGGGTCGATTCTCGGTTCGATCGTCACCGGGCTGGGCCTGGGCGTGATCGAGGGGCTGACCAAGGTGTTTTATCCACAGGCGTCGGCGACCGTGGTGTTCGTGATCATGGTGCTGGTGCTGCTGGTGCGTCCGGCGGGCCTGTTCGGTAAAGAGAAATGAGCGGCGCGGCCAACATGACCAACTCTTCTTCCCTCAAATACGTGCTGTACGGGCTGCTTCTGGTGGCGCTGATTGCCGCGCCGCTGGTGGGCGCGTATCCGGTGTTCGTCGCCAAGCTGCTGTGCTTTGCGCTGTTTGCCTCCGCCTTCAACCTGCTGCTCGGCTACACGGGCCTGCTGTCGTTCGGGCATGCGGCGTTCTTTGGCGGCGCGGGCTACGTGGCCGGCTACATGATGCGCGACCTGCATGTCACGCCGGAGCTTGGCCTGCTGGCGGGCACTGCAGCGGGCGCGTTCATCGGTTTGATCGTCGGCCTGCTCGCCATCCGTCGTCAGGGGATCTACTTCGCGATGATCACACTGGCGCTGGCACAGATGCTGTATTTCTTCTGCCTTCAGGTGCCATTCACCGGCGGCGAAGACGGCCTGCAGGGCGTGCCGCGCGGCAAGCTGTTCGGCGTGCTGGATCTGTCGTCCGACCTCACGCTGTATTACGTCGTGCTC